>CAZGXY010000066.1:0-53236 GCA_964530145.1 uncultured Acidobacteriaceae bacterium | reverse complement strand
CTCCAACAACTGGCAGGATGCCGGCATCGGCTCCGCTTTCCTCGCCGCAGGCAGTCAATTCAATGGCAGCCTGGAGAACCCCCTCAATCCCGGTGGACAGGGCGTTCCGCCTCTAACCCCGAACCGCATTCCGGTCCCCTCTTACTACCGCGTGGCCGTCGCTGGAGGCAAAACCATCGCCTTCACCAACGTCGCGCAAAACCCCGAGTTCGCTTTCGGCATGGACGGCGGTATTCACAACTTCCTGCGCTTCCTCGAAGATTGGGGCGGAGTGCCCGCCGCGGGCGCTCAACAGCAGCTCTACTACAAGGGATCTCTGGTCAGCCTCTACTGGAATACCTACGCCACCGGCACTTTCAAGTGCTGCAACCTGGTGTACAACCCTCCGGACCGGCAATACACCTTCGACCCGTTGTTCTCCATACCGTCGAACCTGCCGCCCGGAACGCCCATGTTCCGCAACGTGGACAACCTGAGCTATCGCCAGAACCAGATCGCGCGAACCAACTAAGGCCGCGCATGAGGTCATCAGGAGCGAGGCTCCGGTCTTCGGACCGGAGCCTTCATCTTTTTGTAGGTAGTGGGCTGGTTTAAGTCGCCCACTACCTTTTTGTACTATTGATTGACTGGCCCCGATCGTCTACATTCACGCAACTAAAATTCCTGTAATCGATCTGGTTCTGATCCTTATGACCGTATCGCCTTCGCCAACGTCGGAAGCGTCCGCTGAGATCGGCGGCCAAGCCGCGCGGCCGGCGAAGCGTCCCATTTCACTTTGGACTTTGATCGCGTTCTCGTTGAGCGCTATCGCCGCGATTGGATTTTTCTTCGTTCCAGCATTTGTCATCCGTCCATTCCGTTACCAGTCGCCACGAGCATTGTGGCTAGCGATGGCCCTTCGCCAGCATGCGCCGGCGGGAACCTCGATCGCCGGCCTGGTTTGCATTGTTCTTGCTTGCCTGCTCTGGCGCCATGCCAGCCTCTGGCGAAAGATTTCAATCAGCGTTGTGATTCTGGTCATGGCGTTGGCCGCAGCGATGTCTCGCGTTAACTACTTCGAATGGATGTTCCATCCCATCGCTGGCGCTCAATTCCAGGCGCAATCCGAAAGCAAGCTCGACCCCACGGAAATGATCATGTCCGTTCGTTTCGGCGATGAGGCGCGCGCTTATCCCATCAGCCAGATGGCCTACCATCACATTTTCAACGATGTGGTCGACGGCATTCCCATCGCGATCACCTATTGAACGCTCTGTCACACCGGTCTGGTGTGGAGGCGCTCGGTGAACGGCAGAGAGCTGCATTTTTATCTGGCCGGCATCAACAATCAGAACTTCCTGATGCGCGACCGCGAAACCGGTACATGGTGGCAGCAAATTACCGGCAAAGCGATCTACGGGCCGCTGCAAGGTTCAGCCCTCGATCTGGTGTTGAGCGATGAGCTGACTTTCGGCGAATGGAGAACGGAGTTCCCTCGCGGAGAGGTGCTCGCGCCAGTGCCGCGGTACCTAAAAGAGTACAACAGCAAGTGGGAGCCGGAAGTCGCGAAGCTACCGGTCGTGATAAGTTTCCCCGGCACTGAATTGAACCCGCGTGACGTCGTGATCGGCGTCGACGTGAACGGCGTGGTGCGCGCCTACCCGTGGGAGACTTTCGTAAAGCAGTCTCCGGTGATGGACCGCGTCAACGGCACGCTCCTGCTGCTCGTGCTCGGACCAGACGGCAAATCGTTCCGCGTTTTTGTTAGCCGCGTCAACGGACAGGATGCCCAATTCTTTTTGCAGACTAACGGCGCGAACCGGATGGCGGCTTCACCTGTCGATAAGAACGGCACGGGCAACTTCGACGACAAGCCGAACGGGGACTTCTCGGCAAAAGCGTGGATGCTCGTCGACAGCCTCACCGCAAGCCGGTGGAACTTCCAAGGCTGCGCGATCTCGGGACCGGTGCATGGGAAATGCCTCGAGCGCCTTCCGGCACTTAAAGATTACTGGTTCGACTGGCGCAACTACCACTCGGAAACTACGATCTATCGGCGGCAATAACCATCTGTTGAACAGAATAAAATTCTCGCCGCTGGCTTGAGCTCGTCGGACGGAGCGATTCCGGTGAGCGCAGTATTTGCTCCTATCCTTGCTGGTTGTCTTGAACGACTTCCGCCGATAGTCACGAGCATAGAACCTGAATTTGGTGCCTCGGATACGGCCTGCGTGGTTCGTCGTCCGCACAAGGCGGCCAGATTCCGGAGTCTTTAAAGACGAGCGACCTTTAGATGCTGTGGCCGGTATCAGGGCGGGTCGAGGCGATCGCTGGACTGTGGCTTTATGCTATACCTCAAAGCCGCAGTCGAGTTGCGATGCTGTTCTCTGTGGGCGGGAGCATCGTATCCCGGGGAAAAAATCGTACGGTAACACGAGGTCATGTCCCGGATAGTGGCTATGATATTGCGCCAGGACGTGGCAGATCCGTGACCGAATTCCCGTGGGAACGTCTGAATTCCAACCTCGCCGACCGGGAAACCTTTCAGCATTGTCTTGATCGCGATCTCAGCGCCAATAAATGGGCTGCTCGACTTAAGGTCAAGCTCGTTGAGCAGATCGCGCCGGATCAGACGAAGGCCGGTACTAATATCGCGGAACCGGCTCTTGAAAAGGGCACGGAGCGAACGATTGTAGACCCAGGATACAAAAATTCGAAAGGTAGAATAGAGCTTGGCATAACGAAAAGTGATGATCAGATCGTAGCGGTGACGGAGGCGAATCAGCTTTTCGAGGTCATAAATATCGTATTCGTCGTCGCCGTCGGTAAAGCAGATCCACTCGTAGCGGACATTAGCGAGACCGGTCCGGATTGCAGCCCCATAGCCCAGATTTTTCGAGTGGTGAATCACCCGGATGCGGGGATTTTCGGCCGCCAAACGGTCTGCGATTTCGCCGGCACGACAGGGGGTCGCATCATCCACGATGACGACCTCGTACTCGCTAGCCACACGAGACAAGACATCGAGGGATTTGAGGGCGACGCGTTCCACGGTACGCTCGTCGTTATAAACGGGGAAAAAGACGCTCACCCGCGGTCTTTCAGGAGCCGGCTCGGAGCGAAAACCCTCGTAGGCCTCTAAAATCGAAGCTTTTTGTATAGCGACCATGGAAGTGCCTTGAGCAACATCATAATTGGTAACCAGAAACGAGGGAAGTAGGAAAAGCGTCTACGGGTTCGACTCAAACGCAGAGCGAATTGAGCCACTTCCTCTGGACTCGCTGCGGGAAACAGCAGCTTGGCGCCAAAGCTCATAGTGGTATCGACATAGCCAAGTGCGCAGATCTGTATGGAGATTTTGGTGTCGGCAAAATGGTGCTGAAGGGCGCGACAATAAAATTCAAGCGCCTTCTTGGCCGACCCGTAGGCTGCATTTCTGCCCCGTGGGGCATCGGCAGCTATGCTGGTAAAAACCATTGCACTACCGTGGCCGATCGTCGAAAAATACTCGCAGAAGGCGCTCAGGAGTTGAGCGGGACGAAGGTAGTTGACCACCGCTAACGATTCCAGCACTTCAGCCGACGGCGCACCGAAGTCCTCCGCATGGATCATCCCCAGTGGCATAAAGACATGGGAAACCTGGCCCAACTCATCGACGCAGGTCCGGACGAATGCGGCGACATCAAAATTGAGTGCTGCCAAATCGGCCGGTATGATTCGGACGTGGGCACCCAGGCGGACTAAACAATCACTTTGCAACGCCGCCAGATCTCGCCGTTCGCGCGCGACTGCCAATACCGCGTCTCCGCGCGCAGATAACTGGCTGACCAAGGCGCGACCGACCCCGCTGCTTCCCCCAACAACCACGCAGGACCGTCCCGTCGTTGGCCTGCTAGAGATCAAGCCTCCTGCGCAGCTCGGACTGGAAGTGCCGCTGGGGGTCATAGTCACGCAATGCACCGCGAAACGTTTCATAGCGATCGCCATACATGGCGCGAACGGTACTAGCGCTAAGCCGGCCATCTTTCGAGATGTTGGCAATTCCTCCCAAGTCGATCGTGATCTTATCCAACCGCGCGAAGAAATCTACCGATGACGGTGTATTGGGAGTATCCAGCGCGAGGCAAATACCATTTCCGGAGAAATTCAGGAAGCTGGCTTCCCCGCGAAATATTTTAGTCGACGCCAGTAGGATCATAACTCGGCATTGCCGGACAGCTTCAGCGATTCGACTGCATGCCTCTTCCCAACGTTCTCGCGGGAATAATGCCTGGTATTCCCTGAAGCCTTTCTTGCCGTACAACCGGAAGTACAATTCCTTACCTACGAAGGGGAAGAAGGCGCTGTAAAGATCACTGCCCGTGGCGCGCGGCGCCACCTTTTCCTTCATTTGATAGGCGCCGCAGAGCATCGGAACCGTCATGCGATTGTAGAGGCGGCAAAGCAAGGGCTTCGTCGTTGAGAAGGAAGTGCGACGCTTTCCTGAAATCGAAATCTCACCATTGTTGGGATGTTCAGAGTAAACGGTTCCGGCGCCGAATCGCCGGCCACGCAGGTTCAGATTGTGCCATGAATACGTGTACTCCGAATGGTCGGACAAACTCTCCATGAGATGACCCGCTTCTACCAGGTCCGCCACATTATGGCGTTCGACCGTCAGGCTTCGACCCGTGAAGGACCTTAGCCCTATGTCCACCGACGTAATGTGTCCGGTTAAGCCAAATCCTCCCAATGTCAGGCGAAAAAGACGAGGGTTCAACTCCGGTCCGCAATTGATTTCGCCACTTCGAGGATGGTACAAGCCTATGTTCCGGACGTGATCGCCGAAATTTCCGGCGCGAAACTGGTTCTTGCCATGAATATTCATGGCCACAGCACCACCTACGGTAACCAATGGATATCCCGGGAGGACCGGCGGCAGCAGGCTGCGGGCCGAGGCAAACTCAAACAGCGCACCCATCGTCACTCCCGGCTCGACGCGAACAACCTTGCTTTCCGCGTCAAAACCAAGAAAGCGGTTGTACTGGGCCGAGAGAACGCTTCGGCCCTGACTTGAGGTGCTGGCCAGGCAATACGTAAGTCCAGCACCTCGGCTGATAACACTGGACGCCGATAAGGCGGTGAAGAGTTGCTTGTACCGGTCGGGTCGGGATAAAAGAGTTGAAGCTGTTTCAGTGTTGTCGAAACTTGTGACCACAGCGGTGTGCTCGTAGGGGAAGTGCGCCTCCGACGACGGCGATGAATTTTTCGCATCCTCTGCGATCCCGGCAGTGGCCGAGCTAGTTCCGGAGGAAGGGACGCATTCAGCGGTAGAATTGGCCTGTTTCACTGCTTGTCCATGGGGAGGTTTCGCATACTCCTTCGTGAGGGGATCTGCCGCAATGTTTTGCAACAACCGAAGAGTTTACGCCACCGGAAGAGAGAAAAGGAAGTTGCTGTGCGCACAGTGGCGGCTTGCGACTGTGATACCCAACTTTTGGCGCGATCGGCCAAGCCGGGGATTCGGGAGATGGGTAGCCGCTAATCTTTGGCTGGAAAGACATTTGAGCTTACAAGAAGGAGGCGCTATGAGCGTTCCACACTCGCCGGCCGAATTGCAGAGGCTTTACGAGAAACTAGGAAGTGCGCCGAAATTGTCGGCAGGTGAAACATCTTGAACCGCCCGATTATCATCTGGACCCACTCAATCGCAAAGGCATTCTCGCTCATTGGGATATCCGGCCGACTTGCCTAACAAGGTTCCGTGTGCAGGACTTAAGGCTAAAATTGTACGTGGGCCAGTCGAGGACGTGGGACGGGTGGTCTGGATTGCGAAAAAGATAACCTAGGAATGGAGGATTTTCTTGTACGACGTTCTCTACGATGCGCGCTGGATCGGGAACCATGGCATTGGCCGGTTCGCGAAGGAGCTTCAGAAAGAACTTCCTTGGATGGCACCGTTTGAATCCCAGCGGCCTCCGTTTCATCCATTTGACCCAATCCTCCTGGGAGCGGCATTGTTGCGCAGGAACCCCAAGCTTTTTTTCAGTCCCGGTTACAACTCACCCCTGGGCTGGCCCGGCCGTTTTGTTTTCAACCTGCATGACCTGAATCATCTTCGCGTGCCGGAAAATTCGAGCGTGGCAAAGCGTGCCTACTATGAATTCATTATCAAACCGGCCTGTCACCGAGCCGCATTTGTCTTGACGGTTTCGGAATATTCAAAGCAACAGATTTGTGCCTGGGCGGGAATCAGCGACGACAAAATCGTGAATGTGGGTAATGGAGTTGGCTTCCCTTTTGAACCGGACGGGCAGAAATACCAACCTGGATTTCCGTATCTCATCTATGTCGGGAGTCACAAGGCGCACAAGAACCTTCCCCGTCTGCTAAAAGCGTACGCGATCTCGGGGCTTCGCAGCAAGGTACGACTGATTCTGACAGGTAATGCAGAACCAGTTCTTCGGAAAATCATCGAAGGTCTGCGTTTGGAGCGAGACGCAATCTTTGCGGGTGATTGCCGGGATGAACAATTAGCTGCGCTGTTCCGAGGATCGATCGCTCTGGTTTTTCCTTCCTTGTATGAGGGCTTCGGTTTACCCCCCGTAGAAGCAATGGCATGCGGAGTTCCGGTTTTGACGTCCAACGTTTGCTCTCTGCCGGAGGTTGTCGGAGATGCCGGTATGTTGATCGACCCGCATGATGTCGAAGCGATTGCGAACGGAATGCGGCGGCTTGTCGACGATTCAGATTTGAGGCAGACACTCTGTCAGAAGGGCTTGTTAAGAGCAAGCCAATACACGTGGAGAAGGACGGGAGCTAAAGCTGCTGCCGTATTGCAGGCGGCATTGTCAGGAACACGTGTACCAGAGATTGTGCCCGCAGACCCAGCAAGAGGTCAGAGTTAGCGGAGATCGGCAGTGGCGAAAACGAAGTCGGAGAAAGTTTTAGGGATTCTCTGCCACGTTTAGGGCTTATGGTCGCTTGTTTCCGGATGGTGGTTACGCCAGTCGAGGCATCTTCCTTGCCCCGACCCCGCGATGGCGCATCCCTGAAAATTCCATTCGCTGCTGCCGCTGTCGATTAGCGACCTTAGATTTCTCGTCGGTCGACCCATCGGCGGATGCGGTGTCGGTGGGAAGGAAGTTCGCGCCCGGGGTCGGCGGGTAAGGATTGTTCCTCTCGTAGAGGGGTTCAGCACCACGAATCTGATCGTGAGGCTATGGCTCTGAGCCTCGATCACGGTGAGTCGACGGAACGTTTGAATCCGAAATGGCGTGCCGCGTCTGTCTACCAACGCTCAGTTCGAGATGTGAACCATGGTATTCTTCGGCTGACCGTATCGAGGAGGACTATTTTGACGGAGAAAGCCGCGACTTCTCCCGCAGGCCAGACTTTGACAAAAATGCCCACGGCAGTAGGTGGCGATTCCGGTGATAGGGCTCACATTCGCCGCATGGTTGTAACTTCCGTTTTATTGTTCTTAGTATCTTTCATGGTTCTGTTCCTCGGCATGCGCAGATACCCACTGCCATACGACGAAGGGGTCGTACTTACAGCAGCCATGCGAATTGCGGCCGGACAAGTTCCACATCGAGATTTCTACGAAATTTATGGTCCGGCTGATTTTTATCTTCCTGCGGCACTTTTTAAGCTATTTGGACCAAGTCTTCTAGTCGTCCGCTTCTTGGACCTTTTTGTCGAAGGTATCACCGTCGTCACAATGTTCGTCGTGGCTTCTTTCTACTCCCGCCGACCCGTCGCTATATGTGTCACTCTGGTCACCTTCTTGTGGATTTACGGCTTGAATGCATATATATCCTCGACTGTGTTTCCGGTCGCCCTCTTGAGCCTGGTCTCATCGATCCTGCTTATTCCGCTTTTCGCGGGTGGTATGACTCGAACGCGACTGTGCGCGGCGGGTGCTATCGCCGGCCTCTGTGCCTTGTATCGCTATGATACCGGCGTGGCGCTACTCGCGATTCAGGTCTGCGTCATCGTCATAGTAGCTTACTTTCGACCCAATGCGGCATCGGGAAGACTTTCTATCACCCTTTCCGCACTCTGGCCCTATATCCTTGGATTTGCAATCCTAACTGGACCTGCCATCATTTACTTCTTGTCAGTGTCGTCTATTTATCCCTTGATTTACGATGTTGTCGTTCTTCAGGCGGCAAACTACCAACGCTATCGTCACATGCCGTTCCCCGGAATTCACCTCAAGAAACTCGATGACTTGGCTGTCTATGGGCCTATTGTCACCATTGCCCTCTCTCTCTTTGTGCTATTAACTTTCGGTTCGCGAAGCCAACCGGATCATCCAGCCGACAAACAGGAACGATCCGGCAAAGAGCAACTGCGTGGCCTGCTTATTATTCTAAGTGTGCTGACATTTGTGATGTTTTTCAAGGGTTATGTGCGCGTTGGGACGCTGAACATGTTTATTTCCTTTCTTCCCTCGCTACTTCTGACTGCCGTCCTTTTCGAGTATAGGATGAGGCTTCCCCGGCTACCGCGGACCCTAGTTAGCTGTCTTGCTTGCTTCTTCATCTTCACGGCAGCGTTCTGTGCAGCTAAAGCTACCAGGTTTGACCTGCTACAGGGTTCTATTCCGGACAGGATTGCCAGAGTTCTCTTTGCTTCTGGAAGGCCAGCTCCGCAGCCGGGACCGGCCTGGTGCAAACTGTCGAATCCTCTCATAAAAGGCTTTTGCTTTCTCGAAGACGATGGTCTCACAAGCCCAAGTCCAGAAGCGCAATCAGCCTGGTGTGAAATGTCAAATCCCTTAACGAACGGTTTTTGCTTTCTCGTGGACTATGGTCGTATGCAGACTATTGAGTTCATAGAGACCCACACACGTCCTGACCAGCGGCTGTTTGTGGGACTAAGCAGGCATGACAGGACCATCGGAAACGACAACCTGATCTACTTCGCGACTCAGCGCCTGCCTGCGACAAAATGGTCACATTTTGACCCGGGATTGCAGAATAGCTACCCTGTCCAATTAGAGATGATTGGCGAACTGAAGGCAGCTTCTCCGCCCTATATAATTCTGGATTCGGAGTTCGATTCTATTCATGAGCCCAATGATAGCTCAATAAGCACTGGAGTATCCCTGCTCGACGACTTCATACACAGCAGGTACAGATATGTTCAGAGTTTCGGCGAAATGTCGATATGGCAGCTCATTGCAGATACGAATGATCACAGAATGACGAGTGGGCTGGGGATGAGCCGGGGAGATCCCACTGAAGTTGGTGGTTGCTCAAGACCGCGGCTCTTGAAGGCTAAGGCGGAGGGGCATTTCGTTTCCAAGTCTGCTGTTTTAGTCGCCACTCTTCTGTTGCAGTCTGAAATCCACTCCCGGTGTTAAGAGTAAACCCCACAACCCAAGCCATCATCTCAATCCCTCGACGTAGCGGAAGGTTTAGCCTGTGCCTGCGTTGACATCCGAGCCCGATCACGGACTCAGACTCGGATCATCGTGAAACTGGTGCCCTAAGAACTTACCGCAACAGTAAGTGACCGCGAAGGATTCCAGGATGAACGGGGCTCAGGAACAAATTCAGGTTGTGATTGGGTCGGAAGCAGCCGCAGCGGCGATCTTTGCATCATTCAGTTATTGATGGACAGGCATGGCCACGGGCTTAGCAGCGCGGTTTTCCTGCCGCAAGTGGAACAAGCGTGTTCTGTCCGGTCAAAGTGTCATCGGGGACGAGCAGGCGAGTCCGAACGGCGGCTTCCTTGGCGCGAACAAGGTATTCGCATACGCTGGCGGCGGGAGTCTCACATGCTTATGCTGAAACCTGCGTTGCTAGCCATTTCTGCCCTTTGTTTTACATTGATCCTCAGTAGTTGCTTGGGATCCCCGCCCCCATTTTTCACGCTTTCATCCTCGCCAAACACCGTTGGGGTTGTGCAGGGGAACAACGGGACAATCATGATCGCGATGAATCCGAAGAACGGATTTTCGGGGAGTACGAGTTTGGCGGTGTCAGGGTTGCCAAGGGGCGTCACGGCAACGTTCGTTCCGAATCCCGCCAGCATCAATAGTGTGCTGACCCTCACCGCCAGCGCCACAGCACCGGCGGGAACGGTCGCAGTAACGATCACCGGAACGTCTGGCACGTCAATCAACAGCACCACACTCAGCCTCATCACAAGCCCGCCCATCCCGACGGGAAAGATCCATCACGTCGTGGTCATTATCCAGGAGAACCGAACTCCAGATAACCTTTTTCATGATCCCAAGCTGATCAGCGCCGGAGCTGACATCGCCCTACAGGGCATGACCTCCACTGGACAGATGGTCACCCTCACGCCCGGCGCACTGGCAACGGAATACGACCTGGACCATACTCATCAAGGATTTCTCAACATCTGCAATTACGATCCTTCAACCAACAGCTGCCTGATGAATACCGCGGACCGTAACGACTGTGTTCCAGTTCAAGAGAGCTGCCCTCCCTATCCGCAATACCAATACGTGGACAACTCCGCCGGCGCCATCCAGCCGTATTTCACGATGGCAGAAACCTACACCTTCGGCGACCGTATGTTCCAGACGAACCAGGGAGGAAGTTTCGTTGCGCATCAGTACCTCCTGTCGGGGACGGCACGAATCTCGACAACCAGCCCCATTACGCAGGCCGAAAACCCAGACTACAGCCGCACCGGCGCGGGCATCGGTGCGGGGTGCCTCGCAAATCCCGGTTCCACGATGAAAACCCTCAATCTCCTCAACCCAAATCCGGAAACGCCAGAAGGCCTGCTGAACTTTCCACTCTGCTTTGACCATCCTACGCTGACCGACGTGCTGGATACCGGCGGCCTGAGTTGGAAGTATTACGCATCCGTGCCGGGCTATATCTGGACGGCGCCGGATGCCATCAAGCACATGTGCCAGCCTTCGGGCACACAGAACCACATGGTCTGCAGCGGACCCGACTGGACCGACCCCAACCCGAAGGTCGTCATTGAAGGATCGGGCGCGCAGATCATTACCGACATCGCGAGTCAGCAACTAGCGTCGGTCAGCTGGGTGACTCCCTCAGGCGCGGCGTCGGATCACCCGGGAACCGGCGTTGACACCGGACCCTCCTGGGTTTCGGCCATCGTGAATGCCGTTGGTCAGAGCCCATACTGGGCCGACACTGCGATCATTGTTACGTGGGATGACTTTGGCGGGTGGTTTGACCATGTCGCGCCGCCGGTTCGCAACTCTCTCGAAGTCGGCCTGCGCGTTCCCCTGATCGTGATTTCACCCTACGCGAAGGCGGCATACATCTCGCACGTGAATCACGATTTCGGCAGCATCCTGAGATTTATTGAATCGAACTTTGGCGTCGGAGAAATTGAACCAGCGGTGGGTTATGCCGACTCGCAATCGGACGATCTGGATGATTGCTTCGACTTCAATCAGGCGCCGCTGCCGTTCACGCCGATTCCAGCGCCGCTGGACGCAAACTATTTTCTGAATGACAAGTCGCCCCCGACGCCGCCGGACAGTGACTGAGGCGGGGTTCTCGCCACCATTAGGGCAATTTCCGAGCCGCGAATATGTCTCCGACCTGCTGCCAGTCCCTGGGCATAGATCGAAGGAGACTGCAAATTTCTTCTTCCTCAACCCAACCCGGGAGCACAAATTTCCGGGCCTCACCAAGGCAATAGTTGAAACGGCATCCTTCCAATCGATTGACGCACGCGATCGCAACTTCGAGCTCGGCGGTGTGGAACTCGAAGCTGAGATATTTCGCTGTTTTCGACAAGCCGCTCAGGACTTTCAATTCATATCCTTCAACGTCAACTTTGATGAAGTCCGGCATTCCATACTTCGCGATCAAGGCATCAAGGGTCGTCACCGGTACATTTACGATACGCGTGTCCTGCTTTCCAATAATTCGCTTTTCCCAGCCAGGTACCAGGCTATTCAAAAAGTGCAGTCCTGATACTGATAGAGGCAGCTTTGCCTCGGCCTCGCCCAATGCGCAAGCCTCGACATTGAGCTTTGGAATCCTCCGAAGGCCCTCTAATAGCGACGGGGTAGGCTCCACTGCCACAACCGACGCGCCGAGTGAAAGAAAGATTTTCGAGTGTGTACCGATGTTCGCGCCGACGTCGAAAACAAGACTGCCCGGACCGACGAATGCTGAATAAAATCGCCTGACATCGCGGATCGTTACTTTCCAGAACTCATGCTTGAAAAAGTACAGATATGCGTTTGCGGAGCGGATGGCAGAGGGGACTTCTGTACAGCGCAGGCAGCCGATCAGTAATGGACATGGGCAAAGTTGACAACTGCGATTATACAATCGTTAACTGGTCGAATCGGGGATTCCCTGACGACGTCGATGGCATCAATCGTTCGATTATGATTACTCATCTGGCTGCGCGCGACACACGGGGTATCGCCCAACTTCGGTTCATCCGCCGTCTATGATTTGCTCGCAGACCACGATCCAAAATCTCCAACGGTACATCCGCCGGCCGGCGTAGCGTAGTCCCCAGACATTGCCGTAAATTCGGCATTGACACTTCCAGTCAACGAAACCAGTTCCCCGCTCTCTGTAGCTGTAAGAATCACGTTTGAACCATTGATCGTGCCTGACAGCGGAGCAACCGTAGCGCACGGATTGTTGGCGAAGTTCATAGTTCCGGTGACCACACGTTCTTGGCCGCTGCCTTGAGAACTGACGAGGGCGCCCTGCGAGATCGATCCTGTCCCCGTATAGGTGTTCCCATTGGCCACCGATTTAAGTGTGAAGTGCCAATTCCCAGTTAGATTGGGCGCGGAGCCGCAACCTGCGAGGCACCCGCAGAGCAATAGAACTCCTGCCACCTTTATCACGGCTTCCTCCGAAGTGCGCTTACCGCCCGACATCCGTAATGCGGTAATGTGGGATAGTCTGGCCGATCCACTGTACTGAAATCTTAAGACCACAGAAGGGGCAGGTCAATGAAGGCCCGGGACTTGGGGGCGTCTCAGGGCGATAGTTGGTGGACTGACCACGCAAAGGATTATCCTCGAACGATGTGGCCTCGGACAATCACCATACTCCTTTTGGCATGTGCTGCTTCCCTTGCGCAAGTGGCTACTGGATCGGCTGCAAAGCCCTCACCAAGCATTAACCATCTCTGTTTCGTCGATGGATTGAAATATTCGACGATAGAGTCCGCGATCAACGCCTGTGGCGGAAGTGGCATTGTCGTGATCCCTCCTACCTATGCGGGAACGGATTCTCCGGAAAATGGCACCGGCATTCCTGTGTGGGATTTTCGTCATTCCCAGCGTCCGGAGGGATTTACGCCGGTAACTGATTTTGGGGCGAAGGGCGACGCCGCCACCGGAGCCGACGGAGCGAGCGAAATGGGCTCTACAACGTTTATTGCGGATTCAGGGTCATTCAAATCAGGCAGGGACGAAGGCAAAGCCGTCGTCATAACGGGCGCGGGAGCTGACAATGCATCTTTCACTACGACCATCAAGGCTGTGGAGAGTTCCAATCGCGTGACCCTGGCGGCGGCGGCAGGATTTAGCGCAGCCGGACTGACCTATTGGTACGGAACGGAAAATACCCCTGCCTTTCAGGCTGCCTATGGTTCGATGAAGCCGCTATTCTTGCCGGCGGGGAAATTTCTGATGACCGGCACGGTGAAGGGGACGACCGCATTGGTTGTGACCGGATTAGGAGAACGATCGACAATTATTGACGATGGGACCGTGTTTTCCATTCGCGGGGGCGGAGGCAGTCTTATTAACAACTTCCGCATGCAGGCAGCCACCAGACTCACTCCGGTCGCTCCCAGAGATTTCCCGACGCCTTATGCCGGCACGCCGGTCGCGCTGGACCGCATTGGCGAGGGCATCGGCTATCAGCCTGAATTGCAGGATTTCGATGCTTGGCCTAAAGTTTCGAAGCAGCAGCAATCACAACAAATCGGGCCGGGGATACTTGCGGTTTCCGATGGAACCCATATCTACCGGATTACGGGAGATCTGATTTCCATTCTGCTCTACGATGTGCAGTTCTCCGAGGTCGCACTGTGTGATTTCCGGGCCGGCAAGAATTTCGTGGCGGGCATCGCTCTATGGCACACCCCTCACGATGGCCTGATGAACAGGCACGATACGATCCACGACAACTATGTGCGATACGCCAGTTACAACGGAATTGTATGGGCCGGCTCTGAAGACGTCTCTATTCTTCGCAATCGGACAGAAAATAATGGTGAGAGCGGGCTGAAGAACGCTCCCACCCGAGGAGACGGAACCTACGATACACATGTGCAAGTCATTGGAAATCAGACGCAACACAATCATTACGACGGGCTCGATTTGTCGGAGGACTATCCCCACAAAGGCGAGCGCCTGGCATCGTCCGTCGCTTCCGGAAATACCAGCAACTTTAACGACCGGACCGGGACCTACGCCGATGGACTGGGATGGACGCTGACGGACAATACGTTCGAAGGCAACGGCCTCAGCGGCATGTCACTCGATATTTCCGACAGCATCATCTCCGGAAACATTCTGGAGAATAACAATACCCTGCACGAACGCTTCTCTCACCAGATGTTGATCGGGACGAGTGCGGCCAGCAGGAACAATACGATTGAACATAACCGTATCGTGGGTCCGGTTGCTTCCGGTGCTGCAATTCTGTGCTCGGCAAAATCTACCGGGAATAAGTTCAATGACAATGCGGCAACGGGAGGGGCGCGTTTTGATCTTAGAGCAGCTCCAGCCGAATCCAGCGGAAACTCCGACAGCAACGGGCCGTATCCCGACAAACGATAAGGCATCTCTAAGAGGTTTTCCTGGCAGCGGATTCTAATCCCAATGTGTCCAACCGCCTTTTTGTCATGTGGTGAGAAATCGCCGTTAAACTCAGCGACCCTGCAGATCCGAATGGCGCTCGATGGAAGCCACAATTTCTGCGGAGAAGTTGGATAGAACATCGGGCAGCGGGCACCCGTCATCTTCGCAATCTTGTGGGTGCTGGCATCGAGTCAACGCGGAAACAACGTATTCATCACCGGTTCTTGATACACGCCGCGCGGTTTTGCTAGATTCTAAATCCAAATGCAATCGACAAGGTGGCTAAATGCCCGATTACGCTCTTGAGCTTGCTAAGCTTTATCGCCTTCAGACTGAAATTAGCGATGATCCTTACCTGCACGCACATTCCCGAAACTCCGCTGTCATTCGCCGGCAAGTCAGTATTTTCGAGCGCTGCCAGTCTTTTCTTCAACATGCCGGCAGGGTCCTTGATTGGGGCTGTCGGCAAGGAGCGGACGCCTGTATGGTAAGGATGCTCCTTGGAACTCAAGTGGAGATCCATGGTTGCGATGTCGACGCGCTTGAGTATCGGGCATTTTTTGAATTCAGCGGCCTAAAATATTCGCGCTTGACCCACCCTTATCGGCTGCCCTACGAAGACGACGCGTTTGATGTCGTCATTGGAAGCGGAGTCCTGGAACATGTTCCGATCGATTCTGAGTCCCTCAAAGAACTGTATCGAATCATTCGCCCTAACGGAACTTTCATCATGACGATGCTGCCTAACCAATACGGATATACGGAGTGGCTGAACCGCAGGTTACACAATCCTCATCATCTGCGGATGTATTCTCTCTCGGAAGCACTTCACATGTTCATGCATCACGGCTTTTTGCCAATTTGCCATGGATATCATCAAATGCTTCCCGCACTTTCAAGTCCGAAAGGGGGCATTTTCGACATCCCGCTCGCCAATAAGTTCGTGGAAAGCATCTTTCAATTCAACTCTTTTTTCGAAAAACTATGGCCTATCAACAGGCTCTGTACAAATATCTTCATCGTGGGCAAAAAAGTGGAGGCTTTCCACGGCTAGACTCCTTGGCCCTAAACGGAAGACATGCGACCAGCGTCTCAGGCGCCCGCCAAACCGTGGGGGTTAGTGAGCTTTGCAGCCATAATCGCCGGCTCCGTGTGCCTGATGGACTCCCGATAGACCTCCTTCGCGCCGACGCAGGAAGCAAGACGAAGAACCATGGCCACAAGCAAAGTCTCAGGAAACAACCATCCCGTGCCGATGGGAAATATACCTATGCCAGCGAGAAACGCGAAAACCAGGAAGTCCGCGGGATGGCGTGTCAGAGTCAGCCGTCGCAGGAACACGCGTGCCAGCCATCCTGTTAATGCAGCGAACATTGCAACATAAACAATGGCAAGGAAACCGAAGTCGGCGTACTGTGTCCCTACGCCGAAGGCCGGAGCTCCTTGACCCAAGTCGATCGCCTTGGGATAAAACTCCGTATCAAGACGGAAAGCACCGAAATCCTCAGGCTTGTTCGGCATAAGAGCGCGCGGCACAATTCCCAACACGTTCGATTCCCATACGAGCCTGCCATACTGCCGGGGAAAGTTAGAATCTATCAGCATCATGGCGTTGCGGGTGTAGTCGCTGTACTGACTGATTGTCTCCAGAGCCTCTACGGGAGTACCCAAAACCATAGTTGCCGCAAACAGTCCGAAACCTGCAATCGCAATTGCGCCAGCCGCAATAATCGCGGGTGCGAGCCGGAACCGATGACCTCTCACGTAGACCTCGAAGATCACCCACAGCATAATCAGAGCTAAAACCTCCCCTTTGCTCCCATGCAAAGCAAGTACGAGGCCGCACGTAATGACTACAAAGGCTTTGGTTAAAAAGGACTTCTTGCTGAATAGGATGAGCATGACTGATAGATACGCGAGCGTGCTCGAGATGTAGAAGTTGACCCCAAAACCGATTCGCGTTTGCTCGTAAATTCGCCGTGGATTGAGCAGGTCTTGGCGAAACTGGATCAGAATGGGCAGGTAAGCCAGCACCGCAGCAGACACACCGAAAAGTGCAAGCCCGCCGAAATTGGCATACCCATAAGTGAATGGCAGACGGATCGGGCGGGTGCCTGAACGCGTGTAGGCATAGGCAAAGACCCAACTCTCCACCGCCTTGGTAGCATAGACGTAAATATATGCATATGAACTGGCCTCGACGCCGAACCAGTTCAGATAGAGCAGCGGAAGTAGGTAGGAGACGGGAACGTCAATTAGAAATATCGGGGTTAGTAAATTGATATAGCTCTTCTCGCGGCGGCTGACAAACACATACGCGCCGACGACCAAGCCTAACGATAACAGCGATACCAGATTCGCGAGCCAGCCTGAAATCATGATCGTCTACTGGCGCTGGTGTGGGACGCTTTTCCCTCCGTAGCTGGCCACGGGTCGGGGCATCAAACGTCCTTGCTTCATTCCATTCCATGTGGCGCGTAGTCGCTCCCGGTCTCCGGCAACGATTCGCTTCCCCAAACGTAAAGCAAAACCGACCCACACAGAATATAGAGGCGCAGGAGCATGTTTCCTGAAAAAGCGGGCTGCGGACGCATTGAAGTTTCCATAGGAACTTACTTTCCCCTTTCCGATGGAGGTGTATCCTTTGTGCCAGAGCTTCGAATTTACCGCCACCACCAGAAGCCAGCCGGCACGGCGCAAACGGAAGCAGATATCCGCATCCTCCCAGTACATAAAAAATCCCTCATCGAGCGGTCCAACTTCATTGATGGCTGCTCGCGATAGAAGAAGACTGCAACCGGTGATGAATTCCACCTTGTGATCCTCCACTTCTTGGAGGAAGTGTCCGGACCTCCCCAGCCAAAAACTAACGTATCCGCCCCCCCAGCATTGCAGTCGAGTTGGCTCATCCATGAAGTAAATTAGGGATCCCACAGCTCCGATCCTGGGATCGCTCTGAGCTTTTTTGACCATAGCGCGTAGAGCTCCCGGATCGACTGTCGTGTCGTTGTTTAGCAGCCATATGAAATCGGACCCTTGCTGCTGCGCATACTTAATTCCGACGTTGCAGCCCCCTGAGAACCCGAGATTTTTCCCGTTTTCAATTAGCTTCACCCAAGGAAATGTCTCGCGAATGCGCACAGCGGAGTCGTCGGTCGAACCATTATCGATCACCACGACATCGAAAGTTGGGTAGTCCAACTGTTGGAGGGATGAAAGACACGCTAACGTATGGTGCCATTCGTTCCAGATCAGCAAAACGACGGTTACCTTAGCTGACAAGTCATAGCCTCCTTGACCATGGCGGATCCAAGTTCCCATTCGCTCGTCACTATATCACTCAGCGACTTTCTGTTCCCAACACGAAAAACTCGACACCGATGCGAGGCAAACGCCTGATTGACGAAGAACGACGAGGCATATCCACGCTGTTCATTGGCCTTTAACCTCGAACAGAAACTGGAATGCAAATAGTCCCGGCAAAATCTTCGCCAGCATCTGCCACATCGGCCGCAAATGGCCGGTCATCCGCCCTCCAATCGCAGGATGGAAACGAACGATGCGGCATCCTGCCGATTCAATCAGTTCCTGTGCAGTTTTCAGCGTAAAAAAACGCAAATGCGTATGATCCAGAGTGCCGCAAGATTGGTAATTGAATTGGCCCAGCAAAACCTTCACGCGGGTCTCCCAGTGCACTATGTTGGGCAGGGAAATCACCAGTGATCCGTTTGGACCAAGAATTTTACGCGTTTGAGAAAGTACGCGTGCAGGGTTAACCAGGTGTTCTAATACATCGCCCAGCAATACCACATCGAATCTGCCTTCCGAAAACCGCGTAACCCATTCTGGTGAATTTAGATCCAAAACATGAACTTCTTCACAGTAATCGGCGGCATACCGCGCGGCGTCAGCATCTACCTCTACACCGGTCACGACGCACTTGCGCCCTTTCATGAACTGCGACATATACCCGGTGGAGCATCCCACCTCCAACACGCGCTTCCCGGTGCCAACCCACTCTATGAGAATCCGGTTGCGACTGTACTTGTCCAATCTTGCATTTTCGGGTGCGTAGCGTGAACTCTCGATCGAGTATTCGCAGGTGTCCGGCTTCATCGAAGCTACTTCACGATTTAAAGGAATTTCACGTGACGTCACGTTGTTACGATCTCCGCGAATTCGACGATCTCGTGCCTAATCATATCAGCCTCTTCGACGCAAACTGCACTCCCAAACCACGCTGCAACAGTCGCCCAACTGCACCCCTGAGTTCACCATCAAGGCTAAGAAGCACCGGCAAGCCAGCCACGCTCCCAATAACGACCTCCGCCGCCAAAACAAACCCTGGTCTTGAGTTTGCCAACCATCCACTGGCCTGGATTAGCATCACTGCGCTCCCCACACTTAGCGACGCCGCCATCGAAGGAACGCACGCGGAAAACAAATCGCGCAGAGAAATCTTACAAAGTCTCATGAAAATGTAAACGAAAACCGGCGTCACAATGAGCGCTCCCGTGATGAACCGCGCTAAAGCGATCCCCGCAAGCTGCCAGGTAACCGACTGATCCTTGACGAACACACCTGCGACCACCAGAAATACGGCTCCCACCGCCGTCCTCGCCCATTCGAGAATCGCCAGCTGGTGGGGTCGCGAAAGCGCTTGCAACAAAGGGCCGGTGAAATAGGCGAACATCAGCGCCGCGTTCAGCACACTTAAGATTCTGAGCGCATCAGTAGCCGGCGTCCATTTTGGACCCACGGTCGCCATTAGAGGTCCGGCTACGGCTGCAAGTCCGGCAAATGCCGGCAATGCCATCGAGGCACAGAGACGAATACAAACCAGAGCGCTTTTCCGGAGAGCCTCTGGGTTGTCTTGCCAGCGAGAGAATTCCGGTAAGGATACGGCCTGAATCGAAGACGTCACCGCCGCCTGAATGCCGTTCGCCATCCGTTCCGCGATCTTGTATAAACCCACAGGCACCGGGCCGAACAGCAGTCCCAGCAAAATCGAAGCCGCCTGCACGTCGGCATAGATTCCCAGCAGCGCCAAAAAGTTCGACGCCGAAAAACCGCTCAGATCTTTCAAATGGCGCCAGGAAAATTCGAATCGCGGGCGCCACGAGCTGAGCCTCCATAACAATACGGCGGCCGTCGAGTCTTTCACAATCTGCTGTCCAACCAACGCCCAGGCGCGGAAACCTGCCAGCGCCATTCCAATACCCACCATCCCGCTTATCAGCACCGCCACATTGGATCGAATGGAAAGACTCTTGAAGTCCATTTGCCTGCTGAGCAAAGCGTTCTGCACCAGCGACATTCCCTGGATTGGAATACACAACGAAAGAGCGGCAATAATGCCCGCCACCTCCGGTGCATGATTCTTGCGCGCCCACCAGCCGCTGAGCAAAATACTGACCGCAATCAGAATCAGACTCAGTACCTGGTCCATCCAGAACACGGCGTCCAGGTGTTCCCGCTCCAATTCCTTCTTTTGGATGAGAGCGGTTACAAATCCTTGATCCAGAAACATCTGAAGAAAGCCGGTATAAATCAAGGCAATCGAAACTGTCCCGAAGTCGTGCGGCCCCAGTAGGCTCGCCAGAACAGCGGTGAACAACGCGGTAAAGCCTTGCTGGCCCCAATTCGCCGTATACGACCACTTCAAGGCATTGAGAAATGATTTTTGTTGTGCCATCTACCCCATAAGCGAGAAACCCAGTTCTCGCGCGGCAATCATACTCTTCTCGCCACCGCAAGAAACTCCGAGAAAAGAATATTATTAGTAAGCCTTCGCATAACGCCCTCGCGGCTGCCGGCCTGCGGGGAGCGAGACTCGACAATCATTTCCGGCTTCATTCCAGCCTTGCGAAACCAGCGTCGAATTGTTCTTCGCGAGGTCGAATGAACGCCTGTGTTTTCATACCCTGCTAAATCCCAGAAGTCCCCGTTCCGTCGAATTCTTCGCCAGTACAAAAGGAGCGGCAATATCTTCGGCGCCACAAGGATAATCGTGCCTTTGTCGGAGAGAACGTCACGAAACAATGACAAAATGGAACCGGGATCCGGCACCAGGTGAATAATATTGGAAAACAGGATGCAATCGAAACGCCTGCCGCCTAAATGTTCGCGCGCTGCATGAAAATCCCCGTAAACCATCTCGACGCCTGCCGCCTCAGCCCTGCCCGAAATCACCGGGTCCAGAGGAACCGCAACAACTTTCAAGCCTTGGCTTGCGAGTAAAGCTTCCGTGGCACCCCATTCGCACCCAACCGAGAGCAATGTCTTCGCCTCCGATGGGATTGACGAGAGCAATTCCTGCCGGACCGGCTCATAGTAAAGTTTCGAGTACGCAGGTGACTTTAGCCGTGTCTGCGTCGCACAAAGCGATTGCGGAGGATGGCCATTGCTGCTCACTCTGATCAGGGCATCGAGTTGCCGGCGCAGCTCGCGGCCGTTTATTCCCAGGCCAAGCTCGACATATTTATTGGGAATGTGGTGCACCAGGAAATCGTCGAAGCGCGAAATGCAGATCAGCTTGGTCAAGCCGCACTGAGTGTAAGGGTCGGTCGCGGCCGACTCCGGCAGAAGATACCTGCCATCACGATGCGGTGGTACAAGAAAACCTCCCGAGTCAATGGCACGTCGAAGCTGTTCTCGCGTGAGCACATAGCAGGCGGAGTGTTCATTGGTGAAGAATGCGAATTTTTGGCTTCCTCTCGATCGCACGGATTTGAGATCCCAGTGAAAGCAGCCATGGACATCGGGGAAATACGTTTCGCCATCTTCCCCCTTTTCAAATCGCATGAATCCCGCAATTTCATCCTCGCGAAGCGCGGCCGATACCTCGAGGAACGCCGAAAGATTTCTTTCCGTGATGAGTGTGTCGTCCTCTGAATAAACGAAAAGATCGTAATCGTTCAATCGTCTGGCAAGAATCTCCTTGTGCGCAAAAGGCAAAGTCCAAGGATCTTTCCCTTGCAGGTCGACCATAACCAACTCGACCGAGGGGTCGAGTTCCTTGCGCAGATTCGACAAAACCACAATATCCACGTCGAACGGCATGGACCGGTACTCGTTCAGGAGGCGCCGGAGATAGGAATCGTTCTTCGCCCCGAAATTTGCGATGGCGACCAGAACTTTTATCGGCAAGGTGTTTTCACCGGTCGCGAGCCGCAGATTGCGGATTGCGGATCCTTGCGAAGGCCGCTTTTGTGGTACGCGCAATCTCCTGGATCAGAAGTTTGCCGGGATCGCCGGAATCAACTGCCTGCCAATGAGAATAGGCAAGAACCCAGGCGATGCCACAAGCGACAAAAATAAAAAGTCCCAGGGCGATGAAGAGGGTTCTTGGCGGGTACGACTTTCTTTCAGGCAGGTCCGCGGGATCGAGCACCTTCACACTCGGGGTCTCGCGAGCTTCCTCGACCTTTGCCAGTTCATACTGCTTGGTTAGCGTCTCGTAGATTACTTCCTCGACTTTGGAATTTCGATAGAGATCAGCCCAGGCGACTCCCAAAATTGGCAGTTCCCGAATCGACGGATATAAATCGGCATTGTCGCTAGCGCCCTCTTCGCCCGAAGAACCTCCAGGCTGTTGCGGCGCGACACCCTTCCCTCCCATCTTCTGCAGTTGCCGCCGATACTCATCAATGCGCGCCTGCATCGAACGGATGCGGACATTGCCCGGCGTATAGATTTGCTGCAGACCCTGCAGTTGGGTTTGAGCCGCAATCAATTGCCCTTCCAACTCGGCCGCCGCGCCGATCATCGCCCGCCCTTGTTCTTTCACATCGATGGCAGTGTTCTGGCTGGCAAACTTGCTGAAATCCTTTTCTGCCGCTTCCAGATCCTTCTGTACTCCCACGAGCCGGTCTTCCAGAAAGACTCGCTCCTTATGAGCCGAGGAAGTGTTCAGGCCAATCACCGCCTGATTCAAAGCCTCCACATACTCGCGTGCCATACCTGCGGCGCGGCTGCGATCATGATCGCTTACGTTTATGGTGATAATCCCGCTCTTCCGGTCGGACGTGACGTCGGTGCGTCCTTCCAGCACTTTCCGTGCGTCATCGTATCGGCTCACTCCATACGCTTTTTGCAGATCAAACTTAGTAACCACCGCGTCCTCAACGGTTCGGCTATGCAGCACGCCGATAAATAGATCGCCCGATGTTTTCATCCCCAGTAACTCTCCGCCGATGGAGCCCAAATCCCCATTCTTTCCCAAAGCTGCCAGCATCGAGGCGATTCCCTGGCCCGCCTGATCGGGCGGCATGAGGCGAGTCGTCGAAGTGTAGCGTACCGGGATGAGGAAGACGAGCACACTCGAACAGAGAAAGCCAGTAGCCGCGCAGCGGAAGATAAGTCGCCTCTTCTCCCAAAGCAATGTGAATCTGTCGATGGTCCCCCTGCGGGCCACTCGTCCGTCCTCGGCCTCGATCACCAGTTCCGGCTCAAGCTCCGGCTCGACGTATTTCGGTTGCTGCTTCGTGATTTCCTTGGTCGCCATTTAGCTCAACGCAATTACTGAGTACTATTACTGCTGTACCCCATCTTGATTTTGGTCTTTTCCATGCAGCGGCTTTGGCCAAAAGTTCAACTGTATCGAAGAGGTCACATTCGACTGCCGCGTCAAGGCAATCACCGGATAATTCCACGTTTCATATTGCACCATCGCCGCCACGCTAAACGACGACCCCACCCAAAACTCTGCGCGTACATTCGCGTCGGTCAAGTTGCCGCCCTGGGGAATCGCCGTGTCCAGGGGATCAGCCACCAATTGGCGGCTTACTTTCTGGTGCCTGAAACCGAATTGCAGTTTGTCGCGATGACTGAGCCAATACGTCGTCAACGCTTGGGCTCCTTGCCCTTGCCGTCCCATCCAGCTCCCCATCAAGTGACCCGCGTTTTGAAATCCCGAGATCCACGTGTCATCCCAATAAAAGGCGCCATGCGAAATGTCGCCTGCGCCGGTCGGGGGATCGGTATACCCCCCCTCCAGCCGGAGATCCATCTTCCGAACTCCGGGCAAGGTAGGTATGTACAGGCCTGCGAACCAAGCCGCAACGTCGGGCCCCAGCAGCGGAGTAATCTCATCGTGCTGAGCCATGCCTTCCGCATAAAATGTTGCTCCATTGCGCATGCCCGGAAGCCGATAGCTGAAGTCCAATCCTGAGCGCCGCGCTCCCGGCTTCCTCGCATTTTCAGGCAAGGTATTGCCCGTTGAGAATACGCTCCTCAAGAAATTGTGCACCGTTAAAGGATAACCCGGACCACCGTAGTCGGTTGTACGCGACAGGCCAATCTCTAAATTCGATGTCGGCTTAAAACTGATTCGCTCGCCGTGATCGATGGGCTGCGGATGCACCGGTTGCCCGTATCCTCCCGCTAATCCGGTGGGAGTCAGCACCAGGTCATATCCGGAATACTGCCCGACATAACCCTCCACCCGCATCAGGCCAAGCACACCCAGAAAACTGGGTAATCGGAACGGAGTCACACGATCCACGCGGAACATACGCATCGGCTGCGCGTTGTCGCTGAACATTAACGCCCCACCCTGCGATGGCCCCCACCATAAACTTTGATTTCCGTAGGAAATCTGCCAATCGGAGAAATTCATTCCAACATAGGCATCCAGAAATCGGCCCTGGTTGAATGCAGGGGTTGGTGTGTCCGGTGGAACGGGAGGAGTGGAAATGATAGATGCAAGCTGGCTGAAATCCTCACTCGATATGGTGTCGCGCGCTGTCAACGGCAATACAGGCACCGACGGCGCGTGTTGATATTCGCCGCGCGCGTAAACTACAAACGGACCATCTGCCGCCCATCCCGACATCCCTGAAATGTCATTGAACCCTTGTTCCACCGGCCGGCCAAAATCGTTCGTGATCGTCTCGCCAAAGTGATCACTATCGGTCAGTGGCTTGCCGACGATCTCCATGCCCCGCGTGTAAACCGATTCGACGCGAAAATTGGCATTGTCTCCGCCGCCCAGCAAATTCAATTCCGACTGGAATTCAGTCTGCAACTCGCGGAAGATTCGCGCCGCCTCGCTCTCGTCGGCGGCATCCTGCGAGATGCTGTCTTCTGCTTCTTCAACTTGTCGCGCACATTCCATTCGCGTCCACGGCCGCATATCCGCGAACCCCGTATGGATGTAACCCATCGCTGTCAAACGATCGATCGCCGGATAAATCCAGTTATCCAGCGGCACGTAGGGTGAGCCCATATCTTTCGCCTGCCAGTGGCCGGGACTATCCTGCCGCACCGCAGGAAGCTCCCACGGTCCACCCGGCAAATCCGGATTGTGATGTTTGCGATAGACGTACTCGCTCGTCAAATATCCGATCAGGGCGCCCACGAACACATCCGAAGGAAAATGTTGTTTGGCGGTGACTCGCGTTGCGCTGATCGCAGTCGCCGCACCATACGCTAGAAATTTTATAAACGGGCTGGGATATTCATGCGCAAACATTCCCGCGATTGCCCAGGAAATCTCCGCATGTTCTGAAGGAAACGAAGTCCCGCCCTTCCAGAATTTCCCGTTGCCACTATCCTGAAACGGACGCTGGCGCCCGGTCGCATACTTCAGCGCCTCTACCACTGCGAGCCCGTCGATGGTCGCTTCCCCGCTCAGAAAGCCGGTTTCCCGCTCATGTTCATTCTGCGATACCAGCCCTAGAAGATAAATCCCGCCAGCTCCGCCGACCATCGAATAGGTCCCGTAGTCGGAAACGTGACGGTAAGTGTTTAAGGTGTTCGTTGCATTCGAGAGATGCCGGCTCACCGAGCTGTCGGTCGCGAACAGAGCTGCCGCGAATCCTCCGGCGGGAACCAGCCAAGTCGCATCCGAGAGCTTAAATCTCGCCGGACTTGTCCACATGCCGATCTGATCGTGCAGAAGCTGTCGCGGCAAACCCAGAAGACTGCTTTCAGAGTGCGCGGAACCTTGAGCCGGTTGCGGGTTGTCCGGCAAATCTTGCGCTGCCGAAACCTTCGAAGAGTCAGCAGGTTGTGCACCGATTGTGCTCTGCCCCGCCACAGTTCCGTCGGAAGTCTCAGCCGTAGGCTTCGGTGTCGACTGCCCGAGTGCAACCGCCGTGCTCACCAGTAAACACATCATCCTCAGCCTGCGAACCAGCTTCCTGATCACGCACCAGTCCTTAATATGCCGCAGCCAGAATCGCGCTGGTGGTAATTGAACTCAAGACCTGCGCATTCTGGAATATAGTCTTCCAGATCGGCGGTCCACCCAGCGCTTTTTCCGGAACGACCACCATATCGCCCGGCTGCAAAGATACGCCTAAAGAATCACCCGTTACCCATCCCGCGCTGTGATTGCTGATCACAGTTCCGTCGGCGCGGATCACAAACGTGGCTCTTTTGTTAGCCATGTTCGTCGTCCCCCCTGCCTGCGTGAGATACCATCGCGCGCTCTTGCCGGGACGATAGGCCACAGCCGTCGGCCCGTACACCTGACCTTGCACCAAAACGTAGCTTGGGCGCTTCGGCACCACCAGAACGTCTCCCGCTCTCAGGGTAATATCGCGGGAGGTATTGGCCCAGGCCTTTGTGTCGGAGGAGACTTGAATCGTTACGCGACCGGTCGGCGGCGAACTAACGAGATTATCCAGGGTTGTCTGCCACTGGGTTAACGCGGATTCCGCAGAAAGTTTCTGGTCGGGGTCGCTGGTACTGGTTGCCGTCAACTGGAGCTGGGTTTGTTGCTGTCGCACGCGCTGCACCAACTCGGTATAAGACCGCATTTCCAGTTTTTGAACTTCCGATCGCACCAGCACCGAGCCGTATGGATAGGCTCCCGGTGCAAATCCTCCCGCTCGCATCAGCACCGAACTCAACCGCTCGCCAGGCCGGATTCCGTAGCTTCCCGGATGCACCACTTCTCCGCGTACTGCAATCGACGCGCCCAAATCCTCCCAGCCCGGAACCTGTCGGATCGACAGGACGTCGCCATTGTTCAGCACTTCATTGGAAGAGGCGTCGCCGATCATCGCTTTCGCCAGAGAGACCTGCTGCTCGTCGCCTGTAACTTGCTTATCGTTTTTCCAGACGTAATGCGTGAGATCGGCAGTCTGGAGGTCGGCACTTTGCTTCAATCCGCCCGCCGCCGCCAGCAAATCCGAAACCGTCATCTGCGCGGTCAGCGGATATCGTCCCGGCCGCTCCACTTCGCCTTTCACCAACACTGTTGCCGGATCCGCCGCCGCCGCATTCCGGTGGATGAGCACACGATCCCTCGAAGTCAGCATGATGTTGTCCGCCGGACTGCCCTCGAGTGCAACGTTAAGCTTTACGTTCAAAATTTTCAGCGTGCTGTCCGGCATATGGCGGAAAACCTGCGCATCTTCGGTCTGCGCGTCAGGATTCAATCCTCCTGCCAGATGTATAGCATCGCTAAGATGAATATCTCCGGAGGTCCGGTAGGTTCCTGGCGAGCGCACATCGCCCAACACCGAAACTGTGGGCGGATCTTCAAAATCGTAACGTCCAAAAATTTGTACAGTATCCAACGCATCGAGCTCCGGCGCATTCTTGGGATCGGCCAACGCCTCAGCCACGCTGAAGCTCTGCACCACCGGCCGGTAGTCGGGCAAACTCAAACGAATAATCTCGCCGTATTGCAATGCAGGCTCTGGCAAAAGATCTTTATATGAGGCAATCAGATCGGTAACGTGCATTCCCTGCTTATACGAATATTTCCCCGGCCGGACCACATGCCCTTCGAGATAGACCGCATCCTGGTTGTATGGCGCGATCGGAAAAATTCGAATCTTGTCGCCATCCTGAATCTTGAACGACTCCAGCTGTTGGGTAACCTGCTCCGAGCTGTCATCCTGCGGAATATCCAGGCTCAGCATCGTCTCTTTCTCGTGAGCCACCACCCGCTGCACTTCGACATGCCGCAAGGTCGCCGTGGGCAGCAACCCTCCTGCAAGCGCCAGTGCATCTGATAACGTCTTTTCGTCGTTCAGTTCGTAAATCGCAGGGCGCCGCACCATCCCTTCAACGGTGATTTCCCCGCCTAGCGGAGGAGCGATCACCGTATCGCCATTTTCCAGCCGCGCGATATCGCCCTTTACGCCATGCAGCAACAAGTCGTAAACATCGACATCCTGCACCAGTTGATCACCGCGATAGTGCTTGAGGATGCGCAACGATCCGCGTCCCGTCGGACCTCCGGCGACGAACAGCGCGTTCAACGGAGTCGAAAGTGAACCCACATCGTAAGCACCCGGGCGCACAACATCGCCGACGACATAGACACGAATGGTTCTCAGACGCGATAAGGACACATCCGCAGAAACATCACGAAACTGCGTGCGCAAGGTTTTCTGAACCAACTCCTGCACCTCAGCCAGTGACTTGCCGGCAACCATGACAGGCCCGGATTCCGGCAGATTAAGCCGACCCTCGTGGTCAACGACCTGGTAGAAGCGCCGCGCCACACCGCCCCACAGATTGATCGATACGCCATCGCCGGTGCCCAGCACATAATCCGGCCCAACCGGAAGGTCCATGGGGATGCTCTGCAGGTCGCGCGTACCGTTCTCAAACACTTCCATGCCGAAGCGCTGAACTGCTGGTGGCCGCGCCGCCGCCTGCAGATACATGTCATACAGCGATGGAATTTCCCGATAAGGATTCGATCGCCTCACCAGCCGCTGATTCGGCGTCATTGGCTCCCGCGCCCGGCGAGCATTCTCACGCAGGATTGCGTTGCTCACGCTGAGGTCGTAATAGTTTGTTTGGTTGCCGGTACCGTAAGAAGTATTACCGTAAGATCCATTCGGAGAAGCATACGGATAAAAACCGTTCGCATACCCCGAATTGTTGCCGAAGCGATTCATGCTTCCGTACATGCCCTGGCCGAGCCCATCGCCGGCGAAATCAGAATCTAAAGACAAATCTCCGAACTCGTCGAACCCTCCCTGCCCTTGCGACTGCATTCCGCCGGCGGAAGTCCGGCGCTGATAATTTCCACCACCTTCTTCATCAGAATCCTGTCCGTAATCGGAGAGTCCACTTGTACCCCCTCCTGCCTGTGCTTGCTGGCCGACCCCAAGGTTCGTATCCGGACCGCTGGTTCGCAGCAAGTCTGTGCCGTTGCCACCCGGTACTGTAGGTTGTTGCGGTGCATATGGAACCGTAGGAGGCACATCAATAGGCGGCTCTAATCCTGGAACGGCCTGGGGGTATTGATTCACTCCGGGAAATTGCTGTTGCTGCTGCGGGGGCAACTGCTGAATCGACGGTGTCGCGGCATTCTGGGCCGCGCAGTTTGCCCTTCGCGGATCGCAATTCTGCTGACTCGCCAACTTTTCTTGCTCGGCCTTCATCTTTTCGCGATCAGCCGCTTCTTCTTCAGTGATCCACTTCACCCGCTCTTGAATCAGCAAATCCTGCTGCTTTGCCAGTGGCGATTCCGGATTCACGATCGGCAGCAGGTATCCATACTTCTGAACAATCTGCGTCACGACCGACCGAAAAGTGATGTCATTCTCCAGCCGGTCAAAGATCACCTCTTCCGCAAGATCGTTTTCCGTAATAATCTGCCCATGGTCGGTGGCGTCTTTCGCGATCCAGCGCTTTACTTCCACCATCAATCCCGCATCGCGGTGCAGAATGAGCGCCAGTTGCTGGGTGTCTGCCGCCACATGAGCCAGGTTTTGCCGCGCCAGCTCCGATTGCGAAACCGGTTTGGTCTGCCGCGTTTGGCTAAAACTGCCTATCGACCACGCCAATGCGATCATGACGCCGACAAGCGTCTGTAATTCCCGCCGGCGCACTCCAATACCAAAAGCATTTCGTGAATTCATCAATTCTCGAATACCGCCTTCACTGACCATCGGTGATCGCCGTTGCCGCTTCAACGAAGTATCGAGACTATTTCACCGCGTTCCATTTAAATTAGAGCGAGCCGTCACCGTTCGGCCTCTGTGCCGACTACATTATGCTCGTCGTTTTTGCGGCAGAAAAATCAGGATTTCTCGATACAAATCAATCAGAACGCCACTCTGAGCATAACCCTTCTGAACCGGAAAAGTCTCCCGCTGGACCTTATCAATCAACCGGTTGACAGGATTAAGCCACCGGTCTCCACGGAATTTTGCCCGCGCTGTCTGTCGCGATGAGGGGGGAACCTCAAGGCCGCGGCATTTCCGACTGTCGTAGCTTCGGCAGATTATAAACCAAACTGCTCGCTCCTTCACGCAGGCCTTGCAGAAAGGCCTTCAGTCGTCGAGCATTCCCCACGGCGTAAAGTATGGCAATAACACACCGACGATAGCGCTGCGGAGGTACGAACGCCGCCTTGTTGTCCGAATCTTGACAATTCGCAGCCTGCGCGTGATAGTTGGTGACTGCCAGTCGTATATGAGCATAGGTCAGTTATGACTAAAGGTCATGCGTCCAACTCTGCCGCATTTTTCGAAGCTCTTGCCTCCGAGGGTCTGCCGCATCTGGAGAGCACGGGACGCCGCCAACGTCGTGGCGCCGAAACTCGGCTGCGCCTGTTCCGTTGTGCGCTTCAACTTTTTGCCGAGCGCGGCTACCCCAATGTCACGGTGGAAGATATCACCGAAGCCGCAGATGTAGGTAAGGGCACGTTCTTCAACTATTTCGAAAGCAAGGATCAAGTATTAAGTGTGATGGCTGAAATCCAGCTCGGCAAAGTGCAAGAAGCTCTGACCGTGGCCGAAGCTGGCGAACAGACGATTTGCTCGGTGTTACATCATCTTTTTCTTAGCTCCGCGGAGGAACCCGGGCGCAGCCCCGAACTCGCCCGTGCACTTCTGTCTTCCTTTCTCGCGGGCGAAGGCGTGCGGCGTCTTGTGGCTCACAACCTGGCGTCGGAAGGCCGCAAGCTGCTGTCTCAGATCGTGGCGGCCGGGCAAAAGCGCAGAGAGATTGACTCTCGCCTCAAGAAAGAGAAGATCGCGCTTCAGATCCAGCAAGCGTTTATGGGAACGCTTCTGCTTTGGTCGCTGGAGGGTCAGCCCGCGCTCAAAGCTTGGGCGGAGGAAAGCTTTCAACAGTTTTGGAGGGCAGTCGCCGCCTCCGGTCACGAGCAAAAGCGATGAAACATAACTGCCGAACTCTGGTCATGCTATCGCTGGCAAGCTTGATCAGCACGGCGATGAGCTTTGGCCAGGCATCGGCACCCTATCGCCTCACGTTGCGCGAGGCGGTTCAGCGAGCAGTGGAGCACAACGTCAACGTGCTCACCGCGTGGACTCAGGTCGAGGAGGGCGAAGCCACCAGCAGCCGCCTCAAATCGTTCGCCCTGTTTCCGCATGTGCAAGCACAAATCTATACCAACATGCAGAAGCTCTCGATCGACGAATTCGGGCTAACCGGGCTGGCGACGATAGCCTTGCCCGAAACCACCGGACCGTTTTCCAATTACGATTTTCACTTCGCTGCCGAACAGAACATCGTTGATCTACATAGTTATCGCCAGTGGAGAGCCAGCCAACACGCTGTTGATGCGGGAAAATCGGAATATGAGGGTGAGGTCGATCTCGTCATCCTAGCCGCTGCCGATCTATACGTGAAGGGCCAAGCAGCCGCGGCACGCATCGATGCTGCCCAATCCCGGGTTACCGACTCGGATACCTTATACAAGCTGGCGAAAGACAAGCACGATGCCGGAAGCGCGACCGGAGTCGACGTGCTGCGTGCGCAGGTACAACTAGCCAACGACAAACAGGTTCTTTTGGCCGCGCAGAACCAATATAAACAATCGCTGCTCGCTCTCGCGCGCAACCTCGGAATGAGTCCGGGGACGCCTCTGGATCTAGCCGACCCGCTCCGCTATCATCCCCTGCCCCCGCTCCAGGCCGAGAGTCTCGTGCCGCTGGCACTTCTCGCGCGCCCTGACTATCTGGCATTGGCCAGCGAGCGCCAGGCGGTAGTAGAGCTCCAGCGCGCCAACCGCGCCCGCTACTATCCGAAGTTCAGCATTTTCGGCGGCTATGGGGAGCTAGGCCGCAGCTTCGGAGACTTCCATAGCGTGGGGCTCGTTCAAGCCCAAATCGACTTTACTTTATTTGAGCGCGATATCAGCGGCGAGGCACAGGAAATCGCCAGCCGGCTGAAACGTGTCGATTACCAGATCGCCGATTTGCGGCGCGGCATTGAAGAGGACGTTCGTGAGGCGTTGCTGAATATCGAGTCCACCGCCGAGCAGGTGGCCGTCGCCAGGGAAGGGCAAGATCTCGCGCAGCGGGAACTGCAACTCGCGCAGGATCGTTTCCAGTCGGGAGCCACCAACAACATAGAGGTGGTCACCGCCCAGGACCAGCTCGCGCGCGCGCAGGAGAACTACATTCTTGCCGTCTCCACCAACATCGAGGCGGAGTTTGGGCTCGCAGCGGCCTTGGCAGACACTAAGAGCATTGGAGAGTAACTGCAGGGGCTGCAAGAGATCTGTCGACCGGGCGATGGTTGAGGTTCACGCCCCAGAGGGTTGAAGCCATGAAACGAAGTCTACCAATCTTGATCGTGCTAGCCGCGGCTCTCGCGGCAGGGGCGTATCTTTATCCCCGTTTTACCAGGAAAACGGAGCCCCAGAGTCAGCTTTTGCTCTCAGGCAACATCGAAGCCCACGAGAGTCTGATCAGCTTTAAAGTGCCGGGACGCGTCGTTGAGCTGCCCGTCGAGGAAGGCCAGCGGGTTGAGGCGGGAACTTTGCTTGCGCGTCTCGACGACGGCGACTACAAGCAAAGGGTCCGCATGGGCGAGGCCACGGTGAATGTGCGCGAATCCAGCCTTGCCCTTATGCTCGCTGGAACGCGCACGCAGGAAGTGAGCGCGGCGGAGCAAACCATGATTAATGCACAAGCCGATCTCGAGGAGAAGAAGCTCGAAGATGACCGCGCTAAGCGGCTTTTCAGCAAGGATGAACTCTCCGCCCAGGACCGCGATCTCGCCGATACTGCCCTCAAACGTACCGAAGCGACATTTCGGGCAGCACAGCAGCGATACAACGAAGCTGTTGAAGGAACCCGGAAAGAAGATATAGCGATTGCCCGCGCAAATCTCAAGCAAGCCGACGCCGATCTCGGTTTATCGCGAGTCAACCTGGACTACACAACCCTCCACGCCCCCTCTGCCGGAGTGATCACGGTGCGGCAGGCCGAACTCGGAGAGGTGGTCATTCCCGGCACACCGGTGGTTACCGTTGCCGATCTCCAGCACATCTGGCTGCGCGCGTATATCGCGGAAACTGACCTGGGTCGCATCCGCTGGGGTCAGGAAGCGACCATCACCACCGACACGTATCCCGGCAAGCAGTATCGCGGACATATTTCGTTCATATCGTCGAGCGCGGAGTTCACACCGAAGAGTGTGCAAACCTACAAAGAACGCATAACCCTTGTCTACCGAATCAAGATTGACGTCGAGAATCCTAATTACGAACTCAAACCCGGTATGCCCGCCGACGCCCATGTCGACCTTGCCGCGGCTAATCCGAACGTGCCCCAGCAGGCAGCTGCGCCGACGAACTGATGAATGAGGAACGCCAATCCGCGATCATCGCCGAGAACCTCACGAAGAGCTTCGCCGATGTAAGTGCAGTGGACCACTTGAGCTTCGACGTTCGAGCCGGCGAGATCTTCGGCCTGGTGGGTCCGGATGGCGCGGGAAAAACTACAACGCTCCGCATGCTCGCCGGCATCATGCCGCCCGATGAAGGCACTGCCCGCGTGGCTGACTTTGATGTCATCCATGATCCCGAAAATGCCAAGCGACACCTCAGTTACATGCCGCAACGCTTCGGGCTTTACGAAGACCTCACTGTTGACGAGAACATTCGGTTTTATGCCGACCTGTTCGGAGTGAATCGGAGAGAACGCGAAGAGCGCTCCGCGGCCTTGTTACAGGCTGCGGGTATGAGAGAGTTCCGCCGTCGTCTCGCAGGAGAGCTTTCCGGCGGCATGAAACAGAAACTCGGGCTGGTCTGCGCACTTATCCACCGCCCTAAGATAATTTTGCTGGATGAGCCGACGACCGGCGTCGATCCGGTTTCGCGCCGCGATTTCTGGCGCATCCTTTACGAATTGGTTTCAGAGGGTGTGACGATCCTCACATCCACAGCCTACCTCGACGAAGCGGAGCGCTGTCATCGGGTCGCCTTGCTCCATCAAGGCAGGCTGCTCTTCTGCGACACGCCAAACAATCTCAAGGCCAGGCTGGGCAAGAGCGTGCTCTCTATCACCTCATCCGAACCACGCAGGCTGCGTGCCGAACTGGAGAACGCGGTTGGCATTTCCAGTCTCGTCCTGACCGGCGACGGCTTGCACGTCGTGGTTGACGATAGCGCGAGACGCATCCCGGAATTCGAGGCCCGGCTGAATAACGCCTCCGTTCCCTTTAACGTGATTCAACAAGTCACGCCCACGATTGAAGACCTCTTCGTCGACGCGGTCGGCGGGGGAGCGTCGCCCCATGCCTGAAGCCGGCAATTCCGTGATAATCGAGGATCTCGTCAAGCGCTTCGGAGATTTTGTCGCCGTCGATCACATCAATCTCGAAGTGCGCAAAGGCGAGGTTTTTGGTTTTCTAGGGCCGAACGGCGCAGGGAAATCCACTACCATCCGCATGCTCTGCGGCCTGTTGAGACCCACCTCCGGCGGGGCGCGGGTCGCCGGATTTGACGTGAGCCGGGAACCGGAATCGGTGCGGCAGAACATCGGCTACATGTCGCAGAAATTTTCTCTCTACAACGATCTTACTGTGATGGAAAACATACGCCTGTTCGCCGGTCTCTATAGCGTGCCCGCAAACCTGCTCAAAGAACGAATTGAATGGGCGCTGGAGATGGCGAATCTCAAAGGTAGGGAACATCTGATTACCGCAACACTTCCCGGGGGGTGGAAGCAACGCCTGGCCCTGGGCTGCGCGGTGTTGCATCGACCGCCCGTCATCTTCCTGGATGAGCCTACCTCGGGCGTCGACCCCATTTCGCGCCGTCAGTTCTGGGACTTGATTCACCTCATGGCAGAGAAGGGCGTGACGGTTTTCGTGACTACGCACTACATGGAAGAGGCGGAATACTGCAATCGTCTTGCATTGATCTCTCGCGGCACCGTTGCGGCACTGGGTACTCCTTCAGAACTAAAGCGGAAATCGATGAAAGGCGAACTGCTCCTGGTTGAGTGTGAACCGTTGGGCCAGGCGGTCGAAATTTTGCAGTCCGCTCCCGATGTGATTGACGCCGCGGTTTTCGGCAGCGCTCTGCACCTGGTCGTGCGTGATGCCACGGCTGCCATCCCCCGGGTCAGGAAGTATCTGTCAGACCATAACGTCACCGTTGCCCTGGTCGACAAGATCAATCCAACACTTGAAGATGTTTTCGTCTCGCTCACCAGTACGCCTGGTTCGGCGAAGGAGTGGAAAGCGTGAGCTTCACTCGCTTCCTGGCCGTTGCCAGAAAAGAGGTCGTCCACATCCTTCGCGACACGCGCGGTCTGATCATTGTGCTGATCATGCCGGTCGTTCTGGTGCTGCTGTTTGGCTACGGCGTCAATCTCGATTTCAAAGGGCTGCCCGTATATGTGTACGACCGCGACGGCAGCCAGCGAAGCCAGGATCTTTTGAAGCGCTTCCAGGCCAGCGAGTACTTCGATGTGGTACGGGTTGTGAACGATTACTCGGCATTGACACGGTCGCTCGACGACGGCCATGCCAAAATGGGGATTGTCATCCCATGGGATTTTTCTCAGCGTCTGAGCGATGGTCGCCCGGTCCAGGTTCAGGCGCTTGTCGATGGCACGGATGACAACACAGCCAATGTCCTGATCGGCTACGCCCTGGCAGTAGTCCAGGGCTATTCCTCGGATGCCCAACTCGTATGGCTTCGCAACCGTGGCCAACTCGTCCAACCGGCTCTCGTCAGTGTTCAGGCCCGGACCTGGTACAACGAGGATCTCGAAAGCAGCGCGTTCATCGTTCCCGGCGTGCTTGCTCTGGTAATGTCCGTGATCGGGGCGTTCCTCACCTCGCTTACCATCGCACGCGAATGGGAGCGGGGCACCATGGAGCAATTGATTTCCACTCCGGTTACCCCAGTTGAAATTATGGTCGGCAAGCTGGCCCCTTATTTTGCTATAGGCATGTTCGATGTCATCGTCTGTGCCTTGATCGCCATTTATTGGTTCCAGGTTCCGTTTCGTGGATCTTTTACAACTTTGCTATGCGCTTCCGCAATGTTCCTGGTAGTCGTGCTGTCCCTTGGATTCTTTATCTCGGTGATCGCAAAGAGTCAGCTCGCCGCCAGTCAGGTTTCGTTGATTATTACCTTTCTTCCAGCCTTTCTGTTGTCCGGATTTCTGTTTCCCATTGAGCAAATGCCCGCCGTCCTGCAGTGGATTACCCGCATCATTCCGGCACGTTACTACGTTTCCGTCCTGAAAAAAATATTTCTCAAGGGGACGCCGACCACTTTGCTCTACACCGACCTGGCTCCTCTGGCTCTGTTCGCGCTGGTTCTGGCACTGCTCGCCACCGCTTCATTCCACAAGAGGTTGGGGTAAAGGGGCGAAACGATGCTGGCACGTCTCAAGCAGATGTTAATCAAAGAGTTCATCCAGGTCTTTCGGGACAAGCGCACCCGCTTTTTGCTCTTCGGGCCGCCGATCATCCAGATGTTGATGTTCGGCTACGCAGCCACTTTCGAGATCTATCATGTTCCCACCGTTGTCCTCGATCTCGACCATAGCCAGGAGAGCCGAGAACTTATCTCCCGGTTTTCTTCCGGCCGCTATTTTGACGTGCAACGCCAGCTCACGGATTATCGTCAGGTCGGCGATCTTATCGAGCAAGGCAAGGCTACGATCGGTCTCGAGATTCACGCCGGCTTCGCTCAGAATCTGCGCAAGGGCCAGACCGCGCCGCTGCAAGTGATCGTCGATGCCACCAATTCGAACACCGCCCTGATCGCCTCCGCCTACATTACGCAAATCGCACTCGGCTTCGCCCAGGACTACCAGAAGGATCGCGTCTACCGCATCGCGCCGCCAATGCTGGAAGCAATCCCTTCCGTGCAGCTCGAGCCGCGGCCATGGTATAACCCGGACCTTCGGAGCCGTTGGTTTTTCGTTCCGGGGATTATCGGCAGTCTCACGCTCGTACTCGTGGTCACGCTGACGGCCTTCGCTGTGGTCCGCGAACGCGAGATTGGCACCCTCGAGCAGATCATGGTCACGCCGATCCGCCCCTTCGAATTCATTCTCGGTAAAACCCTGCCCTATTTTCTGATTGGCCTGTTCGATGTTTCTCTGATCGCGACCGTGGGAACATTCTGGTTCGAGGTTCCATTTCGCGGTCATATCCTCGTTCTGTTCGCAGGCGCGATTCTTTTCTTACTGTCTATGCAGGGGGTGGGACTGCTTATTTCGACCGTCTCATCTACGCAGCAGCAGGCAATGGTGACCGCCTTCTTTTTTATTATGCCGGCGGTGACTTTTTCCGGCTTTGCATTTCCCATCAGCACCATGCCGCAATGGCTCCAATACCTCACCTATCTCAGCCCATTGCGTTACTTTCTGGTGGTGCTTCGCGGCACGTATCTGAAGGGAGTAGGCATGGGAATTCTCTGGCCGCAGATGTTGGCCATGGCTGCCCTGGGAGCCAGTTTGCTCACGATCGCCGTCCTGCGATTCCACAAAGCGCTCGACTGAGCTTACAATCGCCATCCAGAGTGGATCACAATCGCAACTGCCGCCCAGCCTACGGAATCACATAAAGTGGGACGTTGCTGGTGAGTGTGCCGCTGGCAATATTGACAGTGACGTAGCCGGTGGTCGCACCTGCGGGAACCGTTGCGATCAATAGAGTGTCTGATTTGTCCGTGAAGCTTGTAGGGATTCCGTTGATTAGAACTTCAGTAGTGCCGGTGAGCTCTTGTCCCATGATATCGAATTCCTGCCCAATTTTCGCCGTGTTCTCAACGAACGAAACGAAAGGGGCGAGTCCTGTGGATAGGCGGAAGATTGAGCCCTCCTGCCCTGAACCGCCGTAGTACGTTGTCCCATAAAAGCTCCCATCAGTAGCCTGAAGCAGGCCCGCAGCCGGTAGGTATGCCACAGGGCAGGCATTCGAGGGGCAGAAGCTGTAAAGCGTAGAGAGCTTTCCCTCGGGCGTGATTTCGAAGACCGTACCCTGGTTAGCCGGGTAGCCATAAGTCGTCCCGTAGAAGTTTCCGTCAGTGGCTTGGACCAAGGGGCCATTTGGCGTCATGCCATCTGCGCAGTCGGCTTTGGCACAAAAGTCGTAAAGTGTCGTCAGCGTGCCCGCAGGTGTGGTTTTGAAAATCGTGCCGCAACCTGTGAGACAGTAGTTGGGGTTGCTGTTGCTGCCGCCATCGGCCGTTACGCCGTAGAAGTCAGTGTTACGGGCCTGTATCAGCCCGCCGACAGGAAAGTCGCCCCCGGTGCCGAAGGTGAAGAGCGTGGTCAGCACGCCCCCTCGGGTCATTTCGAAAAGCGTACCGGAGTTGTAGGAAGCTCCTCCGTACTCGGTTTCTCCATAGAAGTTGCCGTTGCGGGCTTGCACCAGGGTGCCCTCAGGTTCGTCGCCGTCGGTGCCGTCGACGCTGAACAGCGTGGTCAATTTGCCCGCCGGGCTGATTTCGAAGATAGTACCCTTGGCGTTGAGGCCGCCAAACGCAGTGGTCCCGTAGAAGGTCCCGTTCGTGCCTCGAACCAGACCCCCGTTCGGTTGCTTCCCATCGACGCAGCCTGCCGTAGCACAGAAGCTGTAAAGCGTGGTCAGCTTTCCCGCCTCCGTAATCTTGAAAACCGTGCCGCACCCCTCGTCGCACTCAGTGCTACCGCCTCCTTGGGCAGTTGTGCCATAAAGGTCCCCGTTCGAAGCCTGCGCCAACGCGCCAGCGGGGTAGCTTCCGTCGAGGCAGTACGCCTGAGGGCAAAAGGCGTAAAGCGTCGTTAGCGCGCCTGCGGGAGTCATCTGGAAGACGGTGCCACAGCCTCGACAGCCAGCGCCGCCCCCACCAAAGGGAGTCGTCCCGTAAAAGTTCCCGTCGATGCCTTGAGTAAGAACCATCTGCGGATAAAAGCCATCGTCGAAACTAGCCAGCGTCGTGAAAGTGATCTGTGCAGGTGAGGTCGTCGCGGTTGCGACGCAAAACAATAGCATCAAGCACGGACTTCTCCAGCCGCTTTGTTTCATCATCGAAACCCTTCCCAGTGAACAACACTCGCAGAGTAAGAAAATTATTCCGTTTGCTGGTTTGGCCTGTCAAGGTCGATCGGAGGGTGGACCAACAGGCGTCAATACTCAAGCCAGACTGTATCCAAAATGTGCTGCTACATCTTTGGTCAGCGCGATGATTTCAGCTCTTTCCTCTTCGCTGAAGTTCGGGCGGTAATAATCGGGCAGAGAAAGCTTGGAAATATATTTAGTTCGGGTAGAGGCGAAAACGTCTTGAGGCAGGCCGGTATGATCAATTATCCGATCGATCGTTTCTTCGGGTTTTACGCATAGGTCCTCGTAGCGCACGATACAAACTGCGCGAGCCAGTTCAGGATCCTGCTTCAGTTGCTCCCTGACGAATCCAAACACTGAGGTCCATTGCAGCGCACGGGCGCGGACCAGGCGACCCTCGTCGCGGCAGCGGGATATCTCCCGAGTGATCGCGTCATTTCCGAGATTGACTGGCACGAAATTGGGGCCAAACTCATGGAATCCGCTCATTCGATTCATTCTCATCAGTCGCCGGTCTTCGCGCGCCAAATCGGTAAAAAGCCGATCTTGCTTGACCACCGATGCCGCGTGATCAATGGGATTGCGAACATACAGCAGGAAACGCGCATCAGGAAAAATACGGCGCAGGTAGCGCATCCGCGTAACGCAAGGATTATTCTTCGATACGTAGCGGGAACGCCCCCGCACCAAAAGCAGTTTGCGGATGTGATCTTTAAAAAATGTCTCGAAGCCTGAATTTGCCGTGCTGTCATCCAGAACATTGGAACGGCTCGGATCATGCAAGTGATGAAAGAATCGCAGCCAAATCATTTCCTCCACGCCTTCAGAGCTGTCGCGAGTTACCTGTAAACGATCGCGGTTGACGCGTTCTACGGGCGCTTTCAACGCATTGATCGGTAGCTTCGGGAACAAGCGGTTCCACACCCATGGCACATAAGGCAGCGCAAAATCTGAATAGCGATGCGTGGTCACGTCGGGGTGCTCACTCAACATTTGGGCCGAGATGGTTGTCCCGGCACGAGGCAAGCCGAGAATGTAAATCGGCCGGTCGATTGGGATCGCCGCCATTCGAGACGCCAGAACTCTTGATTCAAGCTGCCCCAGTTCGACGAAGAGCGGCGCCGCAGCGTCGACGAAGCTGACAAACCAATAAAGCCCAGCGGGTACGGAGAAGCGTTCCGATTTCAGCGGAGGATGGGTCGGGGGCTGAGACATGACAACTTGTTCCATGGCGCGCACGCGAGAAGATTGGGATGAAATTCCCAATGGATCGCGACTTGAGTTTTCAGATTTTCTCGAACACCGCGCCAATCACGGTGAGGCCGGGGCCGAAACCCACGCTGACGATTTTCGCACCGGTCGGAATCGAATCCGTTTCCACAATCTTCTGCCACATGTGGGGTGCGGTCGCCGAGGCCATGTTGCCGTGCTGATCCAGAATCTCCCGGCTGACCCACATCTTGCTGTCATCGAGACCGAGCGCTTCGCGGACTTTGCTCACAATCGCAGGGCCGCCCGGATGGATAGCATAGTCGAGATCCTCTTTCTCGGCGCCGAAATCGATACCCGCCTGCAGGCAGAGATCGACCACGAATTCTCTTACATGGTTATAGATAATCTCGGGAACGCTTTTGGAAACGGTCTCATCGAACGAGTAGACCCCTGGCTTCAAGGTCATCTCATCCAGGGAATTCGGCACGAGGCGCTCTTGTATGGCAAGAAGCTTTAGACCTCTTCTGTTCGATGCCAGGAAATTCGGAAAAGAGTAGGCCGAGTATTTGATGAAGCCGTCGCCGAAAAGCGCGTTCATCACGTAGTTCCCGGGGTCCTGCGAGAGAAAGTCCACATGCAGCGACAAATATTCTGTATGAACAATATCGACCCGGTTTTTCGGCGCTGGCAAAGAGGCGAACGATCCTGCTAAAAGCCCGCAGGCCGTGCGGATCGCCGGAAACGCACCATAGCATCCCATCTGATAAGCGTGGGTGACACCGGTTTGGAACCAACCTCGCTTGGAGAGAAAAACCTGAGCCGGACTCGGTGAAGCATAGCCGGTACAAGTGACATGGATGACGTCGTCGGGAGGGGGCAGTTCGCCTTCTTCATAACAACGCTCAAAGGCAGTGAGCGCCGCTTGCTCGAAGAGAACGCGTCGCTTGTCCCAAGCCTTCCCGGCGGGATTGTCGTAGATATTTGTGTAAGGGGCTGGAGGCGCCAGGAACTCCAGGTGCCCATTCCGCCGCGTATTGGCTGTGTCGTAGATGCAAACCTGGCGCTGCGAGATATGTTCCGCAGAAGAGGCGCAGTACCTTTCGACGCGCTTCTTCGTGCTCTTAAACACCGCAGTTTTTTGTGGTTCCGATTCGATGCCGTGACTGACACACCGCGCAACCGCCATCCAGTGTGCCAGGCACTCGAGCAGTTCTTCTTGCGCAACCGGCGGCCGCAGCGTCACCGGCTTAAAGTCCGCAAACACAACCGGAAGCGCGCAAGCCCTGGAGCTTGCTTCCGCTTCATACGGCGCGTCCAGAACGTGCCCTTGCTCAGCAATCCCCATCAAGTCCCCCACATCTGTTCGGCACTGGCATTTGTTTTTTCTAATTGCGGCTAGACTGTCATAATACCTAAAGATTTTCAGCCGTCAATGGTACGCCGCTCTAATTTATTGTGACTGTGGTTACCGTCTAGAACCTCAGCCAGCTTTCTAATGTACTCGAATGGCCAGAAAACTTTTGAGCTTGCTGTCGTCTGAAACCCGCTTCAGGCTTTAGTTTTCAGGCATTTGTCGCGTGGACTGCTTCGTGAGAATAGGGTAACCGGGCGACGACACAAAGAGGCAGGCGGTTAAGGAATGGCCGAACTTCTCATTAAATATTCGCCACACTAATCTTTACGAATCTTGTTTTGACGTTTTCGACGGCTTGCGTTATATTTCGCTCCAACAGATGATCGCCGCTGGCATGGGGCCATCGCGGACTGTTTTCGCAGAAGTGATCCCAAATCTTGAAAAAGTCGGAAGCCTGGGCCGGTGATCATTTACCGCCATCGCGGGCGGGCGCTCGCTGACAATTTCACTAGATCGTCTCTGCATTTCAACTCCCAGCGGGGAAAAATGAAATCATTCTTTGCAGTCTGGACCTCCCTCGTGGTGGCAGCGCTGTTGACTATGTGCGCTTTGACGGCAGGGTGCGGAGCCGGTTCGATACCGTCCCTCACTGCGGGAACAGTAACAGGCACCCAAAATCCGTTGGTGGCAATGTATACGATCCGGACGGGATGTCTCGGGCAGGTGATGGTGGAGTTTGGTCCCACGACTTCGTACGGAAGAAGCACCGCATGGTATCCCGCGACTACCAGTGACTATACGACCGTGGAAGTCGCGGGAATGAGGGCGTCGACTACGTACCACATGCGTTCTCAGGTGCAGTGCGCCGCGAACAATGGCGCTGCGTCAACGAGCCCCGATATAACCTTCACGACGGGGCCGTTGCCTTCTTCGCCTGTGAATTTTCCCAAGTTGGTTGTTAGCCGCCCCAATCCTTCTTTGAGCTACACCGAAAATCCGGGGATCGAATACATCAGCGTGCAGGACACCGATACGCCGGCCTATTTCACTGACCGCGATGGGAACGTCATTTGGTATTACTATACCGGTGCCGGCAGCATTGCCTTTCCGTTCAAAGTGCTTCCCAATGGGAACGTACTCGTGAGTATTACTGACGCGAAAACGTTTTCGAATCTGCGCGAGATCGACTTGGCCGGAAACACCATTCGTGAGATGACCACCACAGATTTGCAACACAAGATGGCGGACGCCGGAGGTTTCGACTTTATACCATTTGGCTTTACCCATGATTTTGCCATGCTCCCCAACGGCCATGTCGTTGTCATTGTGCTTTGCTATAAAAGTTTTACGGATCTCCCTGGTTATCCCGGAACAATGTTTGTCACAGGAGATGCCCTAGTGGATCTGGACCAGAACTGGAATCCCGTTTGGGGCTGGAATTCGTTCGATTATCTCGACGTGAATCGGCATTTAGTCGACTTGCCGGACTGGACGCACAGTAACGCGCTGCTCTACTCCCCCAACGATGGCAACCTCATCTTGTCGGTGCGCAACCAATCGTGGATTCTCAAGATCGACTATGAGAACGGAACTGGTTCCGGAAATGTCCTCTGGCACCTCGGGTACCAGGGAGATTTTGCTGTGACCAACGACGGAGTCCCGAGCGATGATCCAAAACTATGGTTTTCTTTACAGCATTTCCCGATCATATTGAACCAGAATGGGCCCGTGACGACTTTGGGGATTTTTGACAATGGAAACCTACGACTTTTTAACTCGGACGGTGCGTTATGCTCGTTCAACAGTCTTGGTGGCACCCCACTTTGTTATTCCCGCCCCGTAATCTTTCAAGTCGACGAGAGCTCGATGGTGGCGAATATCGTCTGGGCTGATACGCTTTCGTATTATGGTCAGTGGGGGGGAGCTATTAACCAATTTTCCAACGGGAACGTCGAGTTTGAGTTAAACGCCCCCTTAGTTCCGCCCACCCCCAATCTGGCGTCCTACATTCAGGAGGTGACTGGAACGACCCAGCAGGTAGTATGGCAGATGAATTTTTTCCCCGCAGCGGCCTTTGCATATCGCGCTTACCGAGTTCCCAGTTTGTATAACGGCGTGACCTGGCAGTATTGAAAACATTTCTTTGGTGACCTTTGAGGGCGCCGTTTTGGATGGCTGGGACATCCTGGGAAGATTCTGGGCGTCGAGGCAACAGCGCCCCTTTGGTTCGCGAGGAAAACTTTGCGTTATGCCGCATTCGCTTTTTTATTAGTGGCTTCTGGGGCTGGGCTAGGCAATCTAGCGGTAACAGCGTTAACCGTCGGCGTGAGTGTTGTCCTTTGAACGGAGGCACCGAAGCTAAGGTCCGCGGTGGTTTTGAGCGTGGCATGCTGTACACAATGTAATAAGGTTCCCTTCTGTATCGCGACCAGCATGACGCGGTTACCCCGCACAAGAGCCTAATGCAGGGCGCAGAAACCTACTTCATCGGCGTGGATGTCGGCGGGACTAAAGTCGCCGCAGGCTTGGTTAGTTCCTGCGGCAAAATTGCCCACCAAACACGGGTTCCCATGGCAGCCTCGGACTCAGGCTCGGCACTCGCCTGCGTACTTTCGGCAATTGACTCGGTCCGCAGCGCAGTTACAGAGAACCCCATGCAAGGCTCGGTCTCCGGCATCGGAATCTGCGCGCCTGGCCCACTGAACCCTCATACCGGCGTTGTGGTCAATCCTCCCAATCTTCCCTGCTGGCGCAATTTCCCGCTGGCTTCCGAAATCTCCAAGGCGTATCAGTTAACGGTTCGAGTCGACAATGATGGCAACGCGGCGGCTCTGGCTGAAGCTGTTTGGGGCGCTGGTCGTGGATATAAGAATATCTTTTGTGCCACGATCGGCACCGGAATCGGAACCGGGATCGTCTGCAATCGCCACATTTACCATGGCCGGACCGGCGCGGCGGCTGAGGGCGGCCACATGACGATTGACTATTGTGGGCCGCGCTGCGGATGCGGCAAGCTGGGCTGCATCGAAGCTCTGGCTTCCGGCCGGGCGATCGCTCGCCGTGCCGCTGAAAAGATCGTGTCGGGCCGGGAATCAGTCCTGCTCGAATATGCTCAAGGTCGTCCCGAGAAAATCACCAGCGAAATGGTGGCGGGGGCGTATGCAGCAGGTGACAAAGTCGCAGCGGAAATTCTGAAGGAAACTGCCGAATTTCTCAGTATTTGGTTGGGGAACATTGTCGATCTGCTCGAGCCCGACGTCATAATTGTCGGCGGTGGGGCTGGTGCCATGTTGCAACCGTTCTTTGCCGATATCCGCAGCCAGCTACCGGCGTGGTGCGTCAACTCGCAGTGCCTGGAAATACCGCTGGTTCCGGCACACTATGGGTCGGATGCGGGTATCGCCGGGGGCGCGGCGTTGTGCCTAGAGTGAATCTAAATCCGGCCGGGCCGAAGCAGGGTGCTTCGCCTGACCGAATATTATCTCCAGCACAAGCAGTCCCGCTCCCACAACAATCGCGCTATCCGCGAGATTAAAGACCGGCCATTGATAGCGCTTCACGTAGACCAGAAGGAAGTCGATTACCCGGCCGTTGCTGATACGGTCCCAGAGATTGCCTAAGGCTCCTCCCATAATCAGCGATAAGGCGATACCGGTAACGGCATGAGCGTGATCGTTCTTCCAGAGCAAGATCGACACCACGACTAGCGCGATCACGGAGAATCCGATCAACAATCCCGTTTTCCAGGGGGCGGTCGAGTCGGCGAACAGGCTGAAGGCCGCGCCGGTATTCTCGGTGTGGGTCAGGCGGAAAAAACCGGGGATGATCTGGATGTGCTGATAGAGCGGGATCCGCCGCGCCACGATCCGTTTGGACCAGCGATCCAGCAGAACTACAATGAGAGCAACCAATAGATAAAGAATGCGTGCGACGTTCTTTGTCATTCTCGGTCGATGCCGCTTAATCAATCGCGGAATATTTCCCCTGAGAAACATCTTAAACTCACCGCCCCACAATTTTTTATTTTCATCTATCGCGCGCGCCAGCGGGCCATGTATTCTGGGTCGTCGCCGCGCTGAGAAAATGCGCTCGAAACCGCGGTCACAACCGGTTTCCGGCGTTGTAATGCTTATGTCGGCAAACTTTTCGCATGAAGAATCTAAAACGATGGAGGAGCCGAACCTTGATGTTCCTGGCCGTAGTAGGGCCGGGAATCATCACCGCGAACGTCGACAACGACGCGGGCGGCATCCTGACCTATTCCCAGGCCGGTGCGCAATACGGGTTTCTTCTGTTGTGGACGATGATTCCGATCACATTGGCGCTGATTGTGGTCCAGGAAATGAGCGCGCGAATGGGCGCGGTTACCGGCAAGGGGCTGAGCGATCTGGTTCGCGAAGAATTCGGCCTGCGCATCACCTTCCTGATGATGCTGGGAATTCTGATCACCAACTTCGGCAACGTCGTGACCGAGTTCATCGGCATCGCCACCAGCCTCGAATTGTTCGGACTTTCGCGCTACATTACCGTGCCGGTTTGCGCAGTGATCGTTTGGCTCATTGTAGTGAAGGGCCAGTACAAGAGCGTGGAGAAGGTCTTTCTGGCGGCTTCGTTTTTCTATATCACTTACATCTTTGCGGCAATACCTGCGCATCCGGCTTGGAAAGAGGCGCTGCAAGCAACCGTCAAACCTCCTGTGCTGCACGCCTTTCGTGATCAAGCGTATCTGTTCATGGTGATTGGCGTGGTGGGCACTACTATTGCGCCGTGGATGCAGTTCTATTTGCAGGCCTCGATTGTGGAGAAAGGGGTGACCCGCCGCGGACTAAAGGCCTCGCGGTGGGATGTAATCACCGGTTGTATCTTCACTGACGTGGTCGCCTGGTTCATCATCGTGGCCTGCGCGGCTACGCTGTTTGTTCACGGATACCGCAACATCCAGTACGCTGCCGATGCGGCACAGGCGCTCAAGCCGCTCGCCGGGCAATATGCCTACATTTTGTTTGCCGTCGGTCTTTTCAACGCTTCGCTGTTCGCCGCATCGATTCTTCCTCTTTCGACCGCCTATACCGTGTGCGAGGGGCTAGGCTTCGAATCGGGAGTCGATAAGAAATTCAGCGAAGCACCCTTTTTCTACTGGCTCTATACTTTTTTAATTGTCGCCGGCGCGGCGGTACTGTTGATTCCGGGGCTGCCGCTTATCAGGATTGCCGTTCTCTCGCAGGTCGTTAACGGCGTCGTCCTGCCGTTTGTGTTGATCTTCATGCTTCTGTTGATAAACAAGAAAGAGATCATGGGGGAATACGTAAACAGCCATCTATTCAATGCAATTGCCTGGGTGACAACTGTCATCATGATTGGATTGACGATTGCGTGGTTCTGGACTTTCCGGGCCGGTTAGCTGCGATCGAGCGATGAGGCAAAGAAGGCCTGGACCAATCTCAGAGAAGTTTACCCGCCGCTAAATCTCGCACCAGGGAAGCATCGGCTTCGAGAAAATCGTAAGAGCCAAGTTCGCCGGGCGCCGACCACTGCACATCGCGAAAAATACGATTTTCCAGCTCTCCGCTGTACTCCCGCACGACGTAGAAACGCAACTCGACTCCGGCGCCATTCGGATAGGTGTGCTGCAGGCGCGCGATCTCATCGCCGACCTTCGCTTGGATTCCGAGTTCTTCTTCCAGTTCGCGTCGTAGTGCGTCACGCGGCTGCTCGCCCTCTTCTATTTTGCCTCCGGGGAACTCCCATTTCAGCGGCATGGTCTGATGGCGCGTGCGCTGGCACACCAGCAGTTTGCCATCCTTTTCGATCACGGCGGCGACGACGCGTTTCATTGGAGGGCTTCCCTTACTGCATTAGGATGCACCGGCGAAGGGAGGTTTCGCTAGCGGGTTTCGAGCTTCTTGCCTACAACCTCGGCGCAATACTGCACGAGCGTTTGATCTTCGGGGCCGAAGGCGGCGGGGAAATGACTGTCGATATCGAGTTCGCCGGCAACTTGTCCTTTCACAAAAACGGGTACAACAATTTCAGATTTGGTTTCCAGCGAGCAGGCAAGGTACCGCGGGTCTTTGCTGACGTCATCCACCACGATCGTCTTTCCGCTGGAGGCGGCGGCTCCGCAAATGCCCTGGTTCAAAGGAATTCGCGTGTGCGGAGTCATCGCGCCCATGAATGCGCCGAGAACCAGCACTGGCGGCTGCGCACCGGGCTCAAGCATGTAGAAGCCCACCCAGTTGTACTTCAGCATCCGATCATGTAATAGCTGGCAGACCCTCTGCATGAGATCCCTTGCTGTGGGAACGGCCTGCGCCACTTCTCCGATCTCTTTGCGGACCTCTTCAATTCTCGTCGTGACTTGCATAAGAGAATCTTAACTCAGAGAGCCAGCTTCGAGACTGTCGAAGCCGGAACATTGGTAATCTGCCGGATTCCTTTCGTGCGGGGGAACACTTCGGGATGAATCGCAAAGGCCAACGCTTCGAGTCCAAGCATCAGGGTAGGTGCGGGTGTGTTGAGATACTCGTCGCGAATACAGTAGACACGGCCTGCTTGAGCGGCGCGAGTTCCCTGCCAGTCGCGCTCGGCGGTGATCTTCTCCAGGGGAACACGATCGCCGGCGCCGCACCATGCGGCAATTACAACATCCGGATTCATGCGTGCGACATCTTCGGCGGAAACGCGCTCTCCCGGCGATCCTAGGAATTCGCCGCCCGCGGCTTCGACCAGCTCGGCGACCCACGGTTGCGAGGAAATGAGCGGCTTTCCCCATTCTTCGCAGAAGACCGCCGGACGCGGGGATTGGCTCGGTTTAGCGAGTATGTCGCGAATCCATTCTATTCGCCGCCGCATGGAAGAGATGACTTCTTCGCCCTGGTCGCTCGCTCCAACCGCTCCCGCGATAAGAGCGATATCGCTATAAATGTCGGCAAGACTTTTCGGAGCCAGACCCAGAAAGCGCGCGCCCGCCTTTAATATTTCGATGACAGCTTTTTCCTGATAAGGGACTGAGGCAATCACGAGATCTGGCTGAACTGCGATAATCTCGGCCGCATTCGAAGTCCAGGAATCGTGCAGAATGGCCCGCGGCTGCGCTGAAATTTCGGGAACCAGATCCATGCAATATTTGGTGCATGCGACTACGCGATCGAGTTCGCCGACCGCGGCGAGGATCGCGGTCGCGCTGGGTTGCAGGCAGGCAATGCGGCGCGGTGTGTGCGAGGAAGGCATAACTCAATCGCTGATTTGACGATCGCTTATTCGACGATCGCTCATTTGACGATCGTTGATTTGACGGAGCGCCGCAGATAGCGCCTCGATCGCCAAATGCGCCGCATGTGTGGATGCCTGCGGTAGAGACCCGACCTTGGCAATCACATCCTCACGCTGCAACTTGCTTGCTTCTTCGAGGGTCTTGCCAATCAGCAACTCCGTCAATGCCGACCCGCAGGCCATCGTAGGTACGCAGCCCTTGGCTTTGAATCGGGCTTCTGCGATCCGGTTGGCTGCGGTCTTCAACGTTAGGCGCAACACATCTCCGCAGGCTGGATTTTCCAACTGCACGTTCGCATCCGGATTAGGGAGGTCGCCTGCATTGCGCGGATTCTGAAAGTGATCGAGCACTTGTGGTGAATACATTCTCTCGATTGTAGCGGGAGATTCGAAGGCTGCAAGGCGAGATCGGAGTATATCGCCCGGTCGCTCTGGCAAAGAAACGTCACCGACTGCTGCCGTTCGGAAAATAAACTGTCCAGGCGCGTTCGCGCGCGGCGGTTTCGAGATCTGGATTTGGGTTCACCGCAAAGGCATGTTTCGCCATCGCCAGCATCTCGGTATCCCATCGCGAGTTACCGAAAGCCGCATCGATCGGGTCGTCGACAAACTCACGAAGCGCCTCCGGTTTGCCGTGGCCGGAAGGAACGCGGATCAGCCGGTTCGTTGCAATACCGCGTTCGAGTTCCACCTTCGCCGCCAGGACGCGGCTTTCGGGAACGCCGAAGTGCCTCATCGCCGCCCGGATCACCCATTCGTTCGACGACGAAACCGCCCACACTTCGCAGCCATTTTCCTGCAGCCGGCGGATAAGTTCGCGCATTTCAGGAAAAATCTGAATCGCGACAAATTCCTCGAAAAAGCGATTCGCGGCTTCCATCATCTTTGTCTCGGAGATGCCCGCGTGCAGGGTCACCATCTCGCCGCACATGGTGGATTCATCGACTTCTCCGCGGCGGTATGAGGCATAGCGATCCCGCCAGAATCGGCTCAGTTTCTCGCGAACCGCGTCATCGGGAAAAACGTAACGCTCTCTCAGCTCCCAATCGAAGAAGCGCTCGCCGGCATCGCCGGACCAGAGCGTGCCATCGCAGTCAAACGCGGCAACGCGCGGCTTAAGGCGCAGAATCGAGTCGAGAAATTCTTTGGCTGATGGTTGAATGGTTCGCGCCGGCACGGTTTCCATGAATCGACGATAACGTGTCGCGAGACGGGAGCGCAACGGCGGCGGGTGCGGCTAGCAGCGCGTAAGTAACGCTGAATAATCCTCGGGCGTGTTGATGTTGGCCGCCACCAGCGGATCGTCGACGGCAACGTAATCGATGTGTTCGCGCTGCGCATGTTCAACATCACGCGCGGTCGCCGTCGCCGGAACTCGCAGAAACGCCTCTATCATTTCCCTGCCCACTAAATATGGATGGCCATGCTGGCCAGAAAAATCCGGTATTACCGCCCAGGTTTTCGAGGCCACATTCACAAAAACCTGATGCAGAGTTTCCAGAGTTTCCATCTTCACGGGAGGGCGGTCAACTAATGTCACCATCGCGGCATCTCGCCCCTGATCAAGAACGGCGCGTAACCCAACTTGCAGCGAACTGAACTGGCCGCGCTCCGGCGCCGGATTGACCACAAGAGAAGCGCCTTCCGCATAGATGGTCGGCGCGAGCGTTGCTTGGTTCTTCCCAACAACGACCACCACAAAGTCACATGCCCCGTTCAGCAGGCGAATCGCTGCCGACAGAAACGTCTCAGTCGAAGCCGCTTGCCCGGCGCGTATTGGCGGCCACGGAAGCAATGCCTTGTCGCGGCCCATGCGCGACGATTCTCCCGCTGAGAGGATGACGCCGCCGAAGCTGGGAGCGCGGATCATGCTGCGAAGATAGCAGGGAATGCAGCGGAATGTCAGGTCAATTCACTGATTTCGAATCGATGCTGCGAGTTGCGAGCGAGATTCCGAAGACCGGCAATCGGCGATTCACCTCACTCATGTTCATCGGCAACAGGGCTTGCGTCGCCGATTTCCCCCGGCGACTGCTTCGATTGAAACCAGCTCATATGCGGCAATGCAGACGCTGCGTGACGGCGAATGGCAATCAATTCGGCAGTGATCGCTATCGCGATCTCCTCCGGAGTAACAGCGCCGATATCGACACCAATCGGAGCGTGCACTCGTTCGAATAAATGTGCGGGCATCCCTTCGCTCTGCAGCGTTTTGAAAATCCCGATCACCTTCCGTTTGGAGCCGATCATGCCAATGTAGCGCGCAGGAGTTTGCACGGCCCAGCGCAGAATACGCATGTCATCGCGATGTCCGCGCGTGACGATCACAATGTACGAAGCTTCGTTTGGTTCCAGCTTCTGCATGGCCTCTTCGAAATCGATCGCGTGAACTTCCCGGGCCTCGGGAAAGCGTTCTTTCGTCGCATACGAACTGCGATCATCGGTGACAATTGGATCAAAGGCGGCCAGGGCCGCTACTCTGCAAACGTTGGTAGCTACGTGGCCTGCGCCGAAGATATAAAGCGATGCTGGAGGCAGCACCGGCTCGATGAAAACTTCCAGCGTGCCGCCGCAAACCAGACCGGTATCGTACTTCGGATCCTGGTTGAGATCGAACGTCAGCGTGCGCGGCTTCTCCGATTCCATGACTTCGCGAGCCGCCTGCCAAACATCAGCCTCGACACAACCGCCGCCGATCGTGCCGACAATCGATCCGTCATCGCGCACGAGCATCTTCGCCGTGCGAAACGACGGGATCGAACCGCGAACATTGACGATGGTGGCCACGGCTCCGCGGCGTCCTTCACGGCGCAGCTGTACGATTTGCTCGTAGATATCCATCAGCGCAGGCTTCCTGATTTGATTATCAGTCGGTTAACAGGAGGAGTCAAACCAAACAAAGCCAAGCCTTCAAATCGTCCGGCGGCACGCGATCCGAAAATCAAAATCCCACCCTTGCCGCTAAGAACGCAGCAAGGATGGGACAGGCAGTGCGTTTCAGCTTTCTGCAATTCGATCAGCTAGACCAACCCCTGATCCAGCATCGCACCTGCCACTTTCAAGAAGCCGGCGATGTTGGCGCCGTTGACCAGATTGCCGGGCGTGCCGTATTTCTCGGCTGTCTCGTAGCAGTTGCCGTGGATGGCGATCATGATTTTGTGCAGCTTGTCATCCACTTCTTCACGGGTCCAGGAAATGCGCGCGCTGTTCTGCGACATTTCCAGGCCTGATGTAGCCACACCGCCCGCGTTCGCCGCCTTCGCCGGACCGTAGAGAACCTTAGCATCCAGGAACAGCTTGGTTGCCTCGAGCGTGCTCGGCATATTGGCGCCTTCGGCCACCAGCTTGATACCGTTCTTGATAAGGTTCGCCGCGTCTTTCGCGGTAATTTCGTTTTGCGTGGCGCTGGGGAAAGCGCAATCGGCTTTGATGTTCCATAGCGGGCTGTGCTCAAGCTTGACGTCGGTCGGCATGAAGATAGCTTTCTTGTAGCGATCGGCATAGTCGCGGATGCGGCCGCGCTTCACGTTCTTCAGTTCGAGAACGAAAGCCAGCTTCTCGCGGTCGATGCCGTCGGGATCGTAGATCACGCCATTCGAATCGGAGACAGTCACCGGCTTTGCGCCGAGATCGAGCAACTTCTCAATTGTGTACTGTGAGACATTGCCGCTGCCGGAGACCAGGCACACCTTGCCCTCGAGCGAGTCTTTGCGGGACTTCAACATTTCCTCGGCGAAATAGACGCAGCCATAACCGGTCGCCTCCGGGCGAATCAACGACCCACCCCAGTTCAAGCCTTTGCCGGTAAGCACACCGGTGAATTCGTTGCGCAAGCGCTTGTATTGTCCGAAGAGATAGCCGATTTCGCGTCCACCTACGCCGATGTCGCCCGCGGGAACGTCGGTGTTAGGGCCGATGTGACGCGCCAGTTCGGTCATGAAGCTCTGGCAGAAGCGCATGACTTCGTTATCGGTCTTGCCTTTCGGATCGAAATCCGATCCGCCCTTGCCGCCGCCCATGGGCAGCGTGGTGAGCGAATTCTTGAAAACCTGTTCGAACGCCAGAAACTTCAAAATACCCAGGTTCACCGAAGGATGGAACCTCAGCCCGCCCTTATAAGGACCGATCGCGCTATTCATTTCGATGCGGAATCCGCGATTGACTTGCACATTGCCCTGATCGTCGATCCACGGCACGCGGAACATCAGCACGCGCTCGGGCTCGACGATGCGGTCGAGAATCCGGTTCGATTGATATTCGGGATGCTTGGCAAGCACCAGCCGAAGAGAGTCGAACACCTCGCGCACGGCCTGATGGAACTCCGGTTCGGCTGGATTCTTCGCCTTCACACTTGCCATGACGTCTTCAATGTA
>CAZGXY010000065.1:0-56513 GCA_964530145.1 uncultured Acidobacteriaceae bacterium | reverse complement strand
TCCAAAGGCTTACCATGCATGGCAGCCTCGATTCCAGAAAACAAACCGGGGCCAATCGTAATAAGCCAATGCAGGACCGAAATATCGGCTATAGCTTTGAAAAGCTTGGACTCTCTCATCTCTGCTAGCAGGGACATTGAGGCACCTCCACAAGGAAGTCATTATATCTCTCCTTGTGTGAAATGCACAATCCCGAAAATATTTTCGTTGACAGACGCCAAGCCACCAAACCACTATCCCTAGTGGTTTTGGTGGTTTTGTGTGTTAACTGAGGAGTAAATACGATGCGAACTTTGGGTGTGCTTGGAGTGGGTTTCGCTGTGGCCTTTGGCGTTGGATTGCTGGCAGGGTTCAGCTATCAGACTGATTGGCTAGCTGCCCTTATCCTATCCACCACGATCTACCTATCCCTCCAAATTGACGAGCTTTACCTGCTACTGATCCATAGCGTGCCGGGAGCTATAGAACACGCCAAGCTGCCGGAATGGATGAAGAAGCGGCTGGGAACCGAGCATGAAGGCAATTGACGTGCCACTCCCACGACGCAGAGAAAGCAGATTCAGCCAGTACCTACGGCTGACGAACCTCGCCGAAACGCACGCTTTATGTACATTTTCGACAAAACGGATGACTCGGAAGCGGGATCGATGCGGTCGCGAAGAAACTCGGCGCAGGCATGATCCAGGAAACGTACAATGGTTGTCGACGTTTCCGGTGGTGATGAAATTCGTGACTCCGCGCCCCTCCGATATATTTTGCTGCGTTCTGATTTGCATCGGCATATCACCCGGTCTGGCACAACAGGCGCGTAACCCGGAAATCGCCGGCCACTCTTCACTGCATTCCATCCCGGCCTTCCGGAACATCGAGGTGATCCCCCAAACGCAGCAGCTCGTGATCGACATTTTCCTCAGCACTCCGTTTGTCCCGCATGTGCTTCGACTTACCGGCCCCGATCGTTTGGTCTTCGACTTTCCGGGATATGAACTTCAAACTTCTAAACGGCGCATTGCGGTGAACGGCGGCCCCGTCCAGGGCCTTCGGTTGTCTCAATTCCAGGCGCACCCGGCGATCACGCGTGTAGTAGTTGACCTGAAGCAGCCTCTCAATTTTGAGATCAACTCCAAAGCAGACCAGCTCGTAATTGAGATTGCCTTTCCTCGCTCGACGTCGCTTCCCGCCGCAGCCGGCGACCTTGAGCCCGACACGAAAAACGACCCGGCAACCACGGAGAAAGAAAACAGGTGGGAAGAAAGCAAGGATGCTCCAGCCGATCCCGAACTTGCCGAGCACTCGTACGAACTGGCGGCCGAGCAGGGTGTGCCGAAAGCGCAATTTCGCCTCGGACAATTGCTGGCCCGCAAGAGCGAGTCACAGGACAACCGGGTTTTGGCCTATAAGTGGCTCACTCTGGCTCAATCCTCGATCAAAGAAAGTTCGCCTCTGTTGAGCGATCTGAAAAAGTTGATGAGCCCGCAGGAAGTAGAAGAAGCCGAACATAAGGCCGACGCTTGGCGCAGGACTCATCGCGAGTTCAGAAACCAATTAACAAAGTAGGAAGCAATGTCCGCGGCAAAAATCCTGATGGTCTACGATGAGCGCCTGAACTGAAGTGGCTAAGACGTTTGACCTATAGCCGTGTCGGGATGAATATGCTCTTATCATAAGAAAGCATTTATTTACCGCGTCATTGTTTCTTAGCCGGCGATTGACCGCCTGTGATCACGCCCACGTGCGCTGGACACGACTATTCCGCTCGTTTGTTGGTTGGTTGACTCCTCGCCGCAATCGGCTCAATCTTTGTACAGCAACCTCCGACACCGCGCCGCATCTTCTCTACATATGACGACAGTGAGCGGGAGAAGCTCCTGGATTCCACCTTGGGTCCGTCGAATCCACTTTAGTTTGAAAGCGCAGGCATCAATATGGACGCGTTATTGCTGCATCGAATTCACTTCGCCTTCACGATTACTTTCCACTATCTGTTCCCCCAACTCACCATGGGACTGGCTTTGCTCATCGTCGCGCTCAAGACGGTGGCCATTCGCTGCAGGAACGAGCGCTACAACGAAGCCGCACGTTTCTGGGCAAAGATATTTGCTGTGAATTTCTTGCTGGGCGTGGTCACCGGAATTCCCATGGAATTCCAGTTCGGCACCAACTGGTCGCAGTTTGCCCGCGTCACCGGCGGAGTCATCGGACAGCCACTCGCCATGGAAGGCGTTTTTTCGTTCTTCCTGGAGTCGGCGTTTCTCGGTCTTTTTCTTTTCGGTGAAAAGCGCCTGTCTGCCTGGGGTCATTGGGGCGCGGCGTTCCTGGTCTTCGTCGGTTCCTGGATTTCAGGATTCTTCATCATCGTCACCAACGCATGGATGCAGCATCCCGTCGCCTATCGAGTGCTGCCGAACGGCGAATATGAGGTCACCAGCTTCTGGGGACTCCTGACCAATCCCTGGGCGCTGATGCAATATGCGCACAACATGTCAGGCGCGGTGATTACTGGGTCATTTGTCATGTCTGCGGTCGGCGCCCTCTACCTGCTGGAAAATCGTTTCCCGGAACATGCCAGAATTTTTCTGAGGGTCGGTGTGATTGCCGGAGTAATTTCCTGCATCACGCAAATTTTTCCTACCGGCGATCTTCAGGGACGCTACACTGCCCAGCACCAGCCAGCGGCGATTGCGGGCATGGAGGGCCTGTTCCACACCGGCACAGGCGCCCCCATCGTGCTCATGGGCCAGCCCAATGAAGAAACCCAACAGATCGACAATCCGATCGCCGTAAATGACGTTCTCAGCTTTCTGATTTATGGAACCACCAAAGCCCAGGTCGAGGGGCTCGATCATTTTCCCCGCGATCAGTGGCCGCAACCGCTTCCCCTGCTGTTTTACGCCTACCACATTATGGCCGGCCTCGGGACTTGCTTCGCTCTGCTCATGGTGCTCGCTGCCTTCTATCTCTGGCGCGGCAAATTGTTCGATACGCGATGGCTGCTCTGGCCATTGCTCTTGAGCTTTCCCCTGCCTTACATCGCCAACACCGCCGGTTGGCTGACCGCGGAGATTGGCCGTCAACCCTGGATCGTTTATGGCCTCATCCGTGTTCCCGCCGGCTATTCCAAATACGTTTCCTCGGGCAACACGCTCTTCACTCTTCTCGGATTTATGGGAATGTACTCGGTTCTCGCCCTTCTTTTTGTCGTGCTGGTATATCGCATTATCGAGCGCGGCCCGGCGCTTGCATCGGGATTTGCAGTAGCCAAACATGCGTCGGCGGTCACCGCCTGAAATGCAAACGAGGTGTGAACATGGGATTCATATGGTTTTGGTTGGTCGCCTTCATGCTGGTCGCCTATGTCGTTCTCGATGGCTTCGATCTCGGCGTGGGCGCGCTCCACGCGTTTTTGCCCCGCACCGAAGAAGATCGCCAGATCATGCTGCACAGCATCGGTCCGGTTTGGGATGGAAATGAAGTCTGGCTGGTGGCCGGCGGAGGCACTCTCTATTTTGCGTTTCCCCTGCTCTACGCTTCCGCCTTCAGCGGATTTTATCTGGCGCTGATGATCGTGCTGTGGCTCCTAATCATGCGGGGCGCAGCCATCGAACTGCGTATGAAAATCGACTCCGCAGTCTGGCGGTCTTTTTTCGATGGCCTGTTTTTCTTCGCCAGCGCATCGCTCCCCGTCTTCTTCGGGGCAGCTCTGGCGAACGTAATCCGCGGAGTCCCTTTGCGGGCCGACGGCTACTTTTTTCTCCCGCTGTGGACCGACTGGCGCGTTGGCGCCGAGCCGGGAATCCTCGACTGGTACACCGTCATCGGCGGAATCCTGGCGCTGGTTGCACTTGCGCTTCACGGAGCGCTCTATCTGGCGGTCAAAACAGAAGGCGATTTACAGCCACGTGCGCGAACTTTCGCGCGGCGGCTATGGATTGCGGTTCTTACGCTCACCATCCTCAGCCTGCCGGCATCGGTGATCGCCCGTCCCGACACCCTGGCGAATTATCGAAATCATCCGCTCTCCTTTGCGGTTCCAGTAATCGTCGTTCTCGCCTTACTTGGCACAATCCGTTTTTTGCGCCAATCCGCCGACCGCAACGCCTTCCTCTGCTCTTGCGTCTATCTTGCCGCGATGATGGTCGGAGCGGCCATCGCCTTATACCCGCGGCTCCTGCCCTCAACGACGGACCCGGCCTTCGACATTACGATCGATAAAGCGCTTTCCGGGCCGCATGCTCTTCATGTCGGATTGATCTGGTGGTCGTTCGGAATGCTCTGTGCGCTCACTTATTTTGTCATCGTTTACCGGATGTTTCGCGGCAAGGTCAGTTTAGAAAGCGGTGGATATGAGCATTGAGTTCTGACCTTCTCTTGCCTTATCCACTCTTTTGCCTGATCTTTACCGCAACCGCCTCGAGCGCGGCTGCAAGGCCTTCGATATTCGTGAAGCCGCCCTGGGCAAGGTCTTTACTGCCTCCGCCACGGCCTCCGAGACTGGCAACAGCTTCCTTCAGCAGAACTCCCATGTCGTGCGGCTGTCCGGAGGATTGCGCAAAGACCAGCGCCGGCTGCGGAGATTGCGTGCCCAGCAAGGCGGCCACTCTTGTCGATTGCCGCGTGAGTTTCTGAGCAAGAAGCTTCAGAAAATTCATATCACAATCGGAAAAAGTGCGGACAATTAACTTGCCGCCACCTGTTTCCGGCGACTCAGCCAACAAGGCTGCCGCCTGGGCAGCGGCCAGCTCATCCAGGGCTCCTTCATATCGCTTGTGCAACGATTTGATTTCGTCGAGAGCCTTTCGGGCTTGCTGCGGAACGTCGAGGATGTTAGCGGAAAACAGCGCGGCAGTCTCTGCCAGCGTAAGAAAATCGCGGCGCGCTGCAGCCACGGCGCGCTCGCCAGCCGCGAACTCAACCCTGTATCCCTGGCGAACTCTTTCCGTCTTCCTCAACAAAATTGCGCCAATCTGGCCCGTCTGATTCACATGTGTTCCGCCGCAGGCAGTCAGATCGAACTCTTGAATGTCGATGAGCCGCAGCTCATCGCGCTCTGCGGCAGGAGGCTTGCGGAGACCAAGTCGTGCAGCTTCCTCCCGCGTAACAAACCTTATCTTTACAGGGCGGTTTTCAAGCACGATATCGTTGGCCGCGGCCTCCGCCGCTTCAACTTGCTCTTTGCCGAGCGAGGGCGTATCGAGATCGATCGAGCAGTAATCGTCCGCCATGTGAAACGATACGGTGGGCATATCGAAAAGGCGCACGAAGGCCGCTGAAAGCACGTGCTGCGCCGAATGCTGCCGCATGTGATCGCAACGCCGGGCGCCGTCGATCTCGCCGCGCACGCGTGTCCCCGGAGTCACATCTTTCAGCGGCGCATCCAGATAATGCACCACTTCCCCGTTTTCAGTATCGGCAACTTCACTCACGCGAAACTTTACTTGGGAGTCGAGCGGCGATATCCACCCGGTGTCATGTATCTGGCCGCCACTGGTGGGATAGAAAGCGGTTCGGTCGAGAACCAGCCCAGGGCGCGGGCCTTCGATGACAGATCGCACCTCAGCCTCAAAATTATGGAGAAAAGAATCGCGATAGTAGAGGCGGTCAGCCATGTTGATTCAAGCATAGGGAGTAGATGAGCGGTTTAGCAAGTTAGCGAATACCGCCAGATCGGGTAGCGGTACAGTTTGAGTTGAACGTCAAAACTTTTTATGCGGCGTCATCCTGAGCGTAGCCGTTTTTCAGGCGTAGCGAAGGATCTCCGGTGTAACCGGTTTTTCGCGCAACGCCAAACTGCACCACTACCCCAGATCGCCTGGCTTCGTCGAGAAAAAGCGCCCACAAAAGGCAAAGTGGACTCGCAGCGTAGAGCACAGAAGTAACCGGGTTCCAATTTGCTCCGATGTTATCTTTAGTGTTGTGCCGCGACGCGCAATACTTCGCCGCGCGGCGCACTCCACGCATGGATATACTTGCTCAACTTTTCGAGAATCATTTTCGCGTTCGGCCCTCGATAATTCAGCCTTTGCAAGGCGAACTGGGTGGCTCCGGCCGGAAGATTATTCGGCTCTCAAATAATCAACTCAGCGCAATTGGCATTCTCTACAGCGTGCGCGAAGAGAATGCCGCCTTCCTGCAATTTTCCCGGCATTTTCGGCGGCACGGACTTCCGGTGCCTGAAATTTACGGCGAGAACCTCAGCGAAGGAGCGTATCTGGAAGAAGATCTCGGCGACACAACCCTGTTCGAGTTTCTCTCGAAGAATCGATCCGGTGAAAACATCGGCCCTGCTGCTTTGGAAGCTTATAAGAAGGTAGTAGCGATCTTGCCGCGCTTCCAGATCGAGGCTGGGCGCGATCTCGACTACTCGGTTTGCTATCCGCGCGCCAGCTTCGACCGGCAATCGATCGCATGGGACTTGAACTACTTCAAATATTATTTTCTCCGGCTCGCCGGAATTCCCTTCAACGAACAGGTGCTGGAAGACGACTTTGACCGCCTCACGAATTTCTTGTTGAGCGCCGATTCGCAATATTTCCTCTATCGCGATTTCCAATCCCGAAACATCATGTTGCGCGATGGCCAGCCCTTTTTCCTCGATTATCAGGGCGGGCGCAAGGGAGCATTGCAGTATGACATCGCTTCCCTGCTCTACGACGCGAAGGCCGATCTGCCGCCTGCAATGCGCCAGGAACTGCTCGATCTTTATATCGGTGAGGCGAACAAGTTCATCCGGCTGGATCGCGACCCCTTTCTGCAGCATTACTACGCTTACGTTTACGTACGGATTTTGCAGGCACTCGGCGCTTATGGCTTTCGCGGCTTCTATGAGCGCAAGGCGCATTTTCTCCAGAGCGTTCCCTATGCGCTCAAGAACTTGCGCTGGCTGCTGCACAACGTCAGGCTGCCGATCGAACTTCCGACGCTGTTGAGTGCATTCAACAGCATGCTTGCTTCGGAGAAGCTTCACGGCCTGGCGAAAGAACCCGATCATCTGATCGTGCGCATTACCAGCTTCTCGTTTCATCGCGGCCTGCCGGCGGATGAAACCGGCCACGGCGGCGGATTCGTTTTTGATGGACGCAGCCTGCCCAATCCGGGGCGCGAAGAACGATTCAAGGCTTTAACCGGAAAAGACGCGCCCGTAATCGATTATCTGAATAGGCAGGAGAGCGTGCATCAGTTTCTCGCCGGCGTGATGTCTCTGGTCGATCTCAGCGTCGGCAATTATCAGGAACGAGGATTCAAGAACCTCATGGTTTCGTTTGGCTGCACCGGCGGCCAGCACCGCTCGGTATACCTGGCAGAGCAATTAGCCAAGCGATTGCGGGAGAAGAACGGAATTGAAGTGACTGTGCGGCATCGCGAACTGGAAAATCTTTTGCCAGGAAACTCAGCTCAATGAAGGCAATGATTCTGGCTGCCGGCCTGGGCACGCGTCTGCGCCCGCTCACCAATGATCGCCCGAAGGCGCTGGTCGAGGTTGGTGGACGCACACTGCTCGAGATCACCCTATCCCGCCTGCGCGAGTTTCAGGTTCACCAGGTCATTGTCAACGTGCACCACTTCGCCGCCATGATCGTCGATTACCTGAACAAACACGATAACTTCGGCATGGAGATTGCCGTTTCGCGCGAAGATACCTTGCTCGATACCGGCGGCGGTCTAAAGAAGGCTGGCTATTTCTTTCTCGAAAATTCCAGCCATTTGGATGAACCGTTCATTCTGCACAATGTCGATGTCTTCAGCACAATTGATCTGGCGCGCATGGTGGCCTTTCATACCGAACGCCAGGCTCTGGCTACGCTGGCTGTGCAAGAGCGTGAGACTTCCCGCTACCTGCTCTTCGATCGCCAGCTTCAACTTTGCGGCCGCAGCGCAGGGCGCGACCAACCTCCTGATTTAGTCCGACCCGCCCCGCAAGTGCAACCTCTGGCCTTTTCCGGCATTCACATCATTTCGACTCGTCTTTTATCGATGATGACAGAGGAAGGCGCTTTTTCGATCATTGCCACATATATGCACCTCGCCTCCCAGGGTGAAAAAATTATCGCCTTTCGTGCCGACAATTACTCATGGCGCGATCTCGGGCGGCCGGAAGATTTGGCCCGGGCTGAATCTTGGTGAGATAGTCAGGCAGTTTGATGGAGAATTTGACGGAGAAGGTTCGTCACCTTGCAAGCGCGCCGCGTGCCCGTCAAGGCGATTTTCCCAAGCACTCCCGACCAATGCCGCGAAGCACTCAGGGCATGACAAGAAATGATGTACGGCCTGACCGCAGGAGTGTCCGTTGCCCTCCTTCTAGCTGGCAATCACTCTTTTCTTATAATGCTCCGGCGGATGCCGAGAACCTCCTGGACTGAAGCACGCGGCTAACCTCGCTGACTAACTGCTCGCGGCAAGAGCCATTCTTATTAAACAGCGCTTGAGTTTCGCGCGAGAGCAGCATCGATTCTTCGGCGCTGAGGGTCTTTCCAGTCATCACGAAAATCGGCAGCTCTCTCAGGGTTGGTTCCTGCCTTACGTGGCGGATGACTTCAAAGCCGTCCATACCGGGCATCAACAGATCGAGCAGAATCGCCGTCACCATCTTCGAAGCGAGCACTTCCAGAGCCCGTGGCCCACTCTGCACGCTTTGCGTCTCGTACCCCGCGGAGCGAAGCATTTCCTCGAGCAAAGCCAGAGTGTCGGGATCGTCGTCGACGAGGAGAATCGAATCGTCTTCATCCGGTCGCGATGGAACATGCTTTCGCATGGTATCGAGTAACAACGACTTGCGAATTGGTTTGATGAGGTAGTCGTCCGCTCCCAGAGCGAAGCCAACCCGCTGTTGGTCGACAATGGATACGATGATTACCGGCGTCTTCGCCAGTTCGGGAGTCTGCCGCAACCGGGCCAGCGTTTCAAATCCATTGCCATTCGCCATCAGAACGTCGAGAGTAATGGCGTCGGGCCGCAGTTGTTGGGCCTTCTGCAGCGCTTCCGCTCCGGAATCCGCGGTCACGATCCGGTAATTCGAACTCAGATAGCTAGCCAGAAGCTCCTTGGCCGGAGACTCATCGTCGACGACTAGGACTAGCGGCTTGCCAACAGCCGAAACGGTGACGCTTTCAATTGACGTTTTTTCCAGACGCTCGCTCCCGGTTTGTTGTCCCGCGGGAAGGGTGAAAGTAAATCGGCTGCCTTTTCCGAGTGCGCTCTCCACCGCGATTCGCCCGCCCTGTTGCTCGACCAGACGCCTGGTGATAGCGAGCCCGAGTCCAGTTCCTTCCTGCGCTGTTCCGTTCGGATCGTCCACCTGACGAAACTCTTCAAAAATCACCGCTTGATCCTCCGGCCGAATTCCCAGGCCGGTATCGGTGACAGAGATGCCGATCAGATTTTCTTGCTGTACGGAGGTAAGCTCAACTCGCCCGCCTTTCGGAGTGAATTTAACTGCATTGCTGAGCAGGTTATAGAGAATCTGTTTGAAACGGATCCGGTCGGCAAAAACCAAATCATCGCTCCCAATTTGCTGCCGCACTTCAATCGTCTTCGTCATCGCGAGGGGACGAATGTTGGAAAGTACCTCGGAGACTGCATCTTGCACCGCAAAATGCTCGCAGCGCAGCTCCAGTTGACCGGCTTCGACCTTCGAAAGATCCAGGATGTCGTTGATCAATTGCAGGAGATGGTTTGACCCCTGCTTAATATGATTCACGAAGCGCTGTTGTTTGGGGTTAAGGCCACCCGCGACTCCTTCTGATAAGAGATCGGAAAAGCCAATGATCGCATTGAGCGGAGTGCGAAGTTCATGGCTCATATTTGCCAGGAACTTGCTCTTCATCATCGTGGCGCGCTCGACCTCGCGATTCCGCAGCGCCAACTCGCTGTTGGCCGCCTCGAGCCGCTTGGCCAGCCGTATCTGTCGTTCTTCGGCTCGCTTTCTCGCAGTAATTTCATGGCCAACGGCGTAAATGAGCCCTTTATCTGGCACTGAGACCGCGTTCCACAAGATCCATTTGTAGTCGCCGTTGTTGCACAGGTAGCGGTTTTCGAAAGCGAAAGTGACCTCGCCGTTTTGCAGTCGGCCGCCTTCTGTCGTGGTTGCCTGACGATCGTCAGGATGGACGAAATCGAGATAAGGCTTCGAGAGCAACTCTTGCGGAGTAAAACCCAGGGTCTTTTCAAACGCCGGATTCACCGTCTTGAAAAAACCATCAAAACCGGCGGTACAAAATATGTCTAAGGAGAGATCGAGGAATCGATTCCCGGTTGCCAGTTGGGAATATTGTCGTCCGATAAAAGTGCTGGTCGCAAGCGCAAACATCAAGACGATGATTCCGAGAAGCCAGACCTGGCGCTCGATGCTCCACACGCCTTCCTCGACAAGGTCTGCGGGTTTCTCCACCAAAACGCCCCATCCGCCGTCAGCAGCCGGTTGGTAAGTCACAAGAAATTTGTTGTCATCCCGCGAAAACGTGCCATATCCAGCACGTCCGGCGAGCAATTGCTTCACGGGTTCATACCCTGTCAGGTCCATCGCCGGCGAAGAAGAGCCGATCCTGGGAACGGCAGCAGCAGCAAGATGTCCGTGCCGATCCACCAGGGATATTGTCCAGCCACTATCAAACCTGGTTTCGTGTAGTTTTCTATTCAGAAAGTCGACGGGAAACGGCGCCATCAGGATGCCGGTGACCTTTCCGGTTTCGTTTTTGATCGGCACCGCAATCGCCGCAACCAGCGGGAAAGGTGGAATCGCCGTCTGATAAATCTCGGAGATGTAAACGCTTCGTTTAGCCGCGAAGCCTTTGTACCAATCTCTAAAGGTGAAGTTGTGACTCAGAACGTCGGGCTGAGGAGGATAGATGCCGCGCATCGTACCGTCTAGATCGTAGACGCTGACAAAGAGAAAGTCAGGGCGCAGGCTCCTAGCCCTTTGGAGATCAGCTTCCACCGAGTTGAAGTCTTTTGTTTCCCAGGCTTTTTCGAATGCTGGGTGGGAGGCGATCGAGTCCAGGAAAGAAGCACCCTGGCTGAAGTAATCTTCAATGAGACTCGACGAAACGCGGGCAATCTGAGTGCTTTCGGCAATCGCGTGAGATTTCGCCTGGTTCCGGCTCAGATAAGCCACCGAGTAGGCAAAAAACGCGATCGGCAGAAATATGAGAGCCACTAAGAACAGGTGAAGCCTCAACCTCGTTTTGGAAGCCCAGTTACCGATATTTAACTGCATTTCCCCGGAACCTCATTCTGAATTGTGATCTTGGCTACTCCGATCCACTGAATGTACGAGCAACAATTCTTGACTTAATGCCGCTAACCGGAGTGTCACCTATGTTTATTTGCCGGCAGCCTTGCTTTTTGCTGACAGCCTTGCCCCGATTTCAGCAACCTTCTCAAAGTGGCCAAAGATGTTGGGATCCCACCACCCTTTTCTTACTTCTTCGCGCATGACCTGAAGTGCATCGGCTACAGGCAGAGCCTTTTTATAGGGCCGTTCCGTGGTAAGTGCGTCGAAGACGTCAACAACCTGCAGAATTCTGGCGCCGGCCGGAATGGCGTCTCCCCGAAGCCCATCCGGGTATCCGGAGCCGTCGAACTTCTCATGATGATGGCGGATGATCGGCAGTACCGGGCGGAAAGACTTCAAAGGCGCACAGATGCGTTCGCCGACAATCGGATGCTGGCGAATGATCTCCCACTCATCTTCGGTAAGACGGCCAGGTTTTAATAAGATGGCATCCGGAACGCTGACTTTTCCAATATCGTGAACGACTCCTGCACGCTGCAGGGCGGTGATTTCATCTTCCGGCAATCCGACTTGTCGCCCCAGGCGGACCGAGTAATCCGCCAACCGTTCACAATGGCCATGAGTGTACGGGTCTTTGCTCTCGATGCTGCGAGCCAGAGAAAATAATACCGACTCAGCCCGCTCAAGTTCGTCTGTCCGGAATTTCAATTTTAGAAGCGAGCGTACTCGGGCCAGAAGCTCGGTCGAGTCGACCGGACGCGTCAGGAAATCATCGGCGCCCGCTTTGATGCCTTTCAGACGGTCCTGCCTATCCGAAAGTGCTGTAATCAGAACAACCGGTATCAGGTCAGTTTCCGGGTTGTTCTTGATTTTCTCGCATACCTCGAACCCGGTCAGCTTCGGCATCATCACATCGAGCAGAACCAGATCAATTTGTGTAGCCGCTATCTGATGAAGAGCGGCATCGCCGTCACCGGCAGCGATGACCGTAAAGCCTTGCGCCGACAAGAACTCCTCGAGCAGTTCGCGGTTCGTTGCTTGATCGTCCGCGACCAGAATGGTTCCAGTCACCGAAGAATAGGGCTGACGTAACATCGATAATATGCACGATTACATTTCCAACCATTGCACAGCGGGTAAGAGAAATCTAATTACCGAGGTTATGCAGGAATTACTGTATTACTTGCTCACAGCCCCTCGGGAGGCTGGAGAAACAGAAGAATACTCCGGCATGCGCTGAAGTATATATATATACCTGTCTAAGATATAAGTGCCCCAGTACGGCGGTGACAACTTCAAAAGGGGGAAGGCTGACCCGAGTGGGGGCGCCACACTCAGGTCAGCGCCAAGGCTATTGGATAGTTAAGGTCACGGGCAATGTGTGCTGGAGCGATCCAGAAGTGCCGGTGACAGTGATTGTGTAAGACTTTGAAGTGGTAGGCGGTTGATTCTGTGGGCCGATGCCCGTTCCGCCCGCGCACCCGGTCATGAACAGCATTCCGGCGATTAACAGGGCAAGCAGGACCAGGATTGCTGTCTTCCTCGATCGCTTGCTTCCCTTTGCCAGAACCATGCCCACTACTCCCAGTCCCTGCAACTGCAGCCAGCCGTTGCCGATTGGATTGTGGCGGGCAGGAACTGGCGGAAGATTCTCCGCCGAAGAATCAGCTGTAGTGATCGACAAGGTTGTTGTCGCCTTGGTTGCGCCGGGCTTAACGCTGCTCGGCGAGAAGCTGCAGCTTGCATTTGCAGGTAAACCGGAGCAGCTCAGGCTCACCGCATTCGGAAACGAGCCTCCTACCGCAGATGCGGTCAATGTGTAAGTGGCGGTCGCACCGCTCTGAATCGTATCCTGGCTGGTGGAAACGGCCAGGCTGAAGTCCGATCCGGCGCCGGACAGGCTGATCGTCTGCGGACTGCCGGAGTTATCGGTAATAGTCAGGCTTCCGGTGCGGCTGCCCTTCACGGTCGGAGTGAAGATCACGCTCAACGTGCAAGTCGAACCCCCATTGAGGACGGCGGGGCAGTTATTGGTCTGCTTATAATCGCCCGCTACCTGAAGGCTGCTGAGGCTTACGGATGTTTGACCTATGTTGGTCAGGATCACGGTTTGTGCCGTGCTGGAAGAGTCAAGAGCCACACTCGAAAATCCCAGGTTGGTTGGCGTAACCACCAGATTCGTCGCAGTCCCGGCTCCCGACAGGCTTATGGTCTGCGAGCTGCTCTGCGTCGCGCTGATGATCGTGAGAGAGCTGTTGCGACTTCCAGTTGCGGTCGGAGTGAACACAACGTTAACGGTACAGGTAGCGCTGACGACCAGGGTGCTCGGGCAGTTGTTAGTCTGCGAGAAGTCTCCTGCGGCCTGGACGCCGGTGAGGTTCAGAGTAGCGTTGCCAGTATTCGTCAGTAATATCGACTGCACTGGGCTCGACTGCCCGAGGAGAATATTCCCAAATGCTAGGGTACTTGGCGAAGCGGTGACTACCGCACCAATGCCCGTACCCGTCAGCGTTACGGAGTGCGGGCTGCCAGCAGCATTGTCAGAAACCGTCACGCTGCCGTTGCGAGTTCCCTCTGCGGTCGGATTGAAAACAACCGTGATGGTGCAAGCGGCGCCCGCTGAAAGAGTGCCGGCGCAATTGTTGGTCTGGCTGAAGTCTCCGCTGGTCTGGAGGCTGTTGATAGTCAGTGTTGCGTTCCCGGCGTTGGTCAGCGTCACCGATTGAGGTACGCCTGAGCGCGTCACTGGAACGCTGGAAAACGCGAGAGTGCCAGGCATCAATACTGCATTTGGCGCGGGATTGGTACCGCTCCCACCCTGCCCGATTCCGGATAACGGAATCGAGTGCGGTGCCCCAGCGGCATCGTCCTGAATCGTTACCGATCCAGTCCGGGCCCCGGTGGCGGTCGGGGTGAAGCTGATGGTGAGCGTGCAACTGCCTGCTGCCGCTACGCTGCTTCCGCAATTATCAAACTCGGCGAAGTCTCCGCTGACTCCGATCGACGTGATCGACAGCGCGGAGCTGCCCATGTTGCGCAGCAGGACCGTCTGTGTCGAACTCGTTGAGCCGACGGCTTCGGCGGCAAACTGCAGGGAAGTAGGGCTCGCGGTAACGAACGGTGCGGAGGCAGGGCCGATTTTCATGATGAAAGTGTCGGTGCTCCCGCCGAACTGATTCTGTAAAACACCAGGCGTGGTCGGGAGGTCGGTAGATTCTGTCGATCCGCCCACATAGATATTTCCATTCGAGTCAAGGGCGAGCCCGCCAGGATAGTCACTTCCAGACCCTCCGAGGTAGGTCGAGAACAATTGGGTTGTCGCCGCGGGGTCGATCTCAACCAGCAGCAGGTCGTACCCGCTGCTGAACGATTCGATCGCATCATTCAACTGGAACGACGAGCTTGAGGTCGCCGAGAGAACATAAGCGTCATCGTTTGCATCAAGCACAATGTCCAGGGGGCTGGCATAGTTATTCGCCCCAAGAAACGTCGAATAAAGCAGTGTTGAACCGGTGGGATCGAATTTTGTCACAAACGCATAGCCGCAGGCAGTCCCCTCGGCAGTCGGATTACAGATGCTGGTGGAAGTAATCGGAAAGGTACCATCGCTGTCGGCGGTGCCGGTGATATATGCAGAGCCTGAACCGTCCACGGCAATCGCTGAAGGAGTAACGGAGTTGCCGCTCGATCCATAAAGGTATGTCGAGTATTGGAGGGAGCCTGCCGGGCTGAATTCGCTTGCGAATCCAAGAGTGTTCGCCTGCGATGTCGTATTAATGGTCTGGTAAGCTCCGCTCGTCGTTGGAAAATTAGTCGTATTCGTGCTGCCGGTAAGGTAGGCGTTTCCGTTGGCATCCAGAGCCACCCCGCTGATGCCGTTCACCGCCGTCGGGTAGCAGGAAGAGCCGCAGCTTTGGAGGGCAGTGTCATTGCCTCCGAAATATGTCGAGTAGACCAGCGATGATCCATCCGCGCTGAACTTGGTCAGAAAACCGTAGTAGCTCGAGGCTCCGCTCTGATTGGCAAGCGCTGAGCTCTGATAAGCATTAACGGTCGGGAAGTTTGATGACAACGTGTAGCCGGCAACGTGTACCTCGCTCAAACTATCGATCGCGACGCTCAACGGAAAATCGAACGCATTACCCCCAAGATAAGTCGAGTACAACAGCGAAGATCCGTCGGCGGAAACCTTGGTCAGAAATCCGCTATTGGGTCCCGGCTGCTGAGATTGGTATGCTTTCACAACTGGAAAATCGCTGGACGTAGTGTTGCCCGTCACATACACATTGTTCGCGCTGTCCAGAACGAGGGCTGCGCCATAATCGTCGCCGCTCCCGCCAATGTAATCGGCATAGACCAGATTCGACCCCGTTGGGTCCATCTTGGCAACGAAAGTGTGATAGTTGTTGGCCGAGAGCGAACCGATCGCGGCTAACGGGAAATTCGCCGAGTCAGTATACCCAGCGATGTAGACGCTTCCGGTGCTGTCGACCGCAATGCCCGCCGCCTCATCGTCGCCGCTTCCACCAATGTAGCTCGAATACACCAGCACAGGATCGATCACCAGAGGACTACCGGAGTTATAGCTGGCCAGCTGAAAGCCGATGTGCGAGGCGTCTTTCATCACATATCCGCCAGCCACAGGAACACGTTGTCCGTTGGATTCCTGATATACCACCGGACTTTGAAAATGAAGTTGCGCATTTTGCGTGCCGAGAACCAGGTTGCCTTGCTCATCCACAGCAGCCTGGCTCGCGCCCTTGATTTCGAACTGAATCTGTCCCGGATCCGCTCCCGGAGCTACCGCGAAGTCGTATTCCAATTGCTGATGATTTCCGTAGTAAACCAAATCGATACCGGGATAGACGTTCTTGTAACGGACCTTGGAATAAGTGGGAACATTCACATGCCAATTGGCACGATTTTTGCCTAAAAAGTAATTCACCCGGCCAGGCTGCAAGTCTTCGCCGACAACGGCCGGATTGGCGTTCGCGCCTACGAGATGAAATTGCAGTGTTGTGCTCGCTGCCTGACTTGCGGCTGGAGCCGTCGCCGTCTTCGCGACAGGCGCGGGTTGCGTGGTGCGCAAATTCAGCACCATGCCGCCGGTCGTCAGAAAAGCGCTATAGCCATGACCGCGAGAGAGAAACTTGACCGCGCTGGAGGTCTGGCCCTGGTTCGCCTCGAAGGTCATCGGCAGGTGACCGTAGTTACCCACGGTGCGCGGACCCGGCAAGAAGGCCTGTACGGCGCCCGTTTGCTGCGCAGATGCGGATAACGTTCCGACTACTACTGCCGTTAGCGCCGTGACTAGAGTCTTGAGTCGCATTTCAGCTTCCCCTTCGAGTTCGAAGTTTGGGGAGGGATGCCACCGAAGCGGCATCTTGAAGAATGCAGCGCACGGGCCAAACGCATGTAGTTGGCACTGGAAAGAGAACTGCTGTGTTTTTGGTGACTTAGGGGATAAGGGTGCTGCCAGCCGTCTGAGGAGGCGACTTGAATTCTGTCCAGATTCCAGACGCTGTCTGATCTGCGGAAAACGAAGGCCCGCCATGGTCACCATTAATCGTACAAAGTAACCTCGGGCCGCACGTCGGTTGTCGATGGTTACCCTTTTCATAACGCACATACACAAGGTCTTCTTGACTGTGCAAGGTCATTTTGCGTTAAGCTAGTGGCAACGTGGTGTCCCTGCGGTGGGACTAAGACCGAATCAGACGAATCGGCTCAGGGAACCGAACCCTGCCAGTTGATTTCGTCGTACTCGCGGTCGCAGGGAAGGAGTTGGATGTCCAGGGTCCCGGGAGTAACCTCGCAGGCTGTTCTTACCTCGAACGTTGGTAATCTCTCTCGCTGCTGTTATTCCGTTTTTATCCGTGGCTTTTATTCCACTCATGCGCGAGGTATCAAATGAGCAGGTCCAAGCCCCTAACCCTGCTCGCCGTCGACGACAATCCTGGAAACCTTGCGCTTATTCGCGCCGCGCTGGAGCAATCTGACGTCGAAGTACTGACGTCGGAAGATCCCGAAGCCGGACTTGAGATGTTTCTGAAGGTCCGCCCGCGAATCGTGCTGCTCGACCTCTTGATGCCCAAGTTGACGGGAATGGAGCTGCTGGAGCGCATCGTTGCGGTCGACCCGGGCACCGACGTCATCCTGCTGACCAGCCATTATTCACCCGAATCTGCTGTCGAGGCCATTCAGAAGGGCGCCTCTGACTATTGGACCAAGCCGCTCGACGTAGTAAAACTCAGAAACCGCATCCCAACTCTGCTGAGCGAAGCGGCGAAGCGGCGCAAGACTTTACGCCTCGATCGCGAACTGCTCGATGAGTGCCAGTTCGAAGGCATGGTTGGGCACAGCCCGTTGATGCTCGACGTTTTTGCGCGGATTCGCAGAGTAGCGCCGCATTTTCGAACAGTTCTGATTGGCGGTGCGACGGGTACTGGAAAAGAACTGGTAGCGCATGCCCTGCATCGTCTAAGCCCTGTAGACAAGGGCAAATTCGCGGTCTGCAACTGTTCCGCCCTGGTTGAGACTTTACTGGAGAGCGAGCTGTTCGGACACGTCCGCGGTGCTTTCACGGGTGCCACGCAGGACAAGGCCGGTCTTTTCGAATATGCCGACGGCGGCATAGTTTTTCTCGATGAAGTCGGCGAATTGTCGGCGCCGGCGCAGGCAAAGCTCCTCCGGGTTTTGCAGAACCGCCAGGTGCAGCGAGTGGGATCGGTGACCCCGCGAAACATCGATGTCCGGGTAGTCGCGGCCACTCATCGCGACCTGAAAGCGATGGTTCGCCAGGGACAATTCCGCGAGGATCTTTATTACAGGCTCGCGATTGTCGAAATCGCACTGCCAAATCTGGCGAGCCGCGGCGAGGATTTGCCTCTTTTGCAAAGGTTCTTTCTGCAGAAGTTTTCGGCCGATTATGGCAAATCGATTGCAGGTCTGACCCGTCGTGCCCAGGCTCGTTTGGCGACATACTCCTGGCCCGGAAACATTCGGGAACTCGAAAACGTGATCGGAAATGCCTGCATGATGACTGACGGAAATATCATTGACATCGACGATCTTCCAGAGATTTTGCGCGGCCCTGAGAACCAGGAAATCTCAACCGATGAGACGTTTTTGTCGCTGGAAGAGGTCCAGAAACGCCATATTCTGCGGGTGCTGGAGGCCGTCGGTGGGCACAAGGCGCGAGCTGCCGAAATCCTCGGAATCGGCCGCGCCACCATTTACCAGATGCTCTCGAAGATGAAAATCGATGAAAAATCGGAAGCTGTCTAGTTTCCGTAATCTTCACCCCGGTTCTGGCCACACTCAGACCTGAAGATAGAGCGCCGGCAATAGTCCGGCAACCAGACGCTTGTCTGCAAATCAGACTTGGTTTATCCGCCGGTTCAAGTTACTTCTTCGCCAGTCCCGCTTTCCGCCGCTCAAACTTGCTGCAAGTAAAGGTGCTTAGATCACCAGCAGCTGCATTTCGCGATTCGCACAGCAATGGCACGACTCCTGCAACTACCTTTGCGCAGCTGACCGTTACCAATTGAGAGATCCGTCAGCGGTTAAACCTAACTGGAGTTGTTTATGAAGTTACTCATCGCAGAAGACGACGCTTTCTTTCGTAACATCGTGAAGCAGGTTCTCTCGCCTGAGCACGAACTGATCTTCGCGGAGAATGGCGATGAGGCCTGGGCGGTTCTTCAGCGGCCGGACGCGCCGCGTCTCGCGATTCTCGACTGGGTGATGCCGGGATTAAGCGGACCGCAGGTTTGCCGCAACGTCAGAGCCAACAGTCGATTGTCCTCGATGTATCTCATTCTCTTCACCGCAAGAAATAGTGCGGCAGACATTGTTGCCGGGCTGCGCGCCGGCGCCGACGACTACGTAACCAAGCCCTTTAATGCGGAAGAGCTTCGCATGTGCGTAAATCTCGGCAAGCTGACGCTGGACCTTCACGATGCGGCCGATCTGCACGCGATTCTCGCCGAGCAAGAACTGGAGTTGCAGACTTCCCCCGAACATGTTGCCGCTTGGCCCTTCAAACTCAGACCGGCCGGCAGTGAACACTTACAGCGAGTTGAGGATTGTCTGATCGAATCTTTCCCGGTTTCAGTTTCCTCCCCCAGCCCCCTCTTTCATGCGGATCGCCCGGTTCCTGTGCAGACCAGCTGCTTCCTGGAGAATGTCCATGCATAATCAAACAAGCGACTCGATCGTGTTGTCGGAAGACGAGTTGTTCGACCCGCCACTGAAAGTTCTGGTGGCGGAAGACGATCCCGTTTTCCGCCGTCTCCTGCAAAATCGTCTGGAGAACTGGGGATATCAAGTCGTCATCGTGCGTGACGGCGCCGAAGCATGGGAAATGCTTCAGCAGCCGGATGCCCCCGGCCTTTTGATTCTGGATTGGATGATGCCCGCGATCGATGGCCTCGAATTGTGCCGCCGAATTCGAAAAAATCAGAACGGTACCTATCAATACATCCTTCTGCTGACCGGCAAAGACGACAAGCAGGACTTGATCAACGGTCTGAACGCCGGAGCGGACGACTATTTGACCAAGCCATTCGATATCGGGGAACTGCGCGCCCGCCTCCGCGCAGGTAAGCGAATCCTCTCTTTGCAGCAAGAGCTGATCAAAGCGCGCGAAGCGCTTCGCTTCGATGCGACTCACGATGCTCTTACCGGCGTCTGGAGCCGGGGAGCAGCCCTGCACTTGCTTGGAGCTGAAGTTCAACGAGGAGCGCGGGCAAACACCTCCACCGGAATCCTGATGATCGATCTCGACCACTTTAAAAACGTGAACGACACTTACGGCCATATGACCGGCGACGAAGTTCTGAAAGAGGCGGCCAACCGCATCGGGCAGGCTGTCCGCTCCTACGATTTTGTCGGACGTTACGGTGGGGAAGAATTCATCGCAATCCTGACCAACTGCACGCTTGAGGACTTGCGGGTCGTCGCCGAAAGAATTCGAAGTGCCGTTGCCGATCTTCCTATCGGCACGAAGAACGCCCATGTGAAAGCGACTGTAAGCATCGGCGGGGTTGTAACCACAAATCAGGCGCATGACCTCGAATTCCTCGCCGCCGCCGACTCGGCTCTTTACGACGCCAAACGGAGCGGACGCAACAGGGTCGTCATCGGTTCGTGCGAACCCAGCCTGGTTCTTAAATCGGTCTTCACGAATGGTGTCATCGCGCATGCGTGAGCTGCGGCTCATCGTGCGTCACGGTCTCCTCGCGGTTTGCTTTGCGGCGCTGTATTTGCTGCTGGCCCGGCCGGAAGTAATCGTGGTCAACCGGCTCGGCTACGTGGTGTGGTATCCCGCGGCCGGCTTGACGTTCGCCATGATGCTGAGTGTCAGCCCGTGGTACGCACCGTTGGTTTGTCTTTGCAGCGTGCTTGCGGGAAAGTTTTTTTACAACCAGCCTTTCGCCACTTTCGGCCAAACCATTGGCACGCTCGGAAGCGCCGGATTTTATGCTGCCGCAGCCTGGGTTTTGCGCGGCCCGTTAAGAATTGATCCGGGCCTCCGTCGCCGCCGCGACGTGGTCTTCTACGTTTCTGTGACCACAGTTGGAGCATTTGCCTCCACCGCGCTCGGAGTTGCATGCCTGGCCGCAGATCATACGATTCGCTGGTCGGAATTTGGACAGTCCGCCTCGGTCTGGTTTCTCGGTGACGAAATCGGGCTGTTGGGAGTCGCACCTTTTCTTCTTATCCACGTTTTCCCGTGGATAAGAACCCTGATTTCGCCCGAGGTCGCTAGCGAACCCGCGCGAACACGAAATTCGGCCTGGCACTCATGGAACTCTTTGCAGGCCGTCGAAGCCCTGAGTCAGATGGTCGCCCTGGCAGTTCTGCTTTGGGTGATGTTCGGATCGACGCTGGCAAGCTTCCAGCTCTTTTTCCTGAGTTTCATTCCCATTATCTGGATCGCGATGCGTCAGGGAATCCGGAGAGTCGTTTCCGGGCTACTGGCGCTGAATTTCGGCATTGTGGTCGCGTTGCGTTTCTCGCCTTCGACGCCGGACCTTCTGTCGAAGATGGGCCTTCTGATGTTTGTGGTGTCGGCGGTCGGACTGTTGGTCGGTTCGGCAGTAACCGAGCGTCATCGCATCGCCATTGAACTCTTCGAGCGCACCGCAGAACTGCAGGAAGCCAATGCTCAGTTACTTGCCTCCAAGCAAAAGGCGGAAGAAGCCAGCCAAGCCAAGAGCGAGTTCCTCGCGAATATGAGTCACGAAATCCGCACTCCCATCAACGGCGTCCTCGGCATGGCCGCCTTGGTCTTGGAAACGGAACTTAGCGCGGAGCAACGCGATTACCTGACCATGTTGAAGTCCTCGGCGAATTCGCTCCTCCGGGTGATCAACGACATTCTGGATTTTTCGAAACTCGAATCGGGCCGCCTGGAGCTTTCTCTGACCGAGTTTAATCTGCAGGATGCGGTCGGCGAGACCATGCAGCCGCTGGCCCTGCAGGCGCGCGAAAAAGGCCTCAACCTTCGCTTCGAAATTGCCCCTGGCACACCGCAGCATCTCGTCGGAGATTCCGGGCGCGTCTCTCAAATTTTGATCAATCTCGTTGGGAATGCGATCAAGTTCACCCCATCCGGGGAAATTGTCGTGCGTGTTCAGCCCGACGCTAAAAGCGCCGCCGGGCTGCGACTGCAGTTCAGCGTCACCGATACTGGCATCGGAATACCTGCAGAGAAACATGACCTTATCTTCGACGCCTTTTCGCAAGCCGACGGCAGCACTACCCGCAATTATGGCGGAACGGGCCTGGGGCTGGCGATTTGCTCCCGGCTGGTTGAATTGTTAGGCGGGAATATCTGGCTCGAAAGCGCCGTCGGAAAAGGCAGCACCTTCCATTTCACTGCGTCTTTCGAACCTGCGCCTCACGGCGTCACGAACCCGCACAATGACCGATCCGCTCCGATAAGAGATTCCGGCCAGGATCCCAGAGACCTTCGAATCCTGGTGGCAGAAGATAATCTGATCAATCAGACCGTCATTCTGCACACCTTGACCAACCTCGGCCATAATCCGGCGATCGCTCAAAACGGTAAAGAGGCCTTGTCGGCGCTGGAAAACGGAGTTTTCGATCTGGTATTTATGGACGTTCAAATGCCCGAAATGGATGGATTGACAGCCACTCGCAAGATTCGAGAGGCCGAACAAAAGACCGGAAGCCACACTCCGATCATCGCCATGACGGCGCACGCCATGAAAGGTGACAAAGAAATTTGCCTCGCCGCTGGAATGGATGACTATATTTCCAAACCGGCGAGCAGTGATCAGATCAGGGACATGATCGCCAAGGTCTTCGGCGCAAGACCAAAGGCAAGTTCAGATGAAATGCCCATGCCTATGCCTCCGGCTTCGCACACGCCCCACCACTGGAGCCCCAGTGAAGCTTTGAAAAAACTCGACGGCAGTGAATCGCTGTTGCGCGAACTGACGCAAATCTTTCTCGACGAGAGCCCCAAACAGCTCGAGGCATTGGCGCAGGCGATCGCCGCAGGCGATTCCCAGGCGATTGAGAGAACGGCGCACAGCCTCAAGGGCGAACTCAACTGCTTAGGTCTGGTTGCGGCAGGCGAGAAGGCCAGAGAGATCGAATCGATCGGCCGGGAACGCCCGTCAGAATCCGCAAAAGAAGTGTTTTCATTGCTCAGGGCCGAAGTCTGCGATCTGGCGGCAGGAATGCAACAAATGTTGCAGGCGGCCAAAGAAAAGCCAGTTAGTAACTACCCCTCGTTGTAACCCCAGGGCGTTTTGTCACGAGTTTAAGAACGACTCCGGCGATACCGAATCGAAGCCACAGACGACCTGTCTTGCCCGCTATCCAGAGCCTTCTCAGCGTCGCTGGGCACTGTCCCGACCTGACTGGCTGTTTGTAGCTATCGCGATTGAACCCACGCCTGACCCCCTCCACAATGAGTCCCTGGCGCCTTTAAACGCCCGGAGACGAGCGCGGGCCGCCGCGGGAGAAGGCAGAAGCAGCAACCATGTAACTTTCCAAAAACGAGACGAGTTCCAGCATCCAGACATGCCAAGTCCACTCCGCTTAAGGCAGTTACATGCCCTCGCTGGACAAACCCTTATAGTGGTGTAACTTAGGCGTATCCACTGCAACCCGGCTTCAGCTCCTGAATGGCTCACCACGTGCTAACTAATATATATCCTCCGCTACCATGTGCTGAGGTGAGACCAGAGAATGGCAGCAAACAACCAATACGGCGCTCACGGGTACGGCACAGGAATAGACGGCTCACGAGCAAAGCCTCCCGTTCGGGATCGATCTTCGCAGGGATCTTCGGGGCGGCAAATGCTCAAAACGGAAATGGGGGCGAGTAGCCTCGCCCCCAGGGTTCCCGCCACTTACGCGCTCAAGCTAGTTGCATTCGATCATGTTCTGGGTCACGCCTTGCAGGCTGATCACCGAATTACCGATCAGAGGCAGGCTCCAGAGCTTGCTGTGATGCTTCCGCAACATGTAGGCAGCTGCCAACGAGGTGGCGCTCTTCACCGAAGCAACCGCATAGGCTCGGCCAACCGTGGGATGCGTACCGTATAAGTAGGCCGATTCAACTTCCATATTGCAAACGCCCTTCCTGCCGGCAAGCCAGTTCTCGCGCGCAAACAGCGTCGTATATGAATCGGCGAAGGTGCTCCCGGTCGAAATAATCGCCAGGCTCAGGAACTTTGCGTCCACCGTACGGCTCTCGACCAGCTTGGGGGCGACCGGCGTGGGCGCCTTCGAAGTTGACTCCACATAGAAGGCCGGCTCGGGCTCTGCCGACGCCGTGGCGCTCGGTGCATTCGGCAACTCCTTCGCAGCAGATACTCCAACCAGCACGAGCACAGCAACCGCACAACGTAAGATGGATTTCATGAGGGAATCTCCCGTTAAGAATTTGACGATTCGTCGCGGCTGCGCCGTGTTAGCGTTTTCTGCTGAGTTGCTTCGATTCGCCATGAGTCGAGATTACGTTGGTGAACGTACTAGCACAATCGCAAGAACGTAATAAAGGTTAGTAACACGCAGTAACCACTCGCGAGTACTGTTGCAAACGGGTGGGGAAAAGACATAATTCTGGAAGGAGCGAATATTTGAGGTTGTGGTTGCGCATCGAACGGCCACAGACTTTCGTAAGCGGTAAGCAGATAAGCGACCGCCAAGGGCGCATCGCGGGCAGTAATTGGTTCAGTTCTTTTCCAGGATCCGCGCAAGCTCCGCGTACAGCACCGACGATTCGATGGGCTTCGAAAGATAGCTGTCGAAACCCGCTTGCAAGGCCTTCTCCTGATCGCCCCGCATGGCCGAGGCCGTGACAGCCATCACCGGCAATGAAGTCAGGCGGGGATCCTGGCGAATCTCCTTCAGCGTGCTAAAACCATCCAGAATTGGCATATTGAGATCGAGCAACAGCGCATCAGGTTTGGACTCCGCCATCATTTCCAACGCCTCAAGCCCATTAGTGGCCTCGTTTACTACATAACCGCGCCCCTCAAGCAATTCGCGCAGCAATTCACGGTTCACGGCGTTATCTTCAGCTATTAAAACGGTGGCCATCCTCTCCTCCGAAACACGGACTTACGAACTGGTGGAACCAGCGTCGGCGTGGCCATTCTAACCTCTCAACGACTGCCAACTAAATAGCCCTCCAACTGGAAGCGGCTATCCGCCGCACTCTTCACGGAGCGGATTTGGAACCGCTCAACCACCGCGACGCCTCAGCGATCGTATGGAAAATACCAACGCAGAGTTTGTGATCCCGCATCAGGCGGTACATTTGCGCCGCTCCGTAAATTGAACTCGGCAAGCCAACCACAAGCGCGCGTTTGGAGATTGTCGAAAACGGATCTCTTTTTAGAAGCATTCGTAATTCGTTGATGTCCATCTTGATTTCAGAGACGGCACTGAAATCGATCAGCTCAGAGAAGCCCGGATCGAAAGAGGTGTCATTATTTAGTATCTCGCTGTTCGTCGCCACGTCGTGCAGAGTTAATGCGCCCGTAAACACGGTCAGAACGACACGATTAGTCATGTCGATTATGTGGTGTGCTGGCATCTTTGCGAAGATGGTTTCACAACTTCCCGTTCGGTTTTCGTAACTGACAGTGAACTAGTTACTCGATCCTCTTGTGGTACATCGGTAGTTTCCTGTATTGCCACGCGTCGAAAGTGTTGCTCAGGTTCGCCTGGGCTTGCCAAAAAGCCGTGACGAGACCGGAACGTTATCTCAGCCTCGCAAACCTCGAGGCCGGCAAACCTGCCGTTCCTCGTAGTAGCGCATGCGAAAAGATGTCACTCCGGCACCACAAAGTAGAGACAGAACAGACGATCTTCGCTCGCGCACACGGAGCCCGCGAGCGGGCAGCCCGTGACCGCAAGCAAATCCTCAGGATCGAACAGCCGCTGTTCAGAACTTACAGGGGTTGTTCAGAACTGGACTTGGGTGGATTGGCAACAGAGAGGGGGATTCAGTACACGCCCGGAGCAAACCGGCTGGAAGCCATTGATATGTCCGGTCTGGCCGTCTTTCAGAGCGCGCCGATTTACACTCGTATGTGTATGGCGCTCATCGATTAAGGGCATGTCTTTCCTCTTGAGTCGTTCATGGAACGGCTGCTCCCTATCGATCCCGGCTTCTTGACGGAGAAACGACCGCCAGATACTATCAACCGGATTATGGAGCAGGATTTCTTGATCGGCCAGTCCCTATCGCACTACAAGATCCTGCGCAAATTGGGTTCGGGCGGGATGGGCGTCGTGTACGAGGCTCAGGATTCCCAGCTCGGCCGCCGGGTGGCGTTGAAGTTTCTCCCTGCGGAAATGGGGCAGGACACCCAACTCCTAGAGCGCTTCCAGCGGGAGGCGCGCGCCGCTTCTTCTTTGAATCACCCCAACATTTGCACCATCCACGCCATTGAGCAGCACGAGCGGCAGCACTTCATTGTTATGGAGTTGCTGGAGGGTGAGACGCTGGCGCAAAAGTTGAATCGCCAACGCATGACCATCGACGAGCTGCTGCCCTTGGGACTGCAGATCGCGGACGCTCTGGAATCGGCGCATGCTAAGGGAATCGTGCACCGCGACATCAAACCGGCGAATATTTTTCTCACGGAGCGCGGGCAGGTAAAGATTCTGGATTTCGGTTTGGCGAAGATTAACCGGGATGGCAATACGCTGGGAACATCCAGGGAGCAATCGGAGACGATCGTCAATGCCGAATTGACTTCGCCGGGGTCCGCTGTGGGGACGGTCTCCTATATGTCTCCCGAGCAGGCTCGGGGCCAACTGGTGGACGCCCGAACGGATCTATTTTCCACCGGCACCGTCCTCTATCAGATGGGTACCGGGGCGCTTCCGTTTCAGGGAGACACCTCGGCTCTGGTTTTCGATGCCATCCTGAACCGCAATCCCCGGTCGGCCGGCGAACTGAATACCTTGCTGCCAGCCGAGTTTGTGCGCATTCTGGACAAGGCCCTGGAAAAAGACCGGAACCTGCGTTGCCAGACCGCAACCGAGCTAAAGACCGATCTCAGCCGCCTCAAGCGCGACCTGGAGGTATTTGCCCGGCGCACGAAAGAGAAGAGTGATCCGGATTCCGGCACTCACAAGTCGTCGAGAAAATCCGTTGCCGTTCTGTACTTCGAAAACATCAGTGGCGCCAAGGAAGACGAATATCTGCGGGATGGCATCACCGAGGATGTCATTACCGAACTCTCCAAGATTCGGGGACTGAATATTTTTTCGCGGCCCACAGTGCTCGCCTTCCGCGACAAGACGGTGACGCCGGCGCACATCGGTCAGCAACTGGGAGCGGCTTACGTCCTGACCGGAACGTTGCGGCGCGCCGGCAACCGTCTTCGCATCAGCGCCCAGTTGGTAGATACGCAAACCGATTTCCCGCTCTGGTCCGATCGCTTCGACCGCGAGATGAAGGATGTTTTCGAAGTGCAGGATGAGATGGCTCGCAGGATTGCAGAAGCCCTGCGCGTCACACTTTCTCCCGAAGAGCTGGAAGCCTTAGCCATCAAGCCCACGGAAAGCCTGCAAGCCTACGATCTTTATCTGCGTGGCAAACGTTACGCGCGCCGCCAGACCCGCCAGGATCTCGAATTTGCGCTCCAGATGTTCGAAAACGCAGTTTCCATCGATTCCAGTTTCGCGCTTGCCTACGCCGCCAGCGCCAACGCCTGCGCCATGTTCTATTGGACCTTCAGCCGCGATCAAACCTGGGTGGAACGGGCGCGCGAAGCTTCGGGCAAGGCTGTGGCGCTGCGCTGGGACCTGCCCGAAGTGCAGGTCAGCCAGGCCTGGGTCCTGTACGCGGCCTCATTGCACGACGAAGCCGTCCGCATGTTGAAGAAGGCCATCGAACGCAAGCGCGACTGCGAAGGCGCTCATTATTTGCTTTGCCGCGCCTTGTTCGCTACCGGACGCTATCAGGAGGTTGTAGACATTGCGGAATCCGCGATCGAAGCCAGCGGCGAGGACTACAACGTTTATGTGCCCATCTTGAACTGTCTTGGCGCCCTGGGAAAACAGGAGGCGGCCCGTAACATGCGTCAGCGAAAAATGGCAGCCCTGGAAAACCACTTGAAGCAGGTGCCCGAGGACGCCCGGGCTCGAATCCTGCTCGGCTCCGACTATGCATCTCTGGATCGCCCGGACGATGCGCTGCGCGAACTCAGCCTGGCGGTTACCTTGCGCGCGAATGAAGCCTCGATCCTCTACAACGCCGCTTGTGTCTACTGCAAACTCAAGAAGAAGGCGGAAGCCCTCGACACGCTGCGCAAGTCCTGGGAGGCTGGTTTCAAGGACGCCGAGTGGGCTCGCCGCGATCCGGATCTTATCCTCCTCCATGACGACCCCGAGTTTGATCGGCTATACCCGGCAAAGTCACCTGCAACCTCGGCTTCCTGAGTGCGTGCGGGCATAGGTCACCAGCTATGTCGTCCCTATTGAGAGTGGATAAGGTGCCGGAACCGGCCAGAGAGTGATCGGGAGCCACTGCAGGGATTGGCCGCGCAGCCGACCACTAAGATTAGCGACTTGGTTGAACCGCGGCGTCGGTTGCACCGGCGCGGATAAGAACTACAACGTCACGTCAATCCATTCGCCGCTTCAACGCCCATCGTCCATCCGGGAGCTGGTCAACCTCGCTATCCATGTTCATCAGTCGTATCGCGACTTCTGTCATGCTATAGGGTGTACCAGACATGAGTTCGTAGTTCACGCGTGCGGTGATCTCAGAGGGGAAGAGCGGGTCCTTGGCATCAGAGAGGATTCGCAGGATATAGTGCTCGTCTGCCGCTCTGCGATCCTGCTTGGTAGACGATGGACTCATAACTGGCTTTGATGGTGAAGTATCCCAGCTTCTTTGAAACACCAATGAATTCTGATCCATATAATCTCCTCATCAAATGCCCATCTCGTGTCGCCCGGCCTCGATTGAAAAGGGCGTCGACTTGCAATCTCGAATAGATATCCGCAAGCGAGATACCCTCTTGGAAACGTGCTATTCCCATGAGTGCACGCTGCGTGCCGAACGCTTGCTGTGAGGCTTGTATTTGCTAACTGCCCTCGTATGGATTACTTACAACGTTCGCTTGTGGGGTCGACGCGGGGCTGGCAGTAGGACGGAGGTGCAAGAATCGCAAATGTGTCTGTTTATTGAACAGTAAAGGATCCCGGCAACTTCGCATGCTCACGAACCGGCGCTGCCAGGGGAACTGGAGTAAGACGACCGCTTTGCTGATCGAGGAGGAGTTGCTGAATTATCTCCGGTCGGACGGGCTTGGAAAACAGATAACCCTGGGCCATCTCGCATCCAATGTGTTTCAGTAACTCAAGCTGCTCTGCAGTTTCAACGCCTTCGGCTACTACTTCGAGGCCCAGATTGTGCGCCAGCATGACCACAGTGCGGACAATTTCGTGAGTCTCAGCGTCGCTCTCGATCCGGGAAATGAACGCCCGGTCGATCTTCAAAGTGTCCACCGGAAAGCGCTGCAGCCGGCTCAGCGAAGAATAGCCCGTTCCGAAGTCATCGATGCTCAACCGGGCTCCCAGAGCTTTGAGTTCTGCGAGGACGATCACGGATCGCGCCGCATCAGCCATGGCGATGGTCTCAGTGATTTCGAGATCGACGGAACCGGGATTAAGGCCGGTTTGCTCGAGAACCTGTCCGATCTCAGCGGCCAACCCCGGACGTGCAAATTGCCTGGGCGTGACATTTACGGCGATGCTAAGAGGAGGATTGCCAGGGAACAGCTCCTGCCACGCTCGAACTTGCCGGCACGCTTCGAGCAGCAACTGCCGGTTAATCGGCAGGATGAGCCCAGTCTCATCGGCCACGGCAATGAAATCACCGGGCATCACGATCCCTTCGGGCCTTTGCCATCGGCTTAGAGCCTCAAATCCCAGGATTCGCCCGTTTCGCAATGACACAATGGGCTGGTAATAAACCTGAAATTCACCCAGATCGACCGCTTTTCTGAGGTCGCTTTCCAACTGCAACCGCGTAACGGCCTGCGTGTGCATCCGGTTGTCGAAGACTTCACAGCGAGCTTTGCCTGCCTGTTTCGCCCGGTACATCGCGATTTCTCCATCACGCAGTACATCTTCTGCGTTGCAGCCTTTAGCGTTGCCAAAAACGATGCCGATGCTGGCTGTCACCACTATTTGATGGCCTTCTAAATCGAAGGGCGTGGCCAGCTTTTTCTGCAGCCGCTCCGCCATCCGGACTGCATCGCTGGGATCGTTCAGATCTTCCGCCAGTATCGCGAACTCATCTCCGCCAGGGCGCGCTAACGTGCTGTTAAGTATTGGAGCTTGTGTCGAGATATCTTGACCGAGGTCTGAACTTTCTTCGCCCGGATCAGCCAGTCGCTGCGCGATCTGCAGCAGAAGGGCGTCGCCGGCGCCATGGCCAAGGCTGTCGTTCACCACCTTAAATTGATCGATGTCTATGAACAGTACAGCAAACTTATAACCGGCCCGGCGAAGCGAGGCGGCACTCGCCCGGCCCAGCCGTTCGAGAAAAAGCGAGCGGTTGGGAAGGCCGGTCAGATCATCGTAGAAGGCGTGTCTCGCCAGGGTCTCTTCGGCACGTTTGCGTTCAGTGATGTCCCGATTGACGATGACTAAGCCGTCTGTCGCTCCCTCCGGACTGTGAATCACGTTGCTTGTGGATTCGAGCACCCGCCAGGTGCCGTCTTTGTGAAGAATTCGATATTCAAGCCGTTCTCCGCGGCCGGTGATTTTAGCTTTTTCCGCGGCTTCAATCACGCGTGCGCGATCGTCGGGATGCACTTGTTCAAGCGAAGACGTAGCCTTCAATTCGCTGGGGCAATAGCCCAGAGTTTTTTGATAGGCAGGGCTGATGTAAACGCGCCGTCCGTCTTTGTCGACCACGGCGATCATATCGGCCGCATTTTCCGTGATCAGCTGGAAGAGGCGATTGCTTGACAATAGTTCGCGGCGAACGCGCGCGAGTTGCAGGTGCTGATAAACGGTATAAATATCGAACATCAGCACCAGAGCGGCGAGACCGCGAACCCATTCTTTCAGGTTTATCGAATAGGAATCGTCCCCATAAACTCGAAAATGCGCGTACGAGAGCACGAGGATGCCCAGGGTCAGGACGAGTGTCACCGTTACAGCGAAACCCCAGAGCCACCACTCGCGCCCTTCGACTTGGCGCATGCGGAGAATCTCCGTCGCACCTGCGAACGGGCGCCTGGCCCTCTCTTGTCCGGTCTTCGTCATGAATAAATGAGGCCCTGAGCAGTTAGTGGGTTAACGAACAACCGGCTTGGCTCGATGCTGCCCGAGACATTACTTGCTTTCGCTCCATGCTTGCACCGCGGCGTAACTATTAAGTTCTCCGTTGCCCATGCCGTTCGAAATCGACTGCGCATGGGCGATTGCGGCTGCCGCACTCTGTTGATTCACGCTCGCCGAAACGCTGACCAGAAGGGCAGTGGTTCCCGAGACAAAGGGTGCGCTGAAGGAAGTCCCCCAACCCGCCGAATACGTGCCATAAGGATAAGTGGAGATAATGCCTTCGCCGGGAGCTGCGACCCAAACGTCCGACCCGTAGTTAGAAAAGCTGGACCGGGTGTCGAAATCATTGGTCGAAGCGACTCCCATGACATGATTGAGACCTGCTGGATAAACCGTCACATCTTCCCCGTCGTTTCCCGCGGAGGCCACGCAGATCACGCCTTTTTTGTTGGCATAGTTGATCGCGTTTGCCATTTCCTTTGAAGACGACGTGAAGCTGAAGCTCATGCTGATCACTTTGCCGCCATTCTGGACGGCATAGTACGTCGCACGAATAATGTTTGAGAGATAACCGCTGCCATCGGCCGCAAAGGCCTTCAGCGGCATGATCTTCGTAGTTGGGGCGACCAGGTGAACGATCCCGGCGGTCATGGTACCGTGCCCAAATGCGCTGTAAGGACCACCGTCCAACACAGCGGCAGTCGATTCATTCACAACCGCAATAGTCGCAGAGTTTACAAGCGCCGGTTCCGGAGAACCACCATCCAACACCGCAGCGGTTGATTCATTTACATCACCCATTTCGCTCCCGCTGGGAGTGTTATTGATGAAGTTATAGCCCTGCACGAGAACGGGGACCAGAGCAGGATGCTGAGTATCGACGCCGGTATCGATCATCGCAACCGTTCCTGCGCCACTCACGCCAAACGAAGCTTGAGCTTTCTGTACCTGGACGATCGCTGCCGCCGGCTGATTCGCATATCCGTCCCACACCGGAGCGCCGTAATAAGGAACCGGAGTCTCATCCAGAAGCGATTCCGGGATCGGTCCGACCGTGGACTCAACCAAAAACAATTGCTGATTGACTTCGGCGCCCAGGATTCCAACCTGATTGAGCAAAAGCGTAAGAAATCCGCTCACATTCAAGGAATTGTCGATGTTGATCAGAAACAGCTGGCCGTCAGGATCTCCGAGATTAAGGGATACATTGCAGTGCAGAACCAGGCAAGTGGCTTTGATGCCCGCCGAGCCCAGCGCGTCGCGCACGATGATTCCCTGTTGAGCGTTAGCCTTCGGCAACGCAGTCAAGATCAGAATGAGGAGGCTCCAGCAATAGTTCTTCATAAGGTTTCCTCGAACTTTCTTACTAACTTGGTGCTGGCAAGCGATCTGTCAAGGATTTCACCACCACCTAAGTGCCATCTCAAGATTACGAATTACACAACTATCGTGTTACCTGGGTCATGCCTCGACCAGGCCCCGGATGCTTTCGCCGTCCGGAACAGGTACAACAATGTTCCGCGTATCTGCAATACCGAAAACAAGTTGCAAATGGTCCGCGGCGGTGATGCCAAAATCAAATTCGCCCACGTCGTTGGTCCGGCTTTTCGACAACGTGTCGCCCTTGCATAGCAGGCTCACGGGAATATCGCTGATTCCGTGATCCGGCTTGGCGGAATCCAGCAACTGGCCGATCAGGACCATCGATTGCGATCCCGGTCTTGGCTGCATCCGCATATCGATACACAGGCTGCCTGACCGGTAGAGTAGCTGCCGCACCACCGATGCCGTGCCACGCACACCGGCAGTCATGGGTTGTAGAGAGCTGTCGAACAAAAGTCTGGCGATTTCAAACTTTCTCCCCTTGTTCTCTTCGGCGGAGAAGGTCTTGTGCAGGATAAAGCTTGTCCGGGCCGCCTGTAGCGCCCAGGCGGGCGGTTCGTACGCGTTTTCCCGATTGGCAAAGTTCACGATGTGTCTCCATTTTTCCAGAGTTTTGCTGCACTCGATGCATCCGTGATCCAGATGTTCTCGCATCTTTACGGTCTTCGCTTTGTCTCTGCCGCCAACTTCGCGGGCAAAGTCAATCCACTCGTCATTCGAAAAATGTTCCATAATTTGCCTCGCCACGAACGGGAGTTTTGTCAATCTGGTAATAAGAGTATGTGGAAGGTCAAAAAATATAGGGGAGACTAAACAACTGGAAGCCGGAGGTTACCCCGTGGTTACCTTGCCCACCAGGAAAAATGGAGCCCAGTAATAGGGATGTGGATAGTTCTGGCGCAGTTCCAGTGTCGCCTGACGCAGAGCAATGGCTTTGTCTGTACTGCGATTTAGATGAGTGTAAAAAGACGCCATAAAGTCGGCGGTACTTCGGTCTTGTACGTCCCACAAAGTCAATAAAGCGGCCTGAGCGCCGGCATGAATAAGCCCACGGAGCAGCCCCAGCAGCTCATCTCCGTCGCTGACGACATTTAGACCTGTTGCACATCCGCTGAGCGTAATCAATTCGGCGGGTAGCTTCATTTGGTAAAGGTCGTAAAGGCTCAAAATTCCATCCCCCAGACGGATCCCCGAGAACATAGGGTTATCCTGACGGAAGTAACCGTGAGTAGCGAGGTGAATCAGCCGGCTTTCTCCGCCTTTCTTCTGTAGGATCTCCGCCGTGGCTGATTCTCCAACGAAAAGATCGGATTGTGGAATCGTCGCCGCCACTTTGTGAACTTCATCTGCAATGAAGGGCGCTTGTGCGTCGGGAATGCCAAATACGAGTGCGCGTCCCGCATGTTTTGCGAGTCGCGAATTGCAAAGGGCAAATATCGTGGCGCTCGGCGCGTAAGAAATTCGATAGGAGTCGATCAGATAGCGTTCCCCGTCGAACAGCGCCTGAAACGGAATTGAGTGAAGCGGGCCGTGGGGAACAATGACTAGATGATCCCCTTTGAGCAGCTTCCTGACCGGTTCGACCAGCGCAGCATCAAGATCCTTCAAATGTTGCAGCGTTGACCGCATAAGAAACTGGGCGAAAGCTTCGACGTATTCCGCGTTCAGGCGGAACTTCGAGAGCTGGAACTGCAGTTTCATTGCCAGATCGGCGACTCCGGCGACAGGTGTGATGGGAACAATATTCAGAGAATCGCGGCGCAGCACGACCCCGATAATCTGCTCGCGAATCTGGAAATATTCAAGCAACGTAGAATCGGGCGAGAGAGCTGCGCGGATTTCTTCGAGCGTTGCTGCCCCGGGAGATACCAGTCCGGCGGATTCAGCGATAGGCGTGGGCACTTCGCGCACGGCTCGAAGCAATTCGCTCTCTCGCTTCCGGATTTCCGCTTGAATTCGTGCCGCCCGCTCGGGCGACCGTTTCCCTTCGCCCAGTTGTTCAGCCTCATACTGACGGGAGAGAGATTGCATTTCGTTGCGGAGAGTTTGTATTTTCTGAATCGAATCCGAGCCGGCTTGCTGGGTCATCTGAAATTCGGATTGTGAGTTCGACATCAGATCCCGCAGGCTCCGTGACTTCGATTGCTCAATGTGCTCGAATGCATCTTCCAGACGCGGACTCGGCAGAACTTTCAGGCACAAATCGACGAGTTCTTCGTAAATTGCCAGCCGGTTCTTCATGAAAGAAATTCGCTGCTCTTCGCGGCCAAGACCGGTGCGCAGTTGTTCGAGAATCAACCGCGCTGCCTCGTAGCTTCTGCTGGCATCTTCAGCGCGGCCCATGGCCACTTCGATGCGGCCCATCAGGTGATGAGCCTGGCAACGCAGAACGGGTAGCTCGGCTACCTGCAACTGTTTCAGCGCGGCATTGCAGTGACGCCGCGCCTCAGCAGCCTTTGACTGCTGCAAACAAAGATGCGCGAGCAGCAGATGGCACTTGATCAGACTGTATGGAATTCTCGATTTGTGAAATATATTGAGAGCCGCGAGGCAGAGTCGTCGTGCTTCACTATATTGCTTCCGCTCAACCAGGATGATCGCGCGGTAAAAATCCATTCGCGACGACCACACTCGGTTATCTTCACGGGCAAACAGCTTTCTGGCTCTCGCAAACAATTCCAGCGCAGGCTCAGCACGCCCTTGCTGCCAGGTGGCAAGAGCTACGTTGGCCAGCGATTTTCCGGCTTCGTAAGCCATTCCCAGCTTTTCGAAATCCGCGGCGGCTTGGCGAGCCATCTCCTCGGCTTGTTCTGCCTGGTTCAGTTCGAGGTGTATCTCCGATAGATCAAGTTGGCAGAGCGCAGCGTGATATTGATCATTATTTCTTCTGCAGTTTTCGCCCGTCGAACGAAGCATTTCAATCGCATGGGTGTGCTCGCCTTGCAGATAGTAAAGGGAGGCAAGGTTGTAATCTGCTTGTCCCACCAGCACCCGCATCTTATGCGCAACGGCAAATGTGCGCGCAGCTCGAAACGTTTCCTGCGCCCGGGAAAACTCGCCAAGCAGAACCAGACACGTTGCCACATTGTGAAGTGCGACCGCCATGGCGTCCGGATCCCGTTCCGGCTCAAAACTGAAAAAATCGCAGGCCCGCTGATAGCGTTCAAGAGCTTCGGCATAGCGACCCTGGCGTTGAAAGATGTTGCCTGTGTTAAGGTCAACACGCGCCGCCCGCCACTCATTGCCTTCTTTCAGAAAGATGCTGCGCGCTTCCTCCGCGGCGGCAAACGCTCGCTTGTACTTGCCGCTGAGGATCAGAGGTTGAATGGAAGCGTTCAGCGTACGGGCTAGTTCAGAACTGTTGCCCAGACCATGGAATCGTTTGTACGCTTTTGCGTGATATCGAATTGCAGATTTGTTTTCGCCGGAGAAATAAAGAGCATTGCCCATCGCGCGAAAGCTTTGTGCGATAGCTGTCTTATCGCGCAACTTGCGCGCGATCATGATGGCAATCTGGGCGAAGATAATCTTGGATTCGGCCTCGACTCTGGAATGTTCGCGAACTATATCGGCGAGCGACGCGACAACTTCTGCGCGGATCAGCTCGGGATGCTTCGATAAGAATCTGGTTTGAGAGACATTACTTTTCAGCTTACAAAGGCGCAGGACCAACTCTTCAGCGACGATGGGAACTCGTGCCGTGGCGGTAGCCGGCAAAGGCGTCATCCCTCCAATTGCTCGAGCCGCACCCGCAATTTATCGAGGCACCGCCTGCGGATAAAACCGATTGAGCCCAGAGCAACGTCCAGATCTTTGGCGACCTCTTCGTAAGGACGCGCCGGAATTTCGAAAAAAAGCATCTCGACCAATTTTCGGCAGCGCGGAGCAAGATCAAGCAAAGCTTCCCGTAAGAGTTGTTCGCGTTCAATTTGAGCGATTAAACTTTCCGACTCGTCGACTGGCGGCGATGGCTCGCCCTCGACTTCCACGGAACTTTGCCGCTGTTGTCCGCGCTTTCGGTGGAAGCATTTGTTGCGGGTAACCTGAATGAGCCATCCTGCCAAAGCGTTGGGCTCACGCAATCTCGGCAATTCGTTTAATAAGTCGAGACACACCGTTTGAAAAATATCTGCCGAATCTTCCTGGGAAAATCCGTAACGCACCGGAATCGAATAAATGAGGTTCTTATATTTCGCAATCAAATTCGACCAGGCGGCTTCGTTGCCCTGCAGACATTGCTTGACGAGGTGAGCGTCGGAGAATTTGCCTTTATCTCGCTCCCTGGCCTTCCGCGGAGCAGTCCCCATTATTTAGACCGTCCGGTGGCAAGAAACAGTTCGGCTGAGTTCCACAAAGTATGAGGATCAAGCGCGGCTGGCTTAAAGTTCCCGACATCGTTCTTTGCGCCGACGAGAACGTCTGGACTCGCCAGGCAAATAATGGGCAATTCGTCCGCAAGAATGGCTTGAACGCGATCGTACAATGCCTTTCGCTTTTCGAATTTCGTCGCCGAAAGCTGTTGTTCCATCAGTTGATCGATTTCTGCTTCCCAGCTTGTAGCGGGATGGCTTTCACCCAAATCCCAGACGTGATCGTTGCCGGAGGACATCCAGACGTTCATCTCCGCACTGGGATCGACGTCGCCGGCTCCCAATCCAAGCACCGCCGCTTCGTAATCGTGCGCCTGAAAGATACGGTCGAGGACAGAATGAAATTCGAGTGACACGATCTGCACCTGCATCCCGAGATCTTTCAAATCCGCCTGAATCAGCGTCGCCATCTTTACGCGTTGAGCATTCGACGCGCTGGTTATGATTGTGAATTCCACCGGCGAGCCGTTCTTGTCGAGCAAGTTTCCGTCCGTCCCCCATGAAAAGCCGGCAGAGCCGAGCAACTTTTTCGCGTCTTCCAGCGAGCGGGAGGGGTGAGAAATCGCGCCATTGATCCAAAGATTATTGGCCGGCGTGACCGGCGTCCAGAGCGGGGTTCCACGGCCACGATAAACAATCCGAGTCATCGCGTCCCGGTCGATTGCGAGTGAAACCGCCTTTCGAAACCTGATGTCGCGAAACCATATCTGCTTTCGTGCCAACTGCGAGGGAAGTGAGCTGTTCAAGTTAAAAAACAGAAAGTTAAATTCGAGGCTGGAGCCGATATCCTGCAGCTGGAACGAACGTGCCTGCTGGTCTTTTTCCATGACCGAATAATCTTCGGCGCTGACTCGATTGATAATGTCGGTGTCGCCGGCCTGAAAGCGAATGGCTTCGGCGTCAGCGTTAGGAACGAACAAGAATGTAAGTTCGCCCAGGTATGGAAGCTGGTTTCCGGCGCGGTCGGTCTTCCAATAATAAGGATTGCGTTCCAGAGTAATTCGCTGACCGGGGACATACTCTTTCAGCCGGAAAGGTCCTGTTCCCGCTATGAGTTGAACTGGAGTATTGAGACTCCACGCCTGCGATATTTTGCCTTCGTTGTATGCGCCTTCCAGTAAATGCCGGGGCAGAATGGCAACGCTGTCGAACAGTCGATCCGTTGGAGCGTAGGGTTTGGATAACCCGAAGACTAACGTACGTGAGTCTATCTTTGTTACCGTGATGGGTTTGTTCCCGACAACCAGCGAATCGCGTTGAGGAGAATGTACATTTTGATCAAGATAAACCTTAAAGCTGAAGAGCACATCGTCGGCATCCAGCGGGTGACCGTCGGAAAAGTGCAATCCGCGGCGTAGCTCAAGCCGATATTGCATTCCGTCGGAAGAGACCTTCCACGCCTTGGCCAGCGCGGGTTCGGTGCGCTGTGACCATCGATTGATGTGAACGAGATCGGAGGTGAGCTGGGCGATGACCTCGCGAGATGAAGCATCAATCGAGGTCACGGGATTCAACGTTTTCGGTTCGGAGCGCAGAGAAACAACAAGACGGCCGCCTGGATGCCCGACCGGATTATCGCTGACGAAGAGATCGCCGGGCGCAAGGGGTTGGCCCGACCCGGGGTTGGAAACACACGCGAACAAAGTGACCGCTAGCCCGAAGACTGACGTGCGACACCGAGGCCCCATACCACCCACCCTATTCTCGTTATACGCTGCAGTCCGCACGTGCCTGCAGCGCACTGCCCAAGAGCTGATAGATGAAGAAAACCGGGATCAACACGAAACCCGGCGCCCACATCCACCAATATGAAATCATTACATCGTACTGTTGAATCGTTGACAGCATATTACCCCAACTCGGCGCCGGTTCTCCTACACCCAGACCCAAGAATGACAACGTTACCTCTGCGAGGATATATTGCGGAATCAGGAGAGCCGCCTGGGTCAGCAGCACGCTATAAGTCTGTGGCAGTAAATGCCGGCGCATTAAATAGAAATTCGATGCTCCGAATCCTCTGGCTGCGAGAACGTAGCCGCGTTCCTTCCCACTCAGGACGACGCCGCGAATCAATCTCGCTGGACGCGCCCAGCCAACTAATCCGATTACTGCTATGAGTAAAACAAACACCCGGCCTGGAGAAATATGGAGCGGCAGGAACGCGCGAATCGCAAACAGCAGATAAAGCCACGGCAGCGCCAGGAAAAGGTCGAGGCAACGCATAACCAGCGCATCAAGCCACCCGCCATAGTAACCCGCCGCAATCCCTAATAACGCGCCGAACAGCAACGACAATGCCATCGCCAGCAGCCCGGAAAACAATGAAAGCTGGCTGCCGTAAACGAGCCGTGAAAACACATCCCGCCCATAGCCGTCGCTGCCGAGTAGAGCTATCTTGGCGGGAGGTTCTACTCCGAATAAGTGCCGGCTTGATGAGAACATCCCGAAGACTTTGTAAGGCGATCCGCGGACGAGAAGTTTAACTGGCAAGCATTTCTGCGGATCTTCTTCATAACGTCCGAAAATCTCTGAGTGATCCGCCAAAAGACAAACCGACGGTCTCCAGTGCCACCGCCCCGTAGAATCGACAAAGTGAAGGCGGGATGGAGGAGCATAAATCAGATCCCGGTCCTGCTTCGCAAAATCGTAGGGCGCAATAAATCCCGCAAAAAGTGCACTTATATGTAAGGCTGCCACCAGAAGCAGCAAGGTCGTCGCTTTTTTCCCAACTCTCACGCTAACCTTTCGGTGCGAATTCTGGGATCAGCGATAAAGAGGAAAACGTCGCCCAGCAGCATGCCCCCAACTAAGAAAAGCGATGCGAACATCACCGTGCCAATGATCACGTAGACGTCGCGCGCCAGAATCGCCTCCAGCAGAAATGGGCCAAGCCCAGGCCAGCTCATCACTACTTCAACCAGCAACGAAGCGCTGAGCAGCGACCCTAAAGAAAGGCCGAAAAGTGAGATCAGAGGATTCGACGCCATCGGAAGCGCGTGCCGAAGCAGAATTCTCGAACGAGCGATGCCGTGTGCCCGCGCCGCTCGAACGCAAGGCGACTCCAGCGCATCGATCATGGCTGCTCTGATATGCCTCACTAAAGTCGGCAAGCTGACCAGAACCAGCACCAATAACGGGCCGAGCAAGTGAATTGCGATGTCCTTGATCTGCAGCCACTGGCTCTGGTTCTCGGCCGCCAACGACATCATTCCCCCCGCCGGTAGGCGGTTGGTGCGGATCGCAAATAGCAGTAGGCCGAGCGCCAGCGTCACGTCCGGAGTTGCCAATAAGAGGGCAGTCACAAAAGATGAGCCGGAGTCGAACCATCCTGTGCGTTTTTCGGCAGTTACGATTCCCCAGGGTAGTGCGATGAGCCAGGAGGTCAACATCGCAGATCCGGTCAACAATAGAGTTATACGAGCCCGCGACAGCAGCAAAGGCGCGACCGGGCTGTTGTATGCGAACGAAAATCCCAGTTCGCCCCGAGCGACCGAGTGAAGCCAATGGACATAACGAGCCGCCAGGGGCTGATCCATTCCATATTGTTCTCGCAGCCGCTCCAGAGTTTGGCTGGAGATCTGTGGGTTGAGTCTCACTTCATCGAGAAAATTTCCTGGAGCTGCCTCGACGAAAAGAAAGGAAAGCACGGATACACCTACTAAGAGCAGGCAGCTTTGCAGGAAGCGAAGGCCAAGGTATCTCATGGAATTATCCACGGGCGCCGGCCCTGGCGCTGAAAACACGTTCTCGAGGCTGGTCGATCGCCTGTGGCGCCCGGTTACCGCCTGTAATCTTGCCCTGATGAATTACGGCTACCTCATCGGCAAATTGGCCAACATGCGCCAGATCGTGCGAGATGCACAGATAGCTCAGATTGTGTTCGCTTTGCAGGTCGAGAAGCAGGTTGCTGATCTGGCCCTGAATCGAGAGATCAAGCCCAGCCAGCACTTCATCAAGGATTACCAGCTTGGGTTCGAGCAGCAAGGCGCGCGCAATCGCCAGTCTCTGCCGTTGGCCGCCACTCAGTTCGTGCGGTCTCCGATTGCTCCAGGCGGAAGGCAGTCCCACCTGCTCCATTGCTCGCAGCGCTCGTTGGCGGCGCAGCCTGCTCTCTTCTCCAGCGATCACCAGGGGCTCCTCGACTATTTCAGCCGCTGACATTCGCGGATTTAACGCACCCGCTGAATCCTGAAATATCAGCTGTATCTTTCGGCAGAGAGTCGCTCGCTCCTCGCCGCGCAGTTCGCCCAGCCGCCTGCCATCGAAAACAATCTCCCCGGCATCCGGCTCCAGCAAGCCCACGAGGCACATGGCGAGCGTTGATTTGCCCGCGCCGGATTCGCCCACCAGTGCCAATGTGCTCCCCACGTTCAGAGTCAGGTCAATATTGTCGAGTGCACGCACCTGAAATTGGCGTTGCCACCAGCGGCCTTGTGTGTGAGCCTTGCAAAGTCCGCGGACTTCCAACACAGGCCATGCCGCTGATTTGTCCGCCAACGGCATATCTTTATTGAGCCTCGTATTTGAAACAGCGAACTGCCCTCTGGCCGCATTGATCGAGCAGATCAGGCTGGCGAGAGTCGCAGATCGCCATTCGATCGGCACATCGAGCCGAGAAAGAACACCCCGGCAACACTTCCAGGGGATTAGGCGAATTCCCCGGAATGAACGCGAAGCGCTTCTTCCCGCCGGCGCCAGCCGCCGGCATGCCCCGTGCAGGGGAACATCGCAAAAGCGCCTGGGTATATGGATGAAGAGGCCTGGCAAAAACGTCCTCAGCCGATCCTTCCTCTACTACTTGCCCCGCGTACATCACGATCATCCGATCGGCAACCTTGGCCAGAATTTCTGGATTGTGGCTGATGATCAGGAACGAAGTATGGTGAGTCTCCCGCATTTTCAGCATGAATGCGAGAATCTCTGCCGCTGTAGTGTCGTCGAGGTGTGCAGTAGGTTCGTCGGCAATGACGAGTTTGGGTTCGCAAATCAAAGCCTGCGCAATCGCTATCCTCTGCCGCTGGCCTCCGCTCAATTGATGGGGATAAGCGTCAAAAATTCGGTCGAAGTCGAGCAAGCCAATCGAAGTGAACAGGCCGTGCAGCTTCTCCCGCGCCTGCCGCGAAGTGCATTTAGAATGTGCGCGCAGGACTTCGGTCACCTGATTCCCCACGCGCATGACGGGGTTCAGCGCGGCGGAGTCCTGGAAGATTATGGAAACTTCACCTCCACGCAGTTCCCGAAGTTGCTTTTCTGCAAGCAACCGCAGATCACGCTTCCTGAAGTAAACGCGACCGCCAGTGACGATCGCGGTATCGGGCAACAATCGCAGAACGGACAACGCCGTACTCGTCTTGCCGCAACCGGATTCTCCAAGCATTCCAACGATTTCGGCGCGATCCATCGAGAAGCTGACTTGATTCACCGCCGTGAACCGGCCGGAATTTACACAATATTGAACTGTAAGGTCTTTGACAGCGAGCAGGTCTGTTGCCGCTTCCCTTTCGGAACCGGGTGTGGGCCGTTCAAGTGAAATCGAGCTCGAGACCGGCATGGCGATCGTATGACCTTGACCTAGGCACTAATTTGTAAAGGGCAAAGACGGGTGGAAGGCGTGTACCATCGCGCTCCACGCTTTGACAGATGGGCCAATTACAGCACCGGTTAGAACGTTCTCAAGAGTACATGGGTAATAAGGTGTTTTCTGTACCATAAGCTGCTGCGTCGCTTTATCAGAGTTATCAGAGAGCGCACCGCAAGTGTCTTTTTTCCAGAATCACGACACACTTTTCGAATTACCGACATTATTTGCCCAGCCTAAGTGCTGAAATCTACGAACTCCCCGGGTTGGTTCTTCGATTGCTTTGGTCAATCTATGCAAAAGCCGTCACTTTCAGTCGATGTGGTCAACCGGCGCGCAGACCATCCTTCCGGCGTCACAAGGACTTCAGAAAACGTCGCGGAGCAGATGGGAACGCACGGTCAAAGGCGCAATCTGCACGCTCGCTTCAATCCTGCCGCGGTGGGTTTCGGTATTCTCGAGCCCGCGAGCCTGATTGTGGCGAATCCAACGCAGGCTGACCAGGCCACTGTCAGCGCCAACTGCCGGCGCTCAACCAATTTAGAGGAGGGTAAGTGAACAATTCCAACTTCAGCCTCGTGCCTTTGCAACAGGCGAACTTGTGCCTGGATTGCGAAGCAATCACCGCCGCCCACACAAACTGCCTGTGCTGCGGATCGCAGGCTTTGCTGAGTATTGCCCGTATCCTGAACCATCGTAACGAGCCGGCACTCATGGCTAAGAATCCAATTCCCATTTGCATGGCGTCTGCCCGGCAGCGTGCAGTCTCCGGGATGGCGAACGGAGAATATCTGAACCGGGCGAGGGGTAAGGCGATGACATTTCCTTTACAGATTTCGGAAAACAGAGCGTAACGCCCGAAAATGTCGCACCTCAGCCACGGGCCTGGCAGACGCCCTCGTTTCTCCAGGCCCTTTTTTTTATGTGTAGCAGGGTGTTTCTTGCACCATACGGACTAAATTCGAATCGGACGCCTTACGAATTGAGGTATTTCGAATGTCGCTCAAGCTTTTAGTTGTGGAAGATGACGCGCTGAGTTTGGAACTCATGGAGGAGGTCCTCACATCTCTCAAGGCAGAGGTCTCTTCTATCAACGATGGCGAGCAGGCTGCGGCGCTCGTGAATCAGAGCAGATTCGATGGCATCTTCATGGACTTGGAAATGCCCAACATGCACGGCTTCGAATTGGCTCGGAGGGTCCGCGAGTCGTCATGGAACCGCTCGACGCCCATCGTTATCGTCACCGGCCGCGATGAAAAATCCACCATGCAGCAGGCATTTGCCAAAGGGGCAAACTTCTTTCTTCAAAAGCCGATCGACCGTCACAAATTAAGCGGCTTGTTCCGCGCAGTGCGGGGGACTCTTCTGGAAAACCGCCGCCGCAACGTGCGTGTTCCCCTGACCACCAACGTGACCTGCTGCGACGGTCCGAGAACGGCACACGGTGTGACCTGGAACATAAGTCACGGCGGGATTTTGATCGATACCGCGGCCAGCCTCAAGCCGGGCGATTCGGTCCGATTATCTTTCCGGATGCCCGTTTCAGGTGAGCAAATCGACGCTATGGGCGTAGTGGTCTGGACCTCGGCCAGCCGGCAGGGAATACGCTTTACCAAGGTGAGCGATCACAACCTGCAAGTGATTAAGAATTTTATTGCTGAAGTCGAACAACCGGATCGGCATCCGAAATCCTGAGTAATCAATCCTCCCTTATTTTCCAGAAGGTTTCCGGCTCGCGCTACCTGCTCGGCTCAACCGGCCGGTTGAGCAATCGGTCCATCTCCGCAAACAGCGAGGCCGGATTCACTGGCTTCGCCAGGTAGCCATCGAAACCGGCACTCAGCCCTCGTTCCCGGTCTCCACGCATCGCATATGCGGTGACCGCCAGCACCGGCAGATCAGCCAGGCTTGGATCCTGGCGGACCCTTCGAATGACTCCAAAGCCATCGAGCTTGGGCATTCCTATGTCGAGCAGGAGAATGTCAGGCCGGCTGCGGCCAATCTTCTCCAGGGCTTCCTCTCCATCCCAGGCCTCATCCACTTCGAAACCCTTCAATTCCAGGATTTCGCGGAGCAGTTCGCGGTTGACGGCGCTATCTTCTGCCATAAGCACTCTCGTCATTGGTGACCTCGCAGTTCTTCTGATTCGAAGGTGCGCTCGGCCCGCAGGCCATGCAAAGGCGCAGGCGCGAATGTTTTTGGCTGCTCGCGGCATCCTCGCGGCAGAGAAAAACTGAAGCGGCTGCCTTTGCCCAACTCACTCACCAGCCAGATCTTCCCTCCCTGCTGTTCTACCAGTCCTTTAGTAATCGCTAGCCCCAATCCGGCGCCTTCCTGGCTGGCCGCGGAACTTGACGCGACTTGGCGAAATTCTTTAAAAACCAGCTGCTGATTTTCCTCTGAAATGCCGACGCCCGAGTCCGCTACCGACACGCAAATCTCCGATGGTCCATAGCTTCTGGATGTCACCTCGACGCGGCCATTTTGCGGAGTGAATTTGAGGGCGTTGCTCAGCAAGTTATAGAGAATCTGCCGAAAGCGAACCCTGTCTGCATGGACGAGGCCGTCGCTATCCATGGATTGCTCGACTTGAATGTTTTTTGCCATTGCGATGGGGCGGATCGTAGAGAGCACCTCCGGTAAGACGCTGTCGATATCGAAGTCTTCGCAATGCAGCTCGAGCTGGCCCGCCTCTATTCTTGAGAGATCGAGAATGTCTTTGATGAGCTGCAATAAATGGCTCGAGGCCTGGCGTATGTGGCCTACAAAGCGCTTCTGCTTGGGGTTCAGGGGCCCTGGGACTTCGTCCGCCAGAAGATCGGAAAAACCGACGATGGCGTTCAAAGGAGTACGCAGGTCGTGGCTCATGCCGGCCAGAAACTGGCTTTTCAGTCGAGTCGCACGTTCAACCTCGCGATTACGTAGCTCCAGTTCGTGCTTGGCGCCCTCGAGACTCATGATGAATCTCTGGCGCTCCTTCTCGGCGCGATCGCGTTCCGTGACATCGACGGCAATCACGATCTCAGCCGGATAGCCGTCGAAGAGCAGTTTGTGAGAGGTGACCTCGGCCAGAATGACGCTCCCATCCCTCTGGCGGTGCCGCACAACCCCACATTCTGCGGGATCGTTGCTCGACTCAACCTTTCTTGCGACCAGATCGTAGCAATCCTCGAGCGGAAGCAGATCCCGCGTGGTCATTGTCTGAAACTCGCTATGCGAGAACCCATATTTTTCGACCGCTGCGTCGTTTACCGCCAGGAATCGCAAGGTCTCGCGGTCATGGATCCACGTGGGTTGGGGATTCAGATTGAACAACTTCCGATATCGTTCTTCGCTGTCGCGAATTTTGGCTTCTGCATCCTTTCTTCTGGTAATGTCTCTCGCTACGGCGTAGATCACGTCCTGTGCGGGCGCGGACACCGCATTCCACAACAACCACCGGTACGAACCATCCTTGCACAGATACCGATTTTCGAAGGCCAGGGTGACTTCACCCTGCTGCAATCGGGCAATTTCCGATTCGGTAGAGCGCCGGTCGTCTGGATGAATGAAGTGAATCCGCGGCTTCGCCATGAGCTCTTCCGTGCTGAAGCCCAGTGTCTTCTGCCAACTCGGATTGAGGTTCTTGAAAAACCCGTCAAATCCAATGATGCAAAACATATCGACCGACATTTCGATAAACCGGTTGCCGGTCTCAAGGCGCGTATATACCGACCCGGCGAGAAGGCATAGCCCGATATCGATCAGCAGGAACATCGTGGCGACATACCACGACCTTCGCTCGATTGCCCCAATTGAAAGTGCCAGCGGTGCGACGGACAACAGCAGGCACAAACCATAGAACTGCCACTGTCCGCGCAATACCCAGGTGGCTTTTCTGTTGATTGCTTTTAATCTCTGAAACATGCGCCTCGTTTGGGATTGGTGCTCTCACAGAGTGTCATAATCCAATGTATCTAAGCTAGTTACACAAGTTGCAGCAAAAAGGGTACTGCGCCGTTACGTAATGCCAAAGGCGCTTCACAATTACTAAAGTGATCTGTCGCATAGTTACTTTGCGGTTTAAGTTGTAGAAGATTTGCAATTTCTAAGAATGTCGCGAAACACACACAATCGAGTTTCACAAACCCGTCGTTTCGCACCCAACTTTCTAGCATGGCAAAAAAACGGATTATCGTAGGCGAAGACGACAGGGCAATTCGGGGCGCCCTGGTCGAGTTTCTCGAATCCCTTGACTATGAAGTGACCGGCGCCGAAAACTGCTCCAGCATTCGAGAGGCTTTTCGGGAGTCGAATCCGGACGCTGCAATTCTGGACTATTCGCTTCCGGACGGAACCGCACTCGATCTCTTGCCGCACTTGAAGCAATCCCATCCATCCGTTCCTCTGATTCTGCTCACCGGGAACGGCACTGTTGCGTTGGCTGTGCAGGCCATTAAAGAAGGGGCGGAGCAATTTCTCACCAAGCCCGTGGAAATGTCGGCAATTGCGGTGGTCCTGGAACGCGCGTTGAAAAATCAACGCAATCAGCAAAAACAGTTGGCCGGCAAGGCACGGGAAAAACGGGAAAGCGTCGATCCGTTCGTGGGCGCCAGTAAGGCAATTCGGGAAGTGGCGGAACAGGCCCAGCGCCTGGCTCTGAGCCAATGCCCCGTCCTCATCGCCGGGGAAACCGGTTCTGGCAAAGGGGTGTTGGCGAAATGGTTGCACGATCAAAGTACCCGCGCTGATGAACCTTTTGTGGATCTGAATTGCGCCGGCCTGGGGCGGGAATTATTGGAAACGGAATTGTTCGGCCACGAGGCGGGTGCTTTTACTGGAGCCGTTCAACGGAAATTAGGATTGCTGGAAGTCGCACAACGCGGAACCGTCTTTCTCGATGAAATCGGAGATATGGATCTTCAGGTCCAGCCCAAGCTGCTCAAAATCCTTGAGGAGAAAAGGTTTCGAAGGCTGGGTGACGTGCAGGAGCGCCAGCTCGACGTGCGACTGATAGCCGCCAGCCATGAAAATCTGGCGGAACTGGTGCGGAAAAAGAAGTTTCGCAGCGATTTATATTTTCGCGTTAGCACGGTGACAATTAAGGTTCCCGCCCTGCGGGAGAGGCTCGAAGACATTCCGATCCTCGCCCGGCATTTCTTCGAGCGCTGTGCGGCCGATTTAGGGCGCCAGCACCTGGCTATCTCCGAGCAGGCAATGGAGTCCCTCTCCGGCTATTCGTGGCCGGGGAACATCCGCGAATTGAAGAACGTGATCGAAAGAGCAGTTCTGCTGGCCACCAGCGAGACCATCCGCCCGCGGGACCTGCACCTGGAATTCAGAGATTCGATCGCGGTCGACAATGGCTCCGAGCTTACCCTGCTTGAGGTTCAACGCCAGCACATACAAAAAACTCTGGACGCGGAACAGGGCAACGTTGCCCGTGCCGCTACTCGTCTGGGCGTGACCCGCAGCACGCTGTACAGCAAGATGAAAACCTTCGCGATTCAGACGTCGCGAAAAGAATTCGCAGCCCACTCCGGGTCGTAGTTTCTAGGTATAGAACGACTGGCCCGCTGCGGCCGCGAACCTCATATCGCGCCTGTCGAAATTCTGCATCTTACCGAATGCGGCATCCGATCCGGGCATAGCGTCAAAGTCAGGCGTTGCATCCACGTAGCCAAGCTTCTGCAGCTCGGCCAGGGGCATCGCCGGGCACAAGATATTGGCCTGCACCAGGTTCACGCCCAACTCCGCGACTTGCGACAAATCCTCTTGCGAGCCCACCGCTTCCGCGACCACCGCGCTTTCGAGACTTTCAGACAGCGCCACCAGTGATGCGACCACCGCCCTCCGCTTAGGGTCCCGGTTGAGATTTCGCACGAAATATCCATCCAGTTTGAAATACTCCGGATCGCAATCCAGCATCATGCGATAGTTCGACTGCCCCAACCCAACGTCGTCGAGGGCAATCCGTATCCCGAGTTCGCGCAACTGAAGAATCGTCGTCGTCAATTGCGAGGCATCGCACGAGGGGGCATGCTCGACAATTTCTATGGTGAATCGTTCCAGCTTGAGGGATCGTTTTTTCGCGCAACGCCGGAAAAACTCGACGAAACCGCAACTCTGGCCCAATGTCGCGGCGTGCACATTCACATTGACTCGAACCTCTGCCGGCAGCCGCATGACCTCGTCGCACACCGCCATGAAACAGGTGTGGTCGACGGCCACTTCCGCCTTCTTGCGCCGGACGTAATCGAAGAGAATGTCGGCCCGATTGAAGTTCGTCCCTTGCGGACCCCGAATCAAAGCCTCGAGGCTATCGAGCCGCTTGATTCCATTCTGCACCTCAAAAATCGGCTGAAACAGAACCGACAGTTTGCTCGGATCCAAAATCGTTTCCAGAAGGCTTTTCGTCATGACGTTGCTCCTATCAGTGTATGTACGGCCGCACCCAGTTCGCTCAGCCTGGCCGGCTTCCGGAGGAAAGCGTCGATCCCCGACGCAGATGCTTCCGCCTTCAGATCCGGCCACCCATACGCCGTGAGGACAATCACCCGCGCCCGCAACGCCTGCTCCCGGATATGCCTGATTACATCCAGCCCGCCGAATGCAAGTTTGCTAAGCCGCAGGTCGGTAATAACGACCGAATATGGAATAAATGTCAGCAAGCTCTGCGCCTCCTCCAACTCTTCGGCGCAGTCTACTTCATATCCACCTTCGGCGAGGAAATCGCGACAGACGTTGCGCAACTGCTCATCGTCGTCGATGATAAGGATTTTATTAGCCATGCCTGCTATTAGGCACGCAGCCGTCCAAATACTGGTTCCCCGAACGTATTGATAATAGGTGCCGTAACTACAGGTAACCAGTCATGGAAGTTCAGGAATCGGGCATCAATTCTAAACAGTGAACAGCGACCTGAAAACGGAGATAACTACGAGGCTCCCAATTACTCCGGCAACGTAATTGGTCGTGCTGGCTCAAGCCATTACGAGCGTAATTTGAAGGTGGAATGCGATCTGGATATCGTAATGGGACTAGCCCCAAAACCGGAATCATACAATCGGGAAAGCGGTATTCATGCCGGACATTCAGACCAGCACATCTGTCAGCAACCATGCCCGCTCTCGCAATGATCTAACCACCCTGCTGCTTGCGCAAAAGACAGAAGTAATCGGCGAGCTTACCAGGGCGATTGCCAACCAGTTCAACAACACCATGATGGCAATCACCAGCTATGCCGAGCTTGAACTGAAAAAGCTGCCACCCGCGGAGAGACGCAGCCTTGAGCAGGTGCTGAACAATACGGCCCGCGCGACCGAACTGGTCCAAAAGCTGTTGAGAGTAAGCCGCAACCTGCCCTCTTCAAGTGAGTCGGTAGATCTGAACTCGCTTCTCAAAGGAATAGGTCCTCTGGTAGAGCAGTTACTCGGTGAGCGAATTTCTTTCACTTATAGCCTGGAGCCGAACATTCCAAATGTCTACTTGGATCCAGCCCAACTCGAACAGGTAGCGCTGAGCCTTGCTATTAGTGCTCGCAACTCCATGGATAAAGGCGGCAGGTTAACCTTTGCCACGAAAGCGGTGGAACTCACCGGGGATTCATTGGCAGAAGGCGAGCCATCAGGCAAGTATGTAATGTTTGCAGTGGATGACACAGGTGCACGGCCGACGGAGACTTCAGATCTCAGCCCCTCTACGAACGTCAACCAGGATGCCAGAGTCAACTTGTCCCTTGCCGCAGTTAAAGCCGTTGTAAAAGAGGCCGCCGGGATGGTTCGTTTTGCCAGCGATCCGGCAAAAGGCAGTAGCTTCAAGATCTATTTTCCCGCTGTCGACCCGGATCGGCCAGAGCATCGCGAGCGCAGAGTTCCTCGAAGCGTGCCAGTGGCGCGAACGATCCTGATCGTCGAAGATGACGATGCAGTCCGCGTGCCGACGGCGGAGCTTCTGAAAATGGAAGGCTTCAAAGTTCTGCAAGCCACGACCGGCGAGGAAGCGATCCAGTTGGTCCAGCAAAACCGCTCGACTCTTGATGTACTGGTGACCGATATAGTGATGCCGAAAATGACCGGCCACGAGGTTGCCGCGAAGCTGCTGGAAGCGAATCCAGAGCTGAAGGTCCTATACATGTCGGGCGAAGAAGTGGCAACTGCAAGACTGGGTGGCAGGGGTACGAGTGCCGTTTTGCGCAAGCCCTTTCGCCTTGGCGCACTGAAAGAAAAGATCCACGATTTGTTAGGCGAATAAATCTCGACCGCCGTCAAGATCTCTGGAAAACACACCGGAATTGCAGGAGAGAAGCTCAATTCGCGGGACCGCCCTGCAGAATTGCCGCCATGAAATCTAATTCAGATTCTTTGGAGCTTTCGCAGATTCAGCGAGAGCTGCAAGCGAGCGAGGTCAGGCGTCAAGCCCTCCTGGAGTTTGCTCTCGACTGCATCATCTGCGCGAGCCATGAAGTCACCATCACCGATTTCAATCCCGCCGCGGAACGAACCTTTCGCATCTCCAGATCGGAAGCCTTGGGCAAGGATATTGTAGATACCATCCTGCCCTCGAGCCTCCGCGGCCGTCTTCGCCGCGAATTGTTCACACCCCTGAGCGGCGACATCGATGTCGTCGGCAACCGGCGCGAAACACGCTGCCTCCGGGCTGATGGCACGGAATTTCCTGCGGAGATTACGATCACGCAGGTCACAATCGAGAAACAAGCCTCTTATGCCGTTTATGTTCGCGACATCACCGCCCGCCGCATGGCCGAGGAGGAGTTGGTGCGCTTGGCCGCCATCGTCGAGTCTTCTGGAGACGCAATCTTCAGTAAAGACCTCTCCGGGGAGATTACCAGTTGGAACAAGGGGGCCGAGTCCATTTACGGATATTCCAAGGGTGAGGTAATCGGCAAAAACATTGCCATCCTTGTCCCACCCGAGCGCGCCCGCGAAACCGATAAAATTCTCGACGAGTTGCGGGCTGGCAGGGCCATCCATAACTTCGAAACTGTCCGGAAAGCAAAAAACGGAAGGCTGATCGACGTTTCCCTCACAATTTCCCCGGTTCTTGATTCAGAAGGTGCGATCGTCGGCGGATCGGTGATTGCCCGCGACATCACGGCACAGAAAAGAGCGGAAGAGGCGCTCCGAAAAGCCAACGAAACCAGCATCTATGCATCGCCGATCCCGATTGTCGCGGCCGATACGGAGAGGCGCGTCACCATGTGGAATCCCGCCGCTGAAGCGCTGTTCGGCTGGAGCGAGGAGGAAGTCGTTGGCAAGCCGAATCCGACCATCCCGCCAGAAGCTTTTCTGGATGCAACCCAGCTGCACAAAGAGTTGCTTTCCGGCCAGATCCTTACGAATCGCGAAATGCAGCGTCAAAAACGCGACGGCTCTCGGGTCACGGTAAATCTCTCTGCTGCCCCCATTCGCGACGCGAGCCGCAACGTGAAAGGCATCGTCGGATTTCTAATCGATATCACGCAGCAGAGGCAGGCCCAGGAAGGACTGCAGCGGGCCGAGCAAAAGTATCGCACCATCTACGAAAATGCAGTCGAAGGAATCTACCAATCCACTCCGGATGGCAAATACATATCCGCCAATCCAGCGTTAGTAAGGATGATGGGCTTTGGTTCCGAGGCGGAGTTGATCGATGCCGTAAAGGATATTCGAGCGCAAGGGTATGTGAATCCTGAAGTGCGCGACGAGTTTGTCAAAGCCCTGAAGGCTCATGGATCGGTGCACAAATTCGAATACCAGGCTTACCGCAAAGATGGGAAGACCATCTGGGTTTCCGAGAATGCGCGCGTCGTGCTGAGTGATCAGGGCAATATCCACCACTTCGAGGGAACGATTCAAGACATTACACAGCATCGCGAGCTCGAACAACAGCTGCGGCAAATGCAGAAAATCGAGGCGATAGGGCGCCTCGCCGGAGGAGTGGCTCACGACTTTAACAATATTCTGATGGCAATCAGCAGTTACGCTGAACTGCTCGCGCGAAAGCTGACAGACGGCAAGATGCGCAGCTACCTCGACGAAGTTGTGAAGGCGACAGATCGCGGATCGTCGTTAACCCAGGGCTTGCTCACGTTCAGCCGGAAACAGGTTTCCTCGCCCAAGATTGTAGACCTCAACTCAATCATCGCTGAGCAACTGAAGATGCTGCAGCGTTTGATCCCCGAGAACATCGAGGTGAACTTCATTCCAGGCGCGGGTACCGAATGTGTAAAAGCGGATCCGGGCCAATTGGAGCAAGTGATCATGAATCTGGTGATCAACGCCCGTGACGCGATGCAAAATGGCGGGCGGTTGGTGCTGGAAACTTCCAATGCCCTGTTGGAGAGTGCCTCTGCTATTTCGGCGGGCGGCTCCAACACCGGGCAATATGTCATGCTGGCCGTAAGCGACAACGGTTGCGGCATGGATGCCGAAACAAAATCTCACATTTTCGAGCCATTCTTTACGACCAAGGAGCAGGGTAAGGGTACAGGGCTGGGACTGGCGACAGTATTCGGAATTGTCAAGCACAGCGGCGGGCAGATCGTTGTCCACAGCGAGCCCGGCGTCGGGACAACTTTCAAAATATTTTTCCCGTCAGTGGCCGCAAAGGCTGAACCCAGGGAAGAAAGCCGGCAAACTTCGATTTCCGGCACCGGCACGATATTACTGGTAGAAGACGAAGATGGAGTGCGCAACTCGGCCGCCGAATACCTCGCTGAAAATGGCTACACCGTCCTCAAGGCTGGTGGTGGACCTGAGGCTCTGCAGATGGCGGAGAAGTATGATCGGCCAATCGACCTGTTGGTCACGGATTTGGTCATGCCGCAGATGAGCGGGACCACGCTCGCCCAGCAACTTGCGGAAGCGCGCCCTCAGATCTGCACGATATTTATGTCGGGATACTCTAAGAATCTTCTGTCGGATCAGGAAATTACCGATCCCAGGCATGTTCTTCTACAGAAGCCGTTCCGTCTCTCGGCCCTCGGCGAGCGTGTTCGGGAAGTGCTCAACCACAGGACCAAGGCGGCAACCGCGAGTAGCGACTGACTCGATTTCTCGCGGCGCGACGATCAAATCTCCGCCGAAGCCACGCAGGACCAGCCCCGGTAAAGCAGCTTATCGAACGAATACAACGCAATTCTGGCTTAAGCGAAACCGAAGCCTTTGTTCGGCTTTCGTAACAAGATGAAAGTAGTAAACAGGACACACTCAGATTTGCTCCAGACTTTGAAAAGGCCAAAGGGAGTGTTCGAATGCAGTCGCGTGGTCGTTCGTCTCACGTTTCGCCCCGCAGAAAGAGAAAGATAGGAGAGCGGTTAGATCAACTGGGGGCGTGGCTATTGGTGCTGGCGCTGGGGGTTGGCGCAATAATCGCGGTGTTCTGGCTCATCGAAACGCAAATGAAAGGCGGTTGAGGGCTAGGATTCTGGGCGCTTGAAAAATAAAGCTGCCAGAAGCGTCACACCGCAAATGTCAAAGAATGGAATTCAATTGCTGAGTTCTTTGGGGTCGTAAACGGGGATCTCGGCTTTTTCAAGTTTAGCCAGCTCTATCCCCAACCAATTCTCCAGAAAATGCAGATCCTCTTCAGCGACATGGGAAAATCGCAGCCCAGCTCGTCCGGACGCGTTCGCGTTCACTACCTTGCCGGTCACATGAACAACATCGGGGTATCCCGGCAAACAAAACTGGGCCACGACCTCCTGGTTGAGTTCCAGAGGCTGTCTGCACTGCAGGGCGATGCCGCCCACGCTCAGGTCGCTGATTCTGGCTTCGATGCCGCCCGCGTCGACCACCCTCGCTATCACTGGTAGATCGACTGACACGCGCGCCGCCCGGCGGCGATTCTGCAGCATGGTTCCGTACGCCGCGCGCATGCAGCGATTGGCATGATCGAGGTCGGCGGGCTTCAGAATCATAAAGTTCGCGCCCACCAGCAATGCGTGAGTTTCCGAGCCGGCATTGACCATCGCCACGATAGTCGCGTTGCTGTTGGGTGACGATTTGCGTGCCGCTCGCACCACGCGAGTAGGATCGGTCACGCCTTCCCAGTCGACGATTACCGCATCTACGTGACGGTGGTTGACCACATCCAGCGCGGAGTCAATTTCGCCGCAGACTTGGGTATCAATCGCAAAGCTGCACAGGATCTGGTTCATCACCGAGACTACCTCTTTGTCTTTGGTAAGAAGCAGACCATCAAGATGTACTTGTTCGTCCATAATCTTCACCCTTGCGATATTTGTGCAGGTCAAAGGCCAAAGGTGCCCAATCGGTTCTGCGCTGTGTTTTCTTCAGTTTGCGAGAGCGACCGTTCAAAATCTGCAAAAATCAGTCCAGATTCTGGACTTGATGGTTGGGGCGCGGAAATAGTGCGCTCCACGTAACTATCTGTCAGATATAAGGATCTGTTGAAAAACAAAGCCAGATTCGATCTGCCAAAAAACCGAGCCTGTCCGGATTGCAGACAGAATAAGCTGCACAGCTTCATGGATCACACCGACAGTCTGGCTAAGAACTATTGGCTGGCCGATGCGAATTGGACGTTAGTTTGGACGTTCGAGAACTTCGCAAGAAGCGATTCCTTGGAAGCTTCGAAATTACTGCAGGGTCCTTCGAGAAATCACCAAAATCGGCGGAGGCGGGAAATGTCGCGGTGCAGCGGGGGATGAAAAGAAATGGCTCCTCAGGTAGGACTCGAACCTACAACCCTTCGGTTAACAGCCGAATGCTCTGCCATTGAGCTACTGAGGAGTGTGGCAGTGTCCTGTGGCAGTGTCCCGTCCACGAAACGGACACTGAAATCATAGCATCCCTTGGCGGTTATCAAAAACCATAACGTTCCTTAAGCAGTCACAAAAGACTAACGGCAGCGCCTGAGGCCACCAAAACACAGACAGCGTTTCCTGAAGGAGTCACGAAGGACCCATCGCGGTCCTTAGACCTAGTTGCCGGAAGGGATTCCTGCATTTTGGTAACCTTAGCTGTTCCGGCGAAACTTAAGTTTGTGGGTGGTGTCTTGCGACTGCAATTGGTCGTGAGTTTGATGCCGCGGATTCGAGATGGAGGGCTTATGTTTGGAGGTGGGCGGGTGATTTGGGTGATTGCTGGTTTGATGGTTATGGCCATGACTGTTTATGCCGCCGACGATTCGCTGTCTTCGGCTTCAGCTTCATCTTCGCGGGAGGGGAACGACGTGACGTCTGCTGCTTCTTCTACTGCTGGTGCTTCTTCTGCTTCTTCTTTGCCTGGGCCTCCCAAGGCCGAGCGGCGGCCCGTGGAGGAGAATTTTCATGGGACCAAGGTCATCGATTCTTATCGATGGCTGGAGGATGGGTCGAGTCCGGCTACTGAGAAGTGGGTTGCGGAGGAGCTGGCTTATACGCGGGCGGTGCTTGATCCGCTGCCGGGGCGGGAGGCGATTCATAAGCGGCTGACTGAGCTGTTGAGCATTGGCAGCGTGGGCGTGCCGCAGATTGGCGGCAAGTATTACTTCTATGCGCGGCGAGACGGGATGCAGAACCAGCCGGTGCTCTATGTGCGCGAGGGCGGAGTCGATTTGAAAAACGGCGGAAAAGACCGGGTGCTGGTCGATGCGAATCAGATGGCGGCCGATGGAACGATTGCGCTCGATTGGTTCGATCCTTCTTACAACGGCGAGTATCTGGCCTACGGCACTTCGCCCAGCGGCTCGGAGATGAGCACGCTGCACGTTATTGAAACCAAGACCGGCAAGCTGTTGCCCGACACGATTGAACGCACGCGGGCGGCGAGTATTGCGTGGCTGCACGACAATTCGGGTTTTTATTACACGCGGTATCCGAACAAGAGCGAGGTGCCGGAGGGACAGGAGATGTACAACCGGCATGTGTTTTTCCATTTACTGGGAAGCGATCCGGCAACCGACGACAAAGTTTTTGGCGAGGGACGCGACGCCGAGGATTGGCCCAGCGTCAACTTGTCGAACGACGGGAAGTGGCTGCTGATTACGGTTTCGGAGGGATGGACTAAATCAGAACTTTATTTGATGGACCTGAAGGCGGAGACGCCACCGACGGCCGTGACCAGCGGGAAGAATTTTCTTTACAGCGCTTCGATTTATGACGGGAAAGTTTACATCGTCACCAATGAAGATGCTCCGCGGTATCGGGTGTTTGTAGCCGATG
>CAZGXY010000064.1:0-39220 GCA_964530145.1 uncultured Acidobacteriaceae bacterium | reverse complement strand
CGCGCCGATTATTTTCTCCGTGAAGGACTGCCCGTAGCAGAGGGTGTCCAGAATCATGGACTCGCGCAATTCCATCGAAGTCATAAACGGATTGGGTGAGTCATGGAGCAATCGGGATAGCGAATGGTCGGTTGCCAGTTGTGCGCCTTGCGGCGTGCGCCGGTAGAGATTCAGAGGCAGCGCGGAAAGGTCTTCGGTCAGAATCCTGATACACGCGAGTACAGCGGCGGCGCGGAGTGCCCGCTGTGGCGTCACAAATTGACCGGAAGTTGATTCCACGCCAATCATCAAAGATGCCATCGTGCCAAGCGAGTACGGCGCACCGAGCGGCAATTCAGTACGCTTGCCGGTTGTGATGGGATTAGGGAGATTGAGTAATGTGAGACCCATTGTTAGGTGGTCACTGCCTTTCTGAGAGATTCGCGCTGGACAAATAGTGAGTCCAGCTCTTGAATGTGTGCCGCGAGCGAGTCAAAACGGACTTGCTCCGCAATACTGAGCGTGCGGGATTCAGCCACAGCCGTATCAAGCAACCGGGCCGCTTCGCGCTTCGCCTTAGAACGCTGGAAAGAAATTTCAAGTAACGTCACAGACCACCTCCAGAAACAAAATCCACCATGCCCAACGCGAGCGCATCACGCCAACCGAGCATTCGGCCATTTCCGTAATTGCTATCTGAGCGCACCCGCGCACCACGCCCGCGCCGAATCGCGGACAGAAAATCTCCGTACCATTGATTCACGCTGGTTTGCATGTGGGCTTTGGCGTCGTCACTGAGCGGCGTGAAAGGCGCACGTTCAACCTTGTGCTCACCGGCTGTTACGGCAGTGATTTTCACGCCCGCGTTATCGAGCGCCTTGGTTATGTCAGCGTGAAGGTCCAAAACTCCCACGGACCCAACTTCGCCGGAGGGCGTGAGTGTGACCGTGGAGGCTTGGGACGCAAGCCAATACGCAGCACTCGCGGCTATGCCGGTCACAAACGCCCGAACGGGCTTGTGTTTATTGGCTGCGTAGATTGCGTCCCCCGTCTCAGGCAAACCGAGAACGGAACCTCCAGGCGAATCAATCAGAAGGTCAATCGTTTTGACCGATGGGTCCGCGAGTTGCCGCTTCACGGATTGTCGGATAGTCCCGTAATGGGTTTCGGCAAAGTAGTCGGATTCTCCACCAAGGACGCCGAATATTCCAACGCTCCCGGCTGCGATGGGCCGCGTGTTCGCTTCACGATTACCAGCAATGATTTGAGCGGCGTAACTCGGCAGAACGGCGAAAAAGGAAGTGCGGAAAGTTGGGCTGCTAATCGTCATGCGCGGATGCCTCTTTCACTGAAAAATTCGGTCAATTCAATCTCAAGTAGCGTCTCAAAAACTCGGTCTGTCGGTTGGTCCCCGTCCCAATGGATCATCGTGTAAAGGTCAAACAGGACCACATCGGCGTTACGCTTCGAGCAGCCGTACTCAGTCAGAATCTCGCGGGAATCCTCAATTAGCTTCTGGACCGCTCCGGCTGGCACGTTTCCTGCTTCGCGTGCATCCGTCAAGCACCTACGCCACAATTCGCCAATGAGATTTTCTGCGGTCATTGTTTTTTCCTGTAAAATGAGCAAAGCGGGGTTGCGATACTCACCGTGTCCCAATTCTTTGCTAACCGGCTCCGGCGCTCGTAACGTCGGAGCCTTCGTTTTTCTTCTGTGTTAATTCCGCATGTCCGGAATGTGGCCGGATTTTATTAACCGGCGCTCCAGCACACGCATGGTTGTTTCAAGTGCTTTCTCGTTCATCTCCAGACCGCGAGGGTCCTCCACAATCAGCGGGCGAGCGTGCCCGTAAATGGGACGTTTCGGGTCCTTCCGGTCCACCACGATAACAAGAAAACCAATCGGTAGCTTGTCCACGAATTTAGTTGCAAGCGCAAGATCGGAAGCACCATTGTGGACGGTCATCTCTCCGAAATCACGAACAAGCGCGGACAGATCAGGTTCAGCAAAGAGGCAATAAACTACGGCGTCCTCCGGCTTAGCCTTGGCATCTCGCATAAGAGTCGTTACCCTGTCTCTGAGCTTCCGGCCTTCGGCTACTCCGGCAATTGCATTTAGCCGTAGGTCCTTGGTCCTCATCGGCGCTCCCTTCAGTGCCCACGCCAACCGGGTCACATCACTCCGCTTAGCTATACCGCCCGCGAATCCTCGATTATGTGTCTTGGTCATGTGGCCTATATTGCCTCACAAACATTATGGGTCATTTTGCCTCACAGTGTCAAGAGGCTTTTTGTTAGCTTAAAATTACCCCGCATGGTGGGAACGACGTGGCATGATGGTGTTATGCCATACGCACCAATGAGAATTACGACTGAACCGTGCGCTAACGGCTGTGCGGGACGCGGCTTTGTGCTGGAATTACGTGGACCTGGACAGTGCGGTTTGCCACAAGAAACGTGGGACACAATGTCCCTCGGAATGGCGGCTTACTTTTGCGAACGCTGCCTTTTGGTGTATCTGAAGAAAAGAAGGGGAACAAAAATACAATCCCCGGTCGGACATTGGAACAAGGAGTCGAAAACCTTTACACCATTTAGTGTGGTTTCTTGACCCTCTGCCTTCCAATTGTGGTAGTATTCGGCGCGGCGGAAAACCCGCGCCCCTGGCTCGTTCCAAGCCCGTAGCTCAACTGGATAGAGCATCTGCCTTCGGAGCAGAGGGTTGGGAGTTCGAGTCTCTCCGGGCGCACCATGAATCAATCACGCCGTTGTGCCTCGGGCCTGTGCAGTTCATCGGCCACTTGAGTGAATTGGGATTTTTCAACAGCCACCTCAGCGCGCACCATATTTTCCGTTCCTTCGTTGACTTGCCTAAGCTCCGGCCCTAACATTTCAGCCCAGTGATCGGCCAGACCATTTCGCACTATCGAATCCTTGAAAAACTCGGCGGTGGTGGAATGGGGGTTGTCTACAAAGCCGAGGACACAGAACTCGGCCGCTTCGTCGCCCTGAAGTTCCTGCCCGATGATGTTGCCCGCGATCCACAGGCTCTCGAGCGCTTCCGCCGCGAAGCTCGTGCGGCATCAGCGCTAAACCATCCCAATATCTGCACCATTCACGAGATCGGAAAGGACGGCGATCAAGTATTTCTGGTGATGGAGTATCTCGACGGCGTTACATTAAAACACCGCATCGCCGGTCAGCCCGTGGAGACGGAACTGATTCTCTCCCTGGGAATCGAGATTGCCGATGCCCTAGACGCTGCTCACTCCGCCGGCATTATTCATCGCGACGTCAAGCCGGCCAATCTGTTCGTTACCAAGCGCGGGCACGCCAAGATTCTCGACTTCGGGCTGGCGAAAGTTACGCAACCGGTTCGCGCGTCGGGCAGCGCTGGCTCGGGGCAGGCAACGGTGACGCTCGATGAGCAATTGACGAGTCCAGGGCAGGCTGTGGGCACCATAGCCTACATGTCGCCGGAGCAGGTGCGGGCGAAGGAAGTCGATGCGCGTACCGACCTGTTCTCCTTCGGTGCGGTGTTATATGAGATGGCAACCGGAGCATTACCTTTTCATGGGGAAAGTTCGGGCTTGATCTTCAAGGCGATCCTCGATTCCGAACCGCCGTCGGCGATCCGCTTCAATCGCGAGCTGCCGGAGGAACTGGAACGGATCATCGGCAAGGCGCTGGAGAAAGATCGCACCCTGCGGTATCAGAATGCCGCCGACATTCGCACGGATCTACAGCGGCTGAAGCGGGACACGGAATCCGGAACAAAACCGAGAATCGGAGCTGCGCGGCCGCAAAGCGCCCGTCCACAGAGAAAATCCCGGGCCGCAGTTTGGGCTGGTGTTTCGCTGCTCATCGCAGTGCTTGCCGTAGGCGCGATTGCGATCTGGCGAAGCTCAACCAGGGTTTCCCCTCCCGACTCTTCGCAGTGGGTCCAACTCACTGGCCTTAGTGGCGAGAGCTTTGACCCGGCGCTGTCGCCGGACGGACGCATGCTGGCTTTTCTGCGTGCAACTAACGGCTCGGCGCAGCTTTACGTCAAGCTGCTTCCCGATGGAGAGCCGGTCCAGCTGACGCATGATGAAGCCACCAATAAGATGGGGCCCATATTCTCTCCGGATGGCTCGCGCATTGCCTACGGAACAGCTGGGCCCAACTGGCAGGAATGGATTGTGCCTGTGCTCGGAGGCCAGCCCCAGGTTTTTCTCAACAATGCCACGCATTTGACTTGGATCGACGCAAGCCATGTGATGTTCAGCGAGATAAAGAGCGGAATTCACCTTTCAGTCGTGACCGCAACTGAGAGCCGTTCGGAGCAACGGGATGTGTATGTGCCTCCCGATGAGACTCACATGGCGCACGTCTCATCCCTTTCGCCGGATCACAAATGGGTACTGGTGGCCGAAATGGGTTCGGACAAAGACATGATCCAATGCCAACTTGTGCCTTTTACGGGCGGGGCCGCACGCCCGGTCGGGCCGCCGGGAGCTTGCGAGGATGTCGCCTGGTCGCCCGATGGCAAGTGGATGTACCTCAACTCCGGTGCAGGCGGCAAGGGTTATCACATCTGGCGCCAGTCCTTTCCCGAGGGAGTACCGCAGCAACTGACATTCAGTTTCGGCGACGAACAGGGTATCGCCATGGCTGCAGACGGCAAATCATTGGTCACCTCTGCTGGCACCACTGAGAGAAACATCTGGCTACATGACGACCAAGGAGAACGGCAAATTTCTTCGCAAGGTTATTCCCATACTCCAAGGTTCGCCACCGACGGAAGCAGGGTGTTCTACATAGTAGCCACTAACCCCTCACGACTTGAGAGCGGCGGCGAACTGTGGGAGTACGATCTCGGCACCGGTGAGGCCTCCAAGGTTTTACCTGGAATCTCTGTCACGTATTACGCTCTTTCTCCAAATGGCGAGCACGTCGTCTTTGAGACGGCTGATGCCAACGGACAGCACCATCTCTGGCTGGGGTCCACCGAACACCGCTTCGCCCCGCGCGAGATTCACTCAGGGCGCGGGCGATTTCTCCCCCAATACGCTCACTCTGGGCGCATTTATGTGACGCTTTCCGAGGGTGGGCATGGCTACCTATCTCGCATGAAGGACGATGGCACCGATGAGGAAAAACTTACCTCGGAGCCGATCACCTATGCATTTGGGATTTCTCCCGATGAGCGATTTGCGGTGGTTTATCGCGCCTCCGAGAAGGAAGAGAAATTGGACGAGGCTGAGGCGGTGCCGCTCGCCGGCGGCCCTTCGATCCCGCTTTGCTCGGGATTGTGTGAAGCCGGATGGGCTCTCGACGGCAAGTTCATATATTTCTTCTGGGACTCATTCGTCGGCAATGCGCGGACCTATGCCGTTCCGCTCCCTCGCGGCAGCGATTTGCCGAAACTTCCCGCGGCAGGATTTCAATCCGAGAAGGAGCTGCGCGCTGTCGCCACGCAGGTGGTGGAGGGAAATATAGCTCCGGGTCCCGACAGCTCGCGTTACACGTTCAGCAAGGAAACCACGCGAAGGAACCTTTATCGCATCCCACTGCCGTGAACTACCTCTTGGCGTTACAACCCCGCCCACGGAGGTGCCTTCCCACTGCGTCGTCAATGGCCGTTATCAATTACACTCTGTACCACGAAGCGCAAGAATCCCTGCACTGATTGAGCCGGCCTCTCGGTGCGACGATAGGCTAGAACGCCCCACCTCCACCCCCGCCGAACCCTCCCCCGGAAAATCCGCCTCCGCCTCCGCCGAACCCTCCGCCGCCAAATCCCGACCCGCTCGAACTCGCCCGCGGTGCGGATACAAAAACCTGATGCATATCGGTGGCCATGCCATTCATGGAACTGGAAAACAAAAGCGGATTAAATATCACTCCGTATCCAAATCCTGGCCCCACATACCACGTCGGCGGATCTTTCACGATGCCGTCAAATGCCTGCGCCCAGTGATGCTCAACCCCAAGCGCCATCGCGTATGGAAGGAATCTTTCGAATGTGTTCGACGGCATGGTTTTCAATCGCTCGCCATCCACGCGATTCATAAATTCCTGAAATCCCAATACCGCGATGTGTGTGCGAGCGCCCTTGAGCGTTTTGGCCGTCATCACGCGGGCGAAAAGAACCCAGATCGCCGCCGAGATAAAAATGCACACCGCCGCGATCGCACGGGAACTGAAAAAATCAGCCCACCCCATGAACTGAAAGACCGCGAATACGATCACAATGCCGATAGCCGCGGCGATGCTGTATCCATTCGCCGTTTCGGGATCAAGCGTGTAAATCCCTTTCAGCTTCAGCGCGGCCATAATGTCTTCCCGAATTACCGGCACCACCGTGTAGAAGCGGTTTTTCAGGCTCGAAAGCCGGATGTCACTGCCTCCCGCAAAAATGTTCTCCAGCATGACGTGCTCATGCGGTGCCAGGCTGTTGTCGATCGGTTTGATGAGATGAAAGATGTAATCCTTGTGATGGAAGACGAGGCCCTTGTCGTCAGTCTCCTCGATCTTGAGATAGCCGCGCACCGCAAGATCGACAATGGTCGATGTAATATCGCGCGGATGAATTCGGTCGTCGAGAAGCGTTCCGGCTTCGGCCGGGGTGACTCCCGCCGGCGGCTCGTACATGGGCGCAACTGACATTCCTGGATCGGGGTCTCGCCCCGCGGACCACCACAAAGTAAACATCACGATCAGCGTGACTAGCGGCAAGAACACAGCCGGATTGCCGCCGACGAACCAAAGAAATCTCGTAATCGAGCCAGGCTGTTTGAGAATGCCTTTCGGTACATAAACGTCGATTGTCATGCCGCCGCGCATCGGCAGAGGATTCGTTGTGGCGAAATCCGCAGTCGATCCCTCGACATTCGCCGTCGCATCGCGCCCAGTTGAGCCGTAGACGCCGGTAAACGCCTGCGCGCGCAACGATCCGCTCGCGCCGGCAGGGAATTGAACCGTGGCCGCGGCATGATCGATCGGCACCGGCCAATCGTTGCCGGTCACGTTCCAGTAGAACTCGTCATACTGGTCGAAAAATCGTGTCGCATTGCGCACACGGTAAGCGACATCGACAGTTCGCGTGGCATCGACGGCATCGGGGATATAGATTTTCAGATCACGATAAGCGCCGGAAGTCGACGAATCGTATTTCAGCTTGTGGCCGTTTTCGTCGGTGACGCTGGTCACCTTGACGAACAGTTCGTAGTTCGTGCCGTTCGGCCCCGGGTACTCAATCGGTATCGTGCGATGGATGCCGTGCCACTCTCCAACAAAAACCAGCGTAATGGTCTCATTCACCACTGCGCCGCCTTCATCATTCACGGTGATGTTGGCTTGAAAATTCGAGATCCGCCAGGACTTGGCAAAGGCCGGTAGCGTCACCAGGCAAAGAAGGGCAACCGCCGCCGCACGTGCGACGCATCGCAAAACGTTAACGAACCTCGATTGCATTCGGGTCAGAACTTGACCGCGACCGGCTCGCGATCGGCCGCGTCGGTTTCAAAGAACTGCCTCGCCTGGAAGCCAAACATGTTGGCAAGAATGTTGGTGGGAAACGACTGTATCTTCGTATTGAGATCGCGGACCACGGCGTTGTAGTAGCGGCGCGAGTTTTGAATCGAATCTTCCGTCTGGCTTAGCGAGTCTTGCAGTTGCGTGAATTGTTCGGAAGCCTTCAACTCCGGATAATTTTCTGCCACAGCAAACAAACTCTTCAACGCCCCGGTCAACTGATTTTCCGCCGCAGCTTTATCGGCCGGAGTCGTGGCCTGCATCGCCTGCGAACGGAACTTCGCAATGTTTTCGAAAGTCCCTTTTTCGTGCGCGGCATATCCCTTGACGGTCTCGACGAGGTTCGGAATCAGGTCGTGCCGCCGCTTGAGTTGCACATCAATATCGGACCACGACGAATCGGTGCGCACCCGCAATTGCACCAGGCTGTTGTACATCCCGATGAGGACGACAACAATCACCACCAGGATTACGAGAAAGATAATGCCCACCATGAGCGTCTCCTCTTTTCGAAGCCGATTCGCAGAATTAATGGGACGTTAGCACAGCAGCGGCGCACGCGCAAACCAATCGGCATCGCAAACGCGATGCCGCCTGGAACGTACACGATCAAAGCCTGGCATGAAAAGCTGGGCACAGCCACGCAGACAATCACCGTGGGAGCGAACGAAGCCAAAGAAATCAGCTTCGTCTTCAAGGCGATGTAAGCGTCAGGGTTTCGCTCCGAAGCCCTTGCGCCGTTGTTCGCTATAGCGGAGCAGCGCGTCGAGGATGATGGGATGGGCTTCCTTTGCTGGACGTATTTCGTCAACCTCGACGGCCTTGCCTTCGAGTTGTTTGTAGTCCTGGAAAAATCGCCGCAGCATCAGCGACCGGTGCGGCGGCATTTCGGCAGCTTCGTGGTACGAATTGAATTCAGGATCCTTGGTAGCCACGGAAATGATCTTGTGGTCCTTCTTTCCGCTGTCGATCATCGTCATCAGGCCGATCGTGCGGGCATGAATGATGGTGAGCGGCACCACAGCTTCCTGGCAGAGCACCAGCACGTCGAGCGGATCGTCGTCCTCGGCCAGGGTCTGCGGAATGAATCCATAGTTCGCCGGATAGTAAACCGCCGAATACAGAACGCGATCGAGTTTGATGAGCCCGCTTGCTTTGTCGAGTTCGTACTTCACGCTCGATCCAAAGGGAATTTCGATTACGCAATCGAATTCGTGGGGAAGTTTGTCGCCGGGGGTCACGTCGTGCCAGGGATGAATCATAGACTTAAGAACCTGGCTACCATTTTATCGGATGAGGTTTAGATTCCGCATTCGGCGTCGATTCGTAGGCAGATCAAGTGCGGTGCCAACGGTGGTATCATGCGTTTATAAGGGGGTTCGTATGTCACTTACCCGCTTGCTCATTCTTCTGATTTTGCCGGCGCTTTGCGCCGGTGCGGCTTTCGCCCAATCGCAGCCGAACCGAGCATCCGATCTCGTCGCGTTCCAGGGCGCAGGGTCGATAAACGCGCCCGATGCTCTTGAATCGGACCAGACCTTACAAAGCCCTAACCCGCCGGTCGAGCCAGATCGGCAAGTTACTTCCGCTGACAGTTCCGTCGCGCAGGCAAGTGCGAAGCACGAGCGTTCTTCCCAGAGCCGTTCCTTGGATTCCGTGCTGGAAAAAGGCGTGGACAGAACTTGCTTATCGATTCGCGATTATCGCGTCGTGCGCGACAGCCCAAATTCGGATTCCACGCACCGCGACGGCTACACGACCTGCGTGCCGGCAGCGCGCTTTCGAATATCCATCACAACCGAACCCGTGCGCTGAATTCGGAAAATCGATCTTTGTCGGCCACAGGAGAAGATTAGTCTCCTCGTAGAGGACAGTCGCGGAGCTTCGTATGAAGCACATCCTGGGTGTCATCGGCCTCTTGGCAGCCACTGCTTTCTGGGCCTGGATCAAGTGGTCCCAACTCAAGAGACAGAGTAGAGATTTGGGCAACGGCGGGATCCGGAGGCTTTTTGATAACGATTCGAATTAGCCCGCTACCCAGCTCGTCGAAATCTTGATTCTCCGTTCTCCGAGGGGTAGAGTCAGAAGAGCATCTTTTCAACGGGGTTTCTCTATGTCGACCCAGGGCAAAACTTATCTGAAGTTCGGCGCGGCTACGGTCGTGATTCTGCTGCTGCTCGGCTATCTCGCCTACACCGGAGTGCAGGATAGCAAAAGCTATTACGTCACCATCAGCGAACTGCATAAGATGGGCAACGGCGCGTACTCCAAGCGCCTGCGCGTTGCCGGAAATGTGCAGCCCGGTTCGATCAAGCGAGTAGGAACCCACGTCCAGTTTGTGCTGGTTGAGCAGGACCAGTTGCTCTCGGTCGATTACACCGGAACCGAGGCGCCCCCCGATACTTTTAAAGACGATTCTCAAGCGCTAGCCGATGGCAGCTTCGGCCACGATGGCGTTTTCCATGCAAAAGCCCTACAGGCAAAGTGCGCCTCGAAGTATGCGCCGCAGCAGCCCGGCAACCAGATGCAGGCCGCGCCAACAAAAACTGTGACCGAAGCGCAGCCAAACGCCGGACGAGCTGCAGCCTCAAACTAGTTCACTTCATCTCCTAACCCGCTACGGCGGTCCGGAGCTCACCAGGGTTTACTCTGTGCAGCTCTGTGCTTTCTGTGGTTGAGTTTTTGATCTCGGGTGCACTGTGTAGGCGTCAACGCAAGATCTCCGGTAAACTCATCGCCGAAGCGAAGCGCAAACCCTGACCGTGCCCGATTCTCGCCCCATCATTATCGTCGACAATGTGGTTAAGCAGTTCGGCCGCTTCGCCGCATTGCGCGGCGTAACCGCCGAATTCAGCGCGGGCAGATTCCACGTCATCCTCGGCGATAACGGAGCAGGGAAGACCACTCTGCTGCGGGCGCTGGCGGGGTTGGCGCATCCTACGCGCGGCACGATTTCCATCGCGGGCAAAAGCCCGCACGAAGCCTGCCGCGACATCGGCTACATGGCGCATCCGTCGCTGCTCTACGACGAGATGAGCGGGATGGAAAATCTGCGCTACTTCGCTCGCCTCTACGAGATCGCCGGCGACGGCCGCTGTGAGCATGCGATCCGCTCCGTGAATCTCGATCCCGCCCTGCCGCGTCCCGTCGGTCAGTATTCGCAGGGTATGCGGCAGCGTATGTCGTTGGCCCGCGCGATTCTGCACGATCCGCAAATTTTGTTCCTGGACGAACCTTTCTCCAATGTCGATCTGCATTCAGCCCGGGAGATGGTCGGCCTGCTCAAAAACATGCGCGATGCGGGCAAGACGATTTTCGTGGTGACCCACCAGGCATCGCTGCTCGAAGGCGTTGCCGACGAATTTATATGGATGCAAGCCGGCCAGATCGTCGACCGCACCGCGCACTTTGGGCAAAACGTCACGCGAACCAACCAACCATGAAGCTCTGGCCAGTCACGCTCGCCACGCTCGCCAAAGATATCCGCCTGGAGTGGCGCTCCAAAGATGCGCTCAACTCCATGCTGTTTTTCTCGTTGCTGGTGGTGGTGATTTTCAGTTTCTCCTTCGATCCCACAGCCGAAGAATCACGCCAGATCGCCGGAGGCTTGGTCTGGGTAGCATTCCTCTTCTCCACAATCGTCGCGCTCAACCAAACCTGGGCGCGCGAATTGCGCAACCAGGTGCTCGACGCCTACCGCGCCTCGCCTGCCCCGGCCAATGCGTTGTTCTTAGCGAAGGCGATCGGCAATTTCATTCTGGTGAGTTTGCTCGAAGCCGTCATGGCGCCGCTTTTCATGGTCTTTTACAACCTGCGAATTCTCGGCACGGCTTGGCAATTGATCCCCGTCTGCGTGCTGGGAACCTGGGCCCTGGTCGCCAGTGGCACGTTCTTCGCAGCCATGTCGATTCGCACTCGAATGCGCGAAGTCATGCTGCCGCTGATTCTCTTTCCGCTGTCGATTCCCGCCATCCAGAGCATGGTCGAAGCTACCCGCATCATTCTTAGCGGCGACGGCAGCCCGCGCTTCTGGATCGTGTTGCTTCTCACCTACGATGTGGTGTTTACTACTGCTTGTCTGGCCTTATTCGAGACGGTGTTGCAGGCGGAATGAAAAAGGCCTTCCCCATCCTCGCAGTTCTCACGGCGCTGTTGTTGGCCTACGCCTTCTATGAAGCGATCTGGGTTGCTCCCACCGAGCGGACCATGGGTGATGTGCAGCGCATCTTCTATTACCACGTGCCCTCGGCCTGGACCGCATTTCTTCTATTCTTTGTGAATTTCGTCGCGTCGGTGACCTATCTTGCGCGTCGAAATCCGAAGGCCGATGCCGTTGCCCTGGTCAGCGCCGAAGTCGGGGTAGTTTTTTGTACGGTAGTGCTGGTGACCGGGCCAATCTGGGCGCGTCCAGTGTGGGGCATCTGGTGGACCTGGGATTTGCGCCTGACCTTGACCTTAGTGTTGTGGCTGATTTATGTGAGCTATCTGATTCTGCGCCGCTTCTCCGACAGCGCCCAGACTCCCAAACTGGCCGCCGTTCTCGCGATATTCGGCGCTCTTGATGTGCCGCTGGTGTATTTCTCGATCTGGTTTTTCCGTACTCAGCACCCGCAGCCGGTGATCGGCGGAGGCGGCTCGATCGATCCCGTCATGCTGCATATTTTGTTGATTAACTGGCTGGCGTTCTCTTGTTTCGCGCTTCTGGTTTGCTGGGCACGCTATCGACTGGAAGTGCTGAAGCGCGACGTCGAAGAAGCCGAGGCGCTGGAATCGCTACTGGAAGTCGGACCGCGAGGCTCCAAAGCCAAAATACCCTTCACCGGAGGGCCGCAATGAACGCCACCAGGTATCTGTACGCCGCCTACGTTGCGACCTGGCTGATTCACTGCGTCTACATTGGCAGCCTTGCGCGCCGCTACCGCGCTCTGCGCCAGCGAATGAAGGACTTGGGCAAATCCACCAGGTAAAGGATACGGCTCAATTCGCCGCCTTCCACTCCCGCTGCAGCGCATTCAGAAATTCGTTTCCGCCATTCGAGCGAAGAAACTCGTAGTTCTCAATCATGGCGGCCGTCCCAATGCGTGACGAGGGAAGCTGCGATTCGACCCGGATGACTCGTGCAGTAAAGCGCACTCGAACCGCGTCGGTGAGAGTAATGTGCGGCGGAAACGTCAAAGTCACTTCGCACGCAGTTCCTGCCGCGACCGGCCGGTCCAGGTAAAAGAAAACTCCACGGGCGCTCACGTTCTGGGTTTCCGTCTGAACCTCTTTCTCGTGACCGACACGGACGAGGGCCGGCAGGCGCATATCGAAGCGCCGCATAGTTCGTCGTTCCTGAAAGTCCGGTTGCATCCGTCGCGGGGTTTCCCAAAGCATCTTCAAACGAAGACCAGAAAACGAAGACCAGAAAACGAAGACCAGAAAACGAAGACCAGAAAACGAAGACCAGAAAACGAAGACCAGATCAGGGCTCTACGGATCTACTTCCGGCTGGGAGTGTCAACGCTTCCCGCCCTTCGGAAAGCCATCGAATAGTACACACTGTATAGGTTTTCGAAAGCTTTGCAAGAGCAAAAAGACTCCCGGCATTCGTCCGGTTAACCGAGAAATAATCGCTTCGCCAGATCTTCCCGTCGAAAAGCTCGAACGTGCCGGGCGGTTGCAATTTAGTTCGCCCACTTTCGTGCCATGCTCCGGCATCTTTCTTCATCGGCCAACGCATCTGACCAAACCGGGGACGGCGAACCAATTTACGGCGGAGTTTTTCGTTGAAACTTGGCCGCTGCAGAGAGTGGTCGCTTGACTTCGCCATCCGCCAGATGTTTAAGTAGTTGTTTATTTTCCGCCAGTTCCTAATGACACGTCAGCAGCGGGCGGTTTCGCCGGCGCGGGGCAGGCACTGACTTGCGCGCCGTCTCTACTCTCTCCAAACGATTGGTTGTGACCGGGAGGAAATTGAATGGGAAGTGGCCGTGGGTTTGCCAAAAGCTTGGGAGCAGGTTCGGGGGCCAATAGTGCGAAAGGAACACGCGTGGTAGAAGGTTTGGGTCGCCGCGGGCTTCGCGCCGGTGTTTTCGGGGCAGTCGTCATCCTGCTGGTGGCGGGCTTCGCTGTCTTTGGCGTGAGTTCCCGCCCCGCTTTTCAAGGTGCTTTCGCTCAGTTTCCCACCCCTCCGACTCCAATTTTGTCTCGAACCGCGCTCCCAGCCTCTGTTAGCCAGGCGAAGGCAGATGCGCGAAGCGTTCTCGGACAATTGCCCTTGATCTTCGAACCGAATCGGGGCCAGGCCGAATCCGGCGTGAAATTCATGGCGCGCGGCGAGGGCTATGGACTTTTCTTGGACCCCAACGGCGCCATGCTCGCCCTGCGCTCTGCTCCAGGATCGGGATCGAAGCCCGAAGAAGAATTCATCGGCATGCGCCTGGTCGACGCCAATTCCAACCCGGAAATCGCCGGAGCCGATCCGCTCCCCGGCAAGACCAACTACATCATCGGCAACGATCCCCAGCAGTGGCATCGCGGCATTCCGCAATTTGCTGGAGTGCGTTACCGGCAGGTTTATCCTGGCGTCGACCTGATTTTCTATGGACATCGGGGGCACCTCGAATACGACTTCCGCGTCGCACCCCGCGCCGACGCTTCGCAAGCTCAATTGCAGTTCGATGGGGCTAGCATCCTGCGAGTGAGAAACGGAGATCTCCTGGTCGCGCGTAGAAATGGCACGCGCAAAAACAATATCAACGAAAGTCAGCAAGCCATCCTCCGCCTGCGCGCCCCGCAGATTTACCAGCAGAATGGAGATCGCCGCACCCCCATCGCCGGACGTTTCATCCTCCACGCCGGCAATCGCGTCAGCTTCGAAGTTGCAAGCTACGATCACCAGCGCGAACTGGTAATCGACCCGGTGCTCGATTTTTCCACATACTTCGGCGGATCGGGTTCCGAAGCGTCGACGCTCGGCCCTTCCGTTGCGGTTAACGGAGATGGTTTCATTTACCTCGCGGGCACTACTACCTCGCCGCCGGCCTCTTTCCCGTTAAACGGAGCGACTCCAGCCACAATCGGCACCACGTCAAATGTTTTCGTTGCCAAGATCAATCCGTCGTCGCCGCCGGTAGTTGTCTACGCGACTTTCCTCGGTGGCAACGGCACCGATACCAGCACGGGAGTCGCTGCCGATGCTGGCGGCAACACATATCTGGTGGGCAATACCACTTCGTCAAACTTCCCAACCACCAGCCTCGCCTACCAGACATCTGCCATGGCGAAAGGCTCGCAGTGCAGCGGCGCAACCTGCACCTCGATTTTCATCAGCGTCCTCGAAGCGAGCGGTGCGGCTCAGACTTACGCTTCATACCTCTCCGGCAACGGCAACGATGTATCGACTGGCATGACCATCGATACCGTACAGGATGTCTTCGTCACGGGTTCAACGACATCGAATGACGCCGCCAGCACCACAGTTGCGTTTCCAGCAACGAACTTGCCGGTTCCATTCCAAAGTGCATCGCTTGCGAGCGTTCAATTTTTCGCCACCAAAGTGAATACCAGAGTTCCGGGTGTCGGAGGCATTGCCTACTCCACCTATTTCGGCGGCAACACGCCGGGCGGAGCCATCGCAACCGGCGGCGGAATTGCCGTCGACAGCATCGGTAACATGTATTTCACCGGCACCACCAATTTCTACAACAGCGGCTCGGGACTCTACGGCAACAGCGGCACCTCCGGCGACTTCCCGATTCTCAACGCTTACCAGCCGTGTCTCGATACCGTTCCGCCAACGACCCAACCGACCACGGCGAATCCGTGCAGCCCGCCAACTACGACTCCTTATCCTACGGATGGGTTTCTCGCGAAGATAAACCCGCTGGCCCAAGCCGGTGCGCAGCTTCTGTTCTCGACTTACTTTGGCGGTACTTTGGCCGATTCGAGTCCGTCGGTCACGGTCGACGCCGGAGCGGCCAACGTTTACATCACCGGAACCACCGACTCTCCGGACTTTCTTTTACCCACAGGCGGCACCCAGGGCTATCAGACCTGCCTGAATACTCCGGGAACGATAGTCACCGTGACGTCGGCTTGTCCTGCTACGACCACAAACACCGACGCGTTTGTGGCGCGCTTTACTAATCCTTCCGTGAGCACTACGGGAACGCCGAATTTTCTGCTGCTGACCTATTTCTCATACCTCGGCGGTGGCGGCAACGAGACCGGACTGTCGATTGCAGTCGACACCGCCAGCGACGCTCTGTTCACCGGCTCGACAAATTCAGGCACAGCGAACCCGCCAACCCTTCCGACCACCACCGGAGCGATTCAAACCGCGCTCAACGGCACGCAGAACGCCTTCTTCGCTCATCTCAACACCGCCGCGACAGCGACCACTCAAATCGGCAACTATGTGACGTACTTCGGTGGCAACGGCGTAGATCGCGGAACCAGCATCGCCGTCGACCCCAGCCTGAACACATACTTCGCGGGCGATACCACTTCAACCAACCTGCAAGTCGACGATCCTCTGCCCGGAGCGGGTGGAACCACGTTGAACGGAACCACTGACGATTTCGTCGTCAAGCTGGGAACGGCCGCGCAGTTGTGCATCACTTGCGTAGCCCCGGTCGTTTCACCAACCGGATCGGTGGGTGCGGGCAGCCCCGTGACCGTGACGTTCACCGTGGTGAATAACGGCCCAGACGTGGCCACGAGCATTACAGTCGTCGGTCAGGTTCCCAACGGCGTAGCCATCGCGAGCGGCAGCGTGCAATCCGGTTCGGGCACGTGCAGCGCCCCAAGCGGCACCAATGGAGTCGATATCATTTGCCAGATTCCTACGTTGCAGGCAGGCTCTTTGGCTAACGTCGTCTTTAACATAAGCGCGACCCTCCCCGGCACCTATGAGATGACGGCGATCGCCTCCAGCCCCAACAATACCAACACCAATAGCACGACCACAGCCGCATTCACTGCTACCGGCTTTACGCTTTCGGTCGCGCCCTCGGCCCAGACCGTCGCCGCTGGCCAAGCCGCTCAATACAGCGTCGTAGTGGCGCCCACGCAGGGAGTCTTTGGAGCGAACGTCTCTCTTGCCTGCAGCTCGCTGCCTACCGGGACATCCTGCAACTTCACCAGCAGCACCATTACTTTGAGCAACGGTCAGGGCAGCGGTTCAACGATTTTGAACTTGACGACGACGGCCCAACCGGTCAACACCGCGTCCACTCGGTGGCGCGGGCCGCTCTTAGCTCTTTGGCTAACTGTTCCGGGAATGGCTTTCTTAAGCCTGGGAGCCAACAGAAAGCGGCGTCGAAATTGGTTGTTAAGCCTGTTCACTCTCACGGCCTTCTTCGCCCTGACTTTGTTGCTGCCGGCATGCAGCAGCAATAAGACTCAGCCTACGGTAAGCGGCACGCCATCGGGAACATATCCCATGACCGTCACTGCAACCTCAGGCACCTACACCAAGACAGCGCCCTTCAGCGTGACGGTAACGCCGTAAGCTGTCGCGGGCTGTCAAATGCGCTGGTGGTCAGACGTCAGAAGAGTGAACCGGGCACGGAGCCTGCTCCTAGGCGCCCGCGGAGAGCTTGTGGTGGCTCTTGGCCTCGGCGATGCCGTATTGCCGGATCTTATAGAGTAAAGCTTTGTAGCTGATCTGCAGAAGCGCCGCAGCCTGCTTGCGGTTCCAGTTTGTCTGCTCCAGCGCCTGCCGGATGGCTTCGCCTTCAGCCTCATCTTTTGCGGAGCGCGCCAGCGATTTCAAGCCTCCGCCGGCGTCTCCACTCTTTGCCGAATCCGCATGCGCGGCTCCGCCGTTCCCATCGATGCGCGGCTGCAACTCGGCAGCGGCCAGATGTTCGTCTCCCAGAATCAGGTAACGCTTCAAAAAATTGTTTAACTCGCGCAGGTTACCCGGCCAGCTATAAGCCTGGCATGCCTCCAGCAGTTGCGGCGATAACGGCAGCGGAGGCCGCGCGTAGCGTTCGGCCATGCGCGTCATAAATTGTTTTAGCAGGATTGGAATTTCTTCCTTGCGCTCGCGCAGCGGGGGCAGTTGCAGCGTGAAAGCGTTGAGCCGGTAATAAAGATCCTCGCGCAGCCGCTTCGTGGCGATGGCTTGCGGAATGTCGATGTTCGTCGCCGCAAGAATCCGCACGTCGACTTTGATAACGCTCCGGCTGCCCAGCCGCGAAAAGCTATTGTCCTGCAAAACGTGCAGCAGTTTGGCCTGCAGCATCGGAGGCATCTCGCCGATTTCGTCCAGCAGAATCGTGCCCTTGTTGCACAGTTCGAACTTTCCCGGCTTGGCATGTGTTGCTCCGGTGAACGCACCGGGTTCATACCCGAACAATTCACTCTCGAGCAAATCCGCCGGAACTGCCGCGCAATTCACCTTCAAGAAAGTGCGGTGCGCCCGCGGAGAAAGCTTGTGAATCAGCTTTCCTAAAACTTCTTTGCCGGTGCCACTCTCGCCGAGCAACAAAACCGGAATATCCACATGCGCTACCAGCGCGGCCTGTGAACGAATCTTCCGCATCGCCGGGCTGGCAGCGATGAAGAACACATCGTCGCCAACTTCCTCGACTTCGCCCCCGACCGGCGCTTTGCCCTGCCCCAGGCACTGATCGATCACCGCATCCAGTTCGGCTTTCTGAAAAGGCTTGGTCAAATAGTCGTGCGCACCCAGCCTCATCGCCTGCACGACCTTCTTTGTGTCATTTACGCAGGAGAGCATCACAACTTTCGTTCCCGGCCGCTTCAGGCGTAGTTGCTCCAGCGTCTCCAGGCCATCGATGCCGGGCATCAGCACATCGAGCAATACCAGATCCGGCTCCATGCCTTTCTCTATGCGCTGTAGTGCTTCTTCGCCAGTCGAGGCCGTTTCAACTTTATAGTCGTCGACCTCCAGCAGCGTCTTGATATAACGCAGCATCGCCGGTTCGTCATCGACCAGAAGAATCTTCGGTCTTTCGCTCATCGACCCTTTCCTTTACCGCTCGAAGTCGCAGGCGGCTTGAACGGGATGAGAAATGAAAACTTGCATCCGGCTCCTGGATCGCTTTCCACCCAAACTTTTCCGCCCATGCCTTGCACCAGCCGCCGCACAATCGCCAGTCCCAATCCCATGCCTTCCTGATTTTCGCTGCCCGGTAACCGGAAGAAGTCGTCGAACACTTCCTGATGAAACTCCGCCGGAATCCCCGGCCCCGTATCCGACACGCTGACCTTCACCGAATTCGGTTGCGATGTTTCCTGCCGCCGCCGCTCACCGGAGGAAGCTGGTTGCGCCGCCGCCCGCCGTTCCCACATGTAGGGTTCTGCATGCAGCCAGACCGTTCCGCCCTGCGGAACAAACTTAAAGGAATTTTCGAGAAGATTTGAAATCACGCGCTCGAGCTTCGCCGAATCGAAAGAAAAATCCGGCAACTTTTCATTCGGCAAAAAATAGAGCGCCAGACCTTTTTCCTGAAAACGCATCGACCACAAGCGGCACACGCCGGAAAGGCAATCGTTAAGATCGCCATCCTCGAATGTCATCGTCAGCCCGCCGGTTTCGAGCGCGCTGTAGGTTAGAAAATCCTGAATAAACTGCTGCAAGCGCTTCCCGCTGCTCTGCATGTCGCTCAGCACTTCGCGCTGCCGTGAATTCAACGGTCCCAGTTTCTCGCTGTGCAGCAGTTCCACGTATCCATTCAGAATCGCCAGCGGAGTTTTCAAATCGTGCGCGGCAGAACTGAGCGCATTCGTCGTGCGCTGAAATCGTTCCTGCAATTCGGAATAAGCCTGCGGCAGGTCAACCGGGTTCGGAATTCCCTCGGTTGATGCATTGGCAGGCGGACTTGCCTTTGCTCCGGTCTCCGGAGCGCGCACATTCTTTTGCACCGAGGCCATAGTGGAAAGTGCTGGTCTGATTCGGGGGGATGCACTCGACTGATAAGGAAGAATGCTGTGATTGCATCGTATGATGCGCTACTTTTCGATGTCAACGAAAAATGAAAGCGGATTACCCAAGTGTCGCAAAAGCTTGCACTCCTTCCGTAACCGTGGGCCTGGTTACGTTCGCCGTGCAACAAAAATTTACTAAAGCTTTACTTGACGAAATAACCCCGCTTCAAAGGTCTTAAGACTGGCTGTAGCACACGTTGGCGGCTTACGCCGGGTTTCGCCCTCTTTCGCCGGTTTTAGCCCCACAACATAGGCTTTGGCCCGTGGGATGCTGTGTATTGTGGATTAATGGCCTCGGAAGGAGTGTGGGTGAAAAGTCGAACCGCTGTTGCAGAGCGTAGGCGGTGGCCGCGTTTGCCCTTAGCCATCCCGGTCTTCGTTAGAAGCCAGGCCGAGGACGATAAAGAATTCCTGGAGTTCGCCACCGCTCTGAACGTCTGCGCCGGCGGGATGCTGCTAGCCGTCCGCCGCTCAATCGCGCTCTCCGCTCAGGTTTCCCTGGAGATTCCCAGCGCGCCATTAGCGGCCCTGGCGGCGCTGCCCAAGGCCACTCGCAACCTCCGCGCCCGCGTTCTACGCACCCTCCACGGCCAGGGCTACAATTTGATCGCGCTGCGTTTCTCGCGGCCGCTGACCAGGTCTTTACCTGCCTCCACGACCCGCCGTCGGAAGATCAGTTCTCCCGCGTGAAAATCTTTTCCCTTGTTTCCACCCTCTTGCCGGAATGCCGCCAGTGCCGCCAATTACTCTGCATCGCATCCCTCTATCTTTAGTAAGTTGCTTCGACTCAAGAACATAGAATACCCTCCGGAACAGCTGTTTTTCGCTGCGGGATTTGGCTCTCCAGATGCACTGAATGGCGTAGCCTTACGTTAGCGGAAAGTCTTATGAGTGCTTCGAATCCAGTCAGCGCCTTGATCCAACCCTTGGGCGAAATGCCCCCCGAGGCCGTCGTCTTCGGCTCGACCGAAGCTATGCGTGCGCTGCGCGAACGCCTGGAGAAGATCGCGGGCGCCAATGTACCGGTTCTGATTCACGGTGAGAGCGGCACGGGCAAAGATATCATCGCGCGCATGATTCACGCCGGTTCGCCATGGAAGACGGGTCCGTGGGTAAAGGTAAATTGCCCCGCGATTCCCGGCACGCTGCTGGAAAGCGAACTCTTCGGTTACGAAAAAGGAGCGTTCACCGGCGCCTACGGCGCCAAGCCCGGCCGCGTCGAGATGGCGCACCGCGGCACGCTTTTTCTTGACGAGATTTCCGAACTCGACATGGCGCTGCAATCGAAACTTCTTCAGCTCTTGCAGGACGGCCAGTTCTGCCGCATCGGAGCGCAGGAAGATAAGAAGGTCGAGGTCCGCGTGGTTTGCGCGACCAATCGCAAGCTAGAAGAAGAGATCATCAACGGCAGCTTCCGCGCCGATTTGTTTTACCGCATCAACGTGGTGAATGTATACGTGCCGGCCCTGCGCGAGCGCTCTTCCGACATTCCGCAACTGGTCGAGTATTTTCTCGAATATTACAACCGCAAGTTCAACGCGCGCGCCGCGGCTCCTTCAGCAGAATTGATGAAGGCCTTGAAAAAATATCACTGGCCGGGAAACATCCGCGAGCTGGAAAATCTGATGAAGCGGTATGTGATTCTCGGCACCGAAGATTCCATCTCCGTCGATCTGCGCCCCCGCGAGCCGGATTATTTCACCGCTGACATTCCCGTCGATGGACCGATCTCACTCAAAAAAATCACGCGCCAGGCGGTGCATGAACTAGAGCGCAAGATCATCCTGAAGGTTCTGCAGCACCATCACTGGAACCGCAAGCAAGCCGCCAAGGCCCTGAACATCAGCTACCGCGCCCTGCTTTACAAAATCCGCGACGCCGGTCTGCCCTCGAACCGCACGCCCAAGCATCCTTCCAAAGATGAAGTAAAAGAAACCGCCGCCGCCGACTGATCGCAACCCGCCCAGGCCACGTTCAGCCCCTCAGTTCCGACAGCGCCTTCTTAGCATCCCCATTGTTAGGATTAATCTTCAGCACGCGCTCCAACTGCTGCCTCGCTTGCGAAACCTGGTTTAGTTTCTGATAAGCCAGCGCGAGGTGATAGTGAACCATGGCGTCGTCGGCGCCGCCTTTCTTCTCGTTCAAGCGCAGCGACTCCTGGAACATATCAATCGCCGATTGATACACGCCCTTCTGGTAATAGGCCCATCCCAGCGTGTCGGCGGCATTTGGAGAATCCGGCATGCCGCGCCGCGCCGTCTGCGCCATCGCCAGGGCCACATCCACGTTGCCGCCGTGCTGCAGCATCACGTACGCCAGATTGTTTGAGGCCAGCGGATTGTTCGGCTCAAGGTTCAGCGCCTGCTGGTACAGGTTCTTTGCCTGATCCCAATTGCCCTGCGATTCATACAACATTCCCGCAAGAATATAGAAGGAAATTTCCTTCGGATGATCTTTGATCGACTGCTGATAAGTGGCGAGCGCGTCTCTGGTTGAACCCTCCGCGGCCTGCGTTTGAGCCAGTTTCACCAGCGCGTCGGAATTGTTCCCATCCAGCTCAATCGATTTGTGAAGTGCCGCATCGGCAGCGGCAAAGTCTTTTTTCTGGAACAGTGCCGTGCCCAGCAGATCGTAAAACCCGCTGCTGTTCGGCGTCTTGGCAATCTGCGCCTTCGCCGCCGCAATGGCTTGATCGACCTGCTTCTGTGCAAGGTAGGTGTTCATCATCCCTTGCAGCGCGTCGGTCGACGCTGGATCATGTTCCAGCGCCTGCTGATAAAACTTGATCGCCGCTGCATATTGCTTCTGCAAGGAATGCAGATTTCCCATCTGCACATAAGCAGCCGGGCTCGCCGGCGCCAGATCGGCCGCCTTGCGCAGATCCTGGTCCGCCGGAGCAAACTGTTGCCGGTTCATATCGGCCAGCGCTCGCATCAGGTAGCCATCCGGAGAGTTCGGCGCCATGTGGATGATCTGCTCCGCCGTCTGCGCCAAGCCGTCGAAATCTTTTTGCTGCATCTGCAAGCCGGCCAGGGCTCGTTGCGCATCCGAGATATCCGGACGCAGCGCCACCGCCTGCCTCAGTTCCGATTCCGCCTGTGCGCTGTTGTTCTGCGCTTCCAGCGCCAACCCAAGCTGGTAGTGTGCCACTCCGTTATTAGGATCGTTCTTGATCGCCTGCTGTAACGAATCTACGGAGCCGTTGGCATCGCGGTTGTGCAGTTGTATTTCGCCGCGAAACACCAGAGCATCCGCCTCATGCGGATTCACTTTCAAAATCTCGTCATCCAGCTTCGTCGCTTCGTCGATGCGATTCTTCAGAATCAGCAACTGAATGTAATTCTTCTTCACCTGCGGATCTTTGGGATGATCATGATAAAGAGCGCCATACTCCGCAGTGGCTTTATCGAGTTCGTTGTCGGCGAAATAAAAGTCACCCAGCATGCGGTAGCCCTCGGAGTTATCCGGGAAGCCGCTCTTGGTCTGCTTTAAGAAATTCTCGGCATCCGCTTTTTTCCCCTCAGTCATTAGCAAACGAACATACGACGCGTAAGGGGCCGGATCCTTCGGATCGACATCGATCGCATGCTTGAATTGCGCCTCCGCTTCCGGAAAGCGGTTGCGCCCCTGATAAAAGCCCCCCAGAGCGAGTTGTAGATTCATCTGCTTGGGGCCAAGCGCCGCCGCCTTCTTCAAACTGGCCTCGGCCTGGTCGAACTGGTTCGTGCGCAGTTGCAGAATCGCCAGATTCAAATACGAATCGGCGTGGTTCGGGTCGGCGGCAACCGCCTTCTGCGTCTCGTCTAAAGCCGCCTTCAAATCGCCTTGCGCGGCATACAGATTTGCCCACGCCAAATGCGTATCGGAGCTGTCCGGCTGCTTCTCGCGCAGCACATCCAGATGCGGCTGCGCCTGCTTCAAATCGCGTGCGGAAATCAGCAGATTCGCCAGATCGGCCTGCGCGCTGTAATTGCCCGGAGCAAGCTCAACCGCTCGTGCAAGCTCAGCATAGGCCCGGTTGTAATCTTTCAGCTTGAGAGAAGTCTCGCCCAGTTGATAATGCGCCTCGGCAAATCGCGGATCGATCTGCAGCGCATTCGCATATTGAATCGCCGCCTCGCGCAGCTTCCCCTGCTTGGCATAGCGGTTGCCGCTCTCCAGAAATTTCTGCTTGCGAACATTCGGGTCGCGCGTGCAACCAGTGAACGAGGCAGAGATGACGAACACGACAGCCAGCAAGCGGAGCGAAACCGAACGGCTCATTGTTTCTCCAAATTATCCTGGATGATGTTTCTCCAGGTTTCTCAAGGAAAGGTGCGAACGCACGGACCACGGCGAACGAATGGTCAACACACCAAGGTACTGCAAGAAGCGGATGCAAATAAAGCTACTGCAGTCATACGCTCGGCGCGGAAGAATGCGGAGTGATCACAGGTGGCTCACTCAAGCCATCTCTAGGCTTGCGGGGGATTTCCTATCCAAGCGCCGCCTTGCGATTACTCCACTTCCAGTAAACATACCCCGGCACGCCAACCAGCACAATCGCCGTTCCCCAGAACGCCTCGGAAGGTCGCGTGATGATTGTATTCAAAGTCCACGCCGCGCCTACCAGCACGTAGATCGCAGGCAGCCAGGGATATCCCGTGCAGCGGTAAGGGCGCGGAATCTCCGGCCGGCGCCAGCGCAGCAGGAACATTCCAATCACGGTCAACGTGTAGGAGAGCACCATGCCATAAATCACGTAAGTATAGAGCTGATCGTAGCGCCCGCTGACGGTGAGCAGCGCCGCCCACACGCCTTGCCCAATCAAGCTGAAAGCCGGCGTCCGCCACTTGGGATGAATCACCGCCATGCGCTTGAAGAAAACTCCATCCTGAGCCATCGCAAGATAAACCCGCGCGCCAGAGAGCGTGCAAGTAGCCGCTGCGCTGAAGCACGAAACCGCAATCATGAGCGACAGCCACACCGCCGCGCGCGGAGAAAACAGCGCAGTCGCCGCGGCATGAGCGATAGTTTCATGCTGTGCGATCTCACTCAGCGGCAGCGCATACAGGTAAGTGAAATTCATCGCCATGTAAATCGCGCCGACGACGAGCACGCCGAACACCATGCCTAGCGGCACATTTCGCCGGGGCTCCTTCACTTCACCCGCAACCCATGTGATGTAAACCCATCCGTCATAAGCCCAGAACACCGCGATTAGCGCCACCCCCATCGCCGAAATCAACTGAGCCGGATGCAGCCCCAGGGTAAGGGTCGCCCCATGCGGATTGAAATGCGACCAGTCGCCCTTGCCGATGGCAAATCCCAGGACCACAAACGCAGCCATCGCCGCGAACTTCGTCCACGTTGAAACATTCTGCAGCAGCGTGCCCCAGCGCAGGCCGACCACATTCACATAAGTGAGCACAGCAATCAGAAACAATCCAAACAGATGCGCACGCGTAATCGCGATTCCCGCAATCGACAGAACAAGATGATCCTGAGAAACGATCGGAAAAACCTCGCCCGTATAAGCCGCTGCTGCAACCGCCAGGGCCGCGATCGATCCGCCATTGGCGACGGAGAACAGCATCCATCCATAAAGAAAAGCGACGAGATCGCCGTAAGCCTCACGCAGATAAACATACTGCCCACCGGACTCCGGAAACATCGACCCCAACTCCGCGAAAGCCACGCAGCCGAAAAGCGAAATCACCCCGCCGATCACCCACACGCCTAAAAACAGCATGGGTTGCGGCAAAGGCCCGGCAATATCTTTTGCCGTAAGAAAAATCGAAGAGCCGATAATGCCACTCACCAGCAGCAAGACAGAATCGAGCAGGCCGAGGCCGCGAACAAGCGTCGGCTGTGAATCTGCGGGAGCTTTCTCGGTAGTCGGCGGAGCCAGAGTCGAATCCATTATCCGATCCCCAGTTCGTCGGCAGACTCGAGCGGCGTCCCGCAAACCCGGCAGATCACAGCCGAGCAGTCGCCGCAGGTGAGCGGATCGTTCACTTCTTTGGCACAGTTTGGACAGTAAAGAAGACCGGGGCCAGGCTTCGGCGGAGAGCCTTGAGGGTCTGTTGCCATGCGGAAGGAAACTGTAACATAAACTGTGCGAAGCTGACGCGCATCACGCGGGCGGCGGCGCCCTAAACTTGCCTTAGGACACTACCCACAGAAACGAAGACCTATGCCTGAAAAATCCCTAACCCCCGACGAAAAGCTGCAACAGGAATTCAACCGCTGGGCCACGGCCGGCGAAGGCCCGAAGATGGAACAACACCACTTCGACATCACGTCGAAAACCATCCGCCACATGGGCCTTCGTCCCGGCGAGCGCGTGCTCGATCTGGGCTGCGGATCAGGCTGGGCCACGCGGCTGTTAGCCCGGCTGGTCGGCGAAGGTCCCGACGGGTTCGGCCAGGTCGTCGGACTCGATGTCTCCGACGAAATGATTCGCGAAGCCCGCACTGCATCGAAAGATTTCGACAACCTTCTGTACGTCTGGGGCTCGGCGCAGCGAATCCCCTGGGAAGAAAACTTCTTCGACAAAGTTTTGTCAGTCGAGTCGTTCTACTACTATGCCGATCAGGATCGCGCTCTGATGGAACTGTTTCGCGTGATGGCGCCGCGCGCCAGATTATTTATTCTCATCAATCTCTACAAAGACAACCGGTATTCGCTGCAGTGGGTCGACAAGTTGAAAGTTCCGGTGCACGTGCGCTCGGCGGCAGAATACGTCGAACTCCTGAAGAAACACGCCTTCGAAAAGGTCGAGGCAATCCGAGTTCCCGACGACACGCCCACCCCGGACGATTACAAAACAAAATCCTTTAACAGTCTGGAAGACTTACGGGCTTTCAAGCGCGAAGGCGCGTTGCTGCTCATGGCGTCGAAGCCAGACCTGCGCACGCCCGCGCCGGGATATACGATTTACTAGCTCTCATTCCGATTTTGCTTATTCGCTTCGGTGAGCAGGAATACTCCCAGGATTGTCATCACCGGCTCAATCGGATGACGGTAACGCTGCCCTGGAAAAACGATGTAGTAGATCGCTGGATATAACAGGATCAGCCAGAATAGCAACCAGGTCCCAGGCCAGCGCTGCCGCAAAGCACGCCCCAGGCCCCAAAACATCAGCAACGAAGACGCCAGAAACAGCGAATTCTTCACCTGCGCCAGCCACCAGACTTGCGCCAGCCGCGGCGGCCCCGCCCAAAAATAAATAAAGCGCTTTAGGCAAAGCACGGCGAAGCGCGGATAATCCGCTTCGATATAATCAAGCGCCTGCCGCTTGCGCATATCGATGTAAGCCAGTTCACCCATCTGGATGTACTGCCGCATCGCGTAAAGATCCTGTGTGGGATGCAAATACTGCATCCACGTTCCATCGGCGCCGCGGCCGTTGCCCAGGCGAAGCTCCGCGCCAAAATTGTCGCGAATAAAAATAAACTTGCCGAAGGTTTGATAATTGCGCGCAGTCCAGGGCGCCACGCACGCAATGAAAATCAGCGCAGAGGCTGCAATTCCAACTACCGACCGCTTGCCCCGCTTCGCACGCTGATACCATGCCCACAATCCCGACGCGGGCAGGAACGCGATCAGCACGGTGCTGTTGAGCGCCGCGATACCCCACAGCAATCCGAACGCAAGCCAGGGGTTCAATCCGTCGCGTTCTTCCAGGGTCAGCGTTAGCCAAAGAATCGCGGCCAGCAGCAGCGCCGAAAGACTCGTCTCCCAAACCCACCGCGTGCACCAATACATCACATAAGGCAAAAGCGCCCAGGTCCACGCCGAGCCAACGGCAACTTTCTCCGAAAAAATTCTCCTCGCGACCAGAAAAATGGGAATGCAGGTGAGTGCCGAAAACACGCTGTTGATCGAAAGCAGAACGAAAGCCGACGCTCGCGAGTAAATTCCGAAGAAGTGAAAGACACCGGCCGTCAGATAAGGATAAAGCGGAGGCTCCCACGCGGTCGGCCCGGTTGCCGCACCGAAGGGATCGCTGAATCCTCGACCCGACGCAATGGCCGCGCCGATCCGCCCCATCTCCCAGCCGAAACCAAAATTATTCTCCGCCGCCTTGAACTTATAGGTGTGCCCCACGACGATCCAGCCCACGCGAAGGAAGAGCGAGATCGCGACTAGCCAGAAGAATGAGGTCCGAACGCGCGCCCATTTATCCAAGAGCCGGTTCAGAGTGGCGCTACGGCGCGCAGCCAGCGCGGATTGTGCATCCATGAATATCTATTTGTAGCTGACTGAATGAAGAGCGGGCAACCCCTTCGCCGCATATCACCGAACTAAGTCGTCAGGTTGTAAATCAAGCCGTAAGGATCTTTCACATAGCACCTTGGCCAATGAGGCTCGTCCTTGACGATCTCACAGCCGGCTTTCACGAGCCGCGCCTTGGCTTTCTCGATGTCGTCCACGCTCACTTCAAAAACAGGCCCCAGCGGCGGGCCGAGTTCGATAAACAAATTGATGTGCTTGCCATGCAGGCCGACCATTTTAGGGTTAGGGTCCGAGATCTCGAATCCAAGACGCTCGACGTAAAACTGCGCCGCCTGCTTTGTGTCCGGCCACTGAATCAGAATATCGGTCCCGAATTTGTTGGCCATGATTCCTCTCCTCGAGACAATCACCGTTACCATCTCGGCAGATCGAAGAAAGCAGGTCGCCGAAGCTGCACGTTCAATCCGCCAGTCGGGGCTATAATACTCGCCTGAGGGTATCTATGGGCTGGCTGCAAAATAAGTTCGAAAAGAATTTCATGATCAGCACGGTCGATTATGTTTTCAACTGGGCGCGCAAATCCGCCGTCTGGCCGATGACCTTCGGCCTCGCCTGCTGCGCCATCGAAATGATCGCGTCCTCGACCGCCCGTTTCGACATCGCCCGCTTCGGCTCCGAAGTGTTCCGTCCCAGCCCGCGGCAAAGTGATCTCATGATCGTCGCCGGCACGGTCACGCTGAAAATGGCGCCGGTCGTGAAGCGTATCTACGATCAGATGCCCGACCCCAAGTGGGTAATCTCGATGGGGGCCTGCTCATCGGTCGGAGGCCCGTTCAATACCTACGCTGTGCTGCAGGGCGTCGACAAAATCGTCCCCACCGATGTCTATGTCACCGGCTGCCCGCCGCGGCCGGAAAATCTTTTCTACGCGCTGCTCAAGCTGCAAGACAAAATCGATACCATGACGCTGGCCAGGAAGCCCACGGAAGTGCGGCTCGACGCAAACATGATGGAAAATTTTAAGCGCCAGGTAATGATCGCGCAAACCCTGCAGCCCAAGTAGACTCGTGTGAAGACAGGTAGACTCATGCGGGGACGAGTGCCCTCGCCCGTCGGCCGAGTGCAGCGAAGCATTTCTTCCATTAAAACCGGAGTCCCAAGTGCCCAACTTCACCAAGCTCACGACTGAATCCGAACTCCCGCCTGCCGACGAAGCCAAAGAATTTCCCTGCGGCAATAAGACTATCTGCATAGCCAACATAAACGGAGCCTATAGCGCCATGGACAACATCTGCCCCCACCGCGGCGGCCCGCTGGGGCAGGGAATGATCGAAGGCAACAAAGTAGTCTGCCCGTGGCACGGCTGGGCGTGGGATGTGAAGACCGGTGTAGCCGAACAAGATGCCAACGTGAAGGTTGCGGTGTATCCGCTGAAGAGTGAAAATGGGGATGTACTAATCGAGCTGTAGTTTGTTTCTTGCGGCGCTATCCTAACAATCGCAGAAACTTTCCCGGCTGATTCTCAAACCCCGGAAACACTTCCCCCAGATTCTTATTCCCCATGTGCCGCGTCACAGCCTCTCCAACCACCTGCCGAAAATCCGTAGTTAACGCCAGATCGCGCCCCTCGTAAAGCTGCGACTGATCAAGCCCCGGCCAGCGTCCGTAAACTTTGCCACCTTTCACCGGGCCGCCCATAACGAACATCACATTTGCGTGTCCATGATCGGTTCCGCGATTGCCATTCTCTCGCGCGGTTCGCCCGAACTCCGACATCGTCACAACCACCGTGTCCTCGCCAAGGTCGCCGAGATCGGTCCAAAACGCCGCCAGCGATTGCGAGAACTCGCGCAATACGTTCGCAAGCTGGCCTTCGGCGGCGCCCTCGTTCACGTGATGATCCCAGCCGCCAATGTCGGCGAACGCCACCTGCACGCCCAGATTCGCCTTGATAAGTTGGGCTAGCTGCCGCAGGCTGTCGCCGAAGCGCCCTTTGGGATAATCCGCGCCCGGCGCAGGTTTGTACTTGGCAGGGTCGGCCGCTTTCAGCATCTTCACCGCATCGAAAGTCTCCTCACCGGTGCCATGCAGTACCGTATCGACAGAGTGGTCGTACATCGCCTCGAAGGCAGTTGCCACCGGCGAAGCTTTCGCATTGCGCCCGCCGACCGAAAAATCGTTGATGTTATTCATGGCAATCGCGGGCTCGACTCCGCTCAGGATGCGCGGAATCGACGGCCCCATCGCAATCGCCTCAAAGGGAGACTTCTGCGCCGGATGCGGCAACGAGCGCAACGATCGATTGAGCCATCCATCGTCGGTCGACTTGATGCCGGGAGTGCCCGACTCCATAAAATCCTGCGCATCAAAATGCGAGCGGTTTGGGTCAGGCGATCCCGCCGCGTGGACAATCGCCAAATGCTGCTGCTGCCACAACGGCTGAAACGGAGCGAGAGCCGGATGCAGCCCAAAAAATCCATCGAGTTCGATCACCGATTGTCGTGGAATGTTGATGCTCGGCCGCATCACATAATACTGCGCCTCGGCATGCGGCACGACGATATTCAAGCCATCAGCCGCGCCACGCTGGAAGATCACGACCAGCCTTTTGTTGCGTGTACCCTGATCAATCGCGCCCCAGGCTGCCCGCGCCAGAAAGCTCGGCACCGCCGCCGTTCCAACAATAGCCAGGCCGCTGTTGCGAAGAAAGACGCGACGAGTGATCGACATAAAAACTCCGGCTATCTCCTCTGAAACTCCGGCGAACCCAAAAGCAAACCGGCAATCGTGCTGGCCTGCGGAGCGGTCGCCGTAACCTTCGGTACTCCAGGCTTTCCGTTTTGCATCTGCTGCGCAGTGTTCTTGCCAGATTCGACCTGCGCAACGATTGAGTCATGCGTCTGCTGCGAAACGCCGCCCGCAACCAGATTCGCTTCCAGCGTAGAAACGATTGCCGACGAATCCGTCGCATCATTCCCAGCCAGTTGCGCCGTATCGACCTTCACCCCTCGGATTTTTCCGCTTGTCAGCGCCAGCGCAAAATTCATGCGGTTGAGCAGCGCCGAAGAACTCACCCACGCTTCCGCTTTCATCGAATAACCGGTAGGCGGCTGCGCGCCGTAAAGTGGCATCCCCATTTTGTTCAATTGTCCGGCGAGCGGCATGGCATCTTCAACTTCGGCGCCCGTCGCTCGAATGGTCGACGCCACGAATTCAAAAGGCGTCTTCACCTTCGCACGATAAGCCGAGTCATCCCAAAATTCAGGCGCATGGAACAGCACGCTCAACACTTCGCGAATGTCACCCTTCTTTTTCAGAAAAGTTTTCGCCATGCGGTCGACCAACGCAGGTGGCGGGTCGTCCGACACAAATCTTTCGGCCAGCTTCAGCGAAATAAAATGTGCCGTCTGCGGACTGGTCGCTAACAAGTGCAACACCTCCAGACCTTCGCCTTCGCCCTTCTGCTTGATCCGATGGCCGAGCACAAACTTGGGCCCGGGCTCGTGCATGCGCGGATCAAATTTAAACTCGCCGCCTTGCGCCGGTTTGTCGATGGTCCACCCCGTAAAAACCTTCGCAACTTCGGTCACGTCGTGTTGCGAATAGCCGCCGTTCACGCTGAGCGTGTGCAGTTCGAGTAATTCGCGCCCGTAATTTTCATTCAACCCGCTAGGCCGCTTGCCCGGATTCGGCCGCGGTGGAAGGCGTCGCCCATACGGCCCATACGGATGCATCGGGATGCCCATCGCCTGCGGCGAGTCAGGCCCCACGCTCAACCAGTTATCAAGATAAAACAGCATCGCCGGGCTCTTCGCCGTAGCGACCAGCAACTCTTCAAACTTTCCCAGCGCATGCGGACGGATCACTTCTCGCTCGTAACTCGTCACCATGAGCCGGTCGAGCCCCTTGTTCACGAAAACATTGAAGTGATTGAACCAGAAATCGGTCATCACTTCATCAAGCTGCCGTTGGCTGTAGATCGCCCGTAAAAGTTTGGCCTGAGCCAGTTCGCTATCGGGGACGGCTGGAGGATTGTTGAGCGCGAGTACGGTTTCCTTCTGCTGCGGCGTCATTCCCTGAATAAAATCCTGACCTTTGCCGCCCCGCAGCGAGTCAGCAAACCCGATCAGTTGATCGAGCGGCAGCGCCAGGATTTTCCTGTAGCGTTGGTCCGGCGGCAAGCTCGGCAGTTGCTGAATCTCGAGATCCGCATAAAGCTGCTCCTCGCGAATCCGCTCCTGCTCTTCGTCCCCCGCGCTTGGCTTCGCCGGCGCATCGGTAGCCGCCATTATTTCGCTGGTTGCGACGGCGGCATCGCTCGCTGCTCCGCTCGGTGCCGCATCCGTCGCCTCAGTCCCGGTAGAAGCCATCGTAGGCCTCGCGGCGTTCGCATTTTTGACCTCGGCATTTTGAGCCGCCCCGGTTGCCTCCGTCTTTCGCTCTTTGCGCGCTTCAAGCCGGGTCAATTGCACCTGATAGATCGCGCGCCGCCCGGGATCGGAAGGCATCGGCCGTTTGCCATTCATCACCTGATTGATCTCTTGCGGGTCGGGAAAATTCTCGGCGAGTTCTCGAGAATTCATCCGCAGGGTGCGCAACGGATCGAGGCGGGAATTGAGAGCGTCGTCGTCAATCTTTTCAGGATGAAGTTGCAGTTCAATCCAGCGATCGACGCCTATCGCCATTACCTGCTGCAAGTCCCCCGGACGCGGCCCGAAAGTCAGACGGTTGAGCGCATGCAGAGCGCGTTTCGGCTGGTCCGGTTCCGGCGTCGCGTCGCTCTTCTTCTTAGCCAGCAATCGCGGGGCAGTACACGCCAGGCACAAAAAAAGCAGGGACAAGGCGATCTTCGTGCGGCCCAGATGCATGAGAACTCCCAGTGCGGAAAACGAAGGACTACCTTGAATTATGAACCCTAAACGGCAGAAAAAGTTGTTATTCCTCCGGTTACCAGAGAACGACCAACCCTTACTGAGCAGAAAAGCGCGGAAGGCGAAAAATAGGCTTGAGAGACAACAAGAAGGGATCACCAACCGGCAGAGCCTAACGCCATTGCTGGCAGCAAGCTACGTCAAATACATTTTCCCATTCGAAACTTTGTGCTGCAGGGTCGCCGCCAGCTGATCGACGTCCGTCGGAGCGATGTTCACCGTCATGTGTTCGGCCAGCAACGGAGCTCGATTGCTCCCCACCGCCTCGCGCCGCACTTGAATCAGCAGAGCCTGCACCGCATCGGCGTCGTACTTCAGCGGTGTCATCCGGACCAGGTCGCTCAAGGCATTCCCCAGTGAAAGCGATTCGCGATAAGGACGCGTGCTCGTCATCGCATCGAAAGTGTCGGCCAGCGCCATTATGCGCACCGGCATCGGCAGATCCGCGCCCGCCAGCGCATCCGGATAACCCGATCCATCGCTGCGCTCATGATGCCACCGCACCGCTTCATGAATCTTCGGCCACGGGAATTGCACGCTACTGACAATCTGATGGCCTACCACGGTGTGGTCCGCCATCTCGCGAAATTCTTCGGGATTCAACGCCGCCGCCTTGCTGAACAGCCGCCGATCGACCGCAACCTTGCCGATGTCGTGCAGATATCCGGCGCTGCGCAACGCCGCAACTTCGCCCGCATCGGCGCCCATCGCCTCTCCAATCGCAGCGGCGTAGCGCCCAACGCGCAAAGAATGCCCATGAATGTTGACGTGTTTTACGTCGATCGCGGTCGCAAAGGCCTCGAGAGCGGTGTCATAAAAGCCATGCAGTGAAGCCATCAGCCGCAAGTTCTCAGTCACGCGCTGTGCCAGGGTTTGGGTTAGCGCATGGTTTTGCACGGCGAGTCCAATATAGCTGCAAAGCAAATCCATCGCGTCGAGTTCCGCGCGATCGTAAAGCGCGTCGCCCGGACGCCGCCCCAACGCGATTACCCCAGCCAGCTTTCCCGCCGCTTTCAGTGGCGCCAGGCACTTGAAAAGTTCCGGGGCAACATTTCCATTCGAGCTCAGGAACACCGAATAGGTGGAAGCATTCAGCACAATCGGCCCGCGCACGGCTGCGATCGCGTGCGCATGTTTCGGCAAAAGAGGAATAAATGCGGGCTCCGGCAGCATTGCGAATCCGCTGGCCACCACTGATGTAAGCATCGTGGGCTTTTCGTTAAAAACGAAAAGTGCGCCTTCCATGGCGCCCGCCGCTTCCATCACAGCGGCCAGCATGCGGCGTGCCGTCTCGGAGAACTCGCGTTCAGCCGTGAGTTCGGGCCCCAGTTCGGAGAGAGCCTCCACTGTGCGCAGAAGACGGCGGAAATTGTTGGTCTCAACAGTCACGATGAGCGGCGCTGCGACACGGACCAGAATGAGCGTACCATGCAGCCAAGGCCGCCGCGAGAGTGGCTTGTTGGTTAGTTTGGTGCAGTGCTGGCGCGGGTAAAAGCGAGGTCCGAGGCCCTCCGTGGCCCTCGGAATCGAGCTTCAGAAATGCTCGCGCAGCTCGGCGAATCCGGCGGCGATTAAGAACCGCTGCCCCTCCGGCGCGGCATTCAATTCCTCGTGCTCCAGAATCCAGGTATCGCCATGCGGCACGAAGACCGCGTTCAACCCCACCGCCAGCGCGGGATTGATGTCTGACTTCGGGCTATTGCCGATCATCCACGTGTTTCCGCGAATCAGCTCATATTTCTCAACCAAGGCTTCGTAGGTAGCGAAGTTCTTCTCCGCCACAATTTCGGCGGCGGCGAAATATCGCTTCAATCCCGAGCGCTCAATCTTCCCCGACTGTTCCGCCAAGGCGCCTTTAGTCACCAACAGCAGCCGGTGCTTCTTAGAAAGATATTGCAGTGTCTCGGCAACCTCAGGCAGCAGTTCGATGTCATGATCGGAAATCGCGTGCGTGAAACTCCGAATCTGCTCGCGCAATTCAGTAGTGACCGGATTCACGCTGAGCCGCTCAAACGTCTGTACCAGCGCATGTGCGAAGCTGTGCAGCCCGTAGCCATGCTTCACGATGCATTCGCGCTCCACATCGTTGAGCACCTCGCGCACCTGCTCGGCAGAAAAGTCGTGGTGATTGAGAAACGAAATAAACTTGGCGATCGCCCGCTCAAAGTAGATGTTATTTTCCCAGAGCGTATCGTCAGCGTCGATGAGCAGAGTTTGGGGATTCAGCTGCTAGCTCCTGGCTGCTAGCTTCCAGCTAGGCACGGAATTCTGACGGCGATTAGCCATCGTGATCTGTTGGTTTTGGTTTGTGGGCTTCGGTTTAGCTAGAGGCTAGGAGGCAGCGGCTGGAAGCCACTTCTACACCCACTCTATTCTCGCCTCAGGCCCAATAATCCCAGCAGTGTGTCCCATATCGAGTAATCGCGCAACCGCCTCGCGCCCCTCCGGACCATAATCAATCGTGCGCTCATTTACATACATGCCCACGAAACGGTCGGCAGTTTGCGCATCGAGATCCCGTGCAAACTGCATCGCATAAGACAACGCTTCTTCGCGATGATCCAGTGCGTACTGAATACTTTGCTTCAACGCGCCAGTCACCGCAGACATAAGCTCCGGCCCCAAAGCCCGTCGGATCGCATTTCCGCCCAAAGGCAGCGGCAGGCCAGTCATCTTCTGCCACCATCGGCCGAGATCGACAATGCGGTGCAATCCGGCTTTATCGTAGGTGAGTTGCCCTTCGTGAATAATCAAGCCGGCCTCATACTTGCTCTCGAGCACCTGCTGAATGATCTGATCGAACGGCACAACTTCCGTCTGCACCCCGGGAGCAAATAGTTGCAGCGCAAGGTACGCCGTCGTAAGCGTCCCCGGAACCGCGATGAGCTTCTCCTTGATTTCACTCTGCGTAAACGGACGCGGCGAAACCACCATCGGCCCATAACCCTCGCCTACACTGCCGCCGCAAGACATCAGCGCGTACAAATCCTGAATATATGGATATGCGTGAAACGAAATCGCGGTCACATCGTAAACGCCGTCCCGGGCCTTCTGATTCAGAGTCTCGATGTCGCACAACGTGTGCGTAAAGCGCAACCCCGGCACGCGCACCTTATTAGTGGCAAGTCCGTAAAACATGAAAGCATCGTCGGAATCCGGGCTGTGAGCGATCGTGATCTCGCGAGTCTCCTGCGCAACTCCGCCGCCGGAACGCTTCGCTTCTTGTTCTGAAACTACCGTCATCGTGAACTCCAAATTCTTGCGACTACTGTATCGCCGCTATTCAGCCTTGCGGCCGGGCCAGCGGGACGCGATTCCCGCAGCCGCCATCACCTTGATTACTTCCGCAAACACAAACCAGTAAAGCCCCCACCGAAAAGCTTGCGCGACCGAATGCGTCAAGAATGCGAGCCAGCTCAAGCCTCCGGTGAAAAGCACCCCTTCGCCAAGCAAGCCGCCGAGGGCGGCCCGGGCAAAGCTCCTGCGTCCGTGCTCCATCACATATCCCGCGAGCCACGCCACCAGCGGATAAGTCAGCAAGAATCCGCCGGTTGCCCCCATCAACTGTGCGATCCCGCCAGGGCCAGTTGGACTGAACACCGGCATTCCCATCGCGCCCTCAGCCAGGTAGAGGGCGAGTGCCGCAAAGCCGCGCCGGCTGCCCAGCATCAGCCCCACCAGCAACACTCCAAAATTCTGCACTGTCAGCGGCACCGGGGTGAATGGCAACGGAATCGTGATATGTGCGCAGAGAGCCACAAACAAGCTCGCAGCGATCGCGATTGCGAGTTGCCGCGCCATCTCAGGGACGAGCGCCCGCTGCCGAAAAACCTCTTGCGCGGGAATAGCAGATTTTTCCATGGAAGAGTTCTCCGAACCGAGCCTCACTTCGTTTGACGATCAATCGCTACCGGTCAATATTGTCCGCTTTACCCTCGAACTTTAATTCGCTGGAGGCGAGATCGGGGGCCGTGTGCGCCGCTCTCAAGTGTCGCCGCAGACGCATGAACAGGGCGATCGCCACGCACACCACGACCAGCGTACTGACACCCAGGATAAAGAACCACCAGATCATCCGCACGACGGAGTAGGATAACAGATCGACCGCCGCGCGAATCCGTCAAATCGCGCGCGGTGCACATCGATTGTTCTAATTGCCCTTGGGAGCCATCCGCTCGCGCATTTTCTCTACCCGCTCAAGCATGAACTTCATGCGCTCGCGTCCGAACTTGGTGCTGTGAATGACCTGCTCGATGACCTTGAACATATGCGGGTCGCCAGCCTTTTCCCTCAATTCCTTTAGAAATGGGTAAACCTTTGCGAAGACGATAAACATCTCTCCGCTCACCGCCGGCTGCAGAAATAGGTCGGCATTCAACGCACCGTGCTGAACGAATCCCGCCGCCATGCTCCAGTAGCCACTTACCTGCCGCAGCCAGTTGTTCTCCGGCGATCCGGGCGTGAAGGCGATCTTCATGAAGTCGTCGGCATTACGCGGCCAGAAAGTCGTAAACCACCAGTTGCGCGCCTTGCGCATCTCCGCCTCGCGGCGCAGATCGTAAAGTTGCATTATCAGTTGAGCATCCGAAGCAGTCGCTTTTTTAGCCATTCGAACCTCGAAGAATTGAGTAATTGGGAAATTTAGTGATTGAGAAATTGTAAACCGAGCGGAGCAATTGATGCTTGTTAGATTACTCAACTACCAAACTACCCAATTACCCGGTGATTTCAGGCGCTGGTTGAGGCCGCCTCCACCGCGGGTGCGGCTCGCTCGTACTCGCACTCTTTATTTGGGCACGCAATCACCGGCCCAGCCTTCAGATTTTTTTCAACTAAATATTCGCTGCCGCAGCTCGGGCACTTCTCCGCGATTGGCTTATGCGCCGAAGTGAATTTACACTTCGGATAATTTCCGCAGCCATAAAACGTGTTGCCCTTGCGCGCCCGCTTCTCGACCAGTTCTCCGTCTTTACACTCTGGGCATTTCACTCCAATAAAATTCTGCTTCACATACTTGCATTCCGGGTATCCGCTGCAAGCCGTGAACTCGCCGAAACGTCCGTGGCGAATCATCATGTTCCGCCCGCATTTCGGGCACGGCTCATCGAGCGGAATGTCTGGAACTTTTTTGCCTTGATCCAGCCGCCGCGTGGTCTTGCAATCCGGATAGCCGGTGCAGGCCATGAATTGACCGAAGCGTCCGCGCTTCAGCACCATCACCCGCCCGCAGTTCTCGCAATATTCTTCCTGCGTAGTCTCCTGCACGTCGGCCGAATCGAGATCGGGCAGATTGATCGGATTTTCTTTCGTAAACGTGCAGGTGTTCGGGTCTTCCTTATCGTAGGTGCTGCACGCATAGAACGAACCGTGCTTGCCCCACTTGATCACCAGCGGCGCGCCACAGCGCTCGCACTTCTCGTCCGTGGGCTTTTCCATCCGCTTGATGTTCTCCATATGCTTTTCGGCATATTTGAGATCTTTCTGGAACTTCTTGTAGAACTCGGCGAGCGCGTCGGTCCACTTCTCTTTGCCGTCTTCAATCTCGTCGAGTTCTTCTTCCAGTTTCGCGGTGTACTGCAAATCGAAAATATCGCGGAAGTTTTCAACCAGCAGATCGGTGACCACGAACCCAATCTCAGTCGGAGTGAACTTGCCGCCGATTTTTTGTGCGTACTGCCGCTCCTGAATGGTGGTAAGAATCGCCGCGTAGGTCGAGGGACGGCCGATTCCGCGTTCTTCCAGTTCCTTTACCAATGAGGCTTCGTTGAATCGCGGCGGCGGCTCGGTGAAGTGTTGCTCGGGCTTGAGTTCTTTCAGCGTGAGCTTCTGCCCGGCTTCCATCGGCGGAAGCTTGTGTTTGAGTTCCTCGTCCTCTTCGTCCTTGCCGTCCTTGGCTTCTTCGTAGACTTTCAGGAAGCCGTCGAATTTCAGCACCGATCCGGTGACCCGGAACCAATAAACTTCATTGCCATTCTTCGTCCTGGCATCGATGTCGACCGTCGTCTGGTCGAAGACGGCGGGGTTGATCTGCGAAGCCACAAAGCGCTGCCAGATCAGCTTGTAGACCTTGAACTCATCTTCTTTTAGGTATTGCTTGATTTGATCGGGATGCCGCATTGCCGAGGTTGGACGAATCGCTTCGTGCGCACCCTGCGAATCTTTCTTCTCTTTATATGTGTTGGGCTGCTCGGGGAGGTACTGCGCGCCATATTCCGTGCCGATGTACTCCCGAACTTCGGTAATTGCCTCGGGCGCAACCCGGGTTGAATCGGTACGCATATAAGTAATTAGACCGACCGAGCCTTCCTCGCCCATCTCCACGCCTTCATAGAGGCGCTGCGCGATCATCATGGTGCGCTTCACGCTGAAGCGCAGCTTGCGCGAAGAATCCTGCTGCAATTTGCTGGTGGTAAACGGAGGTGCAGCATTCCGCCGCCGCTCTTTCTTATCGACCGAGCGAACAATCCAGTCAGCCGTTTCCAGTGCAGCGCGAATCTTTTCGGCGTCTTCGCCGTTGGTGACTTCAATTTTCTCTTCGCCTTTGCCAAGAAAGCGTGCGTCGAACGCCGGAGGTTTGCTGGCAGCCAGGTGCGCGTCAATCGTCCAATATTCTTTTTTCTCGAACGCCTT
>CAZGXY010000063.1:0-6016 GCA_964530145.1 uncultured Acidobacteriaceae bacterium | reverse complement strand
GGACCTGATCGCAAAGTACGTTGAAAAGATGATGAGCCGGGAGAATGGCGAGAGTTCGCTGACCATTGAAGAGCTGGTGCGGCAGGGGTTCTAGTGGCACTCTCGGAATCGAATCCATCTGCCGGGTTAGGCCTTTGCGCGGATTGTGTGCATGCCCGCTTGATCACATCGGATAAGGGATCGACATTTCTGCAGTGCCAGCTTTCATTTACCGATCCGCGATTTGCGAAATACCCGCAGCTACCGGTTCGCGAGTGCAGCGGATATGAGAAAAGGAGCAAAGCGTGATCAGGCGCCTGGTCGGCGATGGTCATGGCGGAGCCGAAAAGCCCTGCGCCACCCAAGACCAACGCTGCACAACCATCTCTCCGTCTTACGCTTCGACTTTCAGTTCATCCAGCGAGAGGAATTCCTGAATGATCGGCTCGTTACATTTTTCCATCTGAGCGTAGGTGCCGAAGAAAATCGACTTGCCTTCGTGCAGGAAGACGACGCGGTCGGCGAGCTTTTGCGCCAGGCGCATGTCGTGGGTGACGACGATGCTGGTGAGGTGCAGTTGGATTTTGAGGCGCTTGATGAGGTCTCCGAGCAATTGCGCCATGAGCGGGTCGACCATGGTGGTGGGCTCGTCGTAGAGAACGCATTCGGGGCGGGCGGCGAGGGCGCGAGCGATAGCCACCGAGCGCTTCATGCCGGTCGATAGATCGGAGGGCAGCAGGTCGCGCATGTGATCGACGCCGACCATCTTCAGCAGGCCATCGACGACTTCGTAGATCTGCTTTTCGGATAGGCCTCCGCCTTCGCGCAGCGGAAACGCGACGTTTTCCCCGACGGTTAGCGAATCGAAGAGCGCTCCATTTTGGAAGACCATGGTGACTTTCTTGCGGATGGCTTCCATCTGCTCCTCGGTAAAATTGGTGATGTCTTCGCCGGCGACGGTTACGCATCCGGAGTCGGCCTTAAGAAAGCCCATCAGAATCTGGAGGGAGACGGACTTGCCGACGCCGCTGCGTCCGAGGATGCAGAGGGTTTCGCCGGGCATAACGCTGAAGCTGACGCGGTCGAGCACGTGATGGTCGCCGAAAGACTTGCTGACTTCACGAAACTCGATGTAGGGGCCCTGGATATTTTCGGGCGGCACGGGAACAAGGATCGGCGGATCGCTGTCCGGCTGAGCATTGACTGCCTGATCGCTAATCGGGCGATCATTGGTTGCATGATCGGTATTCGGACGATCGTTATTAGGTCGATCGGTATTTGTCTGATCGGGGGGCATATTTAGAGTTGAGGCAAAAGCTCCCGTCGCGCCAGGTTCAAGTCTTCCGGTGTATTCACGTTGCGGAAAATCGTAGAGGAAAATCCGGCGGCCTGGATTTCGTTTTCTTCGATGACGTGAGTTGGGATGCTGTCGAACAAGGAATTGATTTTGTTTCTGCCCGCTTTCAGCGATTCTTCTGCATGCACGGCGAAACTCCGCCGATAGATGGCGCAGAGCGGCTGCAGGCGTCCTCCGGATCGGGGAACGGCCGCAATCACATCGTCGGCGCTTCGCGCCTGGCCGATCAAATACTGCAGGAACTCGCCGGTGACGAAGGGCATGTCGACGGCGAGCATAAGGTTGAGATCGGCCGATGAGCCTATAAGCGCAGCGTGGATCCCGGCTAGCGGCCCGCGGCCGGGGAAAATGTCTTCGACCACGGGTGCAAACGAGGCAAATTTCTCCCGGCTGCCAACGATCTTAAGGTCAGGTGTAACTGAGCGAGCAGTCTCCATGGCCCGAGCCAGAAGATTCGATGAGTCCCAGTTGAGAAATGCTTTGTCGCTGCCCATGCGCGTGCTTTTGCCGCCAGCGAGAATGAAGGCGGTGACGTCAATGGGATAATCTCCCATTTTCCGATGATACACGGATGGATGTTGAGGAGTTTGGAATCGCTCTGCCGGGTTATTCACAGCGTAAGTGCAAGCTGTGATTTGAGTTGGCCTCGCGGCCGTAATTACCCGACACGAAAGTAACCTATCCAAGAACTCGCCTTCGGGAGATGATGAATTTCCGGCGCTGCCTGGGTCCGGAAGTAACCACCATGCCGCAAAAAATCATGGACGTTCTTATGCTTGGGCGCTGCTCTCATGAATTCTCCTGGCCACGACGCGGTGGTGATGGAGAGTATTACCAGGTTTGTTTGCTGTGCGCCGCTGAATATAAGTACGACTGGGCGACCATGCGCCGGACTCAACGCCTGGAACATGCCAAGCCAGAGAATACGATGCGGCGTTCGCATACGCGGGAGAAGCGGCCTTCGTGGACTCCGCGCGCGCGGCGATTGAAGCTCGATCTGCCTCTGCGATACCGCGTGAACAGCACCAGCACCTGGCATGAGGGAGTGATCGACAACTTGAGCCAGACTGGGCTTTTATTTCGTGGTCCTCAGGGACTGCCCGTGAACGCGCTGATTGAGATGGTTTTCGAGATGCCGGAAGAGATTTCTGGACAGAAGAACCGCAACGTGCTCTGCCAGGGGCGCGTGATCCGAGCCAAGGATACGAAAACGAACGAAGACGCGGACCAGGGTCGGGCAGAAACGGAAAACGATCCAAGCCTTCTGGCGGCTTCCATCGTCGACTATAAATTCGTTCACTAGAAAGTCTTTGAAGAAGCGACTTGAGCCGAATCTTGTCGATTCTTCTTTGGCGGCCTCGAGTACCTCAACCTCCGAGTTGTCGACCTGCCCAAACGAGTTTCGGCTTTCGAAACTTAGCGGCCGGTTTTTGCCATTTCTCGGCGCCAACAGCCGCTCCTCTGAATTGGCTATATCCCTTTGAAAACTCAAATAATTAGGGTTGTGGGGCGTTTTTGCTTGTTCCGACTCCGTAACAAGCTACGAAATTTCCTGTAGGGCAATCGTAACTGCGCTAGAACTCCGGCACTCGATTTCGGGCACCGGTACGCTCGCACCGGCCTGAATTCACCTTTTTGCAGCCGTGTGCCACTGCGGTCCCTGGCCGAAAGAAAAATCCTTCAAGGAGGAGCTTATGCTCCGTGCAATGCAGTTCACTCCCCCAGCGGGGGAGGCAAGACCGCATTCCCCCCGCTCCTTTGGGATTTCGGTTCCCGCAACTTTCAACCCCTTGCATGAAAGTGAGAACAGGTTCTCAGGAGGACTCGTGTCAAAGACCACAAGGATTGCTTCAGTTTTGACTGTAACTGTGCTGTTGCTCGCTGGAGCAGGATTGGCTCAAACCGACCCTGGAGTTCAAAGCGGCAGCCGCGGCACTGGCGCCGCACTTTCTTCTGTCTCGTCGAACAGCCCGTCTGGAATCCTTTCCTTCTTTACGGACGGACAAAGTCGTTTTCAGGCCGTGGAATCCGTTTCCGGCAACCCCAGCGGAAATAACGGGCTCGGACCCAGATTCAATTCCAATAGCTGCAGTTCCTGCCACGCTCAGCCTGCTGTTGGGGGCACCGGTGCCGCGACTAACCCGCAATTTGGTTTTACGAGCAACGGGGTCGCGCCGGGCAATACCATGCCGTCTTTCATTACAGCCACCGGGCCGACTCGTGAGGCGCGGTTCCCATTCTTCTTCAACAACAACGGCTCGGTGAACACCAACGCGCCCAACGGAGGCGTAGAAGACCTGTTCACTGTCACCGGCCGCTCCGATGCCGGGACGTGCAACAGCGCCACAACGCTGCCCCAGCCCAGCTTTAGTACCGCGGTGGCAGAGAACAACGTGATCTTCCGGATTCCGACGCCAACTTTCGGCACTGGATTGATCGAGAATCTGGATGATTCCACGCTGCTCAACAATCAGTTGAAGAACCTCAACAACAACGTTGGCGTTAGCGGAACTTTCAACCACAACGGCAACGATGGTACGATCAGCCGCTTTGGCTGGAAAGCGCAGAACAAGTCGCTGCACATCTTCTCGGGCGAGGCTTATAACGTGGAGATGGGCATCAGCAACGAGCTTTTCCCACAGGATCGTCCATTACCGGGAGAAGATCAGCAACTGACCGGGCTAGCCTCGACTTGCCTGAACTTGAGCGGTACGGGTTATCCGGAAGACACCTCGAATCCTGCAGCGACGCCGAATTCGGCGGTGCTCGATGACGTCTCTGCCTTCGCCAACTTCATGCGCTTCCTGGCGCCGCCTCCGACGGGGACGGTTGTATTGAACGGATCGCAAGTTTCGTCGAGCACAATCTCGGCGGGAGCTTCGCTGTTCAGTTCGATCGGATGCGCGGTTTGCCACAATCCCACTCCGGGCACAACGCAGGTGTCGAATTTCACCACTTCACTCAGCAAAGTTGCAGTGCCTGCCTATTCAGACATAGAAATTCACGATATGGGCAACGGACTGAACGATAACGTCTCGCAAGGTTCGGCGGGCGGCGATCAGTTCCGCACCGCTCCGCTGTGGGGCCTTGGACAGCGAATCTTCCTGCTGCACGATGGCCGCACCACCAACCTGATTACTGCCATTCAAGACCACGCGAGCAATGGCAGCGAAGCAACGTTCGTCGAAGAGCAGTTCTTCGACCTCAACTCGACACAGCAGCAGGAAATTCTCGACTTCCTCCGATCGCTGTAGCGTTTTGAGTCGTACCAGGCTGGCGGGACACCTGGCGGTCCCGCCAGCCTGACTTTCGGAGAATCGAGCTCTGGGCGACGGAGCGCAAATGCTCTGGCGGTGCTGTCGCCTGGCCCACTGGAAAAGTGAAGGAGATCTATGTCCGCGAAATTCCCCTGCTCTTTGGTTGTTCTCACTTTCGTTTTTTCATCATTCGCGTGGCCTCAGGCTGCCAAGCCGCAACCCGCGGTAAAAAACGGTGGAGACTTTTCCGATAATGCGGAGCCACTGAACAAGGTTCCGACCGGAGTGATTCTGGTGAAGGGAGCATGGCCGAGCGCCAGCGATTCGGCAACTCCCGTGCCCGAAGGCGGGAGCGTGGCCAACAATGTTTTTACAGACCAGTATTTCGGAATGAGCTATTCCCTGCCCGACGCCTTCGCTCAGAAATACGACGGCCCGCCGCCATCGGATACCGGCCGTTACGTTCTCGCACAGTTCAGTCCGACGGAGAAATTCAAAAGCCCGGATCGCGCGACAATTTTGATTACCGCGCAGGACATGTTCTTCACGCCGTTGCCGGCGAGCAATGCTTTGGAGCTGGTGAACTATTCCAAGAATCATTTGCAGTCCGATTACAAAGTGGAAATGCCCCCGACGCCCACGAAGATCGCCGACCGTCCATTTACTTTCTTTGCCTACTGGTCGCCGGTGGCGGAGTTGCATTGGTACGTTCTGGCCACCGAGATTCGCTGCCATGCGGTGGAACTTATTTTGAGCAGCCGCGACACGAAACTGCTCGAAAATCTCACGCTCGACCTGAACAAGATGAAACTGCCCGCCGATACCGGTTCAACGGCGGGAACCGGAGGTGAAGACGTTCCAGTCTGCATGAAAGACTATGCGCGCGAGGAAAACATGATTTCGCGGGTCGATCCGGTCTTTACCGAACATCGATACAATCCAGTGCCGGTGCGGATCATTATCGACAAAGAAGGCAAGATCAAACACATCCACTATCTCAGGGCGTTTCCCGACCAGGCGAAAGCAATCGGCGACGCGCTGGCACAATGGAGATTCAAACCATATCGTCCGGACGGCACGCCAGTCGAGGTGGAGACGGGAATTTTGTTCGGAAATACGGCCGTTCCGAACCGCAGAAGATCGGCGGATCGTGCGACGGAGTAAGTGAGTGACATCAACGGTCGACCGGTGCCAAACTTTGGGCCGGTGAACGCATCTCCTTCCTCCGTCAACATGGGGGAAACAGTCAGGACGTAGACCGGCACGTCAGGGTTAACGTCTAGGGCGGTGGCCCCCCCTTCGAATTCTTGGACGCGAGCGCCACCACGAATCAGGGTGCCCCATCCTTGCGTCCTTTGCAAGGGTGGGAACCACCGACGTATCAACTTGGGGGTTTGAGGTCTGTGCTGCCCACCCTTTCGCA
>CAZGXY010000062.1:0-19496 GCA_964530145.1 uncultured Acidobacteriaceae bacterium | reverse complement strand
CAGCGGCAAGAACAAGGGCTGCTGGATCATGCGGAGGGCGGGAACTTCAAGAACATCCACCACAGAGGGCGCAGAGAACACAGAGGAAGACGAGATTACCGAGGAAGACCAGAAGGTCATCGTCCGCTCCAACGGCACCGTAGGCTATGTCGGCAAAGACATCGCTTATCACATGTGGAAGTTCGGCCTGCTTGGGCTGGATTTTGGTTACCACAGGTTCTACCGCTATCCCAACCAGCATGACTGCTGGATTTCAACGACCGATGGCGAAAAAGATCATCCTCACTTCGGTGATGTGGCCGAGATCTACAACGTCATCGACGCTCGCCAATCCGAGCCTCAAAACACAGTGATCGAAGCGCTACGCGGCCTCGGACACAATGAATCCGCCGACCACTATACCCACTTCTCGTATGAAATGGTTGCACTCACCCCGCGTTGCGCCGCCGAGCTCGGCTACACGCTGAGCGACGAAGACAAGGCACGTTCCTATGTCGAAGTTAGCGGACGCAAAGGTTTCGGCGTGAAGGCCGACGATCTGCTGGACCAACTCATCGCCTCTGCCAAGCGCGAAGTCGACTCGCGCCATCCGCAGTTGCCCGATTCTGAGCGCCTCTCCATCGCGACGCAAATCGCTACGGGGGCGCTGCGCTACTTTATGCTGAAGTACACCAAACAGTCGGTGATTGCCTTCGACTTCAAAGAAGCGCTCAGCTTCGAAGGAGAAACTGGCCCTTACGCCCAGTACGCCGTGGTCCGCGCAACCAGCATTTTCAAGAAAGCCGGAATCGATCCCGATTCTTACTTGGAAGTAGTTGAGAAAAAGCTTTCATTAGACGACTTCCGGGAATTTCTGCAAGGCGAGGGCGGATTGGAGTTATGGGAACTTTGGCTATCTGCAGCGAAGACTTCTTACGTGGTAAACCAATGCATTTCGACCGCCGAACCGGCGTACATCGCCAAGCACGCATTTCAGCAGGCGCAACTCTTTAATACGTTCTATCATCGGCATCCAATATTGAGTGAGGTGGATGAGCGCCGCAAGCAGTTCCTGTTCGCCACCGTCGCGCTTCTCCGCCGTGAAATGATTCGTGCGTTAGACGTGATGGGAATCAGCGTTCCGCCGGTGATGTAAAGGCGGAATACCGTTGTCGAAGCGTTCCGCCTTGTAATCGAATGTCGCCAACCAGCCATTCTGCAAGAGCCAGCCGCCGGCTTCGCAATTTCGTAATCGCAGTGTTCTTGCTCTTTGCTTCGCTGGCGCTCGTGGGAGCCGTCTATCAACGGATCTGCTCCACCCGCGATCGCCGCGCTTACCCGATGCCCGGCAGGTTAGTCGATGTTGGCGGCTATAAGATGCACATCGACTGCACCGGATCGGGGACTCCCACAGTCGTGCTCGACTCCGGCCTGGGTGATGGCTTCATCATCTGGCGCACGTTGCAGCCGCAAATCGCGCGGTTCACCCGCGTGTGCTCCTACGACCGCGCCGGAATCGGCTACAGCGATTCGAGTCCGCGGCCGCGAAACAGCAAGGTCTTCGCTAAAGAACTGCATTCACTCTTGCGCAATGCGGCCGTCGCGCCGCCATATGTGCTTGTCGGGCATTCCATGGGCGGATACGATGTTCGCATCTTCGCCGGTCTGTATCGCAACGAAGTTGCCGGGATGGTTTTGGTCGACTCCTCGCATCCAGAGCAGAAAAAGCGACTGCCGGCGGCGCTCAACGATCTGGACGCAGGTTGGTTGCGCGAGCAGGAATTCTTCGAATTCACCATGCCATTCGGCCTGCCGCGAAGGTTGGGATTTTGCGGCAACGATCGCGAGGTTCGGGCCTCCGATTGCAATTTCCGCAGCGTGCGCGAAAGCGTTGCCGAGCTGAAATCGATTTCAGAAAGCGGGGCGCAGACGGCAGAGACTCGGTCGCTGGGAGACATTCCGCTCATCGTTCTTTCTCAGGATCCCAATGCGCCCCAATATGATCTGCCCGAAGATTTGGTCAAGCCCGCGAGTGACGCGTGGCAGAAAATGCAGAACGAACTGGCGCAGCTCTCCACTCGCGGGAGGCAAATTATCGCGATGAACAGCGGGCACTATATACAACTAGACCGTCCGGATCTGGTGCTGGATGCGGTTCGCGAGGTCGCAGATGAAGTGAAGAGTGCGCAACCACGCGTGCAGCATAATCCAGAGAACCGCCGCTAGCGGCTTTCTAGAGTTCGGCGCGCGTGCGAAAATATGAGCAATATCGCAATATCCGTACGTCAGCCAAGGGAATATCGCATGTGCAGAAACATCAAGACTTTGTTCAACTTCGATCCGCCGGTTAACGGCGAAGAGGTTCGCGCAGCCTCTCTCCAGTTTGTCAGGAAGATTACCGGCTTCAACAAGCCATCGAAGGCCAATGAAGCCGCCTTCGCGAATGCGGTGGATGAAATCTCCGCAATCTCCGCTAGACTTCTTCATTCCCTGGAAACCACCGCTCCGCCCAAAAACCGCGAAGAAGAGGCTGCCAAAGCGAAAGCCCGCGCCGCAGAACGCTTCGGCGCCTGAATTTCCCTGCGCTCAAGCGCTCAAGGCTCCCGGAACCAAAGTCCCTCTGCTATTCCGCCGAAAGCTTCTAGCTGGCGTATCCCTTCACAAACTCCACCAGGCTGCGCAGCGCAATTCCCGACGGACCTTTCGCAATCCACGGCTTTTGCTCCTCCACCCACGCAGTCCCAGCGATATCAAGATGAATCCAGGGAGTCTCTTCCGCGAACTCCTGCAGGAACATCGCCGCGTTGATCGCTCCGCCCCAGCGGCCGCCGGTATTCATGATGTCGGCGATCGACGATCGAATCTGGTCTTTATATTCGTCATCCAGCGGCAGCCGCCACATTTTCTCTCCGGCCTCCTCGTTGGCTCTGTGAAAGCGCTCATAAATGGCGTCGTCGTTTGCAAACACCCCAGCATTCGCGTGACCTAAGGCAACTACGACAGCCCCGGTAAGCGTCGCCGCATCCACCAGATGAGTGCAGCCGAGCTGGCGCGCGTAGTAAAGGCCATCCGCAAGCACCAGGCGGCCTTCAGCATCGGTATTGATAATTTCGATTGACTTGCCCGACATGGCAATCTGCACGTCCCCGGGCTTCTGCGCGTGTCCCGACGGCATATTTTCCGTCGCGCAAACAATTCCGATCACCTTCACTTTCGGCTTCAGCATCGCAATGGCGCGCATAGCTCCGATCATGGTCGCGCCGCCGGCCATGTCGTATTTCATTTTCTCCATGCCGTCGGCAGGCTTGATCGAAATGCCGCCAGTGTCAAAAGTAATTCCTTTACCCACCAAACCCAACACTGGCGTCGCCGGCGCTCCGGAAGGCTCATAGGTCATGACGATCAGCGCGGGCGGCTCGTCGGATCCCTGTGCGACGCTCCAGAAGGCGCCCATCTTCATTTCTTTGATCTTGTCTGCCCCGTAGACTTCGCACTTCAGACCGACCTCTTGAGACATTTTTTTCGCGCGCTCGGCCAGAATCGTCGGAGTCATGCGGTTCGAGGGCTCGTTCACCAGATCGCGCGTGAAATTCTGCGATTCGCCGACGATCTGAGCCTCGTCGGCAGCTCTCTGCAGTGCAGCTTGATTCTCCTTGCTCCCAGCGACAATCGTGAGAGCGTCAATTTTTTGATCCTTACGGTCGCTGCGATAGTAATCGGGATCGAAATTCCCAACCAGCGCGCCCTCGACAATCGCCCGCGTTGCTTCCTCGGCAGGCACATTCGGCGGCGCGATAAAAGCAAAGCTGCGAATTCCACGCGACTTCAGCGACCTCACCGCAGCGCCGGCAACACGCCGCAAATCGTAGCTGCTGAACTTCTTCGCCGAGCCGCCGCTGATCAGCAACAGACGCTTTGCCTTCAACCCTGCAGGTTTATGCAGCAGATTGATCTCGAATGGCTTGGGCGAGACCTCTCCGCTCGAAAGCAAGTCGGCCGCAGCGGATTGTATCGTCTGGTCGCCGCTTGCAATCTTAAGTTGAGGCTTCGCGTCTTTGTTTTTTTCGGTTTGAGAGTCGGCTTCGTTCAGAACGACCGCGACAAGCGATTCGGTTTCGAGTTGAGACGGGGTGGAAAGAGTAATCGTAGTTTTCATAATGTCATTGAGCGCCAAGGCTGATCTTCCAGTATCGTCGGGCGGCAACGAGTTACGCAAGCACCCCGCGTCGTCACAACCCTGTGGGGCGGCTTTATACGATCGGCCCTGCTCCGCTGGAATTCCAGAACAGCGAAGTCAAATTCCGCGTATCTCGCTCGGAGCGACGCACACGCATAGCGTATGATTTCATGCTTCGAGAAAATAGAGGTTGATCCATGAAAATGGGTTGGGTGGTCGTGCTCGTCCCGCTGTTGTCCGTGATTGCGATCACACTTGCCGAGCGCCAGCACGAAGCTAGAGCCGCATCCCGCCAGGCAGAATCGACAGCGCAAACTGCCGCGGTATCACCGGCCAGGATATCCCCCATACCGGCTCCGGACGCCGCCTCGGCAACGTTCACAATTCCTGACACGACCATCGCCGTCAATTCAGATAAGCCGATGTCCGAGCGCATCGTCCACTACGAAATCGACGCGCATTATGACGCAGCTACTCACGCCGTCAATGCCAATGAGACGCTGACCTATCACAACCTCACCGGCCAATCCCTCGATCATTTCCCGTTTCATTTGTATCAGAACGCATTTCAGCCCAACTCAACCTTTGTGCGCGAAGCCAAGCTCGCGGGAACGAGCGATTTGGCCTACGACACGTGGGAGGAAAAGGAATTCGGATCGGAGACCATCAAGACCATCGATGTCGTCGGCCAGGGCGATGTGACGCAACAGATGCAATATATCCAGCCGGACGACGGAAATAAAGACGACAAGACGGTGATCGATGTTCGCCTACCCAAGCCGATCGCACCCGGCGCCTACGTTCAGTTTCGCGTCGCGTTCGAAACGAAATTTCCTGAAACCCAGGCGCGCTCAGGATGGAAGCACGATTTCGTCCTCGGCGGACAGTGGTTTCCGAAAGTCGGCGTCTGGTGGCATGGAGCGTGGAACTGCCACCAATACCACGCCCTCACAGAATTCTTTGCCGACTTCGGCGTCTACGATGTGAAGTTAACCGTACCGGAAAACGAAGTCGTCGGCGCGAGCGGCGTCAGGGTGGAAGAGGTCAGCAATCCTGACCGGACGAAAACCTACACCTACCACGGCGATGACATTCACGACTTCGCCTGGACCGCGAGCCCCCGCTACAAAGTAAAAGAGGATGGCATTTATCAAGGCCAAATGGGGCCGGTGCAGATGCGCATCCTGATGCAGCCTGCGCACTGGGGCCAGGTGGGGCGGCACGAGAAGATATTGCGCGAATCCCTCGATTATTTCGAACGCTGGTATGGACCGTATCCCTATAAGACGATCACCCTGGTCGATCCCGAGGATGCTGCTGCGGGAGGCATGGAATACCCAACGTTCATCACCGGCGGCACAGATTGGTTCATGCCCGAGAGGCTTTACCTGCCGGAAGTTGTCATCGAACACGAATTCGGCCATCAGTATTGGTATGGCATGGTGGCGACCAACGAATTCGAGGATGCCTGGATGGATGAAGGCATCAACAGCTATACGGAAGTGAAGGTGCTGGACTCGATTCTCGGCAAAGACACTTCCATTATGAATCTGGCTGGAGTGACCGTGGGTGAAAGAGAGGAGCAGCGCCGCACCTATGCGGAAACCGCCGACGCCGACCCCATCGCGCAAAAGGCGTACGACTACTACAGCGGCGACTCCTACGCTGGAATTACCTACGGCAAGACGGCAAGTGTTCTGCTGACGGTGGAAGGCATCATCGGCGAAGATACGATGCAAAAGGCGATGCGTGCCTACTTCATGAAATACCGTTTTACTCACCCCACAAAAGACGATTTCCTGAAAACCATCGAAGATGTTTCCAGCCGGGATTTGAAATGGTACTTCTCCCAGGCCATCGACGGCTCGCAATTGCTGGATTACAAAATCCCGCGGATCGAATCGTTTCCCGTGAACTGGTACGAAGGCGGGAAAAATATCGAAGAGGACAAAAATACGGTCTACCGCTCCTACGTGTGGGTGCAGCGAAAAGGGGACTTCGAGATGCCGGTCGAGATCGAGGTCAAATTCAGCGACGGCAGCAAAGTTCGCGAGCATTGGGATGGTGCCAGCCGGTGGACCAAATTTATGTACGAGAAGAAGGCGAAGGTCGACTCCGCTGAACTCGACCCTGACCACAAAATTCAAATCGACCGCAACGATTTCAACAACAGCTGGACCCGCGAGCCGCACACGGCGGCCACTTACAAGATGGGGAATTACTGGCTCTTCGCCAGCCAGTGGGCAGCCCAGGCGTTTGCGTGGTGGGGCATTTAAGGCGAGCTTCCGGAGAAGTTCTTAGGCTGCGGCAAATATACGGGGAAAATTCGACGCATGAGTAACAAAGACGCGCTTCTAGCTGATGCTTGGGGCAGGGTTTCGCACAACAAACGATATATCTTTTGGTTCTATCTGCTGAACCTTTGGCTGGCGGTGTTCGGTGCCGCCGCCTTTTATATCCAGTCTCACGATTTTCTCGATCACAGCCTGCTCGCTGATCGCCTTGTCCACGGCCTCGATCTTGCCGTTTTGGTCGAAATGCTGGTTCAGCCCGATTTTGGCTCGGTACACGGACCGTTCGGATCCAGCCTGCATTTCGCAATGGCCTTTTTTTTCCTTGCGGCTCTTTTCATTCCCGGAGTGCTTATGGGCTACGCTTCAACCTACCGGTTGCCCCGGGAAGATTTTTTCCGCGCTTGTGGGCGGAATTTGTGGCGGTTTATCCGCCTGATGATTGTCGCCGGCATTGTGATGGGAGCCGTGGCAGGGGCCCTATTCGGCATCCATGCGGTACTTATCAAGAAAGCAGCGGAGAGCGCGAATGAATTGCTGCCGTTCTACGTTTCGGTCGCGGCCTTGTGCCTCACCTTTCTTGTGATGACTGCGCTCCGTATCTGGCTTGACCTCGCGCAAGCGGACTTGGTTCTGAGCGATCAAAGAATCGTTAGAAAGTCGCTCGCCGCCGGTTTTCGCCACATGTGGCGAAGCCTTGGCCAGTTGCTCGGAGCCTACACATTAATTGCAATTGCTGGAGTCGCGATTCTCTTGGCAGGAATCTTGGTGTGGTTTAAGTTCGTGCCGCCTGCCGGCGTTTTGCGCGCAACTCTGGTCGGTCAACTGACTTTACTGTTTCTGCTGATTCCGCGCTTCTGGCAGCGCGGTGTTGCCGTAACTTACTATTTGCAGAATATGGTCGAGCCCATTACTGAGCGCTCGTTCGCAGCCCCGGAGGTCGTTCCCGTGATCGGCGTTGATTCCACCATGCCCGTGAACCTGAACCCGCCGGAGCCCCCAGCGTCGTAATTCGTCGCGGGCGGCTGAGGATTCCGCTGAAAACTTCAAGCGCTTTTTGAACTCAGCAGGTTTTCGATCTTGGCCAGCAAAGCAGCGCTGGCATCGCCCGCTTCATCCGTCGAAAAAGTTTCCCCCAACTCGATCACCGGCAGGCTGGCGCATGCGGCCTGGAACGATTGCCGCGCCGCAGCCGATGCGCCCACATCCGGACCCGTCACCAGAAAATCGAAGCGCATGATCCGCATCAGGGTCAGGGCGTCCCGCAGATGATTGGTCGTGTGCACGTCGTAACCCGACCGCCGGAGCAGTTCTCGCAAATAAGCCAGCACGTCGACGTTGTAGCCCACGCAAAGAACGCTGCGGCCGGTTGCGGCCGGCCCCTCCGAGCTGTTTCGCGGCCCGTAAAACGCGGCCACCGCGTTCTCTTCCGAGTCGTGCGTGTCGAACAACTTCGTCAGATGTGACAGCTCGAGAACTTTTCGCAGCTGCTCGGGGACGTTGCACAGCTTTAAATCACCGCGCGCCTGCCGGGTGCTGGTGAGGCTACGCACCATGGTGCCCAGTCCGCTGCTGTCGATGAATCCGACCTCGCCCAGGTGCAGCACGATCGCGCGGCGGTCTCGCAACAGCCAATTCACGTGCGTGCGCAGAGACTCACTCTCGCCTCCTGCAACAATCCTTCCGCTGCAATGAACGATGGTGACCCGTCCTACGTCTCGCGTGTTGAGCGATAAGTTCATGCGGCCTCCCTGCGGCGCAGTGAGCTCCGAAATCGCAACATTATATGTCAGGGAGGCAAATCGGCCCGCAAAATAAACCAGTCGAAATCACAGCGCAACAATCGTGATTCCCGGATTGCGGCCCCCGAGATCGGAATCGCTTTTGAGTTCCGGGTGGGATTGAAGAAGTTTCCAGGAGGCATCGTCGGACTTCGACCAGTTCTCGCCAAAGATGCAAAAGCGAATCAGGCCGTTGTGAATCATTTCCAGCAGCCGCTTTTGCACGGCAAGCCGAATCTCGCCGCCCGCCCCGGTCGAGCCGTAACCGTGCACCAGTTTTAGAAAGACCGTGTGTTCTTGACGAGCTAGCGCCAGTTCTCGTTCCATCCGCTGCAGAGCTTCACGAACCAGAGGCTTGTCGGATTTGAGGTCGATGGTTTTGATGGGGTTGACTCGGCTCTCGCCCCATCACGAGGTTACTCGGATATCAGTTTGCTCGTCGCGGCAAGATGGTAAATTTTTTTCGCCCGGGAAGGCGATAGGCTTCAAAATCCTTATAGTCGATCGTTAGAATTGTACTGAGCCGTTCGCGCGTCGCCAGGCGAACCAGCGTGGCATCCGCAAAATCCATGGGATGATCGGCGTAATCGTGCATCAGAGATTGAATCAGGGGTAGTTCTTCGTTCGTGGTGGCCGACATTTGAATCGCGCCGGAACATATGAGCCGCCAGATGCCGCGAGGATCCAGCCCGATACGCGCCGACAGATAAAAAGCCTCGGTAAGGGCCGCTTCTGTGGTCAACAATGGCAAGCGTACGTTCTCGAAAGCCCCCACGCAAGCCTCGTGCATATGGTCGCTCCGATGGATAAGGGCGATAATTACGCTGGTATCAATCAGCCCGCCGGCTGATGCGGCGTTTGGGGGCATCGGTTTCCTTTGAATACTTTCGATAAATGCCGTCGCTCACCAACTCTCTGGATCTCTGAGATGCCGTGGGATCGCCGCCTCGGACAGAGCCGATCGCAGCCATGGCGCGTTGGCGAATCGCGGCCTGCTCCGCGCTGTCGTTCGAATGCCCGTTGCGTCGCTGGGCGAGCCAGTCGGCGGTGATTTGCTCCAAGATTTTCGCCACAGAAGTGCCTTCACGGCGGGCCTCCTGTTCGAGTTCGACCTTTCGGTCCGCCGAGAGACGCCAGCTGTAGACTTCGGTCTTCATGCACTACATTGTAGTGCAAAATCCTGGACGCTCGCAAGTATCTCTGACTGACTATGTTTTGCGCCCTCTCGCTACAGCTTCGCGCGCTTCTTTGTCCGCAGTCCTTCTCCGCTCCGTCTCCCGCTTATCCCAAAGTTGCTTGCCTTTAGCCAGCGCAAGTTCAACTTTCACTCGCCCATTCTTGAAATACATCCGTGTCGGAATAAGAGTCAGGCCTTTCTGCTGAGTTTTGCCGATCAGCTTGCGAATTTCTTCCCCATGCATGAGTAATTTTCGCGTGCGCAGGGGCGCATGGTTATGAATGTTGCCGTGCTCATAAGGCCCGATATGGGCGTTGAGCAGCCAGAGTTCGCCATCTTTAACCAGACCGTAGGAATCTTTGAGGTTCGCCAGGCCGCCGCGTACCGATTTGACCTCAGTTCCGGTCAAAACCACGCCGCACTCAAATTTTTCCAGCAAGAAATAGTTATGTGAAGCGATCCTATTGACGGCGGCGTCGCGCTGGCCTGCGGGCACGGGATCGCGCCGCGGAGACTTCTCGGCGCTCGGTTTGGTCTGGTGTGCGGGCTGGCGGGGCATGATAGGGATTCAATTTCATCTTAGCAGCGCGAGGCGGCTCCCGGCATCCGTCGTCCCAACGCCAAGGAGTGGAGGCCGAGTCAATCGCAGGGGCTAAGACTAAAGAGTGTAACTCCTATGGGCGCAATCAGATGGGTGGGCTCAGGGGGCGATGCTATAATCGCGGTAAAGAAATTATCTTGAGTCGAACGGGGTTCCCCCAGAACGCGGGGCGGAGGGGGATTATCTGCCTGTTCGGCGACGATTGTTGGAAGAGGACTGACGAATGAGACGTCTCAGGCCCGCGGCGGTATTGCTCCTCGTAGTTCTGTTTATCCTGCCTGCAATTGCCGACAAGGCAAAAACTGCCTACGAAAAAGGCCAGGATGCCGAGGCTCGGCAGAACTATGAGGCCGCCTACGATTTCTACAAACAGGCTTACGACCTGAAACCAAAGGATTTGCGGTATCGTTCGTCTTTTGAGCGGATGCGCTTCAAAGCCGCCGCCGTCATCGTTCACAAGGGCCAGAAACTCCGCGACGATGGCAAGCTGCAGGAAGCGCTGGCTGACTTCCAACGAGCGGCGCAAATCGATCCCTCGCTCTTCATCGCCCAGCAGGAAATCAAGCGCACGTTGCAGATGATGAACGACGCCACCAATCCTCCGCCGCAAGCGGCAGGTCCGCCCAACAGTATCGAGCGGAAGATCGCCGAGGCTGCCGGTCCGGTTGAACTTGCACCTATCTCGAACGTTCCCATCACAGTTAAGCTCACGGAAGATTCCAAAGTGATTTATCAGACGATCGGCCAACTGGCCGGCGTCAACGTTCTCTTCGATCCCGATTACACTTCCCGCCGCATCAAAGTCGAGCTGAACGGGGTCACGCTGCAGGAAGCGCTCGAAATCACCGCGCTTGAATCGAAGACCTTCTGGCGGCCGGTGACGGGCAACACAATTTTTGTAGCTCAGGACAATCCCGCCAAGCGCAAGGAATTGGAGCAGAGCGTCCTCAAGACTTTTTATTTGTCGAACCTGTCGCAGCCCACCGAACTTCAGGATGTGGTCAATGCAATTCGCGCCGTGCTCGACGTGCAGCGCGTGCAGCAGTTGCTCTCGCAGAACGCTCTTGTAGTCCGCGGAACTCCCGATCAGATCGCGCTGGCGCAGAAGCTGGTGGAAGATCTCGACAAGGTTCGCCCGGAGGTCGTCGTCGATATCGCGGTCATGCAGGTCAGCAAGGACAAGTCGCGCACTCTGGGTTTGAGCCCGCCCACCAGCGCGACAGTAACCCTGCAGAGCAACATCAACACCACGCCCACGACTACGACGACCGGAACGACCACAACCAGTACCAGCAGCGGTTCCACCGGACTTGAGCTGAATACTCTGGGACAACTGAACGCCACCGATTTCCAAGTCACGATTCCTTCCGCTAATCTTTCCGCTGTAATGGGCGACACCGATACCAAGATGTTACAAAACCCGCAGGTTCGGGCGCTCGACAATCAGAAAGCTACGTTGAAGATCGGCGAGCGCGTGCCGGTCGCCACCGGATCGTTTCAGCCCGGAATCGGCGGCGTCGGAATCAACCCGCTGGTTAACACTCAGTTTCAATATCTCGATGTGGGCGTGAACATCGACGTCACGCCTCACGTCCATGCCGATCGCGAAGTCACTTTAAAGATCGTCATGGAAATTTCCTCGGTCGTCGGCCAGTCAAGCATCGGCGGCATTAGCCAGCCCATCATCGGCCAGAAAAAGATTGAACACGAAATCCGCCTGGCCGACGGTGAATCCAGCCTGATTGGCGGAATCTTCGACGACTCCCAGACCAAGTCGCTCACCGGCATTCCCGGACTGGCGCAGATTCCAATTCTGCGATACCTCTTCGGCCAGGTTTCTCAGGACCACTCGCAGGATGAAACCGTTTTCGCGATCACCCCCCACGTAATTCGCGGAACGACAGTCAGCACGATGAATCAGCGCGCCCTCGATATCGGCACGGCCAATACGATCCAGTTGCGCGAAGTGAGTCATCCCGTAAGCGCAACTCCCGCGACAAAGCCGCCGGCGGCTCCGGGCAGTCCCGCGCAACCTCCGGCAAACCCGAATCCCGCGATGGCGCCGCAAACCACCATGACTCCGAACCCGGGTGTCACTTCGGCGGCAAACTTTATATTTGAGCCGGCAGAGATCAACGCGGTGAAGGGCAATACCTTCGCGGTGAACTTGCAGATATCCGGAGCGCAGAACGTGTACTCCGTTCCGGTGCAGATTAATTACGACCCGAACAAGCTGCAGTTGGTAAATGTTTCGAACGGCGGCTTCCTGTCACAGGATGGCCAGGCTGTCGCCCTGGTCCATCGCGAAGACGACACCACAGGAACGTTGCAGGTCACGGCGACGCGGCCGCCAGGATCGGGCGGCGTTTCCGGGCAGGGAACTGTGGTTACTCTGACATTCCAGGCGAAAGCCAGCGGTCAGACTCCGCTCACCATCACCCGCGGCGGAGCCCGCGATCCGGGCTTGCAGGCAATTGCGGTGAATGGAGCGCAGGCTTCCATCACCGTACAATAAAGTCAGTCAGAGTTGAGATTTTGAAATGATGTTAAGGCGAACGCAGCGACGGCCCAGTGCAAAGCCCGAGCGCGGTTTTACCCTCATCGAGCTGATCATTGCCTCTGCCATCGTGGTAGTGCTTTCGACCATGGCGGTGCCGCTGGCGCGCTTGACCATCCAGCGCCAGAAAGAGCGCCAGTTACGGATCGCTCTGTGGGATTTGCGCGATGCCATCGATCGTTACAAGGACGCTGCCGACCGCGGCGGATTCCAAACCAAGGTCGATAGCCAGAATTACCCTCCGGATCTCGACACCCTCGTCAAAGGCGTCGATGTTCAAGGCAAAAAGCTCAAGTTCCTGCGCAAGATTCCGATTGATCCCATGACCGGCAATACGGATTGGGGACTGCGCTCGATGCAGGACGATGCCGATTCCGATTCCTGGGGCGGCCAAAACATCTTTGACGTTTACACCAAGTCAACCGGCGAAGGCTTGGACGGCACGAAATACAAGGATTGGTGAGATCGGGTCTGGCAAGATGGCGAGAACGCGCAAAACGGGGCGGGGCGCGACAGGATTCACGTTGCTTGAGATGATGATCGTGATCGTCATCATGGGCATCCTGATGTCCATTGCCTTGCCCATCTACAACCAGTCGCTGCTGCGCTCCCGCGAAGCCGTCCTGCGCCAGGATTTGTTCACGCTTCGTTCGTTGATTTCGCAGTACACCCTCGACAAGCAAAAGGCTCCGCAGTCGCTCGATGATCTCGTGCAAGGCGGCTATATCAAGGTCCTTCCCAAAGACCCCATGACCAATGAGTCGAATTGGGAAGTCGTGCAGGAAGACACGCTTTTGAGCGTTGACCAGCAGGATCCCGGCATCAGCGACGTGCACTCGGCTTCGAATGCCGCGTCCACCGACGGCACTGCTTATTCCTCTTGGTAAGAGTTAACTACCTCCCACGTTGAAAGCCCTCCATTGAACACTTCCTCGTCCAACCAGTAACATCTACTTATGCCCGTCGAAACTGAAGTCCAAACCCGTCGCTCCATCCGCGCCCCTCGCGGCAACTCTATCACTTGCAAAGGCTGGCAGCAGGAAGCTGCCATGCGCATGTTGATGAACAATCTCGACGAAGAAGTCGCCGAGCGCCCGCAGGATCTAGTGGTCTACGGCGGAACCGGACGCGCAGCAAGAAATTGGCAAGCCTACGAAGCCATAATCGACTCGCTGAAGAAGCTCGAAAACGACGAAACTCTGCTGGTGCAGTCGGGCAAGCCGGTAGGCATTTTCAAAACCCACGATCACGCGCCGCGCGTGCTCATCGCCAATTCAAACCTCGTGGGCCATTGGTCGAACTGGGAGAAGTTCAACGAACTCGAGCGCGCCGGCCTGATGATGTACGGGCAGATGACCGCCGGTTCGTGGATCTACATCGGCTCGCAGGGAATCGTGCAGGGGACGTTCGAAACGTTCTCGGCAGCAGGTGAAAAGCACTTCGGAGGAGATCTGGCCGGAAAATTAATCGTGAGCGGCGGCATGGGCGGCATGGGTGGAGCGCAGTCGCTGGCAGCGACCATGACCGGGGCCGCGTTTCTGGGAATTGACGTCGATCCCGAGCGCATCAAGAAACGGCTGAAGACCGGCTATTGCGATTTCATGGTGACCACGCTCGATGAAGCGCTGCGCATCTTGAAAAACGCCGTTCGCAAGAAAGAAAACGTCTCGGTCGGCCTGGTCGGCAATTGCGCCGACGTCATCCCGGAGTTGGCCGCGCGCGGCGTCGTTCCCGACATCCTCACGGATCAAACCTCCGCGCACGATCCGCTGAATGGCTACGTCCCGAACGGCATGACGCTGGCTGATGCGCTTGAATTGCGCGAACGCGACCCACAGGCCTATCAGGAAAAATCACTCGATGCCATTGCTCGCCACGTCGAGGGCATGTTGCAACTGCAGAAGATGGGTTCCGTGACCTTCGACTACGGCAACAACATCCGCACTTTCGCATTTCAGCGCGGCGTGAAGCAGGCCTACGATTTCCCCGGCTTCGTGCCGGCCTATATTCGTCCGTTATTCTGCGAAGGCCGCGGACCGTTCCGCTGGGTGGCGCTTTCCGGCGAAGCATCCGACATTCACGTCACGGATGATCTCGTGCTGGAACTCTTTCCCGAAAATCGTATTCTCCGCCGCTGGATCGATCTCGCACGCAAGCGTATTAAGTTTCAGGGATTGCCCGCGCGCATCTGCTGGCTCGGCTACGGCGAACGTGCCCAATTCGGCCTCGCCATCAACGACCTGGTAAAAAAAGGAAGGATTAAAGCTCCCATCGTAATCGGCAGAGACCATCTCGATTGCGGCTCGGTAGCCTCTCCCTTTCGCGAGACGGAGAGCATGAAAGACGGCAGTGACGCCGTTGCCGACTGGCCTTTGCTAAACGCACTGCTGAATACGGCCGCGGGCGCATCCTGGGTCTCGATTCACAACGGCGGGGGCGTAGGCATTGGCTACTCGCTGCACGCAGGCCAGGTCACCGTCGCCGACGGCACGGAAATGATGGCGAAACGCATTGAGCGCGTACTCACAACCGATCCCGGCATGGGAATCATCCGGCACGCGGATGCCGGCTACGGTGAGGCCAGAACGTTTGCGAAAAAGACGGGCGTGGTCGTGCCGATGGACTAGTGGCACGTGCGCCGTACACAGCAATTCCTGTTGGCCTGCTAAACTGAAGAATACTTGAAACTGCTGGAACACTCTCAATTGCGCGCTACGGAACCACTGCTGCTTTTCAATATCCACCAGATACTCACACTGCAGAATCCAGCAGCGTCAATAGGTCCTAGACGCGGGACCGATCTCAAAGAACTCGGCGTCATCGAAGATGCCGCCGTCCTCTGCCTCGGTGGCAAAATCGTCTCAGTCGGCAAAACCAAAGATGCATTTCGCGACCCGTGGCTCAAGCGAAACCGCAAGAACGTCACAGAAATCGACTGCGCAAATAAAGTCGTCCTGCCGGGCTTCGTCGATTCCCACACGCATCCGGCCTTTGTCAGCCCGCGCCTGGTCGATTTCGAAAAGCGCATCGAGGGCGCTTCTTACCAGGAAATTGCTGCCGCAGGCGGCGGCATTCGCTCCAGCGTGGAAAGCGTCCGCAAGGCAGGGAAGCGGCTTCTTACCAAAAAAGTTCTCGCTGCGCTCCATGACATGGCAACTCACGGTGCCACCACAGTCGAAGCTAAATCCGGCTACGGCCTGACGGTTGACTCTGAAATGAAATCGCTCGAGGCAATCCGCGACGCTGCCTCCCAGTGGCCGGGAACAGTCATTTCCACGCTTCTCGGAGCGCACGTCGTCCCGAAAGAATTCGTGAATCGCTCGGAAGAGTATGTTGCGGCAGTCTGTAAAGAGATGATTCCTCGGGCGGCAAAGCGCAAGATCGCCCAATTCGTCGACGTCTTCTGTGACAAGGGAGCATTCACTCCAGCGGAAGCCGCTCAGATTTTTGAAGCTGCACAACAGCACGGTCTTAGTGTCCGCGCTCACATGGGCCAGCTTACAGAGACGAATTTGCGGCCTTTTCTGCGCTTCAATCCCGCTTCTTTCGATCACATGGATCATGTCAGCGAAAACGATATTGCTCTCCTGGCCAGGCACGATACCCTGGCCACGCTCGTCCCCGGGGCAAATTACTTTCTTGGTATAAAAGAGTATGCGCCCGCGCGCAGGCTGATCGACGCCGGCGTGCCAGTTGCCCTGGCGACCGACTACAACCCCGGCACTTCGCCGACTCTGAGCATGCCGATGGTAATGTCGCTCGCCTGCACGCAGATGAAGATGTCGCCGGCGGAGGCCATCGCGGCCGCGACGATTAACGGCGCCTGGGCGCTGCGCGTAGCTGATCGAAAAGGTTCAATCGAGCCCGGCAAGAACGCCGATTTGGCGATTTTCGCGGTCGGGGATTATCGTGAAGTTCCCTACTGGTTTGGAGACAACCGGTGTGAGATGACGATTGTCAATGGCATCATTGTGAGGCCGGGCTAAACTTTGATCTCCAGGGGTTCGTTTGTTCTTGAGGAATTTATGAGAAAAATTATTCTGCTGGCAACTTTTCTTCTGTCGACATTCATCTTTGCAACGGCGCAACGTTTGCCGGAAATTGCCGTCCCAGAGAATTACAAACTAACCTTCACTCCCGATCTCGACAAAGCCACGTTCGAAGGGGACGAAACCATCTCTATCCGCGTACTGAAAGCGACCTCAGAGATCACGCTGAACGCGGCCGACATCAGCTTCCATGAGGTCACGATCAGCGCCGGCGGAGTCACGCAAAAAGCCGCCATCACTCCAAAGAAAGAACAGGAGATGGTGGTGCTATCCGTCGGTAAGCCGCTGCCCACGGGGCCAGCCACAATCCGCATCACCTACAGCGGCATCCTCAACGACGAAATGCGCGGCTTCTACATCGGCAAAGACGATCAAGGCCGCAAGTATGCCGCGACGCAATTCGAATCGACCGACGCCCGCCGCGCGTTCCCTTCGTTCGACGAGCCCGCATACAAGGCGACTTTCGATATTACGGCCATCGCAGGCAAGGGGCAGGTCGCAATCTCCAACTCGAAAGTTAGTTCCGACAAACCCGGCCCGGGCGGCGCGCACACCGTGAGCTTTGCCACAACGCCGAAAATGTCTTCCTATCTCGCGGCGCTCATCGTCGGCAACTTCGAATACATCGAGGGCGAGGCCGACGGCGTTCCGATTCGCGTCTACAGCACGCCCGGCAAGAAGGAACTGAACCGGTTTGCTTTGGAATCCGCCGAACACATTCTCAGCTATTACGACAAGTATTTCGCCGTCAAATACCCCTACGGCAAACTCGACCTCGTCGGAATTCCGGATTTTTCCGCGGGCGCGATGGAAAACACCGCCTGCATCACCTTTCGCGAAGTGCTTTTGCAGATCGACGAAAAAAACGGCTCGGTAGCATTGAAGAAAGAAATTGCTTCTGTGATTTCTCACGAGATGGCCCACCAGTGGTTCGGTGATCTGGTCACCATGGAGTGGTGGAACGATATTTGGCTCAACGAAGGCTTCGCCACCTGGATGTCGAGCAAGCCGCTCGAGCAATGGAAACCCGAATGGCAATTCGACCTTGATGACGTGAGCGATGGCAACCACACTATGGACACGGATTCGCTCGCCAGCACCCGCCCGATTCAGCAGTCCGCCGACACCCCGGCGCAGATTCAGGAACTCTTCGACGGCATCGCCTACGACAAAGCGGCCGCGGTTTTGCGCATGATCGAGGCCTACGTAGGCGAGCAAGCTTTCCGCGATGGAGTGAACGCCTACATCAAACAGCATCAATATGCGAACGCGACTGCTTCCGATTTCTGGGATGCGCAGACCAGAACTTCCAAAAAGCCGGTCGACCAAATCATGTCCACATTTGTGAAGCAGCCCGGCGTCCCGGTCATCGATATTGAATCGAAGTGCCAGGGCTCCTCTACTTCCATAGCCCTGGACCAGCACCGTTACTATTTCGACCGCGAGAAGTTTGAAGCGAAGAACGACGAGGTCTGGCAAGTTCCGCTGTGCCTGAAATCCTCAGGTAACGCGCAGAAATGCGAATTGTTCGACAAACGTCAAGCGGGAGCGGCACTTTCCGGATGTTCCTCCTGGGTTTCCGGCAACGCCGATGCCAAAGGTTACTACCGCGTCGGCTATCGGGCCGAAGCGGTGAAGGCACTCGCTTCGGTTGCGCAAACCAGCCTCTCTCCTGCCGAGAGAATTGAATTGCAGAGCGACATTTGGGCCTCGGTGCAAGTCGGCCGCGAGCCGGTGGGCGACTTTCTCGCGCTCGCACAGGGCCTGCAGAACGACCGCAATGGCGCAGTCATGGACGATCTTCTGTCGCGGCTGAATTACATCGGGCGCTATCTGGTAACTGATGCCGATCGCGACTCGTACCGCGCGTGGCTTCGCCAGTACTTAAGTCCGATCATGGAATCCGTGGGCTGGGAGCCGAAACCGGCCGATACCGACGAACTGAAGGCGCTGCGTTCCAGTTTGCTCATGGCGCTGGGCCATGATGCCGGCGACCCCAATGCTCTGACTGAGGCGCGCAAGATTGCCGACAAGGTGTTGCAGAATCCCGTATCGGTCGACCGCGATCTTGCCTCGAGCGCATTCTCCGTTGCGGCCATGAATGGCGATCAGGCTTTCTACGAGAAACTAATCGGCGCAGCGAAAAATGCGCAGTCGCCGGAAGAGTACTACATGTACTTGGGGGCGTTGTCTCAATTCAGCGATCCTAAGATTCTCGAGCAGACTTTGAACTATGCCGTCTCTCCCAGCGTTCGCTCCCAGGATGCGCTGCGTGTGGTTACAAAAGTGATGAGCAATCCCACTGGGGAAAAATCTGCGTGGGGCTTCATTCAATCGCATTGGCCTCAGGTGCGGAGCGCGGGTGGCCCTTTCGCCAGCGCGGAAATTATCGGTGCTACACGATCGTTTTGCTCTCTAAACATGCGCGACGAAGTGAAGAGCTTTTATGCCGCCCACAACATCGATGCGGCGGAGCGCACCTACCGCCAATCTATCGAGCGCATCGGCGATTGTGCGCGGCTAAGAGCGCAACAGGAGCCGCAGCTCGCATCGTGGTTGGGACAGCACGGCTCTTCGGCCGGAGGCCAGTAGCTACGCCGAGCCTGCGGATGGTAGTGGGTCAGTTTCATTTTCAAAACTGACGGGTTGCTGCGCGGATGCGGGCGTTGAGAGAAGGCTCTGGCATTGCTATAATCAACCAGTTCCGCACACGTTCCAGGCTGTTTCAACGGTTGGCATTTCCTGCAACAATCGGCGTGAAGCGAACAATCCTCAAAGCTCGCGACTCCTGATGGGCTTTGCAAGCGTGGCCAGGTAGCTCAGGTGGTAGAGCGCAGCCCTGAAAAGGCTGGCGTCGGCGGTTCAACTCCGTCCCTGGCCACCA
>CAZGXY010000061.1:0-24431 GCA_964530145.1 uncultured Acidobacteriaceae bacterium | reverse complement strand
CTCTATTCTCTACAGCTTGCCTTTCGCAGTGCAGCCCTTTGCAGCTTCTTTCTCGGCGGTCGATCGCAAGTTGCTGCAGGCATCGGCAACCCTTGGCGTTTCGCCGGTATGGACTTTTTTTCGCGTGGTTCTGCCGCTGTCGGTTTCAGGACTGGTCACCGGTACAGTTCTCACATTTGCCCACACCATGGGGGAATTTGGTGTCGTGCTGATGGTCGGCGGCAACATTCCCGGAGTGACTCGCACCGTCTCGATCGATATTTACGATCAGGTCGAGGCTGCCAATTACGCTGGCGCGAACGCGATGGCGCTGCTGTTGCTGGTTGTTTGCTTTGTGATCCTGACGCTGGTTTACGGTCTGAACCGGCGAGGGATTCATACAGTCTTGACGCCGCGTGCATCGCAATAAAATTCGATGCCTCCATCCAACGACGCCAAATCCGCAAATCGAAATCTTGCTGCCAGAGTTTGCAAGTCGTTCGCCACGCCCGAGATGGAATTCACCCTCGACGTGGAATGCACCGCCGAGCCCGGATTCAACGTTGTGTTCGGGCCCTCCGGATCGGGAAAAACAACTCTGCTCGATTGCATTGCGGGACTCGCCGCACCAGACCAGGGTAGAATCGCCGCCGGCGATCGGGTCCTGTTCGATGCGGCTCTGAGAATCGATATTCCAACCGACCAGCGGAACACGGGATATGTGCTGCAGGAACTCGCCCTGTTTCCCCATCTGACCGTCGAACAGAACACCGAGTACGGCCTATCGCACATGCCACGTCAAGCGAGGAGAGACCGTTCGACGGCAATCCTGCATGAATTCCGCATCGATCATTTGCGCAGCAGGCGTCCCGCAGAAATCTCAGGGGGCGAGCGCCAGCGTGTGGCGCTGGCGCGCTCGCTCGTAACCGACCCCTGCGTTCTCCTGCTCGATGAGCCGCTTTCGGCGCTGGATGCGCCCACAAAGTTGAAAATCATCGAAGACCTCCGGTTGTGGAATGAGGCCCATGGAATCCCGATTTTATATGTGACCCACAACCGCGATGAGGTGTTCGCCGTTGGCGAACGCGTGTTAGTTCTAGACAAAGGAAAGCGAATTGCTCAGGGACGGCCGCATGAAGTATTAAGTGCTCCGGTTCAGGAAACCGTGGCACAGCTCGCAGGCTTCGAGAATATCTTCGACGCCGAAGTTGACTCCGTTCACGCAGATCGCGGCACTCTCACGTGCCGCCTGATAAACGAAGCCGGCAAATCTTCGGTGGTGCTCGAGACACCGATCATTCGCAGTCAAATCGGCGACCGCCTCCGAGTGGGCATTCGCGCCGGAGATATTCTCCTTGCCGTGATCAAGCCGGAAGGCCTGAGCGCGCAGAATGTGATTCCGGGCCGGCTCGTTTCCTTGGAACGAAGAGACATGATTATCTTCGCCAAAGTCGACTGCGGGGTCGAAATGTGGGTCCAATTGACCCTGGCGGCGCGGGATTCGCTAAGGCTCAACGCAAGCCAGCAGGTCTGGCTGGTCATCAAAACTCACTCATGTCATTTAATGCGTGGCTGACATATAATCTTGCACGTCGTTTGCTGGGGTGCTGCGGTGCGGTCCGTTTCTCCTTTCCGGATATTCGAGGCAGGCTGGCGCCTGTTTACTGCCATTGGCCTTATCTTCCTGAGCCTTGGGTCGCCGGTTTCTGCGCAAGTGCCCATCATGAATGCCGGCCCCGACGGCTTCGCGCAGATCGACTTTGAGCAAATGTACCTTGATCAGATCAACCGTCACGCCAAGGAAAGCCTGAAACAGAAAGCTCAGGATCAGGAACTGATCGATTCCGGCGCAGTCTCGGCACTCGATCTCGGCGCTCCTAATAATGCAGTTGAGCAGTTTAATCGTGCCAGCACGTTGCTGAAGGCGCAGAAGTCGCAAGAGGCAATCAAGTACCTGCAAAAGGCGATCTCCGATTATCCCAAGTTTGTCGCTGCGCACATGGCCCTCGGACGGGCTTTCGTCGACCTCGACGAAAACGATCGGGCCAAGAGCGAGTTTGAAGCTGCTGAGAAGATCGACAGTAAGTTCGCAGGCGCGTTTCTTAACCTTGGCCGCCTGGCACTCTCGGCCAACGATTTCGCAACGGCAGAATCCGAACTTGAAAAAGCTGAGAATCTACGCCCAAAGGATCCCAAGATTTTATCGACTCTGGCTTTTGCCGAAAATGGAAACCATGAATATGTTCGGGCCCTGGCGACGGTGCAGCGCCTGCACTCGCTCGATCACAAGGGAATGGCAAACGCCCACTATTTGGCAGCTTCTGCTGCCATGTCGCTGAAGAACTACGATGCGATGGAGCGCGAACTGAATATTTTTATCAGCGAGGACCCCACCAGTGAATATGCTGCTCTCGCCCGCCAGAATCTAGCGGCACTGGCTCGAAACAAGACTCTACTGGCAGCCAACACCGCGGCTACGCAGGCTCCGAATCTGGTATCGCAAACGACTGTAACGTTTCCCAATAGCGACCGGCTGAAAGCACAATTAAGTGGGTTGAACAGCGACGGGGAATGCGGCGAGTGCTCCGTTGCGGCCGAGGCCGATGCCAGCACGGATGGACTGAATGTAAGCGCCGCGGCTAAAGCATCGGTAGACTCGGGGATTCCGCGTGGCGTGTGGCTGATCCATAAAAGCGTCGACGATGTGGCCGTATTCTTCTCGGTCACCAACCATGGGCACATGATCAACGACCTGGATCAGTCCGACATCCACATTCGCGACAATAATAAGACTCCAAGCAAGGTTGTGCAGTTTTCGCCGCAATCGAAACTTCCGTTGCGCTTGGCTTTATTGATCGATACCAGCGGATCGGTTCGGGATCGCTTCTCTTTTGAGAAAAATGCGGCCGCAAAATTCGTCGAGAAGGTTCTCAACAACACCTCGGATCTCGCATTTATAGCCGGATTCTCCAATGAGATTGAGGTGACCCAGGATTTCAGTCCCGATCCCGGTGAACTGGGAAATGGCATCCAAAAGTTGACGAATGGCGGCGGAACCTCGCTATTCGATGCCGTCTCCTTTGCGTGCAGGAAGCTGGCAGCTTACCCTGAGAACCAGCATGTGGCCCGGGTTCTAGTGGTTCTCACCGATGGCGAGGACAATTCAAGCCACGCCACTTTGAAGCAAACCCTGGCGGCAGCGGAGAGAGCGGGCGTTTCGATCTATGCGATCAGCACTCGCGAAGAGCGAAGCGATAAGACGGACGCCGACCGAATACTGGAGGCCTTAGCCGATCAGAGTGGCGGAGAGGCGATGTTTCCGGGAGACATCCTGACCTTGGGGCGCTCTTTCGACAAACTACGCGACCTCATCCGCAGCCGTTATTTCATCGCTTACAAGCCCGCTGATTTCACTCCGGATGGAAGCTATCACGCGATCACCATCTTGGCTGAGAAAAACGGAAAAAGACTACAGGTGCGATCGCGCAAGGGCTACCACGCAAGGTTAGAGACAGTTTCGAAGTAGATCATTGCTTACCGGTCCTATTCTGAGCCAGCCGGAGACAGATGTAAGGCCTTATGCTGCGCTTCTTCCACGCGTTCGATTTTGATGACGGCGATCCACTGGCCCTGGCGCCCCTCCGAAAATACGATTCTTCCACCTAGAATCTGCGCTGCCGCGGCTGGTGGCAAATCCCGGTGAAAGGCAAAGTAACGGGTCTTCCACTGCGTCCGCAACCCTGTGAATCTTTGCAGACGATCCCACAATCTCGTTCCCAGTTCATATTTTGTCGAGAAAACCAGTGCCGCGTCGTAACTCGAGACTTGGTCGGCTGCCGTAACCATGCTATTCAGAGAAAAGTCCTCGATGCGCACCACGCGCATGGGCCGCGTAATATAGCCGAGCCACGGACGCGATATCTCATCGGAAGCTGGCCATGCCGTGAGTACTCGCGCCATCGGATACCGGGCCTCCAGAAAGCGCTCCGCGTCTTCGTGCAGAATCACGTAATCGCGGTAAGCAAGATTGTCTTCCGGAGAAAATCCATAGGGAGGGTTCCAGAACCATGCGGCAACGAATGCCAGTGCAACGCACAGGACCATCGCACGCCAGGGCCCCACTCTGTCTCGCAGCGCAAAGACAGAGAGAATGATAACCAGCGGAATTGCCGGTAGCATGTAGCGCGCCAGTATGGCTCCTCCGATCAGTGCCATTGCGATCACATAAGTGCCTATCACGATATAGAGAGTCATGCGGTCAGACCGACTCATCCGTGGCCCGTCGACGTCGGAATCTGATTGACTCAGCGGCAGAATCCACAGCGCGAGCAAAGCCGCCAGAGTGAGTACCCATAAATGCAGATACCCGGCGACCTGCCAGATCCGCAGAATCAGCGCCAGAAAGAACCGGGGAAGTTTAAGCGTCTCCGCCACGTTGTACTGGAAGAATTGCGGATTGCCAAAAACATAACCGGTCCGCGAGTAGTGGTATCCGTACCAAATCGCGAGCGGTAAAACCGAAATCAACAAGGGCGCGGCTCCGATTAATGCTGCGGCCTTCGCACGGCGATCTCCCTCGCTCCATAATCTGTGGAGTGAAGTGTGGCGCGTCCACAAACCGAGAATCTCCCAGCCAGCAAGAGAAACTGGCGCCAGAATCGCCGTTTCTTTCGACAAGCCAGCCAGCGCAAACCAGCAAACGGTCGCGACGGGCCGGCGTTGTATATATGCAGCCATGCCCCAAAAAACAAAACCCGCCGCTGCCAGATCCACTTGCGCCAGGGAACTCTGTGCAAAGCAGACTGGATACAAAGCGGTGCAAGCGGTCGACGCGATTGCGACATTTCTATCCGCCATGATTTCGGCGAGACGGAACACTCCCGTAAGCGCGAATGCGGCAAGCAGCAGCATCGCCGATCTCGTAACCAGCGGAGCATAACCCGCCACCTTCCACCACAGGGCAATCCAAGCCAGCACCAGCGGAGGGTGACCATTGGAGCTTGTGGAGTGCGGGATCAGGCTGCCGGTCAGGAGGATATCCCGGGCAGCGGGAATGTAGTAGCCTGCCTCATCCCAAAAATAAGGAAGCTGCAACAAACGCAGATGAAGCAGAAAAATAACTACGAAGAGCGCCGCAAAAACCAGAGACAGATACGTGGAGCTTGATTTTTGGCGCAGCGGAGTTTGGCTGCCGTTCAAAGTTTCGTTTCTTGAATGCGAAGCTATGCGAAAGCCTTCTTCTAGTGCACTGGGCCCGCTGGAGACATTCGGGGATCCAGCTTGATCTCGCCGAAGGCGCTCTCATAGCCCGATATATTCTGCTGCAGTAATCCAAGCAGGGCTTTGGCTTGTTGCGGACTGAGATAGATACCCTGAAAATTGCGTATCTCCACCTGGCTTTCGGTTTGCTGTTGCAGCGTTCCAAAAACCATAAAGAAATCCCAGACATTCACCCGCATCTGCACGCTGTTGGCGTAAGACTCGCGGTAGTCGGGCGCATTCGTTAGCTTCACATTCGGTTGAGCAGGAATCGTCATAGTAGGAAAGTGTAATGACTTTTGCGTCTGGAAGGGAAGTGGGGTCGAACAGAATTGGATCAAGGCGCGTCGCCTCTTGCCCAGTGCAGACCTAGACCGACAAAAATTGTCAGTCGATGACTCATTTGCGCCCAACAATGCGGTTGCAAGGCCCGCGCAAAAGGACATGATCGTTAGCTACTTTGCTGAATTCAAAGGGCTTGTAGGATGTGTATATCGGTCCCAACTGGTGTTCAAAGTGCGGAGACCGATAGCGGTTCAGAATTCGAATTTTTGAGAGTTCATTCTATGACCCAAAAGCCTGCACATGAGGCTATCGAAGAGATTATTCTTCCGGAGAATTTGCTCCCGCTAGGATCTGTGTTGAGCGAAGGCATCACACCGCTTGAAGTCAGCATGGTGCTGGCAAAAGTTTTCCGCGTGCAGCATGCCGAAGTAGCGTTGCTGAAGCTCGAAGGTGGCCTTCTGAAGTTTATCTTTCCCGAACATCTGCGGACCACCGGAGCCATTCCGATTTCCAGCAAAGCAATCGCGGCCCATACTGCCCTGAGCAAAAAGGGAGAGATCTTCAACAACTTTGCCCGGGTCAAGCATGCCAGCATTTTTGAAACAATCAAGCCGCTGGGAGTGGAAACAGACGAAGCGCCCACCAACCCTGTAGCTCCGATTCAGAAACTAATGTCGGTGCCGATCCTCGATCCCGAATCGACGGTTCTGGGCGTGATTCAGATTTCGCGTAAGGGGCTTGATCCCCGCTTCACGCAGGATTTCAGCCGCGAAGATTTGCACGATCTCGAAGTCGCCGCCGGAGTACTGGCCGTTTCCCCGGTAATGCAGGCCAACTGAGCCCTGCGGAACTCCTGGTGCGAAAGGGGGGACTCGAACCCCCACGGTTTTACCCGCCAGATCCTAAGTCTGGTGCGTCTGCCAATTCCGCCACTTTCGCAACTTGCCTAATTATATAAATTGGGTGGAAATTCTGGTGAGTAAGGATATCGCCTAGCCCTCTCGCAGATAAGAATCGCCGAGATATGCGGCTAAGATAAGCGGTTAAAAACAGAAGTCCGGCAACACGACGGCCCTTGACCGCCGCGACGCTTCGCCTCAGAGCCTCTTACTGTACGGCGTTCAATCCCTGATAAATGAACATGCCTGCCAGCACCAGCAACAGCACGCCAGAACCTGCTCCAAAAACCCATACCGGAAGCGTCAGCCGGTTTACTTTCGTCAGCAGTTCCGTTTGCTCCTGTTGCATGTGTGAATTCGCTTCATCCAGGTAGAGTTGCTCTTCTTCATGCATGGTGAGCGTGCTGCGGTAGATGAGGAGAATGACCAGGCCGACGGTGAAGATACCCCACACCACCGCCAGACCGACCATCAGAGGAGTCCAAGTCCACGTCATATGCACCTCGCCTGTTTTTAGGTCCGCATCCGCTACTGGAACGTAGAAACTCTGAGAACCATCCCCAAGTCCGAAAGCGTCCTAACGCCCACATTATAGTACCGATGGCAAGCGGTGCGGCAGGAATCGTCTATGGTCCGCTGGCATCAAAAAGAGAGGCAAATCGGCTGGTAACGAGCTCTTCTTGCGCGGGTACCAAGATTAGCCCTCATGACAGCCGCGACACTTTGCTATAATTTAATTACTTCAGAGCCGAGGAGAAATAAATGGCCACGACAACTGTCCCGGAAATTACGCCGAACACAACCGAAGTGAAGAAGACGCCGCCGGTTTCGCTCACCCCGAACGCGGTCTCGAAAGTGAAAGAGATTATGGGACAGCAGAATCCTGCTCCGGCTGGTCTGCGCATCGGCGTGGTGGGCGGCGGCTGCTCCGGATTTTCGTATTCCATGCAGTTCGAAAACGCTGCCGGCATGATGGACAAAACTTTCGATATGGAAGGGCTGAAGGTTTTTGTCGACGCTACATCGGTGATGTACTTGAACGGCTGCATCGTCGATTACGTAGAAACGCTCGAGGGTGCCGGCTTCAAGTTCGAGAATCCCAACGTGAAGAGCACCTGCGGCTGCGGATCTTCGTTTAGCGTTTAGCGCGTAAGAACTGCCACAAGTTTGAAAATGGCCTCTTTCCAGGACCCCGAAAAGAGGCCATTTTCTTTTGTTCGTGGTGGTCTCCGCAAAGTCCGATCTCGGCGCGGGCCGCTATTGTTGCTGCGGATTCGAAGGCGCTGGATTCGATCCGCCGGAGCCGTTGCCGAAGCCGGAGGAAGGCTGTCCGAACGAAGACTGCCCGGAGCCGGATTGTCCGGAGCCAAACCCCGAGCCGAACGAGGAAGATTGGCCAAAGGGCGATTGCCCGGCCGCATTGCTGCCGGGATTTCCAAACGGGCTGCCGTTTGCCCCGGGAGTTCCGGTTTGCCCATTCTGTCCCGGTTGCAGCGAACCTGCCATCCCCTGTAACGGCGGCTGATACGGTGTTTTGATCAAGCCGCCACGGTCGGCCATGGGGTCGTAGATAAACTGCCATTCGTTATATTTTTTCTTCTTGTTGAACTCGCGAATCGTAGTTTTCTTGCTGATGCTCGCTACACCCACAATGGGCCCACCGCCAATTGGCGGCTGCCCGCTCGCACTGGCGTCGGCGTTTTGCGAGCTGCCTTCGGCAACCTGCGTTCCAGGCTGCGAGGCGTCGGTTCCCGTCGGCGTTCCTGAAGAACCCGGCTGTCCTGAATTTGGCTGAGAGTTAGAATTCGATCCGAAGGAACCGGAGCTTCCCCCAAAGCTGCTGTTAGATCCCCCTCCGAAGGAGGACGATTGCGAAAAAACGCCGTTGCTGTTGACTCCGTTACTGCCCGCCCCTGAGCTCCCAAAACTTGAGCCTCCAAAACTCGAACCACCGCCTCCAAAACTCGACCCACTCGACCCGCCTAAGCTCGAGCCCCCGAAGCCCGACCCACTCGAACCTCCAAACGCCGAACCGTTGGCGCTATTGCCATTCATCGCGCCTGCAGCCGTGGCGCCTGGAATCACTCCTCCGCCAATGCTGCCACCGAGCGACAACCCTGGGTCGCCAAAGTGCAGCAGCTTAAAGTCCTTACCCGTCAGCGGATCTTTGTAGTGTTTGCGGAGATATTTAAGATTGTTGGTATTGTCGAGATCTTCCAGCCGCGTAGGATAGCGTCCGAACTTGCGATAGTAAGCGCGTACCGCGCGGGTATATTGAACTCCGCGATGGATCATTTCGTTCTCGTTGTCGCGTTTGAGTTCGAAGATCATATCCGGCAGCACGGCGAGCGCGGCAATCGTCATCAGACTGACCGTCAGAAGAAGCGTGAGCAGCACATAGCCCTGCTCGCGACGACGTCTGGCGGATCGATGCTCGATGAACGGTGATCTCATCTCGAGGCCTTAACCTTGCGTCAAGGGGATGGTCTGCGGCGGCCCGCTGGCGACCACGTCCTGAATCTCAACGGAGTTCGCCGAAATTCGCAAAACTTTATACCGGCGATCGACAACCTCGCCTTCCCCGGCGATAAAAACGTCATCGCCTTTAGCGAGGAAAATTTTCTTGGGCTCGCCGGGATGGCTGGCAAATCCAAAGAATTTCAGAGGGATCGGCGGAGCTGGTGCGACCGGCGGAGCCTGGTAAATCGAATCCTTAGCCTGGCCGTGGTCTGTCGCTCCGGTCCCGATCGGCGTTGGAATGGGAACATCCGCCTGCGCCACAAAAATATTCCTTCCCGAGCCCTCGTACTTGATCTGCTCAGACGCGTCGAGTTGCTGCAGGTGCAAAGTTGGATCGAGATCCTGAGCGGGTTTCTGTTTCTTGGCGGGAGCCTGCCCGCGGCGGCCCGGACGCAGAGGCTTTGCCGGAGGTTCAGTCAGTGCGGTTGGGCTCGGAGTGGTTGAGGCACTTGTCGAGGAAGAAGGAATGAACTGGTAACCGACAATCACCAGCAACACGACGCCCAGCACCATTGCCGCGATCGCCTGCTTTCGATTTTCCGTTCCCAGCTTCACTACGCTCCTGCTTTCAAATAGGTTTCGAACTTCATCTGCAGCTTGATCGGTCCCTTTTGCTCGCCCGCCAAGGCGATGCTGTCGATGATGAAGAACATTTCGTCGCGCTCCAGCGCATTGATGAATTTGGCGAGGGACACATAATTTCCTGATAGTTCCGCTTCCATCTGAATCGGAGCTAGTCCCCCCACGTCGAGATCATTTACTTTGTAGTGCGCACCCTCGAGCGTAACTCCATTATCCGCTGCCAGCTTGCCCAATTGCGTCAGGATTTGAGAATCCTGAGCTGGAAACCGCTGCTTGTAAAAGTCGGTAATCTGATGGTTCGCGGTCACAACTTTCTTATCTAAATTCCGCAACGGTTCCACTTGCCGCGTCTTGGTCTGCAATTCGCTCCACAATTGGTTCAGCTCCTGCTTTCGCGAAGCGGTGGAGCCCACTAGCGGAGAGAACAAGACGATCGCCGTCACCACATCCACTCCCACCAGGATGGCAAGGGCAGTCTTCATGTTCTTTCGGGTTTGACGCAAGTCGGGCATCAGGGCTGGCTCCCCTTGGACTTGGCATCCTTCGGCGCCGGTGCAGGCGGCTGGGTCAGCGCCGCTTCCATTTCAGGAACGTAAACCGCTGTAATATCGAATTGAATGCGGTCCCCCATTCCTTCAAACGCCATATGTTCTGTCTGAATGTAGGTTTGGTTGAAGTGCCGCGACTCCTCCATGCGCTGCGCCAGTTCGATGACTTTATCGCGCGAGTCGCCGCCCACGATCATCTTGAGCTTGAGCTGGTTGTCTTCGTCGAGTTCGGGTTGAATCGAAACCAGATGAACTCTCGCCGGCATCACTTTTTCGAGATCTTCCAGCACATGCGTCCAGGAAAGCGACTTGCGCTCGATCAAGGCATTCAGAAACTGCGATTGATCCCTGGTCGAGCGGTTCTCCGGACGGTTTAAAAACTCCTCCGCCCGCTCGCGAGTCTGGTCGCGTTGAGCGATTTGCTCCCGGTAGTTGGCAATGGTCGCGTGGTCGTGCCGCGCGGTGAACCATCCCGAAACGGTTATCGCCAACAACGCCAAAGTAAGAATGGATACGGCTGCCAGTGCCGTTCCCCAGCGCAGCCAGAACTGCCGTGCATCCTCATAAGGCTGGCTTGCGAGATTGATGTCGAGACGCATGATCTAAGAAAGCCGATCCAAGAACTCGATTTATGAAACCAATATCTATTTATAAAACCAAGACCTAAGAAACTAAGGCTCCCACGACTCCTGCCATTCGCCATCGCGGCACCGAACCTCCCGGACTCACGCCGAGCTGCGACGAAGTGACCAACTCCTGCACCTCCGCCCCGGATTGTGCATGCAATGCGGGAGCGGCGGTGGCGATGTCGGAAATTCCAGATACAAATATCTTCTCAATGTTTAAATGATAGGTGTCTTGAAAAAAGACGACCGAAGGATAGACGTCTTCGGCCAGCTGATCTCCCGTAACCGTAATTCCCCGCGTGTTCTCCAATGTGCGGAAGAGTTGAAGCTGATCGGTGTTTAGAATCGCAATGCTGGTTGTCCGCGCATCGACCTTCACGATTAGCGTCGGACGCAGTCCCTCAGCCGCTCCCAACGCGGCCAGCATCGAAGGCAATACTACGCCGGGGTTAAATCCCGCCTCGCGAAACGCGGCCTCGTAGTCTTCCACCACGCTGGTGAGCGCGACGGCGGCCACTACCCTGACCCCGTCCGCCGATTTCTGTGCGTGGTAGGAAACACGAGCTTTGTCGACGTCGAAGGGCAGAGATTTCTTCATGCGAAAGCGCACGACGCTCGCCGCCTCATCGGAGTCCGAAGGCAAGGTATCGAATTCGAGCAGCACCACGCGGACTGCAGCATCCGGAACGATGGCCACCACATCGTGGGAGCGCCCCGAGATAGTCTGCAACGCTGCCTGTATGGCTTCCTTTACTGCCTCCCGCTGGCGCAGATTATTCTCCACCAGGTCGGGAATCACGCTGCCGGGCGACAGCTCTCGCGCGGCACAAGCTTCCAGGGTGTGGCCATCTTCGGCAAGGCGGCCCACGAGCACGCGGTCAGCCGCGATTTCGCACGCGAGCCTGGGTTTCGCGATCCTGGAACTGGAACTCATTTCAGATGGAATCCCCTCTACAATTGAAACGCCCCGCCGCGCCAAATGCAATAGCGGGAAGGGAACCGCGGGCAGTGGCCATTGGTTCGTGGTCAGTGTTCAGTTAGAAGCCGCTTATCGGATTTTGATCTTTAATGCCGATCGTTGGCCACTGCTTTACCGCATCGCTTCAATGAACGTGACTTTGTTGATTTCTTTCAATGTAGTCAGGCCGAGCCGGACTTTATCCAGCGCCGACTCACGCAGAAAACGCATGCCCTCTTCGCGTGCCGCGCGGCGAATTTCCGAAGTTGGCCTTCGACCCAAAATCATCTCGCGGATGCGATCGCTCAAATCGAGCAATTCGTGAATCGCGGTTCGTCCGCGAAATCCTGTGCCGGCGCACTCGATGCATCCCGGTCCTTCATACAACGCGACTTTCGACCACTGCGCGGGATCCAGTCCGCTGGCTTCAAGAACTTCCGGCGCGTAATGCACCTGCGTGCGGCAGGATTCGCATATCAAACGCACCAGCCGCTGGGCCAGAATGCAATTCAACGCCGACACAAAGTTGTAAGGCTCAACGCCCATGTTCAGAAAGCGCCCAATCACATCGACCACGTTGTTGGCGTGCACGGTGGTGAATACGAGGTGGCCGGTGAGCGCCGACTGAATGGCGATTTGCGCCGTCTCGGTGTCGCGGATTTCGCCGACCATGATCTTGTCTGGGTCGTGACGCAAAATCGAGCGCAAACCGCGCGCAAAAGTTAGCCCTTTTTTCTCGTTGACTGGAATTTGCGTAATGCCGCGCAGCTGGTATTCGACCGGGTCTTCAATGGTGATGATCTTGTCTTCGTCGGTCTTGATCTCGTTGACGGCAGCGTAAAGCGTTGTCGTTTTGCCGCTGCCCGTCGGCCCCGTCACCAGCACCATGCCGTAAGGTTCTTTGATGTACCGGCGGAACTTGCGCAGGTCGTCCTCGTCAAAGCCGACCACGTTCAAAGTGAGCGTGCGAAACTTCTCGCTCATCGACTCTTTATCGAGCACGCGAAGCACGGCGTCTTCGCCGTGAATCGAAGGCATGATCGAGACGCGGAAGTCGATGGCGCGGCCGTTGTATTTCACGCGGAAACGGCCGTCCTGCGGCACGCGGCGCTCGGAAATATCCAGCTCGCTCATGACCTTGATACGCGAAATCACAGTCGAATGATGTTCTTTGCCGATCGGCGGCATCGCCTGAGTGAGCACGCCGTCGATACGGAACTTGATCACGACTGAATCGTCGCGGGTTTCAATGTGAATATCGGAGGCGCGGCGTTGCAAGGCGGTAAAAATCGTGGTGTCGACCAGTCGGATGATCGGGCTGGTGTCGGCCGCTCCGGTCAGCTTGTCGATCGTCAGCGTTTCTTCCGCACCCGTGTTCTCATCTTCGCGGATAATCTGGAAGCCTTCGCTGGCTTCCTCGAGAACGCGCTGCGACTGCTCGGTCTTGGTAAGGATGTTGTCGATCTGCTTCAGGGTGGCAACTTTGGTGACGATCCGCTTCTGCAGCAACAGGCTGATCTCATCGATCATCATCAGCTGGCTGGGATCGGCAATGGCAATGGCGAGCCGCCCGTCTGTGGTTTCTTCGAGTGGAACAAACTTGTAGCGGAACATCAGTTCCGGCGAGAATTTTTTGAACAGTTCGTGATGCAGTTGGAAGTCGGTAAGATCGACGAATTCGCAGCGATAGCGGCGGGCGACATCCTGCGCGCGTTCGAGATCAGTGATGGGATTTCCCGTCGATCCCACCTGGGGGCCAGCTTGTCCATTCACGAAAAGTGATTTCTTTTCTGCCATTGCCATTCTCAAAGACCCAAAAGCATTTCTAAATTTGCATCGATAATTTGGAATCTAAAGCGCTCAAGCACCGAGATTTAATTACCCAATCACCAAATTGCTCAATTCCTAATGTGCCGTCTGCATTCCTAAGCTGAAGATCGGCAAATACAACGAAATCAATACCCCGCCCACAAAAACCGCCATGACCATCAGAATCAGCGGTTCGATCAAAGCCATCGCCGCACCCAGAGCCGTCTGCACATCCTCTTCGTAGAACTCAGCCACAGAGTTGAGCATTGACGGCAAAGCTCCGGTCGACTCACCCACTTCGAGCATTTCCACGGCGAGATCGGGGAAAATCTTCTGCTCCTCGAGGCCGGCCGCCAAACCGTGCCCCTCCCGCACCCTGATGCTGGCACGCATGATTCCTTTGAAAATGCTGCGACTCGCCATCGATTCGCCCGCCGTTTCCATCGAAGGCACTAAAGGCAGGCCGCCTTGCAGCAGCGTAGCCAACATGCGCGAGAAGGTGGCCACCTGATGCTTCAGGCGAATATCGCCTAATAATGGAAGGCTGAGAATTATCCGGTCAATCTGATCGCCTCCGCGATCCGTCTTTCGCCATTGCCAGAAAATGAACCCAGCGAGCACCGCTCCCACTCCGATGAACGGAAAATACTTCTGCGCACTCACGCCCAGCGCCAGCATGAAGAGCGTGATCGCCGGAAGCTTCGCGTCCAGGCTGTTAAAAAGCTCGGCAAACTTCGGCACGACATAAGTGAACAGAAACATGACCATGATCGTGACCACGGTCACCAGCAGCGTGGGATAAATCAACGACACCATCAATTTCTTCCGGAAGGTCATCGCCATCTTCTGGAAGTTGATGTAGCGGGTCAAAACCTCGTCGATGTTGCCGCTTTTCTCGCCAGCCATCAGGGTGGTCGTGTATATCTTTGGGATCGCAGGATGCGTGGCAAAGGCGCCCGAGAGCAACTCGCCCCCTTTGACCCGTTCGCGCACATTTTCCAGGATTTGCCTCAGGCTGGGATCTTTCTGCCGCTTGATTAGCAGGTCGAGCGAATTCAGAATGGGCAGGCCGGCCTTGAGAAGCGTTAGAAATTGCTGGTTAAAAACCAGAAACGAACTCTGCTTGACCTTGCGCCCCCGGCGCATCGACAAGCCTGAAAGCATTCCCTGCGGCTTCACCCAATGGACGAGATAACCCTGTGCCGCGAAGCGCTCACGCACCTCCGCGACCGAGTAACCCTGCTCTACCTGCTGGTGGGTATGCCCGCGCTCGTCGGCGACTTTTACAACGAATTCCGCCATTTACTTGTCTTTTGCTACGGGGTGCTGATCGCACCAGTTTAACATCGCATCTTCTTATGCCGAACCGGAGATCGCCGGACGTAAGCCATTTATAGTGCCGCAAGTAACCAAAACAACCGCGCCGCCGGTTTCAGGACTCAGCCTCGCCGCAGTCTACAAAACCCATATTAAATAGCTGTAAATCAATCAGATAATAGCCGAGGCGAAGTCCTCGCCTAGGGCTCGATCCCCTCCACCGTTTCTGTCCCGGCAGGGGGCTTGAACTGGAACCTTCCCTCCGGGATTGTCGCATTCTCTTTCTGCCCGCTGAACCTGTATTCGGTCTGGGATCCATCGACATCATCAATCACAATGCGGGCGATCTCCCGCTCCGGAGTGACCTCGATCAGCATCTCGCTAACGCGATCCGAAAGGCCCTGCGGCACCCCCCGCAGCACAACGTCGTCAGGAGCGAAAGGCTTTACATCCGGAGCAAACGAAAGTCCGCTCAACTCCTTTTCCAACTGCGTCTTACCCAGTAAAAATTCAAGCGGAGAGCGAAGATCGTCCAGCTTCCTGGCGTCGGTGCGCCGCGCCTGCCGATCCTCCGGGATGTAAAACCACGCATCTCTCCCGTCACTCACGAAGAGCTTGTCCTTTGGAGAACGGTACTCCCACCGCATCTTGCCGGGTTTTTTCAGCCCGCCTTTTTCCAGCCACAAAGTGCCCGATTCAGTCCGATCCATGCCGGAGCCATGGTAGATCTCGGTGAATTGGGTTTCTAAGGTCCGGAGGTGGTTGTAGTGGAAGTCTACTGCCTGGGCGACCGTGTGGACATCTTCCAACGCGAGACAAGGGAGAATGTTTGCGGTGAAAATGACTAGGAATGCTGCGGCAAGCTTGATCATTGCCTCGATTCTACCTTTAGTGGGGGAATTGTCTCGTTGCCAAAGGGGAGCGTCTTAATGGCGTGCGACTATACTCTCCCGCGGAACTGGATAATCCTGCGACGGTCACGCTTCGAGGGTCTGCCTGCCGGCAGCTCCTCAAACTGCCGCGCAGCCCTGCGTTCGGCCGATAGTTTCTGGCGCAGTTCACGGCTGGCGTCGGTCTCGCGATAAAGTGTTTGCGCTACTGAGGCCGGACCGCGCGTTTCGCTCAGGGTCAAAACTTCGATTTCGAAATCGCCGCCGTCGTTGCTTACGCGGAGGATGTCGCCGGCGCGAATCTCGCGAGCAGCCTTGCTAGGCAGGCCATTGCAGACGATCCTCCCAAGGCCGCAGGCTCGCGCCGCCAATGACCGCGTCTTGAAGAATCTGGCGGCCCAAAGCCACTTATCGATCCGCACGGAGTTCATAGATCTGAGGTTTGTAAGCTGAATCGAGGCTTAGCGCGCGAGTTGCGCCATCTCGGCGGCGTGAGTAACCCGCCGCAGGCCATCCTGAGCCACACCATAATTGTGCGCCATGGCTAAAGCGGTGTGGTATTCGGCGGCCGCGGCTGCGGAGTTGCCTTGCCTTTCGAGAAGCTGACCGACCATGGCATGCGCCTTGAATGCCGGCGCCTCTTCGACTGTACCGGCTGCGATGTACCGCTGGAGGAGCTGCACGGCGAGCGGATAATCGCGCTTCGTCCTGAGCAAGATTCCGGCGCCATCGACCAGCGCGTCCGGGTGATCGAGCTGGCTGGTCTCCAGATGATGCAAAGCCTCCTCCATATCGTCGAACCGTTGGTGGTGGCTATAGAAGCCGGCAAGATTCAACCATGCCCGTGCTCCGTCGTGGCTGGCATCAACCGCGGCGCGGTAATCCCGCTCGGCCTCAGCCAGATCTTTGTTCTTCTCGGCCAGGCGCCCATTCACCCAATCCGCCATTGCCGGATTCAACGCAGCGATCTTCTCGGCCTCCGCCCTCGCCTTGCTTTCGCCGCCGCCGACCATACCGGGAGCCTCAAGGTAAAATTCTGCGAGGTCAGTCCGGCTCTCCCAACTGTTGGGAGCGTACTGTACGGCGCGCTCGAATTCAGCGTGAACCTTTTTCGCTAGGCCGATCGCGGTTATGAAACTGACATGATCTGCTTTTTCGCCGTAGATACGACCGAGCCAAAGGTGGTAGAGACCATTGTCGGGGGCCAGTTCGGTGGCTCTCTCGCACGCAGAAATACCGGCGTCCCAGGCTCCAAGTTCGAACTGCGCCCGGCAAAGCAGGTTATAAGACTCGGCGGTAGGAGCAACCTGAATCTGCCGCTGCAGTACCTCCACCGCTTCATCCACGCGGCCGGCAGCCAGAAGATCGCGAGGCGATTGATCGGCAAACGCGAGAGTTATCGCAGTCAGAGCCAGCGCCCCAAACAAGACGCGCACGAGGCCCGAAATCGGCAAATTAAGCCGAGAACCAAGAACCGCCTTTATCGGAGTACGAATGAATTTCATTGGATCATTGCACCACTTTGACGCGAGCCCCGTCGATTAGCGCTTTTGATGCATCCACAGACGACAAAGCTACAATCGCGTTATCTCGCAGCCCGCCGGTGATTTCCACTCGCGTGAGATTTTGCAAAGAAACTTCCACATCGCGGCGCTTCAGTTCGCCATTTAGAACTTGATAAACATAGGGCCTGGTGTCGTCCATGTGGACGGCCTCACGTTGCAGGGTCAAAACCCCGGTGTGCTCCGCAGTAATGATCGTTACGCCCACGTTGATGTTGGGCAGCAATCGCCGGTCATGGTTGTCGACCGTGCAGGTAACTTCTCCCACATTGCGTGCGCCTCGCAGCTTTACGGTAGAGGGAATCGTGCTGACCTTGCCCTTCCATATCCGGTCCGGGACCGCATCCCAGCTCACCTCAATGGGCTGTCCGGAAGCGAGCCGGCCGATATCGGGTTCGTCGACGAACGTCCTCACTAGCATTTTCGATAGATCACCCAGCTGCAAAAGCAGCTCGCCGGTTTGCACGTAAGCGCCCTGCTTCACGGGTAGCGAATACACAATGCCATCAAAAGGGGCGCGCACGCTGGATTTCTGCAACGCCTCTTCGGCCGCATCATAGGCTGCTTGCGCCTCAGCCGTTTGCGCCTGAACCTTCGCCATCTCAGGCTGCGAATACCGGTCCTTCTGCTTCTGTTCGAGCAATCTGAGGTCGACTTCCGCGCGCTGCAACTGATCTTCCGCTTGTTTTACTTCTCCGGCAGATGCCGCTCCCTGCTGTTGCAGCCGGCGGAGTGCGTCAAGATTACGTAGATCGTAATCGCGCACATTGCGCGCCTTGAGCAGTTGCGAATCGAGAGTCAGAACTTCTTCGCGAGTCCCGCCGGTGGCAATGTCGGCCTGATCCGCCTGAGCTGCTTTAATTTGCGCCTGAGCACGCGCCGCGTGGCTGCGCAAATCGGCGTCATCCAACTGGAGTAGGAGTTGACCCTTGCGGACGTGATCGCCTTCCTTCACCAGCATCCGTTTCACCGTGCTGGCAACAGGAGAATGCGCTTCGAAATTCTGTATGGGCTCGACTTTTCCGTTCGTGGAAATCAGGCTGCGAATGGGGCCGCGCTCCAAAATGGTGGTGCGCACGCGCATGGGACCTTGCCGGGTAAAAATCGGGATGATCGCGAGAACGACTAAAGCTCCCAGCACGATCCATGTGCGGCCGTTGCGCGTCGCAGGCCGCCCATTCGAGTTATGATTGGTCGCCAAAAGATTATCTTTCCGGCTGTAACACGAACAAACGTAAGTACTAATTTATCACTCGCGACGGCACACAGAGCGAGGCGTGATGCATCTTTAGATGCGGCCCTTGCAGGTCGGATGCTGGTATTGCAAGCGGTCCCAGGCTCCGCTGGATGCCAGGAATTACAATACCTTCATGCCTCGACAATCACGTTACACTCTCGAGCACGCCTCGGCGGGCCTGGACGCTGCCTTTCCCGAGATCGAAACCTGGCCCAATCAGTTTCCCGGCTACGAAATAGTGATCGACGATCCTGAATTTACCTCTGTTTGCCCGAAGACCGGCCTGCCCGATTTCGGCGTAATTATGCTTCGCTACCAGCCTGACAAACTCTGCCTCGAGCTGAAATCCTATAAAGAATATCTGCACCACTACCGCAATCTGGGAATCTTTCAGGAAAACGTGGTGAACCGCGTGCTGGAAGATGTTGTGCGCTCCGCCAAGCCCGTGTGGGCGGAAGTGAAGGGAGATTTCCGTCCGCGCGGCGGCATTTCAACCACTGTCGTCGCAAGATGGCCGCGCAATAAGAGTTCTCGCAGAGCTGGCGATTAGTCTGAGCGAAGCCATGCTATATTCGCTCGACCTGTGACTTCTGCGAAACTTTATCCGCGGGCGACCCTGGTTCTGCTGACGGCGCTGAACCTCTTGAACTATATCGACCGTTCCGTTCTGAATGCGGTGCAGCCACTCATTCAGTATGAATTTCACGTCAACGACGCGCAGATCGGCCGTCTCACGACCGTCTTCCTGATTTTCTACACATTGGCGGCCCCGCTGATGGGGCCGCTTGCCGACCGCTATTCGCGTAGGTTCATCATCGCGCTGGGCGCGTTTGCGTGGAGCGGCGCAACCCTGCTGACGGCAGTTACTCATAGCTACAACGCGTTGCTGATCCGTCACACGCTGGTAGGGGTGGGTGAAGCGAGCTTTGTGACGATTTCGCCAACAATCGTTGCCGACTTGTTTCCGGAGTCCATGCGCGGCCGCGTGCTGGGATTTTTTTATCTGGCGATTCCTGTGGGATTTGCACTCGGATATCCGATCGGCGGCTATTTCGGAACTCACTACGGATGGCGAATGCCATTTCTTATTGCGGGCCCTCCCGGATTTATTCTGGGCGCACTGGTGCTGCTGTTGGCCGAGCCGAAGCGCGGCCAATTTGATTCCTTGCAGGAAACTCCCGAGCGGGGAACCGTTCGAGGCCTGGTTCGCAATCCCGCGTTCCTTACGGCGACTCTCGGCATGGCGATGATGACTTTCGCTCAGGGTGGATTGCTGGTCTGGATGCCGACGTTTCTCTCCCGCATGCGCGGCTACAGTCTGTTGCAGGCCAATAATCTGTTTGGCGTGATCATTGCCATCGATGGAACCATCGCGGCGCTCGCCGGCGGATGGCTGGGCGATCGCCTCATGCGGCGCACGAAAAGCGCTTACTACCTGGTGTCTGCCGTGAGCATGGGCTTGGGAATCCCGGTGATGGCGGTTGCGCTCTTCAATCGCGGGTCCGCGATGGTTCCGGGAATCGCTTTGGCTGGCTTTCTCTTGTTGTTGAATACTGCTCCGCTGAATGCCGCGGTGATCAATTCGGTTGGATTTCACATTCGTGCCACGGCGATTGCCGTGAATCTGTTTGTGATTCACTTCCTCGGCGATGCTTTTTCTCCCTGGCTGATCGGCAAAGTTTCCGATCAATCGTCGCTGCAATCCGGTTTTATCAGTACGATTGTCGCCACAGCGCTTTCTTCCGCGATCCTTTTCTACGGGATGAAATTTGCTCCTCCTGTCCGTTTTGTTAGCGCTAATCTTGCGCCGGAAATTGCCGAAGCAGGGAAGAGCTGACTCGGAATGCACTCCTTCCATTGGATCGCAGGCACGATTCTCGCGCTGGCGTGGCTTTCCCGCATCGTCGATGCTGCCATCGGAATGCCCAGCGTTAAAGATATTTCAACTCCTGAATGGGACCGCACTCCGGTCTTGTCTCCGGGAAATCCTAAAGTATCGATCATCGTGCCGGCGCGAAACGAAGAGGCAGAGATTGCGCAGTGCCTCACGAGTCTGCTCGAACTCGACTACGGCAATTATGAAGTGTTCGCGGTGAACGATCGCTCCACGGATCGCACCGGAGACATCATGGAAGAATTGGTGCGCGAGCGCGCAGTTGCTGGCAAATCCGTTCTGCGGGTGATTCACCATCGCGAGCTGCCTGCGGGTTGGCTCGGCAAAACTCATGCCATGTGGACCGCCGCGAACCAGGCGAGCGGCGATTGGCTGCTCTTTACCGATGCCGACGTTCTCTTCAAGCCTGAGTCGCTGCGCCGTGCTGTGGCTTACGCCGAGGCTGAGCATGCCGATCATCTGGTGTTGTTTCCGCAGATGATTATGAAGACTGTGGGCGAATTCATGATGATTGCGTTTTTTCAGACGATGTTCGTTTTCGGGCATCGTCCGTGGAAGGTCGCGGATCCGAAAACTCGCGACCACATCGGTGTCGGCGCTTTCAATCTGGTTCGGCGCAGCGTTTACGACCTTGTCGGTTCCTACGAAGCACTGCGCATGGAGGTGGTTGACGATATGAAGCTCGGCAAGGTCGTAAAAAATGCCGGCTTTGCGCAGCGCAATGTCTTTGGCGGAGATTTGATCTCTCTGCGCTGGGCCCGCGGCGCCATGGGCGTCGTTAATAACCTGACGAAGAATTTCTTTGCGGTGTTGTCGTTTCAGTGGTGGCGAACTTTGCTGTCAGCTTTCGGTCTCGCCTTTCTGAATCTCGGGCCTTTCCTGGGAGCGTGGCTGGCCCATGGCTGGGAGCGGCTGCCTTATGCGATTGCATTGGCCTCAATGTTTGCGATTTATGTCGGCATGTCCGGGCGATCGGGGATTCCGGCTTATTACTTCGTGCTGCACCCGGTGAGTTCGACGTTATTTATTTACACCTTGCTGCTCTCCATGTTTCACGCATTATGGAACGACGGAATCATTTGGCGGGGCACTAAGTACGGCCTCGACGAACTGAAAAAGGGCCTGGTGTAATTGCCGACTCACTGCGGCTCGGAACCTACATCCGCTTCGTTGCCGTAGAGGGTTGTCGTGGAAGGTGTCGGCTTGGCCGCCTTCAGCTTTGCCGGCGGATGAATGGTGCCAGCGCTGTAGTGCCCTTGCTTCTCGACGTCATAGTTCTTGGGCAATGGCGGAATCAGGGTTGCGCCTCCGGTGAGTTGGCTCACGCGTTTCAGGACGATCTCTGCGCGGCCGTTATACATCTTGACCGGGCCGTGAATTTCGATGACGCGCCCGGCGAGGCGGCGCACGTCCCCAATATCTTTTAGGTCGGAGTTGAAGACGACCACGTTGAACGGGCAGCTCATCTGATCTTCGCAGAAGTCGACGAAGTGCACACCTCTGGGACCGGCCTTCACGCGAAGAACTTTCCCCACGATGCATTTGTTTTCGCCGACGTGTTTGCTGGCTTCGCCGATGGGAATGCAATCGGAGGCGACGAGGACGGCGGGAACGAGCAGCACCAGGATGGCGCAAAATATTCTTCGCTGGTTATTTAGAATCATGGATCTAGACCGTCCATGGCCGCGAATCCGCACGTTTTTTCGCCCGCTCCTTTAGGTGATCTTCTTCGGCATTTGTTTGAGCAATGATGGAATAGATCGGTTGGCGATCGCAAGGTCGGATGTCACATGGATTTTCACCGGTCAACTGACCGAGGCGAATGTACCAATCATCTTTGTCGTTGATATCGATCCGCTGTTCGGGGCATTAGGATCAGCAGGTGCCCACGCGACAATCGGACCGGGGTAAGGGCCGCTGAACTTGCACGGAAGGACGAAAGGCTGTGTCGTCAGGGAGTACTCTGCCGGTGGTGGCGGCAACGATCAGAAAACAGGCGAGGGGCTAACCGTAGCGGGCGGAGTGGAAAAGTGCCGTTCGCGATCAATTGGACCTTTTGAAGGCTCGACCTGGAGGTGATGGCGATAGATTGAACCTGCCGACCGCTTGAGCTACCACAGGCCGGGATCAAACCAAGGAAAGGGGCGAGCGCGAGGGCATGGAACTTGGTCATGCTCTTGCCTCCAGAGCCTGCAACCCGCGAGTCGAAAAAAGTTCCGGTGCCGTCCAACTACATCAAGAAGGTGCGGGGACTGGCTACGCCAGTCCCAGAGTCCGGCTTCCGCAAGACACTATTTGAACGATTTGACGGCGGCGGCTTCGTCGTCTTTCACGTCGAAGACGGTGTAGAGCTTGGTGATCTGCAGCAGGTCGTGCACTTTCTTGGTGAGATGAAGCAGTTTGAGTTCGCCGCCCTGATTCTTGGTGGTGGTGAAGGCGCTGACCAGTTCACCGATGCCCGAGCTATCGATGTAGTTGACCTCGCCCAGATTGAGGATGATTTTCTTATTCCCCTTCGAAAGCAGATCGCGCACGGTGTCACGCATCATGACGCTGCCTTCGCCCAGAGTGATGCGGCCGCTGGCATCCACGATGGTGACTCCGTCCACCTGCCGAGTGCTAAGTTTCATGCTCACTGAGACCCCTCCTTGCCGGCCGCGGATGAACCGCGGACGTGCTTGATCAATTTCACTTCAGTTCCCGTTTGAGACGGGCGGATTTCCACCTCGTCCATGAAGGAACGCATCAGAAAAATGCCGCGTCCCGAAGTCTTGAGTAAATTCTCCGGCGCCAGAGGATTCGGAATGTGGTTCAAGTCAATGCCATGCCCCTGATCGCGAATCGTGATCACCAGTCCATCCGGCGTGCGCTCAAACGCCAGCGTTACCTTTTTATCCGGCGCATAGGCGTTCCCGTGCAGAACCGCATTCACCGCACCCTCGCGTACCGCCATCGAAATCTGCATGATCTCGTCGTCGCCAAAACCTAATTCCGTGGCAATGCGGGTGGCTTTCTGCTCCGCATGGTCCACGGTGTCAAGGGTGGAATCGAGCGTATAGGAGACTGATTGCTCCATGGCCGATGAATGCTGTTAGAGCCGCACTTGTTCCTCTAGGTTGCCCCTCAGGCGTAGCTTCGCGCCTGTAATCGGCGGATGCGGTAGTTTGCCTGTGAGAGGCGGGAGTTGTCAACGCAAGAAGAGATTGAATCCGGCGAGACGCGGCGAATTCGCGAGCTTATTCCAGACTCGTATATGATCGGAAAATGTAATTTCCGGCCAGGAGTTTGCTTCTGAACGTCCGTTTCTTCGGCTTGCTAAGGCGTGCGTTGATCATCGCACTCTCGTCCACAATCGCATCCTTCGCCACCATCTACGCGGTCGATTACGTCACGTTCCGCTATCGCGTGGCGACGAATCGCAATCCCTTCGGGCAGGTGACCGTCCAGAGCTATGACGCGGTCGCGCAGAAAAGCGGCAAGACGCAATTCATTTTCAATCCTCCGGAAGCACAGAAGTGCGTTCACTCCTTATTTCCTCACGACGGTCTTGCGCCGTGCTGGTATCTGGAGCGTAATCCGGAACAGCGGACAGATATCTGATTCCGCCTCGACGGCCGAAGGCCTTGACTTCGCTGGATCGCTTGTAGCTCTCTGAGTCGCTTGAAGAAAAGCTGACGCTGGGAACTACTTTTGCGGCGTTGGTGCATTGGGTGCGGATGCAGGAGACTGAGTTTTTGCCGGTGCCGATTTCACTCCCTGCAGCACCGATTTCGGCCCCTCATGTTTGATCGCGTTAATCGAGAGCGTTACCGACGTCAACATGAACAGGACTGCGCAAAGAGTCGTGGCTCTGGAGAGGGTTGTCGCGGCGCCGCGCGGACCAAAAGCGGCCTGGCTGCCCTGGCCGCCGAAAGCCGCAGAAATGTCTCCGGCTTTGCCGCTTTGCAGCAGCACGACGACGATCAGAAACAGACAAACGATAATGTGGACGATGGTGACTAGAATGATCATTAGAGTTAAAAATTCCGGATTGTCAGAACATGCAATGGTGCGGAAGGGGGGATTT
>CAZGXY010000060.1:0-39530 GCA_964530145.1 uncultured Acidobacteriaceae bacterium | reverse complement strand
CGTCAGTGTGGCCGAGCCGCTGATCGTGCCCGACGCGGCTTTGATGGTGGCCGTTCCGGCTGCTACACCGGCAGCTAGCCCACTGCTACTCACGGTTGCTACGGCAGCCTTCGAAGACGTCCATGTAGCCGTGCTGGTCAGGTTCTGCGTCGTGCCATTGTTGTAGGTTCCGATGGCAGTGAACTGTTCGGAGGTCCCAACGATAACCGAAGAAGACGCTGGCGAAACCGCGACAGAAACCAGCGAAGGTGCCACTCCTGTTCCACTCAGCGAGACAACTTGCGGGCTGGAGGTTGCGGTATCAATAATTGTGAGAGTGCCCGCACGTGATCCTGCCGCAGCCGGAGTAAATGTTACCGAGATGGTGCAACTAGCTCCCGCGGCCAGAGTTTGGGCGCAGTTGTTCGTGGCAGCATAATCGGACAGATTGGTGGAGACGCTGGAAATCGTGATTGCCTTAGTCTGGCCGTTCTTGAGAGTGACATTCTTGATCGCGCTTGTGATTCCTTCTATCTGATTTCCGAAAGAAAGACTGGTGGGTGAGACGGTCGCATTCTGGGCTGCTGCTGCGACACAACTGGCAACGATCACCGACAACAGCAGACAGAAACGCCTGATAACCGTGTTAGCCGAAGCCCCACGGGACCCGGCGCAAAGGCGCAATAGATGGCAAACGGAGCAAGCTGTCAAAGCTAGCCTCGCTAAAATTTGGAATTTTGTGAGCCCAGGGTCCCCGAGACGGTCCTTCAATGCTGAGCGCAGCACGCGCTATGGTTCAGACTGAAAGACTGCTTAACTGCAATATCGCGGCCGCACTCGCGCGATATCAGTGGAAAGTACGGTGGAAGTTTCTATCTAAGGCCTGGTACCTGTCAAGCGCCCGAGCGTGCCAGCACATTGCACAATCGTGCCAGCAGCTTCCGGAAACTCACTTCATTCAGGGCGATGGGTTAAGGCAAGAGCCGGCTATCCCATCTGGGTTCGCGGGCCTCGGCGCGCTGCCGCATTCTCTTCATGGCGATTACCGCCTCTTGCCCTGTGAAAATGCCTGTACTCCATTGCCGGCGCGGATTCACGCTTTTAAGCAGGGAAGGCGACGGCCTTCAGAGCAGTCCGTGGAAAGGGCCCAACCTCCGCCCACATAGAGTAAAGAACGAAGCAGCTTTCTCTTCCACAGCGCGAGCAGCAAATTCTCGTGCGGGATGAAGTTTGGAAAGATATCCGCTTTGACACCGCTTTTCGGCGTCCCGAGGAGCGTTTAAGCCCAATATAAAAGCCCTAAATCAATTTCTGGGGTTCGCGGAGTGCTTCCGAAAGCTCGTTCAAGAACAATGCAGCCTTGGCACCGTCGACCACGCGGTGATCGCAGGATAGGGTGAGAGTCATCATGGGGCGAACGATCGCTTTACCGTCAACAGCAGCCACTCGGTCGCCGATGCGGCCCACGGCGAGAATTGCCGCTTGCGGAGAAGTGATGATCGCGCTGAATGCGTCGACGTGATACATGCCAAGATTACTGATGGTGAAGGTTGCGTCGGCAAGATCGGCGGGACGAAGCTTACGCGCCCGGGCGCGCTCGGCAATTTCCGCACGCCGCTTCGCGATTTCGGCAATTCCTGCGGCGTGGGCGTTCGGAATAACAGGGGCGACCACACCATCGGTCACGGCAATCGCCAGAGCCACGTTCACGTATTCATGAAGGCGAATGCCATCGGCGGTCCAGCTTGCGTTTAACCGTGGATGCCCGAGCAGCACACGGGCGGTGAGCGCGACCAGCAGATCGGTATGCGTGATGCGAATGTTGTGCGCTCGCTCGATCTCGGCCGTGAGTTTGTCGCGATACCGATTGAGGGTCGTGGCTTCGATATCACGAGAGACGAAAAAGTGAGGGACGGTTGTCCAGCTTTGCGCAGTGCGCTCGGCCATCAGGCGGCCCAGCGCGGTGAGGCCTTCGAGATTGTCCGCTCTGCTGGCCGTGAGAGGATTCGTTGCGGCCCATGCACCGGCTGCGCTCTGTATATCGGAAGCGATAATCTCGCCACCCGGCCCGGAGCCTGGGATCGCCGCGACATCGACACCCAATTCCTTTGCGAGACGTCGCGCTTTCGGAGAAAGTCTTGCGCCTTGACTTGCGGGGGATTGGGAAGTGGCTGCCTGCGCTGGAGCGGCATGCGATTCCGGTTTTCCTCTTGCGGCCGGCGGAGCCTTGGCTTCACTTGCCGCCGGTGGGTTCTCGCCGGGGGCCACGATCCATGCGATGGTCTGCCCGACAGGAATATCGCTTCCTGCCTGGGCCGAGATGGCTGTGAGGAAACCGTCGGCAGGCGCTTCGATCTCCACCACGGCTTTGTCGGTTTCGATTTCGAGCAGCGGCTCGCCTTTGATGACCTGGTCGCCTACTTTTTTGTGCCAGGCAATGAGTTTGCCGGTTTCCTGCGCCATTTCCAAAGCGGGCATCACGACGCTGAAGGCCATAGGATTTAGCGGGGGGGAAGGCGCGATGGCCCTCAGCCTGAAACTCCCACTCGCTCAGTCTTGGCGCTGGCCTCAATCATCTCGAGAACGCGCCCGCCGGGCGGGTTTTCAGTTTCTCTGATCGTCGGAAGCGGTCCGTTTACCGTAAAGTAATGCGCGCCGGCCACAAGCAATTCTTCGGCGGGAAAACGTGTGATGACTTCATGCCCCGTGGGCGTAACGACGATTTCTTCTTCGATGCGCGCGGCGCTCCAGCCATCGGTGGAAGGCCAGAAGGTTTCGAGTGCGAATACCATACCGGGCTCGATCGTTACCGGATGCTCGAACGAAACCAGGCGGCTGATCACCGGTTTCTCCCAAATCGCGAGGCCGATGCCGTGGCCATATTGAAGAGCGAAACAGGCCTCTTCGTTGGGGAAGCCGAACTCTTCTGCCTTCGGCCAGACGGCTGCGATTTCGGCAGTCGTGCGGCCGGGGCGAACCAGTTCGATCGCCGCGTCGAGATATTCACGGCAGCGCTTGTAGGCGTCGACCATGGCGTGCGACGCGTAGCCGACCGTGAAGCAGCGGTAGTAGCAGGTGCGGTATCCCATGTACGAATGGAGAATGTCGTAATAGACGGGATCGCCGGGGCGCAGCACACGATCGGAAAACACGTGCGGATGCGGATTGCAGCGCTCGCCCGAAATCGCATTTACCGCTTCGACATATTCTGATCCCAGATCGTACAGAACTTTGCTGACCAGACCGACGGCCTCGTTTTCACGAAGTCCCGGCTTCATGGCGCGATAAAGTTCGTCGTAAGCGGCGTCAACCATCATCGCGGAGGTGTTGAGCAGGGCGATTTCGTCTTGTGTCTTGATGACCCGCGCTTCTGACATTAACTGTTGGCCGTCGACAACTTTGATACCTTCTCTCTGAAGGGCGAACAGAACCGGTAATTCGATGATGTCGATGCCGACCGGCTCCTTGTGCAGGCCGCGCATTTCCAGCTCGATGCGGATTTTCTTGGCGACATCTTCGGCGCGTCCCATCTCTGGTGTCATGGCGCCACGCAACATCGAGATTCCCGGGCGGGAGCGATCGCCGAGCCAGGGGCAATTCAACTGATGGTGCTTGGCAGCCGAGCCGAAATCCCACAGAATCGGTTCGTCATTTTGGGGCAGTAGCGTAAAACGGTTGGCTTTGTCTTGCGCCCATGTGCCGATGTGAGTCGAAGTCAGATAGCGCACGTTGTTCATGTCGAAACAGAGAAGTGCACCCATCTCCGATTTCTTCAGCAGATCTTTCGCTTTTTGCAGACGCTCGCGCCGCAGGCGGTCGAAGTCGATTCGATTTTCCCAATCAACCGCCATGGTTCCGTGAGTTTTTAGTGCCATAAATCAGCTCCTGCCTCGTAGCTATAGCTCTGAACCAAAAAGTGCGTTCAAGATGGGCGGCACATCGACCTGGCGGCTTCGAAAACCGTCTGCTCCGTCGGCACGGTGGCATCTTCCAGCGGCGGCGAAAAGGGAATCGGAACGTGCATCGCGCCCATGCGTTTCACCGGAGCATCCAGGTCATAGAATGCGCCTTCGGCGATCACGGCAGCAAGCTCCGAGGTAACCCCATAACGCCCGTACCCTTCATCGAGAACGATGACACGCGAAGTTTTCTTCGCCGAATCGATCAGAGTTCTTTCATCGAGCGGCCAGGTGGTTCGCGGATCGATTACCTCGGCGCTGACGCCTTCCTTCTCCAGTAACTCGGCCGCTCCCAGCGCAACCTGCACCATGCTGCTGGTCGCAATCAGACTGATATCGTCGCCGGCGCGCTTTACATGGGCAACGCCCAGCGGAATCGTGTAGTCGTCTTCCGGTACCGGGCCTTTCAGCTTGTACATCATTTTGTCTTCGAAGAAGACAACCGGGTTCTCATCGCGGATTGCGGACTTGAGCAGACCCTTCGCATCGTAGGGAGTCGACGGCAAGACCACTTTCAATCCCGGGACGTGGCTGAACCATGCGTGCAGCGATTGCGAATGTTGCGCAGCCGAGCGGCGCGTGGCGCCCAGCGTGGTGCGCATCACCATGGGAACTTTCCAATGCCCGCCCGACATGTAATGAATTTTTGCCGCCTGGTTCACCATCTGATCCATCGTCAGAGTAATGAAATCGCCGAACATGATGTCGACGACCGGACGCATGCCGGTCATCGCCGCGCCGACCGCTACCCCGGTGAATCCCGCTTCGGAAATCGGAGTGTCGAGGATTCGTTTTGCCCCGAACTCTTCTACCAATCCGGAAAGAACCTTAAAAGGCGTTCCCGCTTCGGCCACGTCCTCCCCTAGAATGCAGACACGCGAATCGCGGCGCATCTCTTCAGCGAGCGCCTCGCGCACGGCTTGCGCAAATGTGAGTTCGCGCTCAGGCATATACGTCTTCACTCACCTGGTCAACTTTCGGATACGGAGCGTCAATGGCGAACTTCACTGCCGCTTCGATAATTCTGCGGACCTCTTCGAAAATTCTCTCGAGGGCTGTGGGGTCGGCATAGCGCCCAGCGATCAACCAGCGGCCGAGCACTTTGATGGGATCACGATCGGTCTTCCACTGCTGCTCTTCCTGCTTCGAACGGTAATATTCGCGATTGATGTCGCCGACGTGATGCCCGCTGTAACGATAGGTGTCGCATTGCAGGAATGCCGGACCATCACCGATACGGGCGCGATTCACTAACTTCGTCGCGGCTTCATGGACGGCTCTGACATCTTGCCCATCGACGCTCGTCGCTTCAATGCCGAACGCGGCAGCGCGTCCGAGAATGGTTCCGGCGGTAGTTTCCTGGTAATGCGTGTATTCGTTGTACTGATTGTTTTCGCAGACGTAAATCACCGGCAGCTTCCACAACTGCGCCAGGTTCATGACTTCGTAAAGCGAGCCCTGGCCGAGGGCGCCTTCTCCGAAGAAGCAAATGGCAACGCGGTCGGTTCCGAGACTTTTCGCCGCGAACGCCGCGCCAGTCGCGATTCCTACGCTTCCTCCAACGATCGCATTAGCGCCGAGGTTGCCGGTCGCAGGATCGGCAATGTGCATCGATCCGCCTTTGCCGCGGCAATAGCCCGCTTCTTTGCCGAGCAGCTCGGCAAACATTCGGTCGGGCGATGCCCCCTTTGCGAGACAATGCCCGTGGCCGCGATGCGTACTGGTGATGTAGTCATCAATTCGCAACGCTTCGCAGATCCCGACCGCTACCGCTTCTTCTCCGCTATACAAATGCGCCAGCCCAGGCATCAGGGCGCGGGTGTAAAGCTCATTCACCTGTTCCTCAAACAGACGAATGCTAACCATCTGCCGGTAAGCACGCAGCCACTTCTCTTTTTCGGACGCGGCATTTTCGGTGGCAGACGCCTCTGGTTTTGAAGTTACCGGGCTCATTTCTTAGGACCGCCCTTCGTGACCGGAGTCGACACACCCGACATGGCTGCCAGTACGTCGAACATGCAAGCGAAATCGTACTTCGTCCATCCCATGCCGCGGGCAGCGGTGAGGATCTCGTTGCTTACCGCCGTGGAAGGCAGCGGAACATCAAGTTGCCGGCCCAGTTCCATGGCGAGGACCATATCCTTCTGCATCATGTTCACGTCGAACCACGCCTCCTCCGGCTGTTGCAAGACGAACGGACCGCGATATTGAATCATTGGCGATGCGATGGCGCTGTTCACCATCACGTCGACGACCGTCTCGCGCGATATGCCGCTCTTTTCCGCCAGCAGTACGCCTTCAGAGAATGCCAGCATTTGCACTGCGAGGCTCAGATTGATGGCGATCTTCATCGACAATGCCAGGCCGTTGTCGCCCACGTGCGTAACTTTCGGGCCGATATCGAGCAAGATTGGTTTTATCTTCTCGAAAGTCTCTTTTCGGCCGCCAACCATCACCGATAATCTGCCTTGCTGCAACGTGATCACGCTGCCGGAGACTGGCGCGTCAACCATGTCTGCGCCTTTTTCGCGGACTTTGGCTGCGGTAGCGCGGCTCACACTCGGGCTGACCGTACTGATGTCGATGAACACTTTGCCGGGGCTCATCCCGGCGAGCAACCCGTCCGCGCCTTCGGTGATCGAAGAGATGGCGGCAGCATTGGTCACCATCGCAAAAGTGAAATCGGCGGCAGCGGCGACTGCGCGCGGCGAATCGGCCCACTGCATTCCTTTGTCGATCAGCCACTGCGCTTTGGAGCGAGTGCGGTTGTAGCCGGTGACGGTGTGGCCCTTGCTGAGCAAGCGGTCCACCATGTTGCCGCCCATCACTCCCAGACCGATAAAACCCAGTTTTGCCATCCGCCCCTGTTGCCTCCGAGCCTAGCTCGATTTCGTGTTTCGGGAAATCAGGTTCTCGCCTTTGGATGCGTTCTTGCGGGAAGCCTTGTTGTTGGTGACTTGCGAATCGCGGCGCACCTGCTCCAAATGCGCGCTCATCGCGGCGCGAGCCATGCCGGCATCGCGCTGTTCCATGGCTTCGAGGATGCGCTTGTGGTGAACCTGGCCGCGCTGCGGTCCGCCTTCTACATTGAATATTTTTATTCGCTGCTCGCGCAGTAACCCGACGATCGAGTCGATTAACGACAGGATCAGAGGATTCGCGACCGCCTCGGCCAACGCGAGATGAAAATCCAGATCGGCTTCGATGTACGCGGCGGGATCTTTCTGCGCCCGATCCATTACTGTGACGGCCTCGCGCATCGCGGCCAGATGTTCTTCTTCCGCGCGCTCTGCCGCCAAGGCAGCGATTCCCGGCTCCAGAATCAAGCGTAACTCGGCCAGATGCGTGGAACCTTCCTGCTGGCCGATCTTCACCATGAGGTCGAAGGACTGGCGCGCCGCGTGTGACGTGCCGTCGGTGATGAAAGTGCCCCGCCCGGAATAAGCCTCGACCAAACCTTTTTCACGAAGAGCCTTTACGGCCTCGCGCACCGCGGTGCGGCTGACGCCGAGCTGCTGCGCCAGTTCACGTTCTGCGGGCAGCTGGTCTCCGGGCTTTAGCGCGCCATTGAGTACGGATTCTTCGATCTGCTGCACAATCTGTTCGTAAAGACGCGAAGTTCGGACCACTTTGTACACTGAGATTTCTCCCGCACGCCCCAGTCGGATGGGGGAGCCGCTGGTCTGGCTACTATACCGCAGGTCCAACTTCTGCGGCGGACGTTTCGCGGGTTGGGGGAAGGCGAGATTCACGTTGGCTTTAGGTATGGTGGTCTGACCAATAGACTCTAACAGCGTCCGCAACTTCCCTGCAAGCGCTCCCTTTTGCAAGTCGGGTAGGAACGCGGTTTTTATTGCCAAAAACATCCTCACCGCCCTCTCGCCGCCTTGCCAAATACAGTGCCAGAAGCGTGACCAGTCGGCGAATTCGCTTGACTTCGTTCCCCAAGCAATGGTATGGCTGTCGGACCAGTAAAAGGGAGGGGCCTTCCGATGAGCTTCCGAGGCGCGCCGAAGTTCGCACGTCAGGCAAATACCGTCAAGCGGATCGTTCTTTTCGCCGTGATGCTCTCTTTGGCGAACCCTGTGTTGGTCGCCCAATCCACCACCGGACGAGTCTCGGGAACGATTACTGACCCGAGCGGTGCAGCCATTGCCGGCGCTAACGTGGTCATTACCGATCCTCAGCGCGGCACCTCGCGAACCATGACCACCGACTCTTCCGGAAACTACTCGGCGCCGGATCTGGCCCCGGGACACTACAAGATCCACATCGATGCCAAGGGCTTCAAGACGGTCGAGCGCCCGGACGTCCCGGTTGAGGTTGCGACTGACGTTCGCGCGGATTTCTCGCTGCAGCCCGGCAATGTTTCCGAGGTCGTCACTGTCACCGAGGACGTGGCTCTGGTCAATACGACCTCCGACACTTTAGGTGGAACGTTAAGCAACAAGGAAATTAACGATCTGCCGCTGAATGGGCGCAATTACGAGAACCTGCTGCAACTCCGCCCGGGAGTGATGCGCTATCCCGGCGGAGGATTTTCGACGACCAGCACCGACGGATTGCGCGCCGAAGACAATGCTTACTTCGTGGAGGGCCTTTTCAATAGCGAACCATTCTCCGGCCAGGGCATCATCAATGGAGCCGGCATCGCGGGAGACTCAGCCACCATCCTGCCGATCGATGCGATCCAGGAATTTAACGTGCAAGAGAATCCTCCTGCCGAATATGGCTGGAAGCCGGGTGCGGTAGTTAACGTCGGCTTGAAATCCGGAACCAATACCATTCACGGCAGCGCCTTCGCATTTGGCCGCGACGGCGAGGTCTTCGACGCACGCAACTACTTCAACGACGCACCCGCGCCCCAGACTCCGCGCACCTTGGAGCAGTTCGGCGGCAGCTTCGGCGGCGCCATCGTGAAAGACAAGGTCTTCTACTTCGGATCCTATGAAGGTCAGCGTTATGACGTGGGAAATTCCTACGGAGTCACGACTCCTTCGATGGTGCCGATTACCCTGGCGCCCGGCTCAGGGCCGACTTGCACCGCTCCTGCCCTCATTGCGGCCAACCAGGATTGTGGAGGGAGCATTCCCAATGCAGTCGCGGATCTGGTGGCAAACGGCGTGAAGATCAGCGCAGCCAGCCAACTGATGTCAGGTTGCTCAGTGTCTGCAAGCGGAGCTGTAACCTGCAATGGCACTGGCTTTCCGATCAACAGCAATCCCAGCATCAATTTTGTGCAGGGATTTCCGAACGATGTGGGAGTCGACAATGCGATCGGCAAAGTCGATTACAACATCAACGGGAACAACACCGTCAGCGGATTCTATTTTTACGGTAATAACAACGGCACAGTCGAAGACTTTCCGGAGCTGCAATCGAAGTGGCGCTCAATTATTCACACCCGCGCACAAGTCGTTGGAGGAGATTGGATTTGGACTCCGGCCGCCCGCTGGGTGAACGAAGCAAGGTTTGGATACAACCGCCTCTATCAGCCGACTCTGCCGGGAGACCTGGATACTCCGGCGTCGGCTTACGGACTCGACACCGGGGTGAGCGGACCGTTTACCGGCGGCCTGCCGCGCATCGGCTTTGCGGGCGCGTTTGTTCCCGGACTTGGCGCCTTCAAGTGGCCGAAATTCCAGGGGCCTGACTCCATTTTTCAAGGCGTCGACCACGTTTCCTACACCATGGGCAAACACCAGTTCAAATTCGGCGGCGACGTGCATCGCAACGGAGTGAACGGCGGCGCCTTCGGCAACGCACGCGGCAGCATCACGTTCCTGGGCGGCGTTGCTTTGGCCCCGACTGCGGCAAATGCAAATGGGTCTACTGCGCTGGAAGACTTTTTTGCCGGCGATCCGTTTAAGGCCTCGGTGCAAGTCGGCAATCCCATCCGCGATCTTCACAATTGGAATTACGGGCTTTTCTTCCAGGATGATTGGCGCATCACCAAGACTCTAACCATTAATTACGGCCTTCGCTACGAATACGATTCCGTGGTCTCTGAAGCCCACAATCTGTTAGGCAACTTCGATCCAAATGCGCCGAGTGGATTGATTCAGGTCGGCATGCATGGCGTGAGCGGACCTTATAGTCCGGATCGCAAGGATTTCGGCCCACGCTTCGGTTTTGCGTGGGACGTGACCGGCAAAGGCGACACCGTGCTGCGCGGCGGTGGAAGCCTGATGTACGAGGCTCTGAATTGGGAGTCTTTCCTGGCCTTCAACAACGCCTTTGGGCTCACCAACATTCCTACGGGCGCAGTTATTTCCGGCACAGGCACTGCCGCTCAAACCACCGCCGGCGGAACCATTACCGCGGGCAATTTGGCGATTCCCCCGCTCCTTCCGCAGTGGGACAGCGGTGTCCCGCTTTATGGCAACGTCGGTTCCAGTTCGATTAATTGCGATCCTGCCGTGCTGGGTCCATGCCCGATCATGAGCGTGGTGCAGAATCTCACGGTTCCCTATGTCGCGTACTGGACTCTCGATCTGCAGCATTCATTCACGCCGAATATCTCGCTGGAAGTCGGCTATGTAGGCAATCACGGATCGAATCTGGTTGGCATTCGCGATATCAACCAGGAATCGCTGGGTGCGGACGCCGGAAACGGGCAGGCCACGCGCCCCTACAACGGGAAATTTCCTTATCTGAGCAACATCTTCCAGATGGGAAATGTTTATAAGTCGAATTACAACGGCCTGCAAGCCACGCTGAACTCGCGGAACTTTCATGGCCTGAATATGGTTTTGGGATATACCTACGCGCATGCACTCGATGACGTGGGCGCCAACTGGGATTTCGGCGCCGGCTATGGCTTGCCGCAGAACTCGTTCAATCCTGCCGCGGAATATGCCAACAGCGATTTCGACATTCGCCACCGTTTGACGCTTTCGCTCACCTATTTAATTCCGGGCAAGCAGGGCTACGGGCAGATGCTCGAAGGCTGGGAGCTTAATTCGATCGCGACCATCGAAAGTTCGCAACCGTGGGGACCGATCGACCTGACCACGGATCTCACCGGTCTCGGCGGTTTGCCGGTCAGCCCGCCACAAGCGACTCCCATGCGCTGGGACTTCTTCGGCCACCCATCCGATTTCAAGTCAGGGTCGCAACCGATTCCTTACTTCCCGGGCACGAGCAATCCTGCGTGTGTCGCCGACGCGAATAACGCTGGATTGCTGGCGTCGCTCGGCGCCTGGGGCTGCTACGCGAAAGGCGGTTCCATCATGATTCCGCCGGCGTTTGGAACCTTTGGCACTATGGGACGCAATCTGTTTCCCGACTCCGGCTTCCGCAATCTCGATTTCTCGGTCGCGAAGAACTTTCACTTCGGAGAACGGCTGCGGGCGCAGTTCCGGGCCGAATTCTTCAACATTCTCAATCACCCCAACTTCGCAAATCCTTATGGCGGGCAGAACGGCTATGGCAACAACGACCCTGGCGCTGCGGGTTCATTCGGCTGCGGATGCGCTACGCCTGACATAGCCGCGGCGAATCCCGTCATCGGATCGGGCGGCAGCCGGGCTGTGCAGTTGGGTCTGAAGTTTACCTTCTAGTTCGGAGTTCGATGTGCGTCAAGGCCGGACGAGTTCCGTCTGGCCTTTTTCACAATCTCGTGTAGCCAACACTTGAGGAGCCGGTCACAGTGAGGATCACGTCCTTTATTTTCGTAGCATTGTTTTCTCTGCCCGTAGCATTTATCCCCTCCAAAACTATTGCTCAGGGTTCGAACGAAGACTCAGGAAGGCGCGAGCGCACGATCGATGAAATCAAGACCGAAGCTGTGCATCGCGCGGAGGTCGGACAGTATCCGCTAATCGGACTTGATCCCAAAGATGTGAAGGAAGCGTTCGAGAGCGTCCACACCAGCGACAAAGATGAATGGGCCGCTGGCTTCATGCGAGTCGCCGATCGTTATTTCAGCGAAGCGAAGTCGCTCGAGAAGACCGACACCCAGAAAGCGAACGCCGACTACATTCGCGCATGGCGGCTTTACTCTTTTGGACGCTGGCCGATACCAGCGTCTCCCGGCAAACAGCGCTCATATGAAAAGGCGCTCGAAGCATTCTTGGACCATGCCAGGTTCATGGATCCGCCGCTCGAGGTGGTTCATATTCCGTTCGAGGGCAAAGAGATCGTTGGCTACCTGCGCCTTCCCAAGAACGCGCAAGGGCCGGTACCGCTCGTCATTGCCGTGAATGGTCTCGACAGCCGCAAAGAGGATCTAACCGAGAGCTTCAGCGCAATTCTCCCTTTCGGAATCGCTTATCTTGCGGTCGATGGCCCGGGAACGGGCCAGAATCCGATCAAGGTCAGCCCGACGGCGGATCGCATGTTGTCGAAGGTGATCGACTACGCGCAATCGCGTCCGGAGATCGACAAGAACCGCATCGCGATGCATGGCGTGAGTTGGGGCGCATATTGGGCTACGAAGATGGCGATCGTCGAGCGCGGACGTTTACGCGGGTGCAGCGCGCAATCTCCGCCGATCGACAAATTTTTTCAAAGGGATTTCCTGATGAACTCGCTGCTCGGCAATCGCGAATACTTATTCGATCAGGTTCCCGCTCTCATGAATATTCTGGAAGGCGTACACACCCTCGACGAGATGGGCGATTACCTGCCAAAGATGTCGCTGGTGGGGCAAGGTTTGCTTGGCCAGCCGATGTCGCCGATGCTCGTGATCGCGGGCGTGCTCGACACCCAGGTGCCGATCGACGACGAATATCTGCTGCTCAGCAAAGGCGATGTCCCGAAAGATGCGTGGATCAATCCTCGCGGGGGCCATTTAGGCCGGCAGGTTGGAGTCTGGCCCGACCCGCGAATTTTCAGGGAAGTGATTATTCCGTGGCTGGTGAAGACACTGCAGGCTCCGGCGAACTGAAACTCGCGCTTTGATTCCAAAGTTAAGTCGCGAAGTTACGTGGCCACGCACGTCGACGCTTTCGCGAGTTTCAGCCCGCCCTCGCCCCGGTCCTAGGTTTGAGGATGGTGGTCGGGTGGCGGCTCTTTGGCATGGGCAGGCGGAGCCGGCTTTGCAGCAGGCTTCGCCGCAGCGGGCTTGGGTGCAGCGGGCTTGGGTGCTGCAGGCTTCGGCGCCGGCGCAGCTGGCTTTGCCGCAGGTTTCGGTGCTGCAGCAGGTTGCTCGGCATGAGGAGCCGGCTTCGCCGCTGGCTGCGCGTGAGCAGCCGGCGGTGTACTTGGGGCATGCGCCGGGGCTGGCGTTTTATTTTCCGGCTTCGCCGCTTCAGCGGGCCGGGCTGCAGGCTTCGCCGCCGCAGCAGCCGGACGTGGAGTATACGGCTTTGCTCCGGGGGCGGCTTTGGCGACTACCGCATTGTGTTGCAGTTCCGCTACGCTGGTTGCGGGGCGCGCCACTGCGGCATGCGCGGGAACACCGTGATTCGCCGAAGCAAAATTGGATTTGTCTTGTTTCGCAACCTGCTCGTGCTGCTGTTGCGCCGCAGTCGCCGCAAGGTGAGGCTGCTTCGCGGCGGCTTCCTGTTGAGCCGTCGCCTTCGCGGCAACTCCATTCGGCCCGCCATTGAAACTGGTGTGCGTGTTGTTGACGATCGTCGTGTTGGTGACGATGGTTGTATTCACATAGGTAGTGTGAATGACCGTCGTGTTCACGGATACGATTGCTGTGTTGTAAGCGAAGGAGCCGCCACGCCACTCACCGCCGGCGAAGCCGCCTCCGCCATAACCGAATCCGTAGTTCACGCCTCCGTAGAAGCCGACCTGCGTCCCCCAATAGCCGGCATGGAATACGTAAACACCTCCATCTCCCCAACCCCAATAACCGGGTGTCCAGAGATAGCCAGGTTGCGGCGCTTCGACCCAGGTTCCGGGCACCCAGTAGTAGTCGCCGACGCCATCCCACGCCCAATAGCCGGGCGTCCACATGAAGTTGGGTTGTGGACAGGGAGGTTGCACGTAAACCGGAAGAGCCGGAGGCTCGATATTGATGCTGACGCCAACTGAGAACTGTGCGGCAGCTATCGCTGGCATAGCGGCCAATGCTCCGACGATCAGGACTCTTGAGAGAAACGGTAGGCTGCAAGTTTTCATTCAAACTCCTGTGGCACAATCGTGCGTAACTCTAAACGCCCCACATCAGTTTTTTGGTGACCCAGTGTACTACGCTGCCGAGGCCCCTGAATATTTATTCCTGCGCCGGTCCTTACCACCGCTGATGCCCGGACCCACGCAGCCTCGTCGTTTATTTTCTCTTTCCGTGCTGCATTCGCCACCGGGCAAAGAAGCTGCCGCCGAATTCCAGAAAATTCTCGATCACAGCGGCCTTCTGTGGAACTGCTGGACGGGAGTCTCGGCGCATCTCGGTCTGGCTCGCGCGAATGCTCTGCAGGCGAAAAGTTCGCATGGCGCCGATGCAGATGCCGCAAGGGTACGAGCGCTGTGTCAGCTTACAAAGAGTTCCTCACGCTGCCGAAGGACGTCGATCCGGGTCTCCACATCTTTGACCAATTCAGGGCGGAATACGCCAAATTGCAATAATCGACGCGCTACCAGGATTTTTTCTCGAAAGATCGGCCCCATCACTTTGCCGGCTCCCAACCCTCCGGCAGCATATCGAACGCTAAGGTGTCGCGGTAGGCAAACTGATTGCCTTCCAATACACTCACCGGCGTCAGCATATGCCAGATGCGATCGTCGTCAAAGACGTAACACTCGCCGCATTCGCGCATCGTGAAGCGCTCGATTTCCTGTTTCTCATTGTCGGTCACGATCACTTCTCCGCCGTCGGCCCCGCAGCGGCTCACTAAATGAGTGGCGATATACTTTTCGCCATCCTTATGCAGGCCCGGTGGACTGGTGTCGCACGGCCGCCCCGGTTTAGCGGTGAACCTTATGAGATGTACGTTGACCAAATACGTGGCGCCCACCGCCGACAGGGGCAGGCAATCGAGTTGTTGAGCGACCATCTTGCGAACGCCGATGGAAGCGGCAATCTCCGTGGGCAGCGGCGCATACTCGCGCGGCTTGCCCCCGAGCGTCGTGTTGTATTTTTTCAATTGGACGTAAGGCGTGCTTTCCTCGATCGTCCAGACTTTCACGCCGCCTTCCACGATCTCCGCCCTCAGCCGATTTAAAGAACGATACCGGTCGCCGCCCTCATAATATTTATCCCTCGGAATCGACCAGGCGGCATGGGCTAACTCGTCTAGCGAGCGCGCAATGTCGAGATCAATTCTCAGCGCCTGGCGGCTGAACCCGAGTTCGACGAGTTCGTTTCGCGACCTGCGATTGCCTGCAACGGGGATGAAAGTCTCTTCGGTCATTGATCCAATCGCCGCCGTGCGGCCTGACGTCACTTCACCCCCGCCAGCGCCTGCGCCACTTCCTTAATATCCGGCACCACCGGAATGTCATAGTTCTTCTGCCACGCCAATTTGCCATCGCGGCCGATAATGTAAATAGCCCGTCCGGTGATGCCTTTGTCCTCGAGATACACGCCGTACTTCGCGCCCACCCCGCCACGCGGCTGAAAATCTGCGAGCAGCGGATAGTGGATACCCATCTTATCGGCGTAGGCCTTGTGCGACCAGACGCTGTCCACGCTGATGCCCAGCACCTGCGCGTCGAGATCGTCAAATTGTTTCTTGTCGTTAATCATGCACGTATGCTCTTTGGTGCAAACCGGGCTCCAGTCGAGCGGATAGAAAACCAGAACCACCGGCTTCTTGCCGCGAAAATCGCTGAGCTTCACTTCTCTCTGATCCTGATCTTTCAGTGTGAATTCGGGCGCGGGTGCGCCGACTGTCGGTGCCATGGTTCCTCCCTGAGAATTTTTTCCATTTTACAATCTCTGCTCAACTGGTGCTCGACTGGCGGGGACCGCTCACTTCACCACCGGCGACTTCTCATCCGCCGGCTTCTCCTCATCCGCGTGAATCTTTCCATCCTCATTCGCAAAGAACGACCGGTGCTGCGCGTCGAGAGTATTGGGCGTCATGCTGAGAACGAAGCTGTCTTTCTTGCCCTTGAAGCTGACGTGGTAGTCTCCGCGGTCGGGATTCACCATCCGCTTGGTGAAAGTTCCGGTGTGAACCAGCTCGGCTAGAGTCTCGGCATAATGGCCGTATTGCTTATTGAAATGATGTTGCGCCCGGATCACCACTCGCATGTAAGCCAAAGCCGCCGCCTCGGAATCCGAGCGCGCCGGGTCGCCCGCAAATTTTGGCGTGTAGGAAGACGCATCCTGAGCGCCCAAAAGCGGCGTCGGCAGAAAAGCCGGTAAAGCGAAAAAATAGGCAAAAAACAATACCATCGAACCACTCAGAACTCTTCTCATCCTTATTATTCTCCGTATGAATCTCGATCCGAATGCTCTGCGCCCGTTTCCGCCTCAGAACCCGCGCCCGTGCGCCAGTTAAAACCTCTTTTAAACGCAGCTTTTTCATGTTACTCCCGTAATTTCACTTCGGTCACCTTCTCTTTGCACAGAGCCCTTTTGCCGCTATGCTCTAGCTACGTAATCACACCCTCACGGGGCAAACTATGAAAGCAGCAGTCGCCAGGAAACCGATCATCAAAATCGCAGTGGTCGAGAGCGATCCTTTACGGTTCGTTGGATTCCGCGCTCTGTTCGATACCGAGCCTGAGTTCGAACTCATCTCCGCCAGCCTGCCCGAGATTTCCACATTGCAGGAAGTGGATTTGATCCTGTTAGGGAACCGCTCCGGCCAGAATTTGTTTGATGTAATGGCCAGCCTCAAGGCGACTCGCCCCGATCTTCGCATCATCGTCACCGGCTCCGGCGTGGATGAAGAAACCATTTTGAAAGCCATCGCCTCCGGCGCCAAAGGCTACGTTGACGAGGCCGCTTCGCCCGCAGAGTTCGTGCAGGCCATCCGCATCGTCAGCCAGGGTTCGGTGTGGGCCCCGCGCAAAGTGCTCTCGATGTTTATCGAGCGCGTGTCATCGGCTCCAGGACGCATCTTTCCCGCTGGCCGCGTAACTTTCACCGACCGCGAAAAAGAAGTGCTCGAAATGCTGGTTGCCGGACGCTCCAATAAGGAAATCGGCGCTCAGCTAGGCATCGAAGAGCGCACCGTGAAAGCGCACGTCGCGAAGCTGATGCGCAAAGTCGGAGTGCAGAACCGCATCGCGCTTTCCGTCCACGCCATCACGCACTCGCTGGTCGCAGCAAAGTAAGCGAGGCGAAGTAAGTTTTCCGACTGAACGCATTAGAAAACCATCGTTACTTTTGGACAGTGACCTCCGTAATCTTGTAGCAAAAGCAACTCAGACGCATACTCGCCTCACCTACCACAGAACCTGGGAGACGGGGTTGGGAGTGGCGATTAGGGTCACCACTTTTGACCCCGATTTTTTTTATCTTCCAGACTGCTTCCCGCACCATCACTTCCTTCCACCCCTGCAAACCGCATCGCTTCGTTTACAATCGGAATGACAAATCTCAGAGAATTCTAATCAGTCGAGGAACAATGAAAAAAGTTCTGCTCTTCACCCTCATCGTGTGCCTCTCTTCTTTTTCCTTCGCCAACGACGCCGACCAATCCAAGGCTGGCGATCGCGTGCAGGCCGCCGCCGAGGTTTTGAATGACATTCAGGGAACGCCCGATAAAGGCATTCCTCAGGAAGTGTTGGGTTCGGCCGAGTGTGTCGCCGTCGTGCCCTCCATGCTGAAAGGTGGATTCATCGTCGGCGCAAAGTACGGCCGCGGCCTGGCCAGTTGCCGCACTCCCAAAGGCTGGAGCGCTCCCGCATTCTTCATGTTGAGCGGCGGCAGCGTCGGCTTGCAGATCGGCGGCCAGGCCGTTGACCTGATTATGCTGATCATGAATAAGAACGGAATGCGCCACTTGCTATCGAGCCGATTCGCGCTGGGCGCCGACGCGTCAGTTGCCGCTGGCCCAGTCGGCCGCCACGCTGAAGGCAATACCGACTGGAAGATGCGCGCCGAGGTGCTCACCTATTCCCGCGCCCGCGGCCTTTTCGCCGGCATCAGCCTGAATGGCGCAGTCATCAAACAGGACAAAGACAGCACTCGCGAATTTTACGGACACATGGTCTCGTTCCCCGCCTCGTTGAACGGAGAAGTCGAGCCGCCGGCGGCCGCAAACGCGTTTCTGACATCGCTCTCGCAATGGGCGCAAGCGGCGGCGAAGTAACTCGCCTTCTGGCGCCCGCTTACGTTTTCCGTACTGTGTCATTCCGAACGAAGTGAGAAACCTGCTGTTCGCCGGGTGGAAGGCAACGCAAAAATCGCCCCTGACGATTGATCCAGACATGAGCCCTCTCACGGTATTCGGCCTCTTCGCGGTCACAGCCATGGTGGTCACCTACGCGCTGGAAGCCCGGAGCCTGTGGTTCGTTCTGGCATTCGCTGCGTCCTGCATTCTCGGCTCGGTCTACGGCTTCCTCCAGGGCGCATGGCCTTTTGGCCTGGTAGAAGCCGTGTGGGCAGTGATTGCCGCCAGAAGATGGTGGCTGAACCGGGAAAAATTGCGCGGCCAGTAAAGCAACTGGCGCCATCGCTGGGTTTGCAAATAATTTTCGACGGTGCTACCGTCACGCTTCTCCCGATGCGGCAGAGACTCGAGTACGCGGCAGCCTGGCCGTTCATCAAAATCCTCGGTGTCTTGCCGCGGCCTCTCGCCCGCGCCGTCGGCATCGGCCTGGCCCAGCTCGTCTACCTTTTCCACGGCAAACTGCGCCGCGTCGGCATGCGCAATCTCGCCATGGTCTTTCCCGAAAAAACCGAGGCCGAGCGCGCCCGCATTCTCCGCGGAGTCTTTACCTCTCTCGGCCGCCAGCTCGCCGAAGTCTGTCAATTCCCCAAATACAGCCGCGACAACATCGACCAGGCCGTCATCTACGACGGCTTCGAGAACTACCAGCGTGCTCACGCCCGCGGCAAGGGCGTTCTTTTCCTGACCGCGCACTTCGGCGGCTGGGAGCTTTCTGCCTTCACTCATTCTCTCCACGGCCACTGGATGCACGTCGTGGTCCGCGCCATGGACAACATTTATCTCGATCGCCTCATCCGCCAGTACCGCACCATGCACGGCAACCAGGTCGTCGAGAAAGACGACTTCGTTCGCGGATTACTCGCCGCCATAAAGGCTGGCGAAGTGGTCGGGATCCTCATGGATACGAATATGACACCGCCGCAAGGCATCTTCGTCGATTACTTTGGCATTCCCGCGTGTACGGCAAGCGGCATGGCTCGCATCGCGCTGCGCACCGATGCTGCAGTTGTGCCCACGTTTACGATCTGGGACGAGCGGCTGAAAAAATACCGCCTCCGTTTCGATCCAGCTCTGGAACTGATCCGCACGGGCGACCTGGAAGCGGACATTCACGCCAACACACAGAAATTCACCAGCGTAATCGAATCCTACGCCCGAAAATATCCCGAGCAGTGGCTGTGGGTACATCGCCGCTGGAAGACGCGCCCGTCCGGCGAGCCGCCGTTATACTGATCGTCAGCGGGCAAACTGAAAATTCTGTGCGGCTCCGGCAAACATGAAGAAGACACATCCGCGCCAGCGCAATCGCAAGCGAAAGAGCGGTAACCCGGCCGAAATAAATCAAAGTCCTGCGGGACTCGGCACGCGTTCCGTCTGGGCCGGTGAAGATCGCCCACGCTGGGAGCGTTCCACGCAAATTCCCGTTGCCCTCAGCGTTTCCTACGGCTACAACGACATCGACGACTGGATCGACGTGGCCCAGGGAAAAAAATCAGGCCACATCTATGGGCGCAACACCAATCCCACCGTCGCCGCCTTCGAAGACAAAGTAAGAATTCTCGAAGGCGCCGAAGCCGCCACCAGTTTTTCCAGCGGCATGGGTGCAATCAGCAATACGCTGTTCACCCTGCTCTCCCCCGGCGACCGCGTAGTTTCCGTTAAAGATACCTACGGTGGAACCAACAAATTGTTCATCGAATTCCTGCCGCGATTCGGCATCGAAGTCGCGCTCTGCGATACCACCGATCACGACGCCATCGAATCTGCGATCGACCAGGGATGCCAACTGCTCTATCTCGAAAGCCCGACCAATCCCACCATCAAAGTGGTCGACCTCGCCCGTCTGTCGCGAGCCGGGCATCGCCGCGGCGCGATCGTAACAGTCGACAATACCTTTGCCACGCCAATCAACCAGCAGCCACTGGAACTCGGCGCCGATCTCGTAATTCACAGCGCCACGAAATTTCTAGGCGGCCACGCCGATGCACTCGGCGGAGTAGTCTGTGGGCCGGCCGATCTCGTCGCCAGGATCTTTCACTTTCGCGAGATTACCGGAGCCTGCCTCGAGCCTATGTCCGCTTATCTTCTGCTGCGCGGAATGAAGACGCTGCAACTCCGCATCGCCCGCCAGAACGAAAGCGCGCTGAAGATCGCGCGCTTCCTCGACTCGCACTCCAAAGTCGAGCGCGTCTTTTATCCAGGACTCAAATCCCATGAACAGCACGAAATCGCCCGCCGCCAGATGAGCGGCTTCGGCGGCGTGCTCAGTTTCGCCGTTAAGGGCGGGTTCGACGCCGTGAAATCTTTCCTGCCAGGATTGCGGTACGCGCACCTGGCCGCAAATCTGGGCGCCGTAGAAACGGTTGCCGGGCCGCCTTCCACCACCAGCCACGTCGAATCGACAAAAGCAGAGAGAGCAGCCGCCGGCATACCCGAGGCGCTTATTCGCTACTCTGTGGGGATCGAAGACCCCGAAGATTTAATCGCCGACCTCAATCAGGCGCTGAACGCAGCCGCTAGCGGCAAGCGCCGTCGCGTGAAAGGTTAGGCTGAAGAGCTGTAATCGGCTGCCGAAACCGCATTTCACAGAGGACGTACGGTGCCGCTCAGGATCGTTTGCAATCCCTGTTTTGTTCTCACTTCCAGGAAGCCGCGATCGTCGAGTCCGTCGGTCGTTCCTTCGATGGTCGCGCCGTTTTCCTGAATGCGCACCTGCTTGCCGCGAACCCAGGAGGATTGTTCGGCGAAGCGCCGGAGAATCGATACCCTCGCGTCTCTTTGTTCGATCAACAGGCGATATTCGAGGTCAAGCGCTCTTAACAAAGCGATCGCTACTTCTACTCTTGACCACTCGCTGCCGGTAGCCAGGCGCAACGAAGTCGCTTCGGCTTCGATCTCTTTGGGAAAGCTTGATTGATTCACGTTGATGCCGATACCGGCAACTACATAGCGCACGCGGGTGGCTTCGGCATTCATTTCGGTGAGGATGCCGCAAACTTTCTTGCCAGCGATCAAAACGTCGTTAGGCCATTTCAGATCGATGCTGACGCCGGAATCGAGTCGCTCGATGGAGGCGCGCACTGCCAGACCCGCCGCCAGCGACAGAACTAGCACATCTGATGGCGGAAGCGGCGGGCGCAGGATTACCGAACAATAAATTCCCACGGAGCGCGCGGACTGCCAGGTGTGCGCGCTGCGGCCGCGGCCGGCGGTCTGCTCCTCGGCCAGAAAGACGCTGCCTTCGGGAGCGCCCTCGGCAGCGGCAGCCATGGCTGCGGTGTTGGTCGAGCCGACTTTGTAGAAGTGATGGATATGGGCGTCGAAGAGAGTGCCGCGAAGCAGCGGCCTCAGGATCTCCGGGAGCAGGAGATCGGGGACGGATTTCAGTTGATAGCCGGTGGCGGGAAGCCCGGCGACGTCAATGCCGAGGCCGCGCAATTGTTGAATCAATCGCCAGACTTCGGAGCGGGTGGAGGAAATTTCCTGCGCGATTTTTGTGCCGCTGACTACTACGGTGGCATTGTCCATCAGGAGGCGGACGATGCGGCCCAGGCGGAGGTCGGTGGCTTGACCGTGAGCCGGGCTGGACGGTGCAGCTTTGCGGCGTGCTGGGGTGGCTTTCCTGATGCAGGGATTATGCGGGAAATGGGGGGAAAAGGACAAACTTCCGGCGGAGCGGCGCGCAACTTCGACTCCGCAAACCAGTGCCAGAAGCGGAGCAGCCTTGCCATGCTCAGAACGACAGTTTGCGTCTAATCCCTATGGGTTAACACACATGCAGGATTGTATTTACCCCTGACCGGGATACACTCACCCCGTTAGGTCGGGCGATCCGCGCGGATCCTGGCCGGATGCCTCTGACAAAGTGTCATTTCTTCGGGGGAACTATGAAACTAACCAAACTAGGGGCTGCCGCCCTGGTGCTTGCGGGCGCGGCCTTCACAACCGGTATTTCAGCGGCGCAAACGCAGGAACCGGCCGATACGCTGAAAGTTAATTATTTTTCGAACGCCAACACCGGCGGAGCGCCGGATGGCACGGTGCGGATCACGAACCCGGGCACGGCCGCTCCGACTGATCCGGGCTCGGCCGGCACCAACCGTTGCGCTTACATCGCGGTATTCGATTCCAACCAGGAAATGAGCGAGTGCTGCGGATGCTTTGTCAGCGCAGACGGACTGCGCACTCTCTCGGTAGACAGCGACCTGACCGCCAATCCATTCAACGGTCAGAAGCTGGCGACGGGCGTAATCAAGATTGTATCGGCCGCATCGGCTGGAACTTCTTGCCCGTTGCCGACTTCGGCGACGGGCTCGGGACCTCTTCTGGAGCCGGCGGTGCGGGCCTGGGGAACGCACATCCAGAGCAGCAATTTCGCGCTGACTGAAACCGAATTCCAGGACGCGACACTCAGTACCACCGAGATTCGCAACCTGCAATCGGAGTGCTACGCGATCGAACTGGTCGGCAGCGGAACCGGTATTTGCTCGTGCGGCTCCGGTGGCGGCGGTGGCGGAACCTAGCCGGGTACCACGCGCAGGCTCATGTCCGCGGCCTGCGGCGAATGTGTCAGGAGGCCGACGGAGATGAAATCGACGCCGGTTTCCGCGTAGGCGCGGACGTTTTCGAGACGGATGCCGCCCGAGCATTCGATGGGGATGCGGCGACCGGTTTTCGCGCAGCGCTCGACCGCCTGGCGAACGTCTTCGACGCTCATATTGTCGAGCAGGATGGCTTCTGCGCCGACGCGCAGGGCCTCCTCCAGTTCGTGAAGATTGCGGAGCTCGATCTCGATTGGCTGCGTGCCCCGGCGGTTCCGGATGGCCCGGTCAAGCACGGGAACGATGCCACCCGCCAGTGCGATGTGGTTGTTTTTTATGAGAACCCCGTCGGAGAGGTCGAGACGGTGGTTCAACCCTCCCCCGCATCGCACTGCATACTTGTCGATGACCCGCAAACCGGGGGCGGTCTTGCGCGTGTCGAGGATGCGGGCTTTGGTGCCGGAGATGGCATCCACGAATTTACGCGTCAACGTGGCAATGCCGCTCATGCGCTGCAGGAAATTCAACATCACCCGCTCGCAGGAAAGCAGGACCCGCGCGTTGTGCTGGATCACGGCCACCGACTGGCCTTTGTGCAGGCGGACTCCATCGAAAATTTCGGGATGCGTGGTGACTTCGTAGTGCGCGGTGACTGCTCCGTCGAGAGCGGCGTAAATATCGAGAATGCGGCCGATGACGCCGATGCCGGCGAGAATGCAATCCTGCTTGGCGAGGATGGTGGCCGAGGCGCGCTGGTTGGGGTCGATGCAGGCGTAGCTGGTGGCATCGCGCGTGGCGCGGTCTTCGGTGAGCGCGTTCTCGATGATGGCGGTGATGCGGCGTGAGTTGAAGTCCATGGAAGTATTAGTGGTCAGTAGTCAATTCGCACATTGCTGACAACCCAATTCTTTCGCTTTAGCCTGCGTCTTCTCTCGTAAGACCAGCAGTTCCGCGGCCTGCTTGCGGAGATTTTCTACCACGCTCACTGGAGCTTTGGCCAGGAACTGCTCATTGCCTAGCTGCTTTTGGCCGCTGGCAATTCCTTTCTCAATTTTCTCCAGCTCTTTTTTCAGGCGCTCGCATTCGGCGGCAACGTCGATCTTTCTTTCGAAGATGACGCGAACGTCGAAACGCGCCGTGCTGCGGGATGCGCCTTTGCCCGCCGGAGACGCTTCGGCGAATTCAATTTTCTCCACGTTGCCGAGGCGCTCGACCGCGCCGCGGTTTTGCTCAATCATCGCTCGGATTGCGGGCTCGTGCGCGAAGACCTCTACGGGGACTTTCACTTTGGGTTCGACTTTCAACTCGGCGCGGAGATTGCGCACGTTGACGATCAGATCTTGCAGGATCGCCATTTCAGTTTCGGCGGTGAGGTCGAATTGGTTTTCGTCTGCCTGCGGATAGCTGGTTAACGCGATCGACTTCAGCGGCGTCTCGCCTTCGTAGATCGCGTGCCAGATTTCTTCGGTGATGAACGGCATCACCGGATGCAGCAGGCGCAGCGAAGCTTCGAACAGGCTCACTAGGTTGGCGCATGCAGTACGCGCTGTCTTGGCTTCGGCGTCTTCGGTATTCAGGCGCGGTTTAATTAGCTCCAGATACCAGTCGCAGAATTCTCCCCAGAAAAAGTCGTAGATGCGGTTGGCAGCTTCGTGGAAGCGGTAGGTCGCAAGAGACTCGTTGACTTCTTTCGTTACCCGGTTGAAGCGGGAAAGGATCCAGCGGTCTTCGAGGGTGACCGGTTCGAATCCGGCTACACCGTTTGCTCCGGCTGAGATTCCGCGGACAGGAGTCCCCGCGCCACGCAGTCGGTCCACGTTCATGAACATGAATCTGGCGGCGTTCCAGATTTTGTTGGCGAAGGCGCGGTAGCCTTCGGTGCGGCTTTCGTTGAAGGCGATGTCGGTGCCGGGGGCGGCCATGGCCGCCAGCGTGAATCGCGTGGCGTCGGTGCCGAAGCGCTCGATGATTTCCAGCGGATCGAGCACGTTGCCTTTCGTCTTCGACATTTTCTGCCGCTCGGCGTCTCGCACCAGCGCGTGGATGTAGACGTGCCGGAAGGGCACACTATCATCTTTATAGGGGCTGCTTTCGGATTCAGCGGCCTCGGTGGCTTTCTTGATTAGCCGGTCTTGTTCGTGCCCGTGCATGAAGTGGCATCCGAACATCATCATGCGGGCGAGCCAGAAGAAGAGGATATCGAAGCCCGTAATCAGCAGCGTGTTCGGGTAGAACACTTCGAGATCGCGAGTTTTTTCCGGCCAGCCTAAGGTTGTGAATGGCAACAAGCCCGATGAAAACCAGGTATCGAGCACATCGGAGACTTGCTCGAGTTTTTCGCTGCCGCATTTCGTGCACTTTGTCGGCGCTTCGCGGGCGACGATGACTTCCTTGCAGTGTTCGCAGGTCCACGCGGGGATCCGATGGCCCCACCACAACTGGCGTGAAATACACCAGTCGTAGATATTGGTCATCCAGTTGAGATAGACCTGGCGGTAATTTTCGGGGACGATAGTGATCGCGCCGCTCTCGACGGCTTCTTTGGCGCCGTCGGCCAGCGGTTTGATTTTGATGAACCACTGCTCCGAGAGTCGCGGCTCAACTACGGTGCCGCAACGCTCGCATTTGCCGAGAGCCACCGTGTAATCTTTTTCGGCAACAAGAAATCCCTGTTCTCGCAGCTCTTCCAGCACGCGCTTGCGGGCTTCGTATCGATCCAGGCCCGCATAGGCGCCTGCGTTCTGATTCATGTGCGCGTGCTCGTCCATCACATCGATCTGCGAAAGATTATGCCGTTTGCCCGCCTGAAAATCGTTGGGATCGTGCGCGGGCGTGACCTTCACGGCTCCCGTGCCGAACTCGGGCTGCGCCAGTTCGTCGGTGATGATAGGAATCTCGCGATTCATCAGCGGCAGCAAAGCTTTTTTTCCGTGAAGATGCCTGTAGCGTTCGTCTTTTTCATTTACCGCGATCGCTGTGTCGCCGAGCATCGTTTCCGGCCGCGTTGTCGCCACCGTGATGAACTCCGGCTTCCCGGAATCCGATGATCCGGCGATCGGATAGCGGATCTCCCACAACTTTCCCTGAACCTCTTCGTGCTTCACTTCCAGATCGGAGATTGCCGTCTCGCAGCGCGGGCACCAGTTAACGATGTACTTGCCCCGGTAGATCAGGCCTTCTTCATAAAGGCGGACGAAGACTTCGCGTACAGCCAGCGAGAGATTGTCGTCCATGGTGAAATATTCGCGGTCCCAATCGACCGACGCGCCGAGCCTCTTCATCTGGTCGAGAATGGCGCCGCCGTAAAGCTTCTTCCACTGCCACACACGCTCGATAAATTTTTCGCGGCCGAGCTCGCGCCGCTTTTTACCTTCCTTCGCGAGATCGCGCTCGACCATCATCTGCGTAGCGATGCCGGCATGATCGGTGCCGGGCAGCCAGAGCGTGATAAATCCGCGCATGCGGTGCCACCGCACGATGATGTCCATCTGCGTCTGGTTGAGCATGTGCCCCATGTGCAGCCGTCCGGTCACGTTGGGCGGCGGCAGCAGCAGCGTAAAGACCGGCCTGGTTTCACCTTTCGGGGGCGTTGCAACCGAGAATAGTTTTTCTTTTACCCAATATTCGGCCCAGCGGGATTCGATGGCTCCGGGCTCGTAGGATTTTGGGAGATCGGGCATGGAAAGCAGTCAGCACTCAGCAACCACCATTCGGCCAGTCAGAAACCCCGGATCAACGCGAGTTCCGACTGAATGCCGAGCGCTGAATGCTGAGTGCTTCGACATTCGATCTTACAGGCGCGAGAAAAGATGGGTCAAACGGGTTGGGGGGTGAGAACAGGAAAGCGTGGAATATGCACGCCGTTAGGTGACGCTGTACCCCTGATTACATCAGTTACCTTTCCCGGTCTACGATCTGCCGCAAGAATAACCCAGGTACCACTGACAACTCACGAGGGGGTGCGGTTTGCAGCGCGATTGGAAATGGAGGATCATCCTTTCGTCTGCAGCCGTATTGTTATCGATTGGAATGTCTCCTTCGTTCTTCAACGGCGTGCTTGCGAATCGCCCGAGCTTGTGGTTCGTCACCAGTGCCCTGAACTTGGTTCCTTCGTCAATTCTGGCTGTGCTTTTCCCCTATGAGATCGGACATTTGTATTGGACACGGGGTTACTGGGTGCGCTTTGTTTTTTGGCAGAGCCAATTCCTGGTTTTCTGGTTTTGGTGGTGGATAGGTTGGAAGATCGACTTAAGGAGCGCTGCGCGCGATTGCTCACGAAACTGGACAATTGCTGAGATCGCCGTCGGCCTTGGATTGTCTTTCATGCTCTTTATCCGCCGCGGTGCAGGGCGTGCTTATCCCTACGGCGGTGCCACGCCGTGGCTCATGATGGCGTGGAGCGCGGTCCTGCTCATGTACTCGCTTGTACGGCTTCGGCAATTGCGCGGAGCCGGCGGGCAGAGGGTGCAGTGAGGTCTTTTCGTTCGTCGATCCATTGGGGGCACGAGGCTATGTCGAATTTGCGAAGCCTGTGGCCGATCGCCCTGTGCGGAGCATTGCTGTCAAGCGCTTGCACGGAGGACCATCCCGTAGAGTGCAATGCTGCCTGCGTCGCAGCTCTAAAACGTGAACCGCTCACGGGTAAGTCCTTTCCGGATCCTACCGAAGAGCAGTGGCAGGCCGCCTTCGACACGGCAACCAGCGAGCTCGCGAAGGGCGACTGGGCGACGCGCCTTTCGGCAATCCAGCAGGAGTTTTGCCGAACTCCTGGCAAAGTGGACTATGCGAAGGTCAGGAGCCTGGAAGACGACATGAACAAAAAGCGCGCGCTGGAAACCATGAATAGGCGTATCGACATCACCGCGGCCATGACCCACCCGGAAAGTGCCGCCGGTGCTAAAGCGTTGACAAAAATACGCGACGAATCTATGGAAACGTCCATCCTCAAAGTAAAAGTTCAGGAGATCATGCAATCCTGCTACGTTCCCGGGACCGTCAACACTCCGGCGAACTGATCGTTGCTGATCACTTCTAAAAACCACAGACCACAACCAATACCCGACGCAACATCCTATTACGCTCATTGAACGAGGATGTATCTCAGCTCTCACGATAGTGCTGCTCGTGGGGCGGATCCCAGTCAGAAGGCAGAGCATTCCGCGCGCGATGGAACTGGGTTTCATCTTTGAGCGTATAAACTCACGGTGGAGGCACTTTTGCGGAAGAGTTGGAAAGAAGTGGGCCTCGGCGCCCTGAATCTGCTTGCCATTATCCTCGTCATCGCTGCGGTCCAACCTATGCTTCGGAAACATTTCACGAATGGGGTTGGCGGCACTCTGTTGGCGCTGCTCGTGCTCGCGACTTACGTGGCGAGTTCAAAATGGCTTGAGCGCCGGGTGCCTGCCGAACTCGACATACACCGTTTGCTGCCGGAGGTTGCGTTTGGATTTGTGATTGGATTTGTTTTGTTCACCACGAGTATGGCGATTTTATGGGCGGCTGGTGTCTATCATCCGGTCCGTGGCGGCACGGCGAACGGGCTCGCCGGCGGCCTGGTCGTGGCGCTCATAGCGGGCGTTCTTGAAGAAATAGTGTTCCGCGGACTGCTCTTCCGCTTGTGCTCGAAAATCTTAGGGACGTGGGGAGCCCTGCTGTTTTCGGCGGCGCTATTCGGCGCAGCCCACGCCTTCAATCCCGGGGCGACCGTCAGTAGCTCTCTCGCGATCGCGATCGAGGCGGGCATTCTGCTGGGCGCGGCTTACGCTGCTACGCAGCGCCTGTGGGTGCCGATTGGGCTGCACATTGGCTGGAATTTTACCGAGGGCTCGGTCTTCGCCATGTCCGTCTCTGGAAACAAAGTCCACGTGGGCCTGATTCGAGGTTCGCTGAGCGGTCCCCGCATTCTCACTGGCGGAGAGTTCGGCCCCGAGGCCTCCATCGTGGCGGTGATCGTGGCCCTGGTAGCCGCGTTCTACTTCATCCGGCGCGTAGCCAAACAGCATGGAGCCGAGCCCCCGTCATGGAGAAAGAAACGGTCGGCAACTCCCGTCACTCCGGTGTGCGAAGTGCAATAGCGAGGAAAAGTCAGTCTGGCCACTGATTGTTCGTCGATGGGTTCCGTCACCCGGCGATTCCACTCCTTGAGAATTGAGTAGCCCGTCCCAGATCAATGAGTGTAATGGCGATTTAGCGCCAACTGGCCAGCCCTTGTATGATCCAAGCGCATGAGCGCGCGTGTCAAAGAAATAGTAAAACGCGGCGAGTGGCTCTACGGCGAAGCGGTACCTTCGGTAGTGGGTCAGTTTGAATATCCACAGTCTCGCTTTAGCATCCCGCCTGTGGCATGATGGGGATGCAATGACAATAGGTAAAGGCAAACGTCCGCGCGATCCAAATCAACTGGCCGCATGGACCGTAGCCGTGTCTACGGGCCAAATTCCAGCGGAAGAAGCAACACCAGCCCTGTCCATCTCTGCTCCGGCATCTCCAGCAAGCATTTCCGAGTACATGGCTACTATAGGGCGCAAAGGTGGTCAAATCGGCGGCAAGCGCCGCATGAAAACGATGACCAAGGCTGAGCGCTCCAAAATCGCAGCTAAGGCCGCTAAGGCACGCTGGAAAAAAGCAAGAAAACCTTCCAATTGAGCCTCGTGAAGCGTATTGTTTAGGTCTTCCCCTAGACTAGGAGCCTAACTATGGAACAGGCTGCATCACAGCCTCCCACCAATCCGCCTGTTGATCCGAACGCGAAGGTTTCACAATCCCCGGTTTACGTTAATATCCTCAATGAACTTAATCAGCACCAGGATCAACTACTCAAGCGCCAAAAACTTATCAAAGAACTCGAAATGGCGCTAACATCAAGGTACGGAGCCAATAATCGAGTTATTAGTTATATCTTTCGATTCGGCCATCCACGAGCTAGCATGGCGTCCAATGATATTGCTTCCCTCGCGGATGTCTTAAAGTCTGTTTCAGGGGCCGAGCAAGTAAATATCGTTCTGCATAGTCCCGGTGGAGATGGAACCATCGTGGAGAAAATGGTGGACATGTGCAGGTCGCATTTGTCTGGCAACAACAAGAAATTGCGAGTGATCGTCCCGAATATTGCTAAGAGCGCCGCCACAGTGCTTGCATTAGGAGCCGATAGCATTCTGATGGGCTATTGTTCTGAACTTGGTCCCATAGACCCACAGGTGCCAATTTCTGTTTCGGGAGTTACACAATGGGTATCCGCACTTGCATTTGTTGAGGCCCGCGATGAACTCATGCTTCAGATTGCTGAGGCTACGAAAAAGAAGATTCCCCTCGCGGGGCTACTTCAGCAACTCGCTGGATTGAATATCCCGTTCACCGTGGAGATGGAGAACTGGATAAACTTCTCAGAAAAAACCGCTGAAACATTACTAGACAAATACATGCTGCAATCTACGTTTCAGAAACCGGCTGCACGCAGAAAGAAAGCGCGAGAGATTGCAACAAAGCTTCTATCCAAGCAGCTTTTCCCAGTTCACGGACAGTTCATTGACGGTCCCACAGCTAAGAAGCTGGAGCTTGAAGTGGAGCTACTCGACAAAAGCGACCCGCTCTGGGAAAAGATATGGGAATACTACATTAGGTGCGAAGTGCAGATGAACATGCAGCTAAACGCCCCACTTATCAAAATCAAGTTATATGAGTCTAGCCAAATGACACTGGTGGTACAGGACACGGCAAGTTAGTGGGCACCACGGCAACATCGGTGGCGACACCGATGTTGCGTGGGCCGGTATATGCCTCGGCTTGGCGAGCGCGGTCTGCAATCTCTAAGACCAATTGCATCTCGGGATTTTCTCTTAATGTTTTTGTCACGATTTCTTCGGCATTCATTGGCGGCCTCCGTTTGAACAGCTCCGGGTTAGGGCCCATGCTTCCCGGTATTTATAAGCCAGAATACACACTTTTCCTAGCAAAATTAGTGCATTCCAACTTTTCTTAGATTCCGAAAGTGCTGGGCCGGATGCTTCGGGTGTGCAAGAATTTTCATGTTGACATGCTAAAGCGGCTATTGTATAAGGGTAAGTATGAATTGCCTTGACGACAAAACCCGCGCCAGAGTGGTAAATTGCCTTATCGAGGGGTGCTCGATTCGCGCTACCGTCCGGATGACAGGAGTGTCCAAAACCACGATTGTCAAACTGCTGGCCGACTTGGGAACTGCATGTGCTGTGTACCATGACCGCCACGTCCGAAATCTCCGAGTACGCCGTCTACAGGCCGATGAGATTTGGCAGTTCGTTGGAGCTAAGGCCAAAAATACCAGCGTGGAAAAGAAGCAAGAGGGATGGGGCGACATTTGGACATGGGTTGGACTTGATGCAGATACGAAGCTGGTCGTTTCGTATCTGGTCGGTGGACGTGGAGCGGATTGGGCAATGGATTTCATGCAAGACTGTGCCAGTAGAATCGTTGGCCGTGTGCAGGTAACCACAGACGGCCACCGCGCGTATTTGGAAGCTGTCGAAGGCGCGTTCGGTATGGATTGTGATTACGCACAACTACAAAAGCTTTTCGGTGCTGCGAGCGAAAACGAAACACGTTATTCACCTGCCCGAGTCATCGGCGTTGACATGAAGATAGTGAGCGGCAACCCCGATCCGTTACACGTAAGCACCAGCTACGTGGAACGCCAGAACCTCACAATGAGGATGCACATGCGCCGGTTCACTCGCCTTACGAATGGGTTCAGCAAGAAAGTTGAGAATCACGCGCATTCCGTGGCCTTGCACTATATGTTCTACAATTTTTGCCGGATTCATCAGACCCTGAAAGTCACGCCCGCGATGGAGGCCAAATTAGCGGACCACGTTTGGAGCCTTGAAGAACTTTGTGGGCTTCTCCCTAAACCAGTTGTTCGGCACTCGCAGATCGAAGCGAATTTAATTCGCAAGGCACTTTCCGAGGCAGTGTCCTGACACCACATACTGTCAGGATGACTGATTGATCATATCGAAAATGCAAGTCAGCCTATCTGTGACCAATGAACGTTGGACTGTGGAAATCTAAACTGGTCCACTACCGTACCTTCTGAGGTGTTGATCTTTCGACAGAATTATTTTGAAGGTCCACATATCGAAGGCGAAGAGCCGACGTCCGGCTACCCACCCCGTGACCACGACGGAATCTTTTACTATGCAGCTTATGTGCAGAGCGGTGCTATCCGGGGTTTATCGAACGTTTATGGCTCGATTGATGAGGCGGCGCGAGCGGCGGAACGAACAATTCAAGGTTCGATCGTTTGGCAGTCGGAAGCCCCGATCAATGAGTGAAATCGCGATGTTACATCAACTTCGCAGGTACGCAGGCTACGCGGGCCCACTGTGAGTTCGCCCGTCCCAAGCCGATTGCGCCTTGAAGAGAATATCTCTCATAGTCTCTCCTAGATACCCGGGGCTGCGGGCTCCGGCTTCAGCCAACATTATTCGCTCGTCGTCGGACAGCGGCCGAAGAACACGCCCGTCGTGCGTTACTATGTTGACCCCTTCCAATCGCAGCGGAGTTGATCTTTGCTCCCTGCTAAATCCAAAATCTTCCAAGGTGAACTCCTGCTACCTCACTATCGAAGAGCCTGCGAATGATTTGCCCATTAGGCCCTAATAAATACTGGCCATCTTCGAGCTTTATCTTCCCAACCATTATGGCTCCTCGTCGGTCCGACGCACAAAAGCTACCCTTCATTCTACTCCACGATTCAAGTTGTCGACCTCCTGAAAAATCGTCAACTGTTGTAATCAGGAACAGCATGGAACCGAGCCCCCGTCATGGAGAAAGAGACGGTCGGCAACTCCCGTCACTCCGGTGTGCGAAGTGCAATAGCGAGGAAAAGTCAGTCTGGCCACTGATTGTTCGTCGATGGGTTCCGTCAACAGGCGATTTCACTCATTGAGAATTGAGTAGCCCGTCCCAGGTCAGTGAGTGTATGGCGATTTTTCACCCGTTGAAGGCAGGGTTAAAATTAAGTCGTGCGCACGAAGAAGCCAACACTTCGGATCACCCGATGGCTGCGAAGTCGCAGGCAGCCAATACCGTTTGAGGCTGAATGTACTGCCTGCTCCGATGCACAATTCAAGATCAAATGGGACAAACGTTCTGAGAGCCGTTCTTTTGGCAGATTTCCACCGTTCCACGCACCCGACGGCGATCATTTCAAGGCCACCTTAGAGCGGCAGTTCGAGGAGCACATGAAGCTGGTACACCGGAAGGACCAACCTCGTCGGGGAACATAGCGGGAAGGGGGTGCAACTTTGCGGGCTTCTGTCTCCCCAACCAAAGAGCGATCCGGATGACTCGCCCGAGGAAAAATCCCGCCCGCCGTTCAACTTGGTGTACTATCGTGACCGCCCGGTGGGCTAATTCTTAGCTAAGGCCGCGCGCGAAGGAGAAATGATCGCTATGCAATTCAGTGAAACCATTTCGTCCGCCCCATCACGCAAGCCCCAGCCTCTAGGCCAACACTTGAGCAAGCGCTTGCTGGCTTACGCAACCATGGCGGGAGCAGGACTCGCCGGCTGTGCTTCTCACGCTGAGGCCGAGGTCGTCTATACTCCGGTCACGTCCTTCGTCCACTACTCCTATCCGCTCGATCTGAATAACGATGGCATTGTTGATTTTCATTTCTATAGCTTCTCGCTGAGCAGCTTTCTTCTGTTTCTTTCCGTAATCCCGGCGCTCGGCAACAAGGTTCTGCGTTCCAATCGGAGTTGCGCGCCCTTCTCCTATGGCGCCGCGCCTCTGCCTGCAGGCGCTGTCATCGGACCGACCCAGCCGTTACATCCTTTCGCGCATTGCATGGCGTATTTGAGCACTGGCGGACGCCATGGCGGCCCCTGGTTCGGCGCCAAAGACCGCTACCTTGGCCTGGCTTTTGTAGTCGATGGCAAAACCCACTTCGGCTGGGCGAGGGTCAGCATCGACGATTCCTATTATTTATCGCGTTTTGGCAGGCTCCAGGGTTACGCCTACGAAACCGAACCGGGGAAGCCAATTGTCGCCGGCGACGAAGGAGGCGCGACTGCATCCTCTGCTCAGAACGATTCGAAGACCCTTGGCGCTCTGGCGCTAGGAACAGCCGGCTCTCAGTAATACGGCGGCAAATCTCTACGGCATCACGGAGCACGGCGGCATCGGCAACCACGGGACGGTACTTTGGCGACCCGAGGATGAGAAGTAGGCGGAATCCACTCCCTCGTGATTTGCACGCTTCTAGAGAATATTCACAGCCCGGGCAGCGAGCAGGACGAGAATTGCAAGCGAAATGAGCGATTGCAGCATGGTTGCCAGCTTAGCCCATCGCGAGAGAACGGCCGTGTCGGTCGGCGAAAACGCCGTGCTTGTGTTGAATGCAACGAAAAGATAATCGAGAAACTGCGGCGACCAGCCATCGTAATGCTCGCGGTCGCCCGAAAGCTGCGGAAACAGAAACGCGCTGGCGATCTTGCATCGCGAATGATCGCGGCCCAGCGGACCGCCGGCATCCACCTTCCAGTACCACAACGCAAACACCAGGATGTTGGTGATCCACAATAACAAGGCCGAGCGCAACAGCGCCTTCGGCAGTTCGCGATGCGTGGGAAGTTCCTGCACCAGGAAGATGAGCGAGAAGATCAACGCGACGGTGATCAATGCGAGCGCGCCGAAGGTCAACAGGCGCGTGATCTTGAAGTAGCCGCGGCTGTTCGTGATCACGATGGGAACCATGAGCACGACGATCACCGCCAGCAGCAGCCAGCCCGGCCCCAGCGAAAGCGGCTCAGGCAGAGCCCAAAAGACCCCCGCAGCTGACAGCATGGCGAGGAAAGCCGGCCATCGTGGTTCGCGCATGGAGGTGCTCATAGCAACGAAATGTTCATGGCGACGAAAGTGTCCAGTGAAGTCTATATCCAGCTTCGGTTCCCGGCAGAAGAAATTCTCGACGCCGACACCGGAGCAGTCGAATACATTCTACTGAGCAGCTAAGGCGCCGTTAAACCAAAAGACCGGGGCCGACATTTTGACCTGCCTTCCCAGTTGAAGTTTCCCGGAAGGCATGTAAATATCATCGTCGGATACAGCCCCGCCTTACCCCACAAATCCCATGGAAAGCCTTTTGACCAGGGCGCAAAAGTTTATCGCTGTGGTTTTAGGGGTTCTTCTTATCATCGTGGTAGTGCTTTCCACGGTGGATTTGGCCGTCCTGATTGCGCAAGCGATCTGGAAACCACCGAGGTTTCTCATTCCCGTGCAGGGCCTGCTCGAGATCTTCTCGTTTTTTCTGCTTATCCTTATCGGCGTCGAGTTACTGGAGACCCTGAAGGCGTATGTGAAGAAGGATGTGATTCACGTTCGCCTGGTGCTCGAAGTGGCCCTGATCGCGATCGCCAGAAAAGTCATCATCCTGGAACCGGATAATGTTTCTGCCCCGACCCTGTTCGGCATGGCGGCCCTGATTTTGGCGCTTGGTGTGGCCTTCTTTTTTGAAAGAAAAATGCAAAAGGAAGAACCCGGCCCGTAGTTCGCCGTACATCAACGGCGCAATTTCTTCAGTAGCTCTTCCAATTCAGCGATTTGCTCGCGCCGCTTCAGATAGCGTTCCAGATTCGGCAGATCCGACCCCCGCTGAAGATCGTCGATCTGCTCTTGAAACAGTTGGCAGAGCTCCTGAGCGATCTGGCGGGGGGTGCGCGGAGTTATTTGCAGTCTGGATCCATTCATTAGCTCGGAATTTCTTCGTCTTCTGCGACCGACACGTCGCAATATAAGGTTGACGCCGGCCTGGCCTGCGCAAACAAGTCTCCGGTTTTGGCGGCGCCGAACTTTAACTCCAGCATAAATAAGAGGTCGTCGATTTCCTGGATGATAGGGATTAACTTTGCGGGGTCGGTTTCGTTCTCTGCCCTTCTTTTTAGTTCGGGCCATCGTTCGGAGATAAGGCGGTCGGTTTTTTTCGTGCAGCGCATTGGGATTGGTCACCTGAGTGGGATTGGCTCTCTATATGCTCCGATACGATATCCACAGGGGTGAGACGCCGTCTGTGACATCCGTCACCGAATGGGCCATGGGCCTGTGGATTTGGGGGGGCATTCCCGATCGCGACTGAAATTTTGTGCTGGCTGGCTTTATTTCTTCGATGCCATTTTGCGGGAGATTTCTTCCATGAGTTTCGGGCGAAGGTCGGCGAGAACGCTATCGACGATGCTGGCTACATCGTGAGAGCTGTTGCTCTTTTCCGGGGAGGGATCCGCGCTGGCGACAGCTTGCAGGATTTGCTCGGCCCCGGCGGCTACGGCAGCCGCGTTGGTTTCGGGCACGATTTCCGCTGCGGTGGCGTCGGTCTCGGCGAATTCTGCGGGTTGAGATTCGGGCGACGGAGCGTCCGAGGGCCTGGTGTCGCGAGTTTGACGCCAGCTTGCCCACGCCGCTGCCGAGCTCTTGACGTCCTCGCTGTCGGCTGCTGGCTGTGATGCGGCTACGGGCTCGGATTCGGCTTGTTGCGGTACAAACTGTGATTCTGCCGCTGGTTCCAGTTGCGCCGGCGCGGAACCGTGCATTTCTGAAAGATTCGACGCCGCAGTTGCGAAGTCCGATAAATTCGCTGCGACATCGGCGGCCGCGGGCTCTTCTGCGCGGGACGCAATAGACGTAGACGCCGTCTCGGAAATCGCCGAAGTCTCTTGCGGCTCGGGCTGCCATGCGGGCACTGCCGCTTCGGCAATTGCGGCGGGCTCGGCCTCCGCGAACGACGATGGGATGGGTTCGGGCTCAGGCTGCGGAACCGGCTCGGGCTGCGCGGAATCGCCCAATGCAGTTGCGAGTTCGGCTGCGGGTGCTTCCGATGCGACGGCTTGAGGCTGAGACGGAATTTCAGGCGATGTCGCGGGCTCTTGCGGCGCTACCGCGATAACGGCCGCTTGCGCCGAGGCGTATGCCCTTTGCATTTCCTGATCGAGCGAGACTGAAGCTTCTTCGCCTTCGAGCGCGACGGCAACCGCAGTCCAGCGGGGCGTACCGGAACCTGAGCCGGCCACGGAGTCGGCGTTGGCGGCGATGGTTGCTGGAAGCTCACGGGATGATTCTTCGGGTCGAGTCGCCGCTTCGCTTTTCGCGTCGGCCTTCGCTTCTTCCTGAATGGAGGCGCTGGCCATCTGCATCTGCGCGGCCGCCGCTGTAATGGCGGCGAGTTCTTCTTCGGTTACGTCGGTAGGCAAAGCCGCCGAGGACGCGCCGGGAGTTGCTAATGCGCTGACATCGACCGATGCTTGCGCGGAAACTTCAGAGGCACGCTGCCGCTCGTCTTCTTCCCGTCTCGCTTGCTCGCGCTTTGCTTCTTCGAGCTTTACTTCTTCAATCTTTGCTTCCTGCCGTTGAACTTCTTCCTGATCGCGTTTCGACTGCGCTTGTTTCGCTTCTTCCTGTTTAATCTGCTCGCGTTTTTCTTCGGCGAGTTCTTCGCGGCTTTCGACTACGGTGCGCAAATCGCGGTTGACTGGGTTGTAGCCGTCGGACTGCTCGCCGGAACTTTCTTCGGCGGATTTCTGTTCGGCCTCCGTCTTCTCGTGCGGGAAGGCGATGCGGTTTTTCCAGCCGTTGTCTTCGCCACGTCCGCGGCCGACATCCTCCACGGCGGCGATGGCGCGGGCGAAACGTCCGGGACGGGAGCTTTCGCTGCGGGGCACAACTTTGTCTTCGAGTTTCGAGAGCGCACTCAACAACTCGCTGGCTTCGAAAGGCTTGACGATATACCCTTCGGCGCGCACGCGCTGCGCTTCTTCCGGCTTGAAGGGCTCGAGCTTGCCCACGGTAAGCAGCACCGGAATTCTGGAAGTCTCGGGCGACTCCTTCATCCGCTGGCAGACTTCGAGGCCGCTGTAGCCGGGCATGTAAACGTCCAGGATGACGAGATCCGGCTTGGTTTCAGCTATCTTCTTTAATGCCGCGGAGCCGTTGTTGACGGCGATGATCTCATAGCCGGCGTCGGCAAGAATTTTGCGCCCCATGTTCTGGGCGGTCACGCTGTCGTCGGCAAGCAGTATCTTCCGTGCCAAGAAAATTCCTCTGATGAGGGGAGATATCGCGAAGGTAACCTGCCCGTGGATGTAAGTCAATGATCCAACGGTAGGTAACAGGTTACCAGCGGACAGCGTCTAACGGGGCGCGAGCGGTGCTCTAATCCTGCCGGCGGTTTTTACCGTAAGCGGCGCTAGTTAGTCTGGCTTTTTTGCCCACGACCGGCCAGGCGCTTCTCCTGACGCTCGAGCAAATCGTTCAACGCTTCGACCAGTTGATCGAATTTCCCGGAATCTTGTTCCTCTTGGATGGCCTTGCAGAGGCGGTTCATCTCGGCAAGTTCTTCAGCAGTCATTTGCGAAACCTCGTTCGAGCGCAAATGGGGGATACCGAATTATAATGCCAGCGGATTTCGCAGTGAAGGGCTTGATTTGGCGTTCGACGAAGCCATGAATGTGGAGTCATCCTGAGCGTAGCCGTTTTTCAGGCGTAGCGAAGGATCTCCCGCATAACCGGCTTCTCGCGTAAGCCAACTGCACCACTGCCGAAGATCCAGGAATGCGGACCTCCCCGGCGGCCTCCGTGCGTTGACTATCGCGGCGAGGTGGGCGAGAATGAATTTTGGCATTCCCCACGATATTGACGGTTCGCTAGGCGGTTCCTGGCTAGCCGATTTGTGGGCCTGTGGCGCAGCTGGGAGCGCGCTTCCATGGCATGGAAGAGGTCGTCGGTTCGATCCCGACCAGGTCCACCAACTCTCTCAAAAAATTAGAATTCCCAGATTCCCAGATGCTCTGCGTGCGATTTCTCTCCGAAAGTTAGGCAAACGTCCCCTCTGGAACATCTTTTCTCCCCTCTGTTTCCGTCCAATTTTTTTCGTCGGTACATCACCTTCGGTCACTCAAGCCTGGTACCTTCGCCGGCCGCGCATTACACCTTTGGGATGCGACACGACACGCCGGGCCGGGTTCTCCTCAAAGGGGGCGATTTTGCCAAAACGTTTTTTACAGGTCTTGGCAAAAGCGTTCCGGGAGGGCTTATGCAGCGAGTGGCATGGCAGCTTTTGTTTGCCGGTGTATTACTGAGCGGAGTTGCAGCGGCGCAGTCCCAACCCGGCGATTCGCTGGGCGACGTAGCCCGCGCGAACCATGCGAGACTGCAGGAACAGGAGGCATCCGGGGTGGCGCCCAAGGTGATCACGAATCAGGATATTCCCTCGGCGCCGTCGGGCATCCCCGAATCTTCCGAGCCGATGACAACCGTCTCCGGCGTGAAAAGCTCCGTAGACAACTATTCGGAGCCGCGTGTCAATCGGCGGCTGCTGGCCGAACAGCGCGGCGGCGACCAGTGGAGATCGCGCATCCAGAATCAGGAAGAGCGGATCGCCGATTTGCAGGCGCGCATCGACCGCGCACATGAGTCGATGCATGCGGCAGTCGGCACGGCACAGTACGAGACCCCGGTGAATCGCTATCAATCGATGCAGATGCGCCGCGTGGCGCGCATGCAGGAGATGATGGACCAGCAACAGCGCAGGCTCGAAATGATGCAGAACGCCGCTCGGCTAACCGGCATGGGGCACTAGCTAACGTCGCTTCGTTCCCGTCGGCCAGATTCTCCACGTGCCGCGAATCGTTCGAAACTGCTGTACGAGCGTGGAATCCTATTTAATTTTCGTTAATACCTGCATGGTAAATATTTCTCCCATCGCCCTTTGAACACGGAGTACAATTTCGCCGGGGCGAAAAGGAGTCCACATGCTCGAGCAGAATTCTCCCAACCCA
>CAZGXY010000059.1:0-37679 GCA_964530145.1 uncultured Acidobacteriaceae bacterium | reverse complement strand
CGCGGGAGCGCGATTGCGCCGGCACCGAGGGCTAAAGCGCCCAAGGTGACGGGTTGCTCCGGCACCGGGATTGCGGGTGAAGCAGCCGGTTGAGAATCACCTTCAGCGTCATTGTCTTCGTTGATTTGTCCGGCTTTGATGGGCCTCTCGGCGACGGTTTCGTAGGCGTATCCGGTGAGTTGAGCGCGCCAGGTGTTCTGCTTTGTTGCGAACTGCGTACTCAGGCGCGCCCAGCCGAAATGCTTCGTGCCCTGGATTTCAAACTCCAGACCCAAGTAGCGGTCGCGGACGTTGTACCACGGCAGACCGAAACCTTTAATGGCCATCGGCACACGGTTGCTTCCGGAGAACGCGTCAGCCGAACCGATGGGGTTACCAGCCACCATCGCAGACGCGTAGGCGAAAGTGAAGGCACACGATCCTGGAAGACACTTGACCGCGTTGCCGCTCGGGGCAATCACGGCCAGAGAGCCGGCGAAGCTCGAGATCGTGAAATCCGCGATTCCGTCGTGATTGAGGTCGATCGAATAAGAGGCCTCGCGCGTGATCAAGACGTGCGCGGGCGTGTAAACAACTTCCGCTTCGGAGGGTTGGGCGAGGGCCAGCAGGCTGACTCCGGCGGCGCTGGCTGCGAGGGCGTAGGCGTTGAGACTGCGATGAACTGCAGGTGAGAAGCTGCATTGCGTTTTGCGACGGCGAGAGTGCTTCATGCAATTCTCCTGGCGAACGCCCTTTAATTTGCGGATGCGATGGTGATCTCCGATTCTTGCCGGCGAAGAAGCGCGATGCCTTCAGCGCCCAACGCCAGCGTGCCCAGGGGCGCTTGTTGTTGCACTCGCGACACGGAGATTGCTCCGGGCCGAGTTGAGTCGAGCGACATGGCGGCATCTTCGCCGGTCTCTCCGGCCTTGATTGCTTTGTCTGCAACGGTTTCGTAGGCATATCCGGTGATGTGAGCTTCCCAGGTTCGATCTTTGGGAAGGCCTCCGAGGAATCTCACGGTGAGGCGGGCCCAGCCGAAGTGAGTTTCGCCGTTGATTTGAAAGCGCAGGCCGAGATAGGCGCCGCGGGCATAGCGGAAATCGCCGAGATAAGTGAGGAAAGTGCCGGAGCGAATCTCAGCGGCCATTTGTTTGGGTTCGCCGGACCAACCGTGCTGGGCGCTGGATGGGCCGATCTCGTTGCCGAGGCTGAGTGCGCCCGCGTACACCCCTCCGGTGCTCCCGCAAAACGGATAGCGGCAATCCGCCTGGTTGTTCGCGCCGGGCTGCACGCCGAGACTCTGAAACGATGTGTTTGGAGATTGTTTCAGCACCTTTTCCAGGATCACGAAGTCGACAATTCCATCGTGATTCAGATCGATGGCGTAGGAGCCGTCGCGAGTTATGGTTCCGTTCGCCGGGGTGTAGACGATTTCGGCTTCCGAGGGTGCGGTCAGGGCGAGAAGGCTGACGCCAGCTGCGGTTGCGGCTAGAGTGTAAGAAGTCAGGTGCTTGTGAGCAGATTGAGACAAGTTTGAGACGCGACGACTGGGCCCGGGAGAGCGTTTCATAAGCCTCCTTCGGTGTGGGCGAACATTCTGCCATGAAGAGTTGGGCTTATCAACGAGTATTTCGACCCTGGCCCTTTGTGGCTTGCGGCCTAAAGACATTGACCGCTAACTGCGCTAAGAAATCTCACAGGGTTATCGTTTCCGGAGTGGCAGTTGTATCGCCGGGCTACGACACCTAAAATCAAGTTCTCCATGAGCACTCTAGCATCATCGACCGTGCAGGTTTCGCGGCGCAATTCTGCGATGCGCATTGTTCTGTGGTTTTTTCTTGTGGTGGCCATTCTGATTGCTGGCGCTGTTGGAGTTGCTTACTTCATTGCGCGTTCTGCCCTGCCTCAGTTGGATGGAAGTTTGCAGGTGAAGGGGCTTTCGGCTGCGGTTAGAGTCACGCGCGATCATCACGGCGTGCCGACGATTGAAGCGGCTACTTTGGAGGACTTATTTTTTGCGCAGGGCTTCGTTACAGCGCAGGACCGGCTCTGGCAAATGGATGTGATGCGGCGATTTGGAGCCGGGGAGCTTTCCGAGATTCTGGGCGAGGCAACTGTGAAGATCGACCGCGAGCAACGAATTCTCGGGTTGCGCGCCGCGGCCAAGAAATCGTTGCTGATGTCGACTCCACGCGATGCTTCGTATTTCTCGGCTTATGCGCGCGGCGTGAATGCATTTATCGAAAGTCATGCCGGCCGGCTTCCGATTGAATTTCGCATTTTGAAATACCGGCCGAAGCTGTGGCAGCCGGAAGATTCGATTGTGATCGCGAACCAGATGGTGAAAGATCTCAACTTCTATACGTTTCGCGATGCGCTCGATCGGGAAAAGATTTTGGCGAAGCTGGGGCCGGAACTGACGGCCGATTTGTATGTGAACCAGTCGTGGCACGATCGTCCGCCGACGGTGATGCGAGCGGATTTAAATCAAGAGCAGAACCAGACGGACTCCGATGACGACGACGATGAGGACGATGGCCCCGATAACTCGGTGACGCAGAACTCGCCCGCTCAGGAGATTTGGCAGCATGGGCGACCGGCGGCGGTGAATGGGTCGAACGACTGGGTTGTTTCTGGCGAGCACACCGTGACGGGCAAGCCGCTGCTCTCAAACGATATGCACCTCGGCCACCAGATGCCGAACCTGTGGTATGAGGCGCATTTGAAGTCACAGAACTTCGATGTGGCAGGAGTAACGCTGCCGGGAATGCCCTATGTGATTGTAGGCCACAATCAGCGAGTCGCGTGGGGATTTACGAACGTTGGGCCGACTGTGGCGGACGCATTTGTCGAAAACTTCAATGCGCAGGGCGCTTATGAAACGCCGTACGGCTGGCAGCAGCCGGAACATCGAGTGGAAGTGATTCAGGTCAAAGGGCAGCCGGACGTGAATGTAGATGTGAAGATCACGCGGCATGGGCCGATCATTACCGACGTCTTGCCGGGCGAGCGGCGGGCGATCGCGCTGCGCTGGACTTTATATGACGGATTGCACATGCCGTTTTTCGATGTCGACTCCGCGCAAAACTGGGAGGACTTTCGCAAAGCTTTTTCGCTGCTCGATGCACCCGGGCAGAATGTGGTTTATGCCGATGTGGATGGGAATATTGGATATCAAACCACGGGGCGGGTTCCGGTTCGCGCGGCGGGAGACGGGAGTTTGCCGGTGAGTGGGGCGGATGATGCGCATGAGTGGACTAGCTACGTTCCCTTCGACAAGCTGCCGAGGGTTTACAACCCTCCGTCGGGAGTGATTGCGACGGCCAATGGGCGGATTACTCCAGATAAATATCCTTATTCGATCAGCGCGGAGTGGGAGGCGCCGTGGCGGACCGAGCGCATTTATCACGTGCTCGAATCCGGGCGAAAATTTTCCGCGGCGGATATGCTGGCGCTGGAAAATGACATTCACTCCGAAAATGATTTGTTTGCCGCCGAGCGTTTCGTGTATGCCGTGGATCATGCGGCGAAGGCTTCGGCGCGGGCGCGGCAGGCCGCGGAGCTGATGCGCAACTGGGATGGCAGAATGTCGGCCTCTTCAGCCGCGCCGACACTGGCGGTGCGATCGCAGCGGGAATTGACGCGGCTGTTGCTGGAACCCCGGTTGGGCGTAGCTCCCGAAGATTTGAAACAACAAGAAGCGACCTTGAGCTGGAAGACTTACCAGTGGCAAATGCGAACGGTGTGGCTGCAGAACATCATCCTGCATCAGCCCAAGCGGTGGTTACCGGAGAAGTACACGAACTATGACGAACTGCTGGCGGCTGCGGTGGAAGCTGCGGTTGAGGAGCCGCAGGCTCCGAAAGATCTGGCTTCGTGGCGTTGGGGAAAAATGAATGCGATCGATATCGAGCATCCGGTGCTGGGCAAGATTCCATTGATCGGCAAGTGGGCGGCGCCGGGAGTGAACGAACAATCCGGCAGCGTTTACTGCGTGAAGGCGGTCGCGCCCGATCACGGTCCATCTGAGAGGTTCACGGCGAACCTTGCGGACCTTGATCAATCCACACTGAATACAGTGACTGGACAGGGAGGAAATTTCCTCAGCCCTTATTACATGGATCAATGGCAGGCGTGGTATGAGGGATCGACGTTCAATTTGCCGTTCACGGCGCAAGCCGTGAACTCGGCGGCGGCACATCGGCTAACGCTCGAACCGCAACACTAGCCTTCGCGCAGCGATGACTCGCTAGAAAAAGTCGACGGCTTTGATGTCGGTAATCTGCCCGGTAATCGTGATCGTTCCCGTTTCAATATATTGCGTGATCAGCAGGCTGTTGGTCTGAGTATCGTAGACGCGCAGGTTGCCGCCTTGGGCTACGTACTCGACATAGCGGCTGGCGAAGCTTTGCAGGCCGGTAACGTCTCCGTTATCGGGAGGGATTACGGCGGTGAGATTGGCGGGAGTGTTGGTGTTGAAAATCGAAAGGCAGCCCCTTACCTCTCCCACAGGGGCACTTACATTGCCGATGTTGGTGCAGGTGTGCGATCCGATGAAGAGTTGGCCGTTGTTGCTGATGTCGATGCGGTCGTGATAGCCATCGGTGATCACAACCTTGCCGGTTACGGTCATGGTTGCGACATCGACGATGTCGAGGCGGCCGCAGGTAGTGGCGGCGGTGGTTTGGCCGGTGCAGGCATTGTTGGCCGGAGGCGAACCGGCTACGTACAGCGTGGAGCCATTCAGCAGGCCGATGGTCGCCGCGTCCAAGGGAAGCGGAGTTCCTACGGCCAGGTTCGACATATTGATTGTCTGGAGGCTGGCCTGCGTGCCGCCGCACTGCGGGCCGCAATTTAATACGTACGCTGTGCTGTTGTCGCTGCTGAAGACCGCGTAAACCGGACGGTCAAAACCGGGAACGACGGTGGTGACCGGGCCGCCGGTATTCAGTTGCAACGGTGAAACGACCGTGACCGAATTCGAGTCATTGCTGAAGGCGAGGAGCTGGCTTCCACCGGAATTCGAGACGACCCATTGGGCGCTGGGAACGTCGATCGAAGCAGTGACGCTGTCGGATAAGAGATTCAAGGCCACGACGGCTCCGGGCGCCGAGCCGATCACGGGAGCGGAAGGAACCGCGGCATAGCCGACGGTGTTCGAGACCGCAACCATGCTCATGGTCGGGCCGGGCAACGCTATGGTGCCGCTCACCGCCGAGGTCTTGGTATTGACCACGTCGATATTATTCGTCGCCGAGTCGAAGATCATCACGATTGCACGCTCGGGAGAAATCATCATGTAGCCGGGAGAAGTTCCGGCGCTGATGCGGGAGACCCGCTCGAGTGTGTCGTAGTTGCCGTTGATGACCACCAGTCCGGCGTTTGAGGTGAGGCTGGAAGCGCTTTGCGAGGCCCAAACACGGGTTGGCAGCTTGTTCGACGGCAAGTTCCCCGTCGTGGACGAGCTGCCGCACGATAACAAGCCAAAACCCGCCAAAACGATCGCGGCAGAAAGCAGAGCGGTCTTCTTCAAAAATCAGGCTCCTAACCACTGAGGAAAGCTGGATTTAGCGCGAAGTAGCAGATTATAGCAGAGCTTCGGAGCGCGGCTTCGCAGGCGCACGCACCGATCATGTTCACACTGGATCAATCTGGTTCCTGTCTTCGGCCCTCTGCAGAAAAATCCCCTCATCCTGTATTCTGATGATTATGGCGTCCGATCTTCTCACTCGCATCAAGCAATACCCCGCTCTTTGCGATGGGGCGATGGGCACCCTGCTTTACGCAAAGGGCGTGTTCATCAATCGCTGTTACGACGAACTAAACCTTTCGCAGCCCGACCTGATCCGCGGCATTCATCACGAATACCTGCAGGCTGGCGCCGAGATTATCGAAACCAATACTTTCGGAGCGAATTCGTTCCGGCTGGCCCGCCATAGCATTGCCGACAAGGTTTCTGAGATTAACCGGGCCGGCGCCAAACTGGCACGAGAAGCTGCCAAGAGTTTCGATGTCTGGGTGGCAGGATCGGTTGGCCCGCTGGGAACCAGAATCGAGCCGCTGGGAAAAACTTCGTTCGAAGAGGCGCGGCAGGCGTTTCGCGAGCAGATTGCGGCGCTGCTGGAAGGCAGCGTCGATCTGCTGATGATGGAAACCTTCGGCTACCTTGAGGAGCTTCATCAGGCGATGCTGGCGGCGAAAGAAATTGCGCCGAAGCTGCCGCTGATCGTTCAGGTGACGATTGACGAAGATGGCAACTGCCTGGATGGTTCCGATCCGGAAACGTTTGTGCCGCGGCTGGAAGAGTGGGGAGCGGACGTGATCGGTTGCAACTGCAGCGTGGGTCCGGTGGCGATGCTTGAGGCCATGGAGCGGGTGCGGGCCGCTACTTCGCTGCCGCTCGCGGCCCAACCGAATGCCGGCATTCCCCGCTCGGTGGAAGGCCGGAATATTTATTTGTGCTCGCCCGAATACATGGCGAGCTACGCGCGAAAGTTTGTGGCTGCGGGAGTACGGATCGTTGGGGGATGTTGCGGCACTACGCCCGATCACATCCGGGTGATGAAGTCGGCGCTGCGAGCTGGCGAGGCCAGAGGGAAAACGCCTGCCGCTCATACGAGCGGCGCCGCGGTGCAAACTGCCACGCCCGCACGGCCGTTGGAGGAGAGATCCGCTCTTGGCGCGAAGCTGGCGCACGGCGAGTTCGTCACCATGGTCGAGATCGTTCCACCCAAGGGAACGGATATTGGCAAAGAGCTGGAAGGTTCGCGCTTTTTGAAATCGGTGGGCGTGGATGCGGTGAATATTCCCGACAGTCCTCGCGCGTCGGCGCGCATGAGCAATCAGGCACTGTCGCTGCTGATTCAGCGCGATGCGGGAATCGACGCGATTTTGCACTACACCTGCCGCGACCGGAATGTGCTCTGCATCCAGAGCGATCTTTTGGGTGCAGCCGCGGTGGGAATCAAGAACCTGATCTGCATTACGGGTGATCCGCCGAAGATGGGGAATTATCCGGACGCGACTGCGGTGTTCGACGTCGATGCCATCGGTCTGGTGAATATCGTTCATAACCTGAACCGCGGGCTCGATATTGGCGGCAATCCCCTGGGGGCGGGCACAAGCTTTGTGATTGGCGTAGGCGCGAACCCTGGGCTGACGGACCTCGACGAAGAGATTCGGCGCTTCGAATACAAAGTTCAGGCCGGCGCGGAATACGCGGTGACGCAGCCGGTGTTCGACCTGCGCCTGCTGGAAAATTTTCTGCGCCGGATTGAGCATTGCAGAATTCCGGTGATCGCGGGGATATGGCCCTTAGTCAGCGTGCGAAACGCCGAGTTCATGAAGAATGAGCTGCGGGTCTCGGTGCCGGAATCGATTCTTGAGCGCATGGCGCGCGCACAGAATCCGGAGTCCGCCAGAGCCGAGGGCGTGGCAATTGCGCGGGAGATGCTGCTGGCGGTTCGCAATACGGTGCAGGGCGCGCAGATCAGCGCTCCGCAGGGACGATACAGTTCGGCGGTCGATGTGCTGGAAGCTTTAGGCTCCTAGAGGGAAGTGCGCGCGAACTGACTGTTTTTTGGAATCCGCGACCTGGGTACTCGCGGCTGGTTTTACGAAGGTTCCACCGTTCGTCACTGCAACGCCCGGAGATGCGGCGGTATCCTAGTTCTGGTGCCCCGCCCGATTCGAACCGCGATTGCGTGTCTGCTTTTTTCGGTCTGCGCATGCGGACAAGGCATTCCGTTGCCTGTGAAATCCGGCTCGAACAACTTTCCGGGTCAAACTTCAAAATTCACCATCACAGTTACGGACGATAACGGCGTCGGCGTCGCGTCGGCGCGCGTGCAATTGCAACCGCCCGCACCCAGCGCGCCGATCCACTGCGAAACCGATTTTGCAGGGCGCTGTCAGTTCCCTAATTTGCCCGCCGGAAAATATGACCTGTCCGTGGAAAAGACCGGTTATTACGCCGTGCGGCAATCGGGTGTACAGGCCGGCGCCTCTTCCGCTCTCGATGTGACCCTTTCGCATCAGCGAGAGACGCACGAGGTCGTAAACGTGACCGAGTCGGCTCCGGCCATCGATCCGGCGCAGGTTTCGACCAAGGAGGAGCTGACCGGGCACGAGATCCTGGACATTCCGTACCCCGGATCGCACGATTATCGCGGCGCATTGTTCTTCATGCCCGGGGTCACTCCCGATCAATTCGGGCAGCCGCATGTGGCGGGCGCGGAGACTTATCAGACTGTCGTGCTGTTCGACGGATTCAACGTGAGCCAGCCAACGAACGGCGAGTTGCTGGTGCGCACCAGCATCGAGTCTTTTCGATCGGTGGAGGTGACGCCCAGCCGCGAAGCGGCGGAGTACGGAAAAGGCTCGGGCGGAGTGCTCGATCTGAATACAAAGATGGGAGACGATCACTTCCGCGCTACATCGACTGACTTCACGCCTTCGTTTCAGACAACGAAGGGGATTGCGCTCTCGCAGTGGACGCCGATCGCCACGCTTTCAGGGCCGCTTCGCAAGGGGAAAACATGGTTCATCGACGCGGTCAGCGGCGAATACGACAACAACATCGTTCAGCAACTGCCTTCCGGCGCCGATAGCGACCACATCTGGCGGGTGGACAATCTCGCCAAGCTGCAATCGAACCGGACCGCGCGCAACATCGTGACTGCCAGCTTTCTATCGAACTATTACCACGATGAATATGACGGATTAACGGAGCTACAACCTCAGCCAACCACGCCTGCTGACGCGGAAACCGCTTATCTCGGCTCGCTGAAAGATCAATATTATTTTCACGGCGCTTTGCTGGAGAGCGGGTTTGGCGTGAGCCAGTACACTTTGGCGTTCACGCCGCACGGGAATGCGTCATATATTTTGTCTACGGGAACGGCAGGCGGCAATTACTACCTCAACGAAAGCACACTGGCGCGGCGGTTGCAGGGACTGGCGAATTTATACCTTCCGCCGAGGCAATGGCATGGGCGGCATGATTTTAAGCTTGGTTTCGACATTGACCGCCTTAATTACGACGCTCAATTTCTGCGCAATCCGATTTCGTTTTTGCAGCCGAACGCTCCGCTGGAATCGTGCCCGACCGGGACGAATGGAGTTCCGGCGCCTCCGTACAACTGCGCGCGATATTCAGTTTTCACGCCCGGCAACTACTCGACGATTTTCAATACGGAAGGCTCCGCCTACATCGAAGACAAATGGCTGATCGCGAATCGTCTGCTGATCGCACCGGGACTCCGGTTTGATGAAGATGAGATTGTGCGCAGACCGCTGCTTTCGCCGAGGCTGGCGGGAACCTACGTCCTGGATGATGAAGGCAATACGAAGATATCTGCGGGCGTGGGAATCATCTACGACGCGACCACGCTGGGAATCATCCATCAACCGCTGGAGGGAAAGCGGAGCGATTATTTCTTCAACAGCATGATGCAGCCGACGGACGAGAATGGCACCGCGACGACGGCGCCTACTCCGGTGCCGACGAACTTTTCGATCAATCGTTCCAATCTTGCGGCGCCGCGCTATTTGAACTGGAGCCTGGGGCTCGAGAAGAAACTACCTTATGCGGTGTTTCTGAAGCTGGAGTTTCTTGAAAAGCGCGGCTATGACGGGTTCGCTTATAACACGCTCAACGGCGCGGTCAGCGGCGAATATCTGCTGCGAAACAGCCGTGACGACCGCTACGACGCTTTTCAGGTCAGCTTGCGGCACCGCTTCCGGCAATACTACGAGGTGTACGGGGCGTACACGCGGTCGACCTCGCATACGAATGAAGTCTTCGATTTCAGCCTCGATATTCCGCTGCTGAGCTCGCAACTGCCTGGTCCTTATCCTTGGGACACTCCCAATCGTTTTGCGGGATGGGGAATTGTGCCGTTTTTCCGGCTACCGATTCTGCACAGGGTGGATTTGGTCTATTCGGCTGAGGCCCACACCGGACTTCCCTTCTATGCCACCACCGATCAGGGTGAACTCTATCCGGGTGATCCTCCGGGCAAGCTGCGGCTGCCCACTTTCTACACGATTAATCTGCAGTTCGAAAAGCGCTTTCATCTTTTCGGACGCTACTGGGCACTGCGCGGGGGCTTCGACAATATCACCAACCATGCCAATGCGGCCCTCGCCAACGGCGTTCTCGACTCGGCCCATCCATTTCCTACGTTTATCGACGCCAATACGCGTGCCTTTACCGGACGCATCCGCTATCTGGGAAAGAATTGATTGGTTGTCCCGATCGTCGCTGACGATTCGTGCCTTGGGCATGTGTATTCCAAAGCATGAATCCGGAGCCGCCCGCTCCGTGAGCGGAACGTGGGAACATAAATTTCTTTCCGGGAAATAAATCTCTCCCTTTACAATTCTCATCGAAAAATAAAGAAGCGCGGCGCAGAAACGTGCATACAATATAAGTAGAGGCAGGAGAGAAAATCCGTTGGCCAAATTTGAAGAGTGTCTCCAGCGGCTCGAAACAATCGTGCAGGAGCTTGAGAAGGGAGAAGTGCCTTTGGAAAAGAGTCTTACATTGTTTGAAGAAGGCATGAATCTTTCCTCCGCTTGCCGCAAGGAGCTGGAGCAGGCCGAAGGCAAGGTGGAAATCCTGCTGAAGAAAAACGGGAAGCTGCAGGCTGAACCGTTTGATCCGTTGACCGAAAAAGCGCCATCTCGCAGGTAGCCGCTCACGGTTTGTGAGGGCTATGAAGTTGCATTGTCTGTGGAGTAGTGGTTCCGAACCCTTCCCCGCAGCCCTAATCCGCCGTTATTGACGGTAGTTGTCAGGAGGATATATGGGCCAGAATGTTGTCGTTGTGGAAAGTGACTCCAAAGTCGTGAAATCGCTTTCCTCTCATTTCCATTCCGTTTATCTGACACGCTCCGGGGAGGAACTCCGGCAGCGTGTCGCCAAGAGCAGGCCAGAGGCTGTGATTCTCGATATGGAGCAGTCGCGGCTGAGCGATGTGCGCAGCCTGCGCCACGACTTCCCTTCGCTGCCCATTTTATGCACTCATCGCGTTCCGGATGAGGAGCTATGGATTGCAGCGCTGGACGCCGGCGCCAGTGACGTTTGCAGCATCGACGATATACAGAGTGTTTTGACAGCGGTGCTGCGCAATGCGGCCGCGGCAAAATCGGCAGTCGCATAAGAACTTTGCAACCGATTCCAGCAATGGGCACGCTTCGGCGTGCTCATTTCATTTTCCATTCTGCTTTCTCTTCGCGGCTCTTGCTATACTCACCAGTCAATGTTGCAGAAAACTCTCGAACAAGGGCGAGCGCTGGCGGATGCAGCACTGGACCGGCTGATTCCTCTGGAGACGCAGGATCCGGTCTCCATTCATAAGGCGATGCGGCACAGCGTGTTTGCCGGCGGCAAGCGGCTGCGCCCGGTGCTGTGCATGGAAGCCGGGCGCATGATCGCGGGATCGCTGCCCGATAAGATCGAGGAACTCGGCGCGGCGGTCGAAATGCTGCATACTTATTCGCTGATTCACGACGATCTTCCGGCGCTCGACAATGACGATTTGCGGCGTGGGCGTCCGACCTGCCACAAAGTTTTCGGCGATGCCATCGCGATACTTGCCGGAGACGCCCTGCAAACGCAGGCTTACGAGGTTCTGGCGCGATTGGCGTGTCCGGCGGAGGCGCGGGTGCGCATTATCGAAGAGATCGCGCGCGGTACGGGGACGGTGGACGGCATGATCGGCGGGCAGGTTGTCGATCTCGAGGCCGAGCAAACGCGCCCGACCGCGGAGATGCTGGAATACATTCACCGCTCGAAGACCGCGGCGCTGATCACCGCGTGCCTGATGAGCGGAGGCCTGTATGCGGGAGCCAAAGATAGCGAGGTGAAGAAGCTGCGCGCATTCGGGCAGTCCGTTGGACTTGCGTTTCAGATCGTCGATGACGTGCTCGATGTGACCCAAACCTCAGAGCAGCTTGGGAAAACGGCGGGCAAAGATACGGCGGCGCAGAAGGCGACTTACCCGGCGCTGTTTGGGGTTGAGGAATCCGAGCGTAAGGCGGACGCGCTGATCAAAGATGCACTGAGGGAGCTGGATAGTTTCGGCGAGCGGGCGGACACTCTGAAAGAGCTTGCGCGGTATCTGGTGGAGCGGAAAAGATAAGAAGGAGTTTCCGGCCGGAGACGTTGCGAACATTACTTGGGACGAGTCGATTACTTCGGTGTTTTTATCGCAGCCGGTTGTGATAGAAAATTAAAGACGGCGATGGAGTTCGCCATAACCGCTTGTGCCGGCATTCAGGCCTCAGGCTGATAACTCCTACAAAACCGGAACGATTTGTAGGAGAACTCCATCGTGAAAGATTTTCTCGCTATCTCTGTCGCCGCGATCGTCGGCGCCAACCTTCGCTACCTGTTGAGCCGCTTTGCCGTCAAAGAACTGGGCCCGGTTTTTCCCTATGGGACTCTGTTCATCAATGTAGCCGGCAGCTTCATCGTCGGCTGGTTCGTGATCTGGACGACGGAACGCGCGCTGGTCGATCCGCGCTGGCGGTTGCTGGTGGTGATCGGCTTCTGCGGTTCGTTTACCACGTTTTCCAGTTACGCTTTCGAAACCATGGCTTACTTCGAAACCGGGCAATGGGGGCTGATGCTGGCCAATATTTTGACCAACAACTTACTTTGCCTGGGTGCGGCGCTGGCTGGCATGGCTGTGGCGCGGGTGCTTTGAGAATGCGGAGCGGTCAAGTTCTCGAAACTCCGCGCCTTCTCCTGGACCTTTATAGCGAAGATGACATCGCCGAACTGGTGCCGTTAATCGGCGCGCGTGAAGTCGCGGCTACTACGCTGCGGATTGCGCATCCTTACACCGAGCAACATGCAAGAGAGTTCATCGCCGCAACCCGGCAAGGCACGGAGATGCGGCGCAGCCTGAGAAGGCGCAGCGATGGGAAGCTGATCGGCGGGGTGGGCCTAAATATCAACGAGCGGGATCAGCATGCCGAACTGGGTTACTGGATTGGAGTGCCCTACTGGCGGCAGGGGTATGCAACCGAGGCTGCCCACGCCGTGCTGCGATACGGTTTTGAAGAGCTGCATTTGAATCGCATCTTCGCCGCGCACTTCAGCAACAATCCGGCATCGGCGCGCGTGCTCGTAAAACTGGGAATGCGGCGCGAGGGCTGCCAGCGCGAACATGTGCGCAAGTGGGGGCAGTTCTTCGACTCCGAACTGTACGGCATATTGCGGCAGGAATGGAGAGCGAGCGAGTAAAATGGCTGACGCGATGGCAGTGCAAGTCACCATGTACCTGAACGAGGCCGACCAGTGGCACCGGCGTCCGTTGCACCTGGAGATTCTGCAGTACCTGCGCAAAGAAAATGTCTACTCGGCCACGGCGTTTCACGCAGTGGCTGGATTTCTCGGACGGCATCGCGTGGAAACCGCGCACTTGATCGAGGCCGGCGGGAAACTGCCGGTTGTGATTATTTTCGTCGACACTGACGAGCATGTGAGCCGCGTTTTACCGACACTGAAAGAGATGGCGGCGAACCGGCTGATTGTGCGAGAGAACGTGGTGCTGGAGCAGGGAAACCTCGGCTAGATCCTTGTCAATCCTTTGACAGCGACGGCCACTTGGCTTCGCGATAGGTGAAGTGTAGAAGCAGAATTGCTACTATCGTCACAAGAAATGTGAACCAGCTTGCCTCCGGACCCAGCATTCCTCCAGTCAGCCAATTCGGGCCGGGAAACTGCGCGTCCAATAGCCGCCCGACCGCAAATTCTCCGCCGTTCCTTCCGGAAAAAACATAAATGAAGGCAAAGTCGAAGGCGGCATGCATGCCGATTGGGAACGCCAGACTGCCGGTACGCCGCAGTGCCAGCGTAATGAATATCGTTATCAGCGTTACTGCGAACCAGTCCTCCCAGCGCTCGAACGGCTTCGTGAAGTAATGGAGCGCCCCGAAGGCGATGGATTCAAGAATGGCGGCAGCCCAGAATCCAATTCCCTCGGCCAGGGTGTATAGGAAGTAGCCGCGAAAGAGAATTTCTTCGCTTGCCCCAATGAGAAGATTGGCGACGAGCCAAATGGCAGCATATTTGGCTAACGCCGCGCCGCCGACGTTGATTCCATTCACGCGATAGCCGCCGCTCAAAAAAATCAGAGCGATGATGGCCGATGGCATGGCGAAGCCCCAAAGAGCGCCGGCCCAGAATTTGCGCCCAACCAACTCAAGAATTCCGGGAATACCGTAGGCAGCAAAGGTGCGGTGTTCAAACCGGGCCATGATCAGGGTAGCCAGCACCGCGACCAGAAGCATGGAAATATCGAACAGAATGACGGGTACGGGATGCAAACCCTGATAACCCTGGAGCGGCAGACGATCGAGTCCAGTTCTGGCCGCCCATCCAAGGGCAAACACCAGAATGCAAAACAAGAGCAAACGCCAGCCAGCGCGCAATTCCCTGCCATTATGAAATATTCTTTTCATTCGACCCGCCTCCTGGCTCTCAAGTACGCGGCCCTTGCATTTTAGTTCCATCCCTCTGTTATCGGGAATCGGTTTTGGGCGAATCGGGCTTTTGGCGATCGTTTCGGTCTGGCAGTCTGGCTTCGGTTGCGCTGCATTACACTTGCTAGTAGGCTTCCAATTTCATGCAGGCCTCATCTCTCGACATTCTCGCCATAGCCGCGCACCGCGACGACGTGGAGCAGACCTGCGGCGGCACACTGCTGAAAGCCGCGCAGCGCGGGCAACGCGCCGGCATTCTCGATTTGACGCAGGGCGAGATGGGAACGCGCGGCACGGCGGAAGACCGCGCACGCGAAGCCGCGGATGCGGCGAAGATTCTTGGCGCGACCTGGCGGCGAGCGCTCGATATTCCGGACGGACGCGTCGAAAATACCTGGGAGAACCGGCTCAAAGTTGCGAGAGTGATTCGCGAGACACGACCGCGCGTGGTCATTTTGCCTTACTGGAAGGGGCGGCATCCGGATCACTACACTTGCTCGGTTCTGGGATATGAGGCGTGCTTTCTGGCGGGACTTTCAAAGTTAGCTCTCAGCCCTGAGCCGTCGGCTCTCGGCCAGGGCGCCATGGTGGAAAAGATCGACTCGCTTCCTCCACACCGGCCCTTCAAGATCATTTACGCTACCTTGTATTACGACGTGCGGCCAACTTTTGTGGTCGAGATCAGCGAGCAGTTCGAGCAGAAGCTGGCCTCGATTCTGGCTTACGCATCGCAATTCAGCGATCAGGAAGCCGGCAAGAATCTTTTCCCCGCTCATGACGAAATCAGGGCGCGGGTGGATTCGATGGCGCGGTTTTATGGGATGCTCGGCGGCGTCACGCACGCCGAGCCTTTCTTGCAAAAGGAAGTTGGATTGGTTGAGGATCTCCTGGCGATTCCGGTCAAGTCGATTTGAGTGTGTTGCTCAAATCTTCACCGCAACAGCCAGGCCGTCGCGAATCGGCAGGATCGTCGTATAGAAATCCTTAGACGCGTACAGAAGACGGTTGAATTCAAGAATGGCCTTCGTGTGCGCCTCTTTGGGATTTTTCTGCGCGACTCTTCCGCTCCACAAAACGTTGTCTGCGATAAAGAGGCCGCCTTTGCGGAGACGCGGGGGAACTAACCGAAGGACTCGCGGATAATCTTCTTTATCGACGTCGTTGAAAATGATGTCGTACTGCTCTTTCTGTTCGGAGAGAACCTCAAGTGCATCGCCGGTATGTATCGTTACGCGGTTGGCGACGCCAGCGCGATCGAAATAACGGCGGGCACGCTCGGCGTTCTTAGGATCTCCGTCGGTATACATAACGCGGCCTTTTTCGCCGACGGCCTGCGCCCACCAGATCGTCGAATATCCAATCGCCGATCCTAGCTCGAAAATATTCCTGGCGTTAATCATCAGTGCAAGTTGCTGCAAGACGCGTGCAACCGCCGGGCCGACGATGGGAATATTATTTTTTGCCGCGTAGTCTTCCATCTCTACTAAAACGCTGTCGCGTTTCGGCAGCATGGAATACAGGTAATCGTCGACGGCGCCGACGGTGGTGAAATTGTAGTGCCGCCAGCTGGGTTTGGAGTCTTTCTGCGTCCTGGTTTTCGCCACTTGCCTTCCTTGGATTATGAAATCGTGAATCGCGAATTATGAACTACGCCGCCTCTCGAGTGCCCAACGTTACTCCGGGCTTCAGCGTGACAACATCGATCCCCTTTACCAGCTTCTGCAAATTGGCAGGACTGCCGGTCAGGACCGGAAAGGTGCCGAAATGCATGGGAATCACAGTCTTCGGCTTCAGTAGATTGCACGCATAAGCCGCTTCGCGCGGGCCCATGGTGAAATGGTCGCCGATTGGCAGCATCGCGATTTCGGGAGCATACAATTCGCGGATGATCGCCATATCGCCGAAAACGTTGGTGTCGCCTGCGTGGTAGATTTTCAATCCATTTTCGAACTCGACCACGTAACCGCAAGCCTCGCCGCCGTAGATAAGCTGATCGCCATCCTGAATGCCGCAGGAATGGTCGGCGTGCACCATGGTGACTTTGATATCTCCGATTTTCTGTGTGCCACCTTTGTTCATCATGGCGGTTCGCTTCGCGCCTTTTCTCTCCAGCCAGCCACACAATTCCGGCATGCCGACAACTTGCGGATTGTGCTGCTTGATCACTTCAACGGCGTCGCCGATGTGGTCGCCGTGGCCGTGCGTGCAGAGCAGAACATCGACGTGCTTTACGTTTTTCTCGGACGGCGGACACGCCGGATTATTCATGATCCAGGGATCGATAATGACGGTGCGGCCACCGGGGGTTACGATGCGAAACGTGGCATGGCCCAGCCATGTAAGTTGAACGCCTTTCAGATTCACCTCTGCCATCTCCTTTGGCCGCCCATTCTGTTCGATCGTCTGAAGAGAAAAAACAAGCGAACATGGGCCGGGACCGAACTTTAGTTTAATATGAAACGCCATGACAGAACTCAAGGTGCTGATTTCGCGAGACGCGATCGCGAAACGGATCGTCGAGATGGGCGCTGAAATCTCGCGCGACTATGCGGGGCAGCCGGTGATTCTGGTTGGTGTATTAAAGGGCTCGGCGATTTTTCTGGCCGATCTGGCGCGGCAGCTAACGCTCGATGCAACATTCGACTTCATCGGCGTGTCGAGTTACGGCAACCGGCCCAGTCCGACGCAGGAGCTTAAGAGCGGCTGGGACTCGACTGGAGAGGTGAAGCTTACCAAAGATGTCGATCAGTCGATGAAAGACAAGAACGTGATTGTGGTGGAAGACATTCTTGACACCGGGTTGACGCTCACCGTTCTGAAGAAGCTGCTGCTTGCGCACCAGCCGCGCTCGCTGAAGATCGCGGCGCTGCTCGATAAACCTTCGCGCCGCAAGCTGCCGCTGCAAGGCGATTATGTGGGCTTCACCATTCCCGACGAGTTTGTTGTGGGTTACGGGCTCGATTACGCGGAGCGCTACCGAAATCTCGCGGACATTTGCGTTGTTCCAAGAGAATAACGAAGCCGGTTCAATATTTCAGCTCTGGTTTCGCGCCCGATCTTAGAACGCAAAATACGGCTGCTATTATAGAGAGCAACGGGGACCATCCTGAGCAAGCAAGAAAAACATTTGCATGTCGAGCCGCTGTTGCTGGAAGTCGCCGATGTCATGGCGACTTCGCTCGATCTGGATACGACGCTGCGCCGCGTCGCCGAGGTGGTGCGGAAAGTTATCGATTACGAGATTTTCGCGATCCTGCTACTCAACGAAAAGACTCAGGAGCTGCGCTTTCGCTTCCAGATTGGCTATCCGCGGGAATTCTCCGAACGCTCGCGGATTAAAGTGGGCGAAGGTGTGACGGGAATTGCCGTGCAGGAGCGCAAGGCAATCCTGATCGACGACGTGACCAGCGACCCGCGCTATATTGCCGCAGTTCCCAACGTGCGCTCCGAACTGGCGGTGCCATTGATCACCAAGAACCGGGTGATTGGCGTGATCGATCTGGAAGGGCGTGATCGAGGTTATTTCAACGAAGAGCACAAACGCCTGCTGATGCTGATCGCTTCGCGAATGGCGGCAGGGATTGAAAACGCGCAGCTCTATACGCGCACCACGCGGCAGGCTCGAATTCTGCTGCTGTTGAACGAAATTGCCCGCGAACTGACCTCGATTTTGAATCTCGATGAGCTTTTGGGGCGCATTGCCGAATTGTTGCGGCGGCTGATCGATTACCAGATGTTCAGCATCCACCTGCTCGACGCGTCCGGAGAGAAGTTGCAGAATCGTTTCAGCCTGCGCTTCAACGAGAACGTTCATGTGAAGCAGGAAGTCCCGCTGGGCTACGGGCTTGTGGGCCAGGCGGCGCAGACGCGGGAGGCTGTGCTGGTTCCCGACGTGTGCAAAGATCCGCGTTACGTCGAGGGAAATCCGGAGACGCGATCTGAGCTGGCTGTGCCTTTGATTTACAAAGACAAAGTGATTGGGGTACTCGATCTCGAGCATACGAAGCGCGGCTACTTCACCGACGATCACCGGCGCACACTCATGACGCTGGCCGCACAAGTTGCCATTGCTATTGAGAACGCGCGCCTTTACGAGGAGATCGCGCGTCAGGAGCGGCGACTGGAGCGGGATCTGGCGCTGGCGCGTGAACTGCAGATGCGGCTTCTGCCGCAGACGCTGCCGCAAATGAAACATCTGGAAGTAGCGGCGAAGTTCACTCCAGCGCGGGCGATTGGCGGCGATCTTTACGATTTCATTCCGTACTCGCTATCGCGGCTGGGCATGGTGATTGGAGACGTCAGCGGCAAGGGCGCGCCGGCTGCGATCTACGCCGCACTGGTGAGCGGGATCCTGCGCTCGCACGCGCCCATCGAACCGGGTCCGGCCGAAATGTTGTCTGCGGTAAACATATCGCTGGCGGAGCGCCGCATCGAGGCACAATTTGTTTCTCTGATTTACGCGGTGTGGGACGACGAAAATCGAACACTTCTCGTGGCGAACTCGGGCCTGCCCCGGCCGGTGCTGGTGCGGGACGGAAAGACCACGCCGATTGAGGCAACCGGCTTGCCGCTGGGCTTGTTCGACGACGTCAGTTACGACGAGTTCCGCTTCGATATGAAGCCGGGAGACACTTTCGTATTTTTCACCGATGGCATTCTCGACGCGCGCAACCGCCGCGGCGACCTCTTCGGCCGCACTCGGGTAGAGAAAATCATCGCACAGTGCGCAGGCAAGTCGGCCAACTGCGTCGTCGATTCGCTTTTCAAGGCGGCGGCCGAGCACTCCGCCGGGGTCGAGACATTCGATGATCAGACGGTGCTCGCGATCAAAGTCAAAGACGGCGCGAAAAACGGCTCTTCCTCCAGGCAAACATGAGCCGGAGAGAAGCGACTCCGAAACGTTCCGTGATTAGATCCGAGCGGCCACCCGGATTCGTTTATCGTGAGCAGCGAAAAGGCTTGCTGCGCCGCGCCGCGGGTTCTGTTTTGCACTGCGAAGATGTCTCGCTCACCAAACTTGCCGAACGTTTTGGAACGCCGCTTTATGTTTATTCAACCGCAACCGTCAGAGCGCGGCTCGCTGCATTCGAAGATGCTTTTCGCAGCATTTCGCACACAATCTGTTATTCGGTTAAGGCCAACTCCAATTTGAACATTCTGCGCTTGCTGGCGAGGGCTGGATGCGGCTTCGACGTCGTTTCCGGAGGAGAGCTGGAGCGAGTTCTGATCGTCCATCGCAGGGCTGCCAGGAAGATCGTTTTTTCTGGCGTGGGAAAATCGCGCGAGGAGATGAGCGCGGCGCTCAAGAGCGGAATCCTGCTGTTCAATGTGGAAAGCGAATCGGAACTTTGGGCTTTGGCGGAGTGTGCGGTTCAAGCGCGCGAGGTTGCGCGGGTCGCGCTGCGGGTCAATCCCGATGTCGCAGCCGACACGCATCCTTACATTTCCACGGGGTTGCGCAAGCATAAATTCGGCGTGCCGATCGGCACGGCGCGCGCGCTTTATGCCAAGGCCTCGAGCGTACGGCATCTGAAGGTGGCCGGGGTTAGCGTTCACATCGGCTCGCAAATCACGGATGTGGCTCCGTTCCACGAGGCGGTCACACGCGTCGCCGACCTGGTTCGCCAGTTGCGCAGCGACGGTCACGAGATCAAATATGTCGATGTCGGCGGGGGTCTCGGTATCCCTTACGAATCGCCGGGAGCGGATTTTGCCGAGTACGCGAGAGCCTATGCCAACGCTGTAGGCGAACCCTTACGGCGGCTGAACGTGCATCTGCTTCTCGAGCCGGGACGCGCCATCCTCGGTCCGGCGGGAGTTTTACTGACAACGGTTCAGTGTAAAAAGCAGAACGACGGCAAACGGTTCCTCATCGTCGATGCGGCGATGAACGATTTCATCCGGCCTGCGCTTTATGCCGCTCACCATGAAATTGTTTCGGTGCGGCCCGGCAACTCCGATGCGCCTGCGCCGGAACTCGTGGATATCGTTGGCCCGGTGTGCGAGTCGGGCGACTTTTTTGCGCGCGATCGGGAGATGCCCCGGGTGGAAGAGGGCGATTTACTCGCGATTCTCGACACGGGCGCCTACGGCATGGTGCTGGCTTCGAATTACAACACGCGACCGAGGCCTGCGGAAGTTTTGGTGAGCGGGAAATCGGCGACGCTCATCCGTCGCCGTGAAACGATTCGCGATCTGCTTTCCGCCGAGAGGCTGGCGTGATTCTTTTTTTTATCTCTCTCCCCACTTGAGCTTCGTGCGAAGCACCTGAAAAAAATCTGCGCTAGTACGAAACAAGCTGACCTTGTGTTCCGAGCGGCGGCAGCGCACGCGGTCTCCATCTTTCAGGTCGACTCCCGGCTGGCCGTCGAGGCTGAGATACGCAACTTCTTCTTCGCTACGCAGCAGAATCTCGACGACAGAAGAATCCGGCACTATCAGCGGGCGGTGGGTGAGCGAATGGGGCGAGACCGGAGTGATCAGAAACGCGCTCACCGTGGGCATCACCACCGGGCCACCCGCAGAAAGAGAATACGCGGTCGACCCCGTCGGCGTGGCCACGATCATTCCGTCGGCACGATAGCTTGAGACGAATGCATTATCGACAAACAGTTCATAGTGATTCAAACGAGCAAGAGTGGTTTTATTGACTACGACATCATTGAATGCCAGATAGCTCTCCAGCACCTGGTCGCCCCGCAGAAGATCGCATTGCATCAAAGAGCGCTGCTCCACCGGGGCGCGCCCTTGCGCGATTGCATCGAGCATCGCGAACAGAGCGGAAAGCGGGACATCGGTGAGAAAGCCAAGCGACCCGAGGTTCACGCCGAGCAGCGGGGCATGGCTGGCTGCGGTCGCGCGAACTGCGGATAACAGTGTGCCATCGCCGCCCAGAACTACTATCAGATCGAGATGGCGCGCAGCCATTTCGGAGCGCTGAATCTCTTCTTCGCCATCACCATACCTTGCGGTCTCAGAATCGAAGATGATTTTGTAACGCTGAGTGCGCAGCCAGGCCAACAGATCGGGAAGAATCTGCGCCACCTCGGGCCGCGCGGGGCGGGAGATGATCGCCGCAACTTTCGTATGAGAAGATTCGGATGGACTTGCCATGTTCGAGGACAATAGCAAGATTGTACAGAATTTGCAGGAAAAAGCTGTGCGGCGCGCTGAAGGCATCTACTCCAAATGCTGCGCAATGATCTAGAAAATTGCCCAGAGAAGAAATTCCCGATTTCCTTCCATCCCAAGGATGGGGGATTCAATCATGCCGGTATGGTCAGCTCCCAGGTCGAGCAAACTGCTTTTAACCTTTTCGACGGAAGCGGATTGAGCCGCCTCATCGCGCACAATTCCTCCTTTACCGACGAATTCCCTTCCCGCCTCGAATTGCGGTTTAACGAGGACAATTATTTGCCGGCCTGCACGCTCTTCCGCTGACTCTGGGAAAGCAGCCTGGACCACGGGAGGAAGGACCAGAGTTGCCGAAATAAACGCGACATCGATCACGATCAGGTCCGCTACTTCACCCACGATTTCTTTTGCGATGTACCGGGCGTTGGTCTTTTCTATTAGCCTCACCCGCTGATCCTGGCGCAGTTTGAAATCCATCTGCCCGTAGCCGGTGTCGATAGCGATTACTCGAGCGGCGCCGTGTTGCAGAAGGCAGTCGGTGAATCCTCCGGTTGAAGCGCCAACGTCTACGCAAGTTTTGCCGGTTACGTCGATCTGCCAATGATCGAGAGCCCGTTCGAGCTTGAGCCCTCCGCGGCTCACATATTTCAGATCTTCGCCCAGCAGTCGCACTGCGGCATCGGCATTTATCTGCGAACCAGCTTTGTCGAACTTCTGCCCGTCGACCAGGACTTTTCCGGCGAGGATCAACGCTTGTGCGCGCTCTCGCGAAGCGGCCAGTCCGCGATCGACCAGAAGTTTATCGAGTCTGAGTTTCAATGCGATTTCTTTGCGTGGGTGTTACGCATATTTCTTGAAAAGCTTTTAACCGCAAAGTCCGCTAAAAACCTCTGCGAAGCTCGCTAAGAATATCCTGCTACCGCCACAAGAGTGCCAGCACCCGCTCCGGTGCAAAATGCTGAACCATCTTTTCATGAATCACTTACGAAAATACCACCGCCCTTTTCCACAGCATTATCCACGATTGTGTTGAAAACTTTCGGGCACAAAAGAAAAGCCGCCACGAGGGGCGGCTCAAAAACACGCAACGGCAATTAACCCGCCACTTCCTCCAGCAACTTCTGGTCGATGTCGAAGTTGGAGTGAACGTTCTGCACGTCATCGTGCTCTTCCAAGGCTTCCATCAGACGGATCATCGTATTTGCCGCCTGACCCTCGAGTTTGATGTAATTCTGCGGAATCATGGAAACGCTCGATGACGTGGGCTCGATGCCCGCTTTCTTTACCGCTTCGAGAACGGCCTCGTATGCGGAAGGCTCGGTCAGGATCTCCCAGTTCTCGCCATCGTCGTTGAGATCATCGCCGCCCGCTTCGAGAACGATGTTCATCAGATCGTCTTCTTTTGCGACAGTTTTTGGAATGATGATGTCGCCCTTTTTGTGGAACATCCACGAGACAGCGCCCGCTTCGGCCATGTTGCCGCCGTTTTTTCCGAAGGCGTGGCGAATTTCGCTGACGGTGCGATTGCGGTTGTCGGTGTTGATATCGAGCAACACCGCGACCCCGCCGGGACCGTAGCCCTCGAGAGAAAATTCCTCGTACGTCGCACCGGGAAGCTCGCCCGTACCGCGCTGAATGGCCCGCTTGATGTTATCTGCGGGCATGTTCTCGGCCTTGGCAGCCACGATGGCGCCGCGCAAACGCGGGTTGGAATCCGGATCGCCGCCGCCGTTCTTGGCGGCAATGCTGATTTCTTTAATGAGACGGGTAAAAATCTTGCCGCGCTTGGCATCGAGCGCGCCCTTCTTGTGCTTAATTGTGGCCCATTTTGAGTGGCCGGACATGGTTAGACCTCAGTCTTATGACTTCGTTTTACGCGGGATGCGCCCGTAGAAGTTTCACAGGCTGCCTCGAAAATGCGCAGGCGTACGCGAAAATTATAGCACGGTAAGGTTGCAGCATCGCCAAAAGTGGCGGGCTGATGGCCAGATTAGGTCATTGACTGCCGCCGACAAGCCGACCTAACATGCCAGCGAACCCGTTCCCTGCCCATGTCTGGCCAACTTATAGGACATTATCGGGTACTCGAAAAAATCGGCTCCGGCGCCATGGGCGAAGTCTTTCGCGCGCGTGACGAGAGACTGGGGCGCGACGTCGCGCTCAAATTCATTCGCCAATCCTCGGGAGAGAATCCCGATCATCTTCGCCGCTTCGAACTGGAGGCGCGCGCCGCCGCCGCGCTCAACCATCCCAACATCGTCGCCGTCTATGACGTGGGATCGAATGAAGGAACGCCTTACATTGTTTGCGAGTTGCTGGAGGGAGAAACTTTACGCACGCGCCTGAGCGAGGGAGCGTTGCCGGTCAAAGTGGCGCTCGATTATGCGCTGCAGATGGTTCACGGTCTGATCTCAGCGCACGATCGCCGCATCGTTCATCGCGATCTTAAGCCGGAGAACCTGTTCCTGACCACAGACGGCCGGGTGAAGATTCTGGATTTTGGAGTGGCGAAGTTGCAGCCCACGGTAGAGGAATCGGGTCGGTCAGCCGAACAACTGACGACCGTGACCAAGAGCGGCACCGTGATTGGCACCGTCGCTTACATGTCTCCCGAGCAATTGCGCGGCAAAGCCGTCGACCACCGAAGCGATATTTTCAGTGTGGGCACGATCATTTATGAAATGTTGACCGCCAGCCGCGCATTTCGTGGGGAGACTGAGGTCGACACCATTACCGCCGTGCTTCGCGAGGAACCTGCGGAAAGCAATCTCGTGCAGGCAAAGATCCCCGTCTCATTTCAACAGATCGTCAAGCATTGCCTGGAGAAAGAACCGGAGAGCCGTTTTCAATCGGCCCGCGATCTGGCGTTTGCACTGGAGACGCTTTCCGATGCCTCGGGCGCACGGAAACGCGGCCCGCAGCGAGCGCCGGCAAAGGCCCAGTATTTGCTCTCTGCAATGGCCGGAGCGCTTGTGGGTGCGGCCGTACTCCTGTTGTTGAGCCCGTGGCATGAAAAAATCAGCAGCCCCAGTTACCAGCGTTTGACCTTTGAAAAAGGGACGGTTTACTCGGCGAGATTCACGCCCAACTTCCGGGCAATCGTTTATGCGGCCGCCTGGAACGGCAAGCCCCCGCAGCTTTTTTCTACTGTAGGCGATTCCCCGCTCAGCCAGCCATTGAACCTCAGTGCGGCGAATTTGCTCGCGATCTCGCGCAACGGTGATCTCGCGGTGCTCTTAGGTGGAGAACACGGGGCTCATCTGGAAACGTCAGGCGGAATGCTCGCCCGCGCGCCGCTCGCGGGAGGCTCTCCACGGGAGATTCTCGAGAATGTATCGTGGGCGGACTGGGACGCAAACGGCGAAATGGCGATCGTGCATCAGATGCAGGGCCAGGAACTGCTGGAGTATCCCATCGGACACGTTCTCTACCGAACGCCGGGCTGGCTCAGCCACATTCGCTTGTCGCAGAAGGCCGACAAGATCGCGTTCTTCGATCACCCCGAACCGTGGGACGATGGTGGTTCGGTCAAGGTGGTCGATCTGAACGGTCACCCGACTGTGCTTTCGAGCGGATGGGAATCCGAGGAGGGTCTCGCCTGGAGTCCGGATGCGAACGAGATCTGGTTCAGCGCGATCGAGAAGGGAACAATCCGGGAATTGCTGGCGGTAAGTCTTTCCGGCCAAGTCAGAAAAGTTCTGGCTCTTCCAGCATGCATCACGCTTGAAGATGTAGCTCCCGATGGCCGCGTGCTCGTCAGCTTGGACGCTGAGCGTCTGGCGATGGCCACCAGCGCCAGAAACGGCAAAGCCGTTGACATTTCCTGGCACGATTGGGACACAGCGAAGGACCTCTCACCCGACGACAAGTGGATCATGTTCGAAGATGCTAGCGAAAATGCTGGGAATCAATACGCAATCGTTATGCGCAACATCGATGGTTCGCCACCGGTGCAACTTGGTACGGGAAGGGCCGGCAGACTTTCCCCCGATGGAAAGTGGGCTATCTCGATGATGGTGGGCAGCCCAGGACAAATAAAGCTTCTTCCTACCGGAGCGGGGCAACCGCGGACGATCCCGACTCCAGACCTCGAGGAAATCGACAGCGGGCCGGCCCACTTTCTGGGCGATGGAAAACACATCGTCATCTATGCGCGGGAGCATGGGCATGGCGTTCGCTGCTACGTGGTGGATCTCGACGGGGGAAGCCCCGTTCCTATCACGCCAGAGGGGATCTATGGCGGATTGGTTTCTCCAAACGGCAAATTTGTGATTCAAGCCGAAAACAGCGGAAGTCTCATTGTTCGCGCCGTTGGCGAGAGAGAGCAGCATCCCATTCCGAATCTCGAAGCGAAATTCAATCCTCTACGCTGGACCGAGGACAGCACGTCTGTGTATGTGTATCAGCGCGGACCCGTGCCTACTGACGTGTACAAGGTGAATGTCAGCACCGGAGAAAAAGCGCTGGTACAGGAGTTGCAGCCAGAAACCAACACGGGAGTTGTCTCGATCGCGCCAGTCGTCGTCTCGCCAGACGGTTCGCGGTTTGCTTACAGCTACTACCAGGTCTTTTCCCAGCTCGACGTTATCTCAGGATTGCGGTGAGCCTGGGCTTCGCGTCCTGGAGGAATCGCACTGCGAGGTCATTCCAGCGAGCCGGAAAAATCTGCGGGCACATAGTGGAAGAAAATCGATGTCGATGTATGCCCTTCGCCAAGCTGAGCGCGGTAGTGCGGCACTTGAGTTCCCCGGTACACCAGGCCATCGCCGAGCGCCTGATAAACGGTAACTGTGCCCGCGGGAGTGTCGAGCAGGATGGGCCATGACGTGGCGAAATCGGGTTCGGGCGAAAAATCCAGGCATAGTGTGACACTGAATTCGCATTGCGCGCGATCGGTATGTTTCTTCAATTCTGCGCCGGGCAAATAAGAAGCCATATAAACGTAGGATGGCTTGACCGGTTCCCCGACAATCGCGCTAACCGCACTTGCCAGCTGACGATGAAAGAAACGCGCAACGCTCTCGTTGTGCGCGACGTAGCGGCGGGAGGACTGCTCATCGCCAAGGCGAATCGCTCCGCGCCGGATGGCGTGCCTGTAATAACGCCGCAGGGCGGCGACGTGAAATGGATGGATCAGGCTGCGCAAGGGCCAGTATGACTTGTCTCTGAAGTGTGCCTGCCCTTTGCTGGTCACTTCCGACCATGCCTCGGCGTGCTGTTCAGCTTCCGCGTGATTCATCAAGATGCCCGCGGCGATGAGCAGCGAGCGAACACTTGGCGGAATAGAAGCGGGCGCGGGTTCGCCGACCTTAAGCTGAGAAACAAACGGTTTCAGTCTTTGGCCGATCCAAAAAGGTTGCAGAATTCCAATGGCTGAGTCGCGAACCCAGGCTATTGTTCCCTGCAAATTGAAATTCTTGAGTATGTCCCGGCAAGGTTCGAGCTCTGGCGGCACGATCCCGTCCGACAAGACTGCACAATCTGGATTCAGGAAAAACGTATTCTGGTTTCGGCTGGGCGACAAACTTGATTCCGCATAAGGTCGAGGAATGAGGTGCAGCGGCAGTTCGTCGAGCAGGCAATGAAATTGCTCTGGCGGCAGGGTCGAGGTTTGAGTTCGCCGCGACTCTGCCCCCATGAGGCTTGCGATCCACTCCAGCCAGGCCGGGTTGTTTACTTGTGTAGCCATCCGTTGAGTGTAAAGCGGCTGTCGGCAAACGCTCCGGACGAGCACTTGACCGGCGTGATTTCATGCAACACGGAACAGGGAAAAAACACGATCTGGTTCTGACGGGGCGGAATGCTTTGGAAGCTGCCGCTATTGATTTGCCGGTCGCCCATCCGGTGCGAATCGTGCAACTGCAAGTCGCCGCCTTCGAATTGGCGCGGTTCGCGATGAAAAAAGTATACGAACGTGAGATGCCGTGAGGCGATGGCCGCATCGGAGTCGTCGCTGTGCGCAGCGAAAAAATCGCCGTCGTTGCTGGCCGTAATCTGAGTTTCAGCATGAGCGATGGAAAACTCATTCATTCCCAACCGCTTCATGACATCCGGCAGGACGCCACGAATTCGCTCCAGAATTGTCTCCTGATGGCTTCCAACATCCATCAGCACTCGAGAACGACGGTGAGTGTAGTCCACGATACCGGCTTCACCGCTGGGCGAGATCACCGAGCTGGTTTGAAAATCCGCCTCCCGCGCAAGCGTGAAACTCATCAGATCCTCAAGCTCTTGCGGAGCCAGAAATTCATCGAGAACCACACTGCAGGCCTGCTGTTCAGCCGGGCGATCCAATACAGTTACGCCTGTATCCTGTTGCGCTTCGCGAGTAGCAGTCGCGTAAGTACGCGACGCGGTTGAAGGACTTGGCGGCTGGGGCGAACCAGCGGGCACTCGAGTCGGGGTGGGTGGCTGCGGCGAAGTCGCCGGCGGCCGTGGAGAGACATGCGGACCGGGACCCGTGCTTGGAGGTTGCGGAGAACCGGGAGCCCCGGCTTTAATGGTGAATTCATGAAGTGCGTCTTCGCTTCGAGGCGAAATTCCGGAGCGCACGAGAATCTGTTCGACGATGCTGCCGCCCAGTAGTGAAAATGAGCGCTGCGCGACGGTTTCGCCGACCGATCTCGCAATCACTGCGCTCACCCCCGATTGAATTTCCGGGGTGGCACTCGATATAGTTTTGGCATTTTGCAGCAGGTTGGTGAGTAGCTCCCGCTCTCGCGGGCTCAGGATTCTCTCATCCTGCATCAACGTTTCTGAAAAAGCATCGAGAATCTGCTTCGCCGTCATCGGGCACACTCCTCCCTTTCTTTGCCTAATGTTTTTCGTTCAATTGTGCGAATGGGGAAGTGCTTCGCGGTGAAGCTATCACCGCGCCATCTCTTTATCAACACAATTTGTGGCGAAACAGTGGAAAAGGTGGCGATTATGCCGAGGATGTTTCGTGTGTGACTAAGGCGCCGACCATCGACTGGAAAATCTTGATCCCATCGGTGCCGCCAAGCACAGGTTCCGACGCTCTTTCCGGATGCGGCATCATGCCAACGACGTTCCCGCCGGGGCTGCAGATTCCGGCGATGTTCTCCAGCGAGCCATTGGGATTGGCCTCGACTGAAATCTCTCCCCCTGCGGTCGCGTAGCGAAAAACAATTCGGTTTTCGCGGCGCAGCTGCTCCAGCGTTGCCTGGTCGCAGAAATAATTCCCTTCCATATGACCGATGGGTATAGTCAGCACTTGGCCTTGCGAACAAGCGTTGGTAAATGGCGTGGCCGCATTTTCCACGCGCACATTTACCGCCTTGCAGACATATTTCAAGCCGATGTTACGGATCGGCGCTCCGGGGAGCAGCCCAGCCTCGCACAGAATCTGGAATCCATTGCAAATTCCGAGCACCAGGCCTCCGCTCCCGGCGAAGCGCCGCACCGATTCCATGACCGGCGAGAATTTGGCAATCGCACCGGTGCGCAGATAGTCGCCAAAAGCAAATCCTCCGGGCACGATGATGGCATCGCAGTTCTCCAGATCGTGCGACTCGTGCCACAAGAAAGTGACTGGTTGTTTGGCAACCTGCTGAATTGTCCAGAATGCATCATGGTCGCAATTCGAACCGGGGAAAATGATGACTCCGAATTTCATGTATGCCCTTTTCTGCTCTTTTTGGAGTGGGATTGAGTTCAGTCTAGCATGCCAGCTTCGGGGGAAAAATTGAAGGCTGTAGGGTTTCGGGCAGAAAACGAACGCTTCAGTGCGACGGTTTGATCGGCGGAGAAGAGCTGCCGGCAGCGGGCGCGAGGGCCGGCAGACTCGTTACGAGTTCGCCGGCGGGCTCAACCTTTGCGCCGGGATTCGGGGGTGCACCGGCGCCGCCGCTTTTAAGGTCGGTTTGATCCGATTGCGTGAGTTCCTCCAGAGGAACGAGCGGTGAGACGCCTTTCGCTTTCACAATCGCCCAGTGCCATTCCTGGTCGGGAAATAATTCGAAGTTCAATGTAGTGCGGAAGGTCGCGGTGGCTGACGGCGCTGCCGATCCTCTTACACGCAATAGCACCGTGACATCGGGCTGTTTCTGAAAGGAATCTTGAACCGGCTGGGAAGCGGTGGCGCTTGCCGGAATAATCCTCGCGCTGCCGTACGAAGAAGCCGTGCCATCGGACTTGGAGTTCCGGACGATCGTCAATCCGATAACAACTTCGTGAAGCTCCCACGCCGTTCCGTTGTGCAGGGTGACCTCGAAGGAGTCTCCCTCAATCGCCGCCGGTCCGTCCAACTTCGCCAACTCTGTGCCGGGCAGGTCGTTTAACAACATGGTGTCAGAAAACGGCGAGGACTTCGAGTTGAAGGAAAGACTGCAGGTCACATCGGGCGAGGAAACGCGAGCGCTGACGGGATCAAGCGCGAGCACGGGCGACGAACCTGAGGCTCTGCGGCTCTGGGCATCGCTCATCACCGCCGGCAGGTTGTCGTTGTCGATTACGGATTCAGAAGCAGGCTTCTTTCGAAGGCTGCGCGCCAGATCGCCGAGCGAAACGTCGCCAGCATCATCCTGGGAACGAGCGGCGGGAACAAGCCATATAAAGAAGATTGCGATCAGCAGAGTCAATCGCGGGCGGGCTGGTCGAAGGAGTCGCACAATTCAAGTGGCACGTAACGCAGGTGACGTTACCTGAATTGTAGCGGGAGCGAAGCAGGAGGCAGAGATAACGACCGGCAAACCTAAGGGCTAGACCTTCCGCGCAGAAGGTCAGAGTGGGCGTGCGCTGACGAAATGGAAGCGCAACGGGGTGCGCACGCCCAGACTTTACGGAAAAACTTCCCGGACCCTAACCTTACAAATCAATCTTCTAAAGAAGACCCGAAGAGCGCATACGAGAAACGGGATCGACTACAGGCTGCCTCCGAAATACCCATCGGGCCACCGCAAAGCCCACAGCCGCATAGCACAGATGCATGAACCTCATAGCTACCCCCAATTCAGGAATCGTTCTTATTTCAGGGGAGGATCAGCATCACTTATCGGCAAGATAGCAGCGCCCCGATGGGCGTACAAGGCCCATCCGTGCCATCGTTCTGGCACGGAAGTAATAGGCCGTTTTTATTACTGGAGGGCGAAGATTTTTCGGCGCTAACCCGCCCTGGGTGCGAATTGTACTCAGTGCGAATCGGCGCCGTCGGTTTCTCCCGCACGATCCGCGGGTGGGACTACAACCGTGGAAAGACTGTTTTCCGAGGTCAGCTTGCGGAAGTCTGCCAGTTCGTGGCTTTGCAATTCATCCCACTTGGCCAGCATTTCTCCGGTTTGGCGCTTCAGTTTGTCGAATTGATGCTGTTCGGCATCGGTGGGCGCGGAATCGGCGGTGCCGAGGTCGATGGCGAGAAACGCCCACTTGGCATCGATCTGCGGTGGATACGCCAGCGAATCCTCATTCGCGCTGATGGTGAGATTGACGAACTGGTCGCGCACCGCGATCAGTTTCTTGTCGAGATCGTCGGCAGATGACGCAATGGTTTTCGCACTCGCATTCTCCGGCAGACGTCGCTTCAGTCCATTGACCTGAGAGCGAACATCCTGAATCTGATTGACGGTGTCGTAGACGCGATTCAGTTCGTCATGAATCTGCGTCTGCATGGCGAACTGCTGCGCAAGATCCTCCTGGCTGACCTTGACGCGAGGATCGAGTTTCACCTCAAATGGCGCCACCTGGCTATCGCTTCCCACGGTCAGCTTTACCTGATATTTGCCGGGCGGCACTACCGGACCTGCAGCTCCGGTGCCATATTCCCAGAGATAATAGCCGGGAACGCGGTGCGCTTCTTCGCCACGTAAATCCCAAACGAATCGATTCAACCCAGCTTCCGCCTTGATCTCTTTTTCAGGCTTTTTGTCATCCGGATCGGGAGGTTCGTCCAGTGGCTGCGATTCGAGGCTGGAATATTTTCGAATGGTTTTTCCGGAAACGTCGAGAATTTCTATTCTTGTCTCGGCGCCTTCTTTCGGCGCATCTTTCAGATAAAAATAAATAACCGCGCCGACCGGGGGATTCTGCCCGGTTCTTTTTGAGGGATGGCGTTCGCCGCTCTGACCGGCCTGAATACGATAAGCGACATCCGGCGTATAGAGATGAACGTCTTTGTTCGGCAGATCGTCGGTGTACTGGCGCAACGGGCCAATATCATCCAAAATCCAGAAGGCGCGACCGTGTGTGGCGACGATAAGATCGTTATCTTTGACGATCAGGTCATGCACCGGCGACGGCGGCAGATTCAGTTTCAGCGGCCGCCAGTTTGCGCCGTCGTTAAAAGAAATGTAAACGCCATTTTCGGTCGCGGCATATAGCAGGCCGCGCTTTTTGGGATCTTCCCGTACTGCGCGGACGAATGAACCCTCCGGAATTCCGTTGGTCAACTTCGTCCAGGTCTTGCCGTAATCCGCGGTCTTATAGATGTAGGGTTGAACGTCGTCACTCTGATGGCGGTCGGCGGCTACGTAGGCTGTGCCCGCATCGAACGGGGAGGCTTCTACCTGGCTGATGCGGCTCCACTCGGGCAAATCGGCGGGGGTGATGTTGCTCCAGTTCTTTCCGCCGTCGCGGGTTAGCTGAACCAGGCCATCGTCGGTTCCAACCCACAGAACACCTTTCGTGATCGGCGATTCGGCGACGGCAAAAATGGTGTCGTAGTATTCGGTTCCGGAGTCGTCAAGAGTGATCTCCCCGCCGGAAACATGCTGCTTGGTTTTGTCATTGCGAGTCAGGTCAGGACTGATCGCTTCCCAGTGAACTCCGGCGTCTGTAGTTTTGAAGAGCCGCTCGCCGCCGTGATACAGAGTGTTCGGGTCATGCACGGAAATCAGAACGGGGGCCGTCCACTGGAAACGATGTTCCAGCTTATCCGCACCGTGCGCATCGGAAAGCTCCGGCTGCTCGGTAATCGATTTGACCTGGCCAATGTGCCGGTTGTATTGCGTGATCGTGCCCTGGTAGTCGGCCGCGTAAACGATATCCGGGTCGGGAGGATACGGCGCGATGTAGCCCGCTTCGCCTCCGCCTACGTCATACCAATCGGAGTGGTCGATCGAACCATCGTCGCTGCGGCTGGCGATCCCGACCGAACCGCTATCCTGCTGCGATCCGTAAACCCGGTAAGGCGTCGCCGAATCGGCGATCACGTGATAGAACTGCGCGGTCGGCTGATTGTCTTCGCGTGTCCAGTTTTTGCCGCCATCGAGAGTGACCGTCACGCCGCCATCATTCGCGGCGATCATGCGCCGAGTATCTTTGGGATCGATCCACAAACCGTGGTTGTCGCCGTGCGGTACCTGAACCTTGTTGAAAAGATGGCCGCCATCGGTCGACTTGAACGACTCGACATCCATGATGTAAACGACATTCTCGTCGACCGGGTCGGCGATGATATGCATGTAATACCAGGGCCGCTGCCACAGGCTGTGGCTGGGATTTACGAACGACCAGCTTTCGCCGCCGTCATCGGAGCGGTACAAACCGCCATCTGGATTATGTGCCTCGATCAGCGCGTAGACGCGATCGGAGTTTGCCGCCACGGCAATTCCAACTCGTCCGTAAGGGCCTTTCGGCAGGCCGTGCTCCTCGAGCCGCTTCCAGGTCGTGCCGCCGTCGCTGGAGCGATAGAGTCCGCTTCCCGGCCCGCCGCTATCCAGGCTCCACGATGTACGCCGCACCTGCCACATCGCGGCGAACAAAATATTGGAATTGTGTGGGTCAAACGCAACGTCGACCGCGCCCGTCTTCTCGTCTTTGTAGAGCACTTTATCCCACGTCTTGCCGCCGTCCATCGTGCGGAAAATACCCCGCTCTGCGTTGGGTCCATACGGATGCCCCAGCGCAGCGACGAAAGCGATATCGGGATTGTTCGGGTTGATGATTACTTTGCCGATGGCACGGCTGTCGTGCAGGCCAATATTCTTCCAGGTCTTGCCTCCGTCGAGGGTTTTGTAAACTCCGTCGCCCTGAGAAATATTTCCGCGAATACAGGCTTCGCCGGTGCCGACATAAACAATGTTGTGATCGGAATTCGCGATCGCCAGGCTGCCGATCGATCCCGTGCTTTCTTTATCGAAAACCGGCGACCACGTCATCGCGCCGTCGGTCGATTTCCAGACTCCGCCGCCGGTCGCGCCAAAATAGTAGGTTGTTGGATCGCCGGGGATTCCGGCGGCCGTCAGGGAGCGGCCCCCGCGAAACGGGCCGATCAGCCGATACTTCATTCCTTTGAAGAGCTTGTCTTCGGTCTTATCTTCGGAACCTTCCTGTTCGCCGGTATCGGATTTTTGCGTTGTCGCTTTCGACGGCGTCGTCTGCGTCGGCTTCGCGGCCTTGGATTGCCGTTCCGGTTTGGTTTGGGCAAGAGCCGCACCAGCAGCCAATAGCGCGAATGTCATCAGTGACAAGAACAGCCAAGTGGTTGGAAACTTCTTGACGCTATTTGCGGACAGCTTGAAAGCCCCCATTTCGATCCCCTTTTGAAACGGTTCGAAGTGGCCGCGGCGCATAGTCAGATAATCGTTTTTTGCCGCGCACCGTTCGTTACTTTTTCAGCAATTGTTTCTTAGCTTCTTCGATCTCTTTGCGCTTGGCGGCGTCAACTTTCGGGAACGCCGGCTTAAGTTCTTCGAGCGTTTCAACGATCGCCGCCGCAACTACCAGATGCGTGTACCACTTGTTATCGGCAGGGACCACATACCACGGCGCGTGCGTCGAGGCGGTATTGCGAATCGTATCCTCGTAAGCATCCTGATAGTCGTCCCAATATTCGCGTTCGTGAAGATCCGCATCTGAAAACTTCCAGTTTTTCCCCGGTTCGTCGAGCCGGGCGAGGAAGCGCTTGTTCTGCTCTTTCTTCGAAAGATGAAGAAAGAACTTCCGAATCACCGTGCCGTTGCGCGCCATGTGCCGCTCAAAAGCGTGAATATCTTCGAAGCGTTCCTGCCAGATTTTTTTGGTTATGAGCGACGGCGGGAGATTTTCGTCTTTCAAAACCTTCGAGTGCACACGCACTACCAGCACTTCTTCGTAATAGGAACGATTGAATATCCCGATGTGCCCGCGCTCCGGAAGATGACGCGTCGTGCGCCAGAGAAAATCGTGCTGCAACTCGGTCTGCGAAGGCGCTTTGAACGAGTGAACGTCACAACCCTCGGGATTTACTCCAGACATGACGTGCTTGATGGTGCCATCTTTCCCTGCCGCATCCATCGCTTGCAGGATCATTAACACCGACCAGTTGTTCTCCGCGTACAGCCTGGCCTGCAAATCAGCCATTCGCGCAATATCTTTCCGCAGCTGGTGCTTGGCCTCATCTTCCGATTTCCAATCCCCGGTGTCGGCGGGATCGAACTCCTTCAGGCGAAAATGCTTTCCGTTATCAATGCGATAGGATTTGGCGAGCTTGGCCGTATTCATTGTCGGATTCGTCTTCGATGCTGCGGAAAGTTTACACCGTGCCCCGACCGCGAGATGCTTTCGTGTAAAGATGAGCTCGGCTGGTTACGCAACCACAGGCTTCTCTATGGTAACCGCGAGCTTCGCTTGCTGCCACGCGTCGAAACCGCCGGTCACATCCACGATGTTTTTGAAGCCCGCGCGCTGCAGCAGGCTGCATGCGATCATGCTGCGATAGCCGCCTTTGCAATGAACCGCAACGGTCACATCGCGATCGATCTCGGGCGGCGCAATTTTGAAATTATCCAACGGCCACCACATCGCGCCTTCGACATGTCCCGTCTCCCATTCGGGCTCCCGCCGAACGTCCAGCACCTGCAGCTGGTTTAATTGCTCGTTCAGCGCCTGAACGGTGATTCGCGGAATGGTTTCCAAGCCCTGAGCGGATTCCTTCCACGCCGCGACTCCGCCCTTAAGATATCCCTGCACATTTTCGAGCCCGACGCGAGCCAGCCTCATTCGGGCTTCGGTTACAGCTTCATCCGAGGCTGCGATCAACACAGGACGCGACTCGAGCCCGAGCAGCGCCCCCGCCCACGAAGCAAATTGCCCCGACAATGGAATGTTCACCGACCCCGGCACGTGGCCCCCGGCAAACTCCTCTCCGGAACGAACGTCCAGCGCAATGCCGCCTTCGGCCAGTAAAGTTTGCAATGCGTAAGCGTCGATAGGAGGCAAAGGAGAGAATTCCGACAACGACGCCGCTCCGGTGCGATTAATCTCGGCATCCTGCGAAAAATATGCGGGCCGCGCCGGCAAGTTGCTGGTCAATTGCTTCACGAACTCTTCCCTGCTCTTGATTTGCAAGGCATAATTCGTCAGCCGCTCAGTGCCGACCGTTGAAACCCGCTCTGCCCGCATATTGCGGCCACAGAGCGAACCCGCGCCGTGGGCGGGATAAACCAGAACCTCATCGTCGAGCTTGAGGATTTTGCCGTGCAGGCTGTCGTACAGCAGGGCAGCCAACTGCGCGGGAGTGTGTCGCTTCGATAAATCGGGACGACCGACATCGCCAAGAAATAATGTATCGCCGGTCAACACGGCCCAGGGTTCCGGCGATTTCTCCTCATCTGTAATCACCAGGCAAATACTTTCGGGCGTGTGACCGGGCGTCTCAAGCGCGGTGATTCGAATTTTGCCGACCTGCAATTGAAAGCCATCGCGCACCGCGACGTGCGGAAACTTCGCTTCCGCCTGTTCTCCCATGTAGATTGTCGCACCGGCTTTTGCAGCCAGCTCCTTGTGGCCAGAAACAAAATCGGCATGCAGATGAGTTTCAAACACATGCCGGATCGCCACCCCGTTGGCCTGGGCAGCCTGCAAATATATCTCGACGTCACGCTGCGGATCGACCACCACTGCTTCGCCCTCCGAAGCCAGCATGTAAGAGGCGTGCGCCAGACATCCCAGATAGAACTGTTCGAAGTACATTGGTTCTTTGTTCCCTCGTGTGGTGCCCGTGCTAATTCTATCTCCCCTCCCGCACCTTCCACTACTTTCTTTCCGGTTGTGAATTTGGCTGTGCAGGATTATTGTGTTCGTTCGTTAACTTTGTCTGGTCACTATCTTTATTTGTCACTCGTTGATGGTCACATCCGGAGGAACCTGGAATTGCGATCCCTCAAACTCGCCGTTCTCGTTACCGTTCTTACCACTGCATTATTCGCGCAGAAGCATCCATCCAAACAAAGCGCCGACTCGGCGCAGCAGCAGGCATCTCAGACCAAGGCCGAATCTGCCGACTCCCAAAATTCGCAAAAAGATAAGGACAGCGACGACGGCGAAGATAAGGGTCCGTGGAAAAACTTGGAGTATCGCCTGATCGGACCTTTTCGCGGCGGACGCGTCGTCGCCGTCTCAGGCGTAGTGGACCAGGACAACACCTATTATTTCGGCGCAACCGCCGGAGGCGTCTGGAAGACGACCGACGCGGGCCTCAACTGGAAGCCGATCTTCGACAAGCAGAAAGACGCATCGCCTGCGATCGGCGCAATTGCGGTTTCCGAGTCCGATCCGAACGTGATTTACGTCGGCACCGGAGAAGCCTGCATCCGCGGCAACATCGTGGGTGGCAACGGAGTCTACAAATCCATCGACGCCGGCAAAACCTGGAAGTTCGCAGGCCTTGCCGACACTCACGCGATCGGGCGCCTCGCCGTGAATCCAAAGAATCCGGATATTGCATTCGTCGCCGCTCTCGGACATCCCTTTGGCGATAACGAAGAGCGAGGGATCTTTCGCACACAGGACGGCGGCAAGAGTTGGCAAAAAGTTCTTTATAAAGACGCGAAGTCCGGCGGCATCGACGTCGTATTCGACCCTACAAACTCGAACATCCTTTTTGCGGCGTTATGGCAGGCACGACGTACGCCCTGGAGCCTCGACAGCGGCGGCCCCGGCAGCGGACTTTACCGTTCCATCGATGGCGGCACAACGTGGAAAGAACTCAAGGCGCATGGATTGCCCGACGGAATTATGGGCCGCATCGGCGTCACGGTCTCCGGGGCAAATCCGAATCGCATCTGGGCAGTGATCGAAGCCGAGAAAGGCGGGATTTATCGCTCCGACGATGGCGGCGATTCCTGGCATCT
>CAZGXY010000058.1:0-38561 GCA_964530145.1 uncultured Acidobacteriaceae bacterium | reverse complement strand
AAGTGCGCCACGACAAAATACGACAAGCTAAGCTGCCAATCGAACGGCGAGGCAGCCATCATGATGCCCGTCAACCCGGCGATGAGAAATTGGAATAGAAATCCGATGCTGAACAGCATCGCCGTTTTGAACTGGATCCTTCCGCCCCACATCGTGCCGATCCAGTTGAAAATCTTGATTCCGGTGGGAATGCCCACCACCATCGTGGTCAGAGTGAAAAAGCTGTTGGCGTAGGAGTTCATTCCGATCGTAAACATGTGGTGCGCCCAAACGCTCATGCTCACGAACGCGATGCACACGGTTGCGGCAACCATCACCGGGTACCCGAAGATCGGTTTGCGCGAGAAGACGGGAATGATTTCCGACATAAAAGCAAAACAGGGAATGATCAGAACGTAGACTTCCGGATGTCCAAAGATCCAAAAGAAGTGCATCCACAGAACAGCCGATCCTCCGGCCTGGGTATCGAAAAAATGGCCGCCCAGATATCGATCGATGAGCAGCATGATTTGAGCGGCCGATAATGGCGTGATCGCAAGCAAAACCATTCCCGCCATCACCAGGTTCATCCACACCAGCAGCGGCATGCGATTGAGCTTCATGCCCGGGCATCGCAGGCACAGGATGGTCGCGATAATGTTGATCGCCGTTCCGATGCTTCCAAAGCCGGAGACCAGCAGCGCCAGAGTCCAATAGTCGGAACTATGCCCCGGCGAAAACGCTCGCGCGCCCAAAGGCGCGTACGACCACCAACCCACGTCCGGCGCGCTTCCCGCGCCGTATAATCCGCTGCCTCCGAGGAAGCTGAAGTACAGGAGGAGTGCTCCGAGAAAGGACAGCCAAAAACTGAAGGCATTCAGGCGCGGAAAAGCCATATCGCGCGCACCGATCATCAACGGCACCAGGTAGTTCGCAAACCCAAACAAAACGGGCATGGCGACAAAGAAAATCATGGTCGTCCCATGCATCGTGAACATGCGGTTGAAAACTTCCGGAGAAACGAAGTTGTTGTGCGAATGCATCAGTTGAATGCGGATGATCAGCGCCTCAACTCCACCGATCACGAGAAACAACAGAGCCGAGGCTATGTAGAGAATGCCCAGCCGCTTGTGATCGACCGTGGCCAGCCACTGATGAAGCTCGTCGACCCAAGGTCTGGCTTCTACTTGGCCAACAGGAACGGTGATTGCATCGGATGCCATAGTCAGTTTCTCAAGCGGTCTAGTGAAGCGTCTCCATGTAACTCACGACCGCGTCCAGGTCTGCGTCGCTCAACTTCATGGCTGGCATCAGCGACCCAGGTTTGATAGCGCTGGGCTCCCGGATCCAAAGACGGAGATTGTCGTGAGTGTTTTCAGCAGCTCCTGCTGCAATTGTGGTGCGGCTCATCAAATGGGTCAGGTCGGGGCCGAAGCGTCCGTCGGCCGGGCTTCCGCCAACCGCGTGGCAGTTCATGCAGGCATTGCGCTCAAATACTTGCCGCCCGGCGATTGCGCCGGCATCTTCGGCAGCGGGTCTCTGCTGGGCTTGAACCCAGGCGGCAAAATCCTCCGGCCCATCCACCGAAACGCGGAGCAGCATCTTGGCGTGCTGCACTCCGCAGTACTGCGCACATTGACCTAGAAAGATACCTGTGCGCTGCGGGTCCATCCACATTCTGTTGGGATGGTTTGGAATAAGGTCCGTTTTGCCCGCCAGCTCCGGCACCCAAAAGCTGTGATCGGTATCGGCCGAGAGCAATCGCAGAAACGTTGGTGTCGGATGATCGGGATGGCTCACCGGAATGTGCAGTTCATTGGCGGTAACGATCCCGAGCTTCGGGTAGCGAAACTCCCACCAATATTGATGTCCGATCGCGATCACATCCAGAGCATCAGGCGGCTCGGGCGCATCCTGGATCGCGTGGATCACTCGCGCGGTGGCCAGGAACAGGACAACCACAATCAGAATTGGAATGATCGTCCAAGCCAGCTCAATCTGCGTGCTTCCATACACCTGCGCCGGCTCGCGGCCGGCATCCTTCGCTCGCCCCCGGAATTTAACGATGGAATACGCCAGCAACACAAAAACGACGGCAAAAATGATCCCGGTAATGACAAGCACAAAGACCGACAAGTCGGCGATTGACTTGGCCGGGGTTGAGGCGGGAGAAAAGATATTCGTCCCATGTGGAGACGGGCTGTTGGGCCCGCTTTCTCCCACAGCAATAACGGACCAGGAGAGAAGAAATATCGTCTGCGCAAGGAACCGCACCGTCGAAGATTTCATTCGCAACATCGGCATTTCTATTCCGTTCTTCACTCCGAAGTGCGTGCCATCCCCAGAGTTCGCAATCTCTCCTTAATCCTTATTACAAGCGCACCACAGTTTTGCGGGCAGAATTCGATTGTTTGGAGAGCACGCGTGCTACCAAAGAGGGAGGGACTCGTATTGACTGCGTCGCAACCGCGATGAAGGTCGGCACTTACGAAACCCCGAAGATCGACCAAGGAAGCTGGCCGGGGCTAATCCGTCCAGTGTCATTCCGGTGCCTCTTGCGTCAAGTGTCACCTCCATTGTCACGCAATCGCGGGAACCAGGCGCGGCTCGCACCTGATGAAGCTGGTTTTTGACCGACAATTTCATGGCAGCGGAATTGCACGCTCATGCTGGTCAGGATTTCGCGTTCCTCCGGCTCGACACCAAATCACTCATACTCCCCCCGGATCTCGGTGCCGACATTGCGATCGATGCAGTTCGGGATGGGCGGCGTCCACTATCACACCATTCCTACCGCTCATCATCCGATACAATCTATGCCGACATGGCCGTGGGAGTGCAGGCGGAAGCTTGTGACCTAAGTCCATACTTTTTGATAGGGGCACGGGGGATGGGTGCGCAAGACGTACCGACCATTTTCATCGTCGACGATGATGCCGACGTACGTGAATCTCTTGAGGAACTCCTTGAGTCGGTCGGCCTGCACTCTCAGTCTTTTGGAACAGCACGAGAGTTCCTGGCGGCTGCGCGCGGCGACGGTCCCAGCTGCTTAATTTTGGATGTGAGACTTCCCGGTATCAGCGGTCTGGATCTTCAGCACGAACTGAAAAGAGGGAAAGTAAGTATTCCCATTGTTTTTCTCACGGCTCATGCTGACGTTCCGATGTCAGTCAAGGCCATGAAATCTGGCGCGGTTGAGTTTCTGACCAAGCCGTTCCGGCCCCAGGATCTGCTGGATGCGGTCCAGCGATCGCTTACTCGATCTCGCATCCTGCACGGAAAGGAGCGGGAGTTAACCGAACTGCGGCATCGTTGTCAAGCACTCAGCGTTCGCGAGCGTGAGGTGATGAACCTGGTCGTCTCCGGGATGCTTAACAAGCAAGTTGCGGCGGAACTCGAGACCAGCGAAGCAACCGTCAAAATGTATCGCGGTCAGGTCATGAAAAAGATGCAGGCCAAATCCTTGCCTGATCTTGTCAGGATGGCGGACAAACTCAGATCGTGAAAACTGATGAGTCCCGCCTCGCGGCATCGAATCGCCAACCCATCGAAAGTAGCGTTTTGCTTACTAAGGTCTAGTTTTGCCCGCCCAAAGTTTGGTTGCTCCAGGCGAAGCGATGACTCTACCCTTGCCATATGCCGGCAGATCGGACATCCAAATTGATAGCAATCGTCGATGACGATGAGGCCATGCAAGATTCGCTGCACGACCTGATGGAGGCAGCAGGACTGGCCGCCCGGTGCTTTGGATCTGCCGAAGAATTCCTCGAATCCGATTTGCATCACAAGGCTGCGTGCCTGATCGTTGACGTCCGTATGCCGAAAATGTCGGGTCTGGATTTGCAGGCCAGGCTGAAGGAAGAGGATTGCAACGTGCCGATCATCTTCATCACCGCTCACGGAGACGCCCGCATGCGTATTCAAGCCATGAGGCGTGGAGCAGTCGAGTTCCTGGCCAAACCGTTCGATCATCAATTGTTGCTCAAGAGAGTTCGTTCTGCTCTGGGCATGTGAAAAGCTTGCGCCATCAGTCGTGCGGAGCCTTAACCCTAGAGGTTTCTGTGGCAGACCATGCAACAATCACGGACCCTGTGACCGATCAGGCCGAGCGGACGTTCGAGCGGATCATCGGCAACAGTGCCGCCCTCGAATCTGTTCTCGATCAGGTCGAGCAGGTTGCGCCCACAGACTCGACGGTCCTCATCGAAGGGGAAACCGGCACGGGAAAAGAACTCATCGCTCACGCCGTTCACACTGCAAGCCAGCGCTACGGACGCGCATTCATCAAGCTGAATTGCGCCGCCATCCCGCTCGACCTTCTGGAAAGTGAGTTGTTCGGTCACGAGAAGGGGGCGTTCACGGGAGCGATCGCGCAGAAGACGGGGCGCTTCGAAATGGCCGACAAGGGCACGCTGTTCCTGGACGAAGTCGGCGATATTCCTCCCGCGCTGCAGCCGAAGTTGCTGCGCGTGCTGCAGGAGCAGGAGTTCGAGCGGCTCGGAAGCGGTAGAACTCACAAGGTGGATGTCCGGCTCGTCGCCGCCACCAATCGTAATCTGGGTAAGATGGTAGCGCGCGGCCAGTTCCGCAGCGATCTCTACTATCGTCTGAACGTCTTCCCGATTCTATTGCCTGCGCTGCGAGAGCGCCGGGAAGATATTCCCGCGCTGGTATCGCATTTCGTGAAGATCTTCAGCCGCCGCATGGGAAAACCAATTGATATCATTCCCTCAGAAATGATGACTGCATTCCAGTGGCATTCCTGGCCGGGTAACATCCGCGAATTGCAGAACCTGGTGGAACGCGCGGTGATCCTTTCGCGCGACGGCGTGCTCCCCAACCCGCTGCACAAGAGACAAGCGACTGTCCCTATTCTCAGTACCAGCGCCCAGTCTGCGCTGTCGTCGATGAATTGGGAAGACTCGGATCGCGCCCTGATCGTGGAGACGCTGGAGCAGGCCGGATGGATTGTCGGCGGACCCCACGGTGCAGCCGCCAAATTGGGATTGAAACGAACAACTCTTCTGGCGAAGATGAAACGATTGGGAATCTCGCGCCCGATAGCTGAGGGAGGTACAGATATTCTCGGCCGGGCACAGGGAGATGTTCAGAATTGAATCGGACGCGTGAACGACGACCGCGGCGAGACCGACGCCTTCTCGCGCTGGGAGCCGTTCTGACCGGAATGCTGCTGTGCGGGTTTCCTGCCGCACTTGCGCTCAATCCGGACCTGCGGATTTCTCAGTATGCCCACACTGCCTGGCGTGTGCGCGACGGGACCTTCCCGGGAGCACCCTCTTCCATTACCCAAACGACCGACGGATACATATGGATTGGAACCTTTGCGGGTCTGTTGCGCTTCGACGGTGTTCGCTTTGTACCCTTTGTTCCCCCCGCCGGAAAGCATCTTCCCAACCCAGCCGTAATGTCGCTTTTGGGCGCGACGGACGGGAGCTTGTGGATTGGAACAGCCTCCGGCCTGGCACAGTGGAAGAACGAACAACTGTTCACTTTCTCAGAGATAGCGGGCCGCGTGAACTCCATCTACGAGGATCATCAGGGTACGATTTGGATAACGCGTTCACGAACTGAAGCCGGCGGTGTCTGTAAAGTCGCTGCGGCTGTGGCCACATGTTACGCGCCGAAAGATGGAGTGCCGCCCCACGCTCAATCGTTGATCGAAGACAATCTTGGATTTTTCCTGATTGGACATTCCACGGGAATTGTCCGGTGGAAACCGGGTTCTTCGACCTCATACGAGTTGCCGGGGCTAAAGTCGAACCCAGGATTGGCTGGCATATCGGATCTCGCGCTCGCTCCCGACGGATCGGTTTTGGCGGGCCTCTGGAACCCTGGCCACGGGCAGGGCCTGGAACAATTGGTAAATGGCTTTTGGAAAAAGTTCATCCTGCCGAGAAACGACGGCAGCAGATGGGCTGTCAACAGCTTGCGGTTCGACCGGCATAACGCACTATGGATTGCGACCGACAGAAACGGCATCTACCGTGTTCACGCCGGCAACGTCGATCACTTTGGCGGAGCGGCTGGGCTCTCAAGCGATTCAGCTGAGAGCTTTTTGGAAGACAAAGAAGGTAATTTGTGGTTGGTCACGACTGGGGGTGTCGATTGTTTCCGGAGCGTTCCAATTGTCAGTTTCTCTGTACATGAAGGGCTCGGCGCGGGCGAGGTCGGGTCCATACTTGCTGCTCGTGACGGAACCGTCTGGATCGGGAACAATGAACAGTTGGATTTTGTGCGCGGGAACGTCGTTTCGTCAATCGGCCCAAAGCAGGGGCTTCGCGGCAATCGTGTCACCTCGCTATTCGAAGACCACGCTGGCCGGCTTTGGGTGGGAATGGACAATGGACTCTTGATTTACGAGCACGGTAGGTTTACACCCGTGCACCGTCCCGACGGTGGACCGGTAGGGATCGTTTTGGCGATGACCGAAGACATCGACCAAAACGTTTGGGCATCGGTGATCCGAAATCCTCCCGGACGCCCCACAAGATTGATCTGTTTTCGCGATGGCAGATTCGTCAAGGAGATTTCAGACCAGGGACTAGACGTAGTCTCTTTGGCTGCCGATTCGCAGGGTGGTTTGTGGTTCGGCTTGATTCATGGCGGTCTGGCCCGATACCGAAACGATCGAGTGCAGGTTTTTCCCCTTAAGGACGCGGACGCGCGAGTTAGTCAGGTGCTGGCAAATTCAGATGGTTCGGTGTTGGCGGCGACCGACCACGGCCTCGTGGAACAACGCGGTGATGCTCAGCGTACTCTGGACCACAACAATGGCTTGCCTTGTGACCGAGTCTTCGCACTCGTAAACGACGCGCACTCCGATCTTTGGCTATCTACCGAGTGCGGTTTGATTAGGATTAACTCAGCCGACCTGCAACGATGGCGCGATCATCCCGGCCCAAGAATAGATTTCGATTTGTTCGATGCCTTCGATGGCGCCCAGCCCTATCTTCCCCCTTTTCACCCGATCGCAACACGTTCAAACGATGGTCGCTTATGGTTCGCCAATGACACTGTCGCTCAAATGATTGATCCGGATGGCCCGATAAGAAATCCCATTCCGCCGCCGGTGCATATTGAAGAGGTGATCGCCGATCGAAAAACATATTCACCTCACAGCGGTCTCCGTCTCCCGGCCCTTACCCACAATCTCGACATTGACTATACGGCTCTGAGCTTTGTCGTCCCTCAAAAGATGCATTTCCGGTACAAACTGGAGGGCTACGATCGCGACTGGCAGGATGCGGGAACTCGAAGACAAGCTTTCTACAGCAACCTTCCACCACGCCGTTATGTCTTCCGGGTCAAGGCTTGCAATAACAGCGGCGTGTGGAATGAAGCCGGAGCGTCCCTCGATTTCTCGGTCGCTCCGGCATACTACCAGACGAATTGGTTCCGGCTTTTTTGCGTTGTAACTTTCATCGCGCTGCTCTGGGCGGTTCATCGCTGGCGTGTTCATCGGCTCACCCTTCAGGAAAAGCATCTGCGAGATGTTGTGGAAACAATCCCGGCGATGACTTTCACTGCGTTGTCCGACGGCTCCGCCGTTTTTGTGAATAAGCGCTGGACTGAATATACCGGGCTCTCAGTCGAGCAGAGTTCTGGCATCGGTTGGCAGCGCGCAATCCATCCCGAAGATCTGGCTCGAAATGCCGAACTGTGGCGCATGTCGGTTGCGAGAGGGCAGCTGTTCGAAGACGAGGCGCGCTTCCGTCGCTCCGCAGATGGGGAGTATCGGTGGTTTCTGGTACGTGGTGTTCCGCTTCGAGATCGGCGCCGGAAGATTGTCCGATGGTATGGAACCCTCACGGACATCGAAGACCGCAAGCAGGCGGAGGAATCGCTTGGGGGGGTATCGCGCGATTTGCAGGAGAGCAAGGCCAAGCTGGAAGAGGCCCAGCGCATCACCCATGTCGGTTACTGGGAATGGGACATCGCAACGGGCCGCGTGACCTGGTCGGACGAGACCTACCGCATTTATGGAATGCGGCCTCAGGAACTTCCGATGGATATCGCCGCATGTCAGGCAAGAATCCACGTCGAGGATTGGCAGCGAAGTATGGAAGGTGCCCTCGCCGGCAGATCCCGATTCAATGCAGAATGTCGCGTGATTCGGCCAACTGGCGAAGTACGCATCGCCCACTTTCAGGGCGACGTGAAGAGGGACGCGACAGACGAGCCTTATCGCATGTTCGGTACGGTGCAAGACATTACGGACTACAAGCACGCGGAGAGAGACCTGCGGCGAAGCCAGTTTTATCTTAGCGAAGGACAGCGCCTTGCCCAGATGGGAAGCTGGGCATTTAACCCCTCCGGTTTTTTTGAGTACTGGTCTGAGGATTTGTTCAAGATTTACGGGCTGGATCCACAGAAGGAAGCCCCGACACTGGAACGGTATTTAGCCTGCCTTCATCCTCAAGACCGTGAGTCCATGGCGGAAACCATCAAAACGATGTGCGCGGAACGTTGTGGCTGCGACGTAAAAAAGCGGATTGTTCGACCGGACGGCGGTCAGCGCTACATTCGCTGCGTCGGGATTCCGGTCATCGAAGGCGAAGTCCTCAAAGGATTTCTCGGCACCGCAATGGATATTACTGACCAAGAACTGCTGACCCGTGAGTTGGAGCGCCGCCAGTCGCACCTTGCTGAGGCGCAGAGGCTCACCCACACTGGCAGCTGGACGATCAACATCCGTACCGATGAGCACTTCTGGTCGGAAGAAATCTTTCGCATTTATGAGTTCGACGCGGAAGCGAAGCCAGCCTGGTCCCTCGTTCGCGATAGAGTTCACCCCGACGATCGAGCGAGTCTCGACCAACGAAAGAAAATGGAGCTCACACAAACAGGATGGACTGACTCGGAAGCTGATCTTCGAATCGTCCTTCCGGACGGCAGAATAAAGCACCTTCACACCATCGCTCATCCTGTCAGGGATGTCTCCGGCCAAATCGTTGAAATCGTCGGCACAACTATGGACGTGACGGAACGAAAACGAATCGAGGATTCCCTGCGGCGGAGTGAAAGTCATCTCGCCGAGGCACAAAAGCTAACCCACACTGCCAGCTGGGCTTGGCGGCTACCGGAGTGGAAGGCAGTCCACCTCTCCGAGGAGTGGTACCGAATCTACGGCTTCGATCCAGTTCAGGGAGCGCCGACTTGGGAAGGACTTCTCGAACGCATCCACCCGGAGGATCGCCTTAAGTGGGCGGGTGAAGTCGAACGGGCGATCGCGGAAAAGGCCGATTACGATCATGAGTTCCGTATCCTTTTATCGAATAGAAAGGTGAAGTCTATCCGCACCGTTGGCCATCCCGTCCTCTCCAACACCGGAGGTTTGGAGGGGTTCGTAGGCAGCTCGACCGACATTACGGAGCTCAAACGGGCAGAGCACGAGCACGACAAGTTGCACCAGTTAGAGGCCGAACTCGCACACATGAATCGCGTGAGCATGTTGGGCGAGATGGCCGCCTCGCTGGCGCACGAAATCAAGCAGCCCATCGCCGCCGCAATGACCAGCGCCAACAGTTGCATCGCATGGCTGGCGCACGAACCTCCCAACCTTGATCGTGCACGCGCGGCCGCGGCCAAAATCGACAAATATGGGAACCGTGCGGCTGAAATCATCGACCATATCCGGTCCCTGTACAGAAAGACTCCGCCACAAAGTGAACTGATCGACGTCAACGAAATCGTCCACGAAATATTCCCATTGCTACAGGGTGAGGCCATCCGGTACTCCATTGTCATGCGACCCGAACTCGCTGTCGCGCTGCCTATGATCAAGGCGGACCGCGTGCAACTGCAGCAAGTATTCATGAACCTCATGCTCAATGCCATCGAAGCCATGCAAAGCGAGGGCGGAGAACTTGCGGTGAAGTCGCAGCGGGAAGATGGCCAACTGCTGTTCTCAGTGAGCGATACAGGCGGCGGACTACCGGACGGGAATATCGATCAGATCTTTTCCGCCTTCTTTACCACCAAGCCGCAGGGCAGCGGCATGGGATTGGCAATCAGCCGTTCCATTGTCGAGTCGCACGGCGGCCGCTTGTGGGCAACCGCCAACCAGGGGCGAGGTGCAACTTTTCATTTCACCCTGCCCACCGAAGTGCCGTAGTCATCTAGTTTGGCTACCGATATTTTTGAGCTGGGCATACTCCGCCTTGGCTTGTCGATAAGCGGGAAGATCGGGGTCGGCACTTTTCCAAATGTTAAGGAATTCCTCGTACGATTCGCGGGCGGCTGCGTTATCGCCCATCAGTCTCTGCGCTCGAGCGAGTTGAAGCCGGGCCAGTGGGCCGGTGATGTGTCCCCAGCACATGCCGGGATTGTCGATCAGCTTTTGGAACTCGGTCGCCGCGGATCGGCCATCACCCAACTCCAGGTAGGCCAGGCCGCGAATGTAGGCCGGGTAGAGAAAATCGAACGACATATTAAATGCGAGGTCATACTGAACGGTTTCGCGGAGCAGTTCAATGGCGGCTTTGGGATCGTGCTGCCGCAACTTCACCGCCGCGCGAACAGTCGGAACAAGATATTTCTGCACGGTGGTATCCACCGGTGCTTCCCGGCTGACTGCGTCGGTGATGCTCGCCGCTTCCTCGGTTCTCCCCGTCCGGGCGAGCGACAGGGCCAAAATCATTCTTAGGCCTCTGTCCAATTTGCTCCGAAGTGCTTCATCCTGGAACCTTCGCGCTTCGATTGCCTTGCCCGCCTCCGCGTTCCGAAGAGCCGAAAAAGCGACGGCTGTGGAAATATCTTCCGGGTCCGAAGACAAACGCGATGCCTGAAGTTGTATTCGATTTGCGGATTCAAGTTGACCTTGCTGGGCCTTGAATTTCGATTGCTGGCGCAAAAACAAGACTTGATCGGGGCCATGCGCTTCGCGATCGAACATTCGATCGATAGCGGCTCGATCACCTTCGATGAATGCCAGTCGCAACCTTAGAATCCTCAATTCGGGGAAGTCAGGTTTGAGGGCGTCCGCCTGAGCCAGCCATGACTTCGCCTCGTTGAGTCGGCTCGCGGCCACGTTTTCGCGAGCAGCCCACAACAAATAAAGCGAAGTGGGTTCCAGCCGAGCCGTTTCTTCCGCTGCGTCGGCCGCGCGCTGGAGCTGGCCTGATCGCAGTAATGTGGCCGCGAGATTGGTATGGAAGAATACGTCGCGAGGGAATAATTCCAGGGATCGAAGCAGAACGGAGTAGCTTTTCTCAATTTCCCCGGTCACGAAAAAATAGTAGAGATACTCGGCATTGAGTTTGTCCTTCTCCGTCATTCGATCACGCAATTGGTAGGCCCGTGTGAAGAAAGCTTCCGTTAGATCGTAGTGACCGAGGTATTCGTTGGCCGCGCCAAGCCCTTCGTAGGTGAGCGCAAGCTCAGGGTCAATTTCGATTCCCCTCTGATACAGTGGCAGCGCTGCCTGCGGATTGCCAGCCAGAAAGAGCTTGGTTCCCTCGGCGCCCGTCTGGAGTGCTTCTAGGGAGGCGCTGGTGGCTTTTTCCAGAGGTTGGTTGAAGCGAGCCAACGATCCTGCCGGCTCACCGAGTTTCTTACGAAGACGTGCGGCCGTCACTCCTAACTCATGAACTACTTGATTACGAGCGCTAACGTAGGTTCCTTCCTTAGCCAAGATCGCGCCTGATTTGCAGTCGAGCGCCCTCATTTCCAGGTGATATCGGTTGCCGGCGTCGGCGATGGAATCGGAGATCACCATCTTGCTATTTGTGTTCGTACAAATCTGGCGGGCGATCTCCGGGGTGATTTTGGTGGTCGGCGGAAGTTTCAGTAGCCCCAACGTGGCGTAGGTTTTATCCAGCCCCAGCAGGTTTAAGTAGGGCGTCTGCTCCATCTCATAGCGCAATGCAGTCTTCAAAGCGTCGTCGAAAACGGGATCGCTGGTTCGGTTATCGATGTCGGCCAGCACGATCGTGTCGGTGGGAGCGAGAGTGATGCGATGACGATAAATTTCGTAGCGCCAGAGACTGAACGCTCCAATCGCAAGCAGCGTAACCGTGGCCAACGCCTGCCGCCTCCGCTTTCCGGCTGCGCCAGCATCCGCAGTCTTTTCTCCGGGTGCGGCCATCGACGCTGAATCCAGATATTGGATCGCCGGCAGCAAACGATAGCCACGACGTCCCAACGTCTCGATGTAGTGGGGATTGTCCGCCGAATCCCCTAAAGCGCGGCGGAGGGCCTTGATGGTCGCATTGATGCTTTGGTCGAAATCAACGACCGTATCGTTCGACCACAGCCTGCTCTTGATTTCCTCGCGGGTGACAATGTCGCCCTCATGTTCGATGAGCATCCGCAAAACCTGAAACACCTGTTCTCTAAGGAGAACCTTGTTATCAGGGTTTGGCGCTTCAATGGATCGCAGCTCGCCGGTGCTGAGGTCGAGTTCAAAGGCTCCCAGCCGAGCGCGTCCTGAGGAAAGGGTGGGCATGGAGACTACATACTAAATAGAGAACAGGAAACTGTACCAACGCGCCCGAATTTTTCCAAAAAAACGCATAAGGCCGCCTACCCATTTCCTTAAGAATCAGCAGCTTCAACGGTTTCACTTCGATTTCACCGCAAAGTCACCGGTGTTCCATTTACACCAGTTCGCCCTTGCGGTAGACAGGCAAGCATTAGCCGAAATTGATCAAACGATATTGGGTTTGCGGCATGCCCGGAGGTCATACGTCCAAGCTGATTGCCATCATCGATGACAATGAATTGATGCAAGACTCGCTCTGTGACCTGATCGAGTCGGGTGGATTCGAGGCACGATGCTTCGGATCAGCCAAAGCGTTCCTCGAATCTGATTTGCTTGACAAAGCCGCGTGCCTGATCGTCGACATCCGCATGCCCAGGATGTCGGGTCTGGAGTTGCAGGCCCGGCTGAAACAGGAAGAGCGCAATGTTGCCATCATCTTTATTACAGCGTTTGAAGATGCGGAGGCGCGGTCTCAAGCCCTGAAAGAAGGTGCGATCGAATTCTTTTCAAAACCATTCGATCATCACTTGCTGCTCAAAGTGCTGCGACACGCCCTTCAGGATCGGGCAGTGGGTGCCAACTCACCGCGCTTTGCGATTGCATGCTGAACAAAATCGATTCTTTATAAAAACCCGCAAGGCCTTCTCCACTTGAATAAGCACCCCCTAAGCGGCAGTAGAACGAATTTATGGTGCGCCGCCCATCGCATCCAGAAGTTCGTCATGGGCCTGCAGGTAGTCCATCTGCGACTGCAACAGAAGAGCCTTGGCATCGTATTCCTGGGCCGTTGTAGTGCTGGCTTGCGAGGTCAGCGCTGCTCCCCGTGTGAGTTCCTGCTGACGCACGCGGTTCGACTCGGTGCGCAAAGCCAGCACTTCTTCCGACACCTTCAGCATCTCATGCGTTCTTTCAACCTTGTTATAGGCCGTCTCGACTGACAGCTCGACGGCATCCGTCAGCTTCGCCAAGTACTCTTTTGCCTGGGACAATTGCGACTCACGTTCGCGCAGTAAGCCCTGCTTACGTCCGCTGTCGAACAGATCGTAACCGAAGTGAACCCCAAAGGTTCCAAAGTTGCGCGCCAGGAAGGGGACATTTTCCTGGTAGCTGTAACGGGCAAAGGCCTCCACATTAGGCACCCATATGTCAGTCTTGGCAAATCGGACCGCAGCCTCTGCTGCCTCCACCTGCGCACGAGCGGCCAGGATTTCCGGATGCGATGCCTCGGCGGCTGTAACACAATCTTTGCGCGGGCAAGTTTCCTGAAATTCGGGAACACCTGGATCAAGATCCAGGGCCGTGGCCAGGGGCAGGCCGATCAAGTCGTTGAGTTTCAATTTCAGATCGGTCAATTGAAAGTCGGTCGTGACCAGCTCTTGCTTCGCTTGCAACTGCTGGGCACGGCTGTCGATCAGGTTTTCTTCCAGCGTGCTGCCGAATTTTACCTGCTCGACGCGCTCGCTTTGCAGGGCTTCAGAGGCCTTTATTCGCGCTTCGGTGGCGCTACGGTGCGCCTGCGCGATCAGAATCTGGTAGTAGACCTGATCGACTGACAGCGCCACATCGTTTCGAGTAAGCTGCGACTTCGCACGCGATGCTTTCAACTCGGCTTGGGCTAGATCGTTTTCCCGTCTGATCTTGAGCAGATTCGTTAGCGGCTGCGTGATCTGGGTTCCGCTGGTTATAAAGTCTTTACCACCCTGGCTGATGATCGCGTCTACAGGTGGAATCTGTGTTCCAGCGGCGACGCCGAGACTCCCGGGCTTGATCTGAATCAACTCCGTGTCGGTCGCATGCATAAAGCTGCTGTCATTCCGTATCGTTGGAAAATATGCGCTCTTTGCGACCTGCTTCGCGTGCTCTTTTTCTTCGACCGTATAGCCGGCGATGCGAATATCGTGATTGTGCTTGAGCGCCAGCTGAACGGCCTCCTGCAGCGTTATGTGGCGAGGCAGTATCGTATTGCTCGTTTCCTGGGCGGCCGCAGCGCAGACGAAAAGTGCCCCTGCGAAGACAAATAGTGCCGTACTTGGTTTCATTGATTTGACCTCTTGCCAGCGCCGGGAATCTGCTGCATGGCGCTGAGATCGCCATAGTTCAACGGTGATTTGCGCAGCAAAGCGACCAGCATCAAGGCGCAAAAACAACTCCAGGCGATCAGTAGAAATCCGTCGATAAGGCTCAGGCTGTACGCCTGTAGCCGCAGCCGGGATGCAATCAGATCGACGGCACGCGCACTTGCGGAGGCAATGCCGGAGGATTTGGCATAGAGGCCTGCCGTCATGGCGCGTATGTTCTGATCGGTAATCCAGTTGCCGCTGCTGACGTGAAGTCCCAACAGGTTCGAGTGCAGCTTCTCTCTATCGGCCAGGAAGTGGCCCATGTAAAGGGCGCCAGCTGTACCGCCGAATATGCGAACGACGTGAAAGAAGGCCGAAAAGGTCAGTACCCACTCGGCTTTAGCCAAAGCCCCTGCGAAGATTGCCTGCAGCACGATGCAACCGACGAGGCCGATGAAAGCAAAGGCTTGTCCGACACCGACGAGCAATTCCGTGCGGTAGAAATTTTCCGCCGCCCACGCGGCGCTGTACTGCGCACACAACCAGGCAGCGAAAGCGGTACAAGCAAGGCCGGTCGCGAAGAGCACTCTGGGGTCATGCTTGTGTAACAGCAGAAGCGCGGCTATAAACGCGATGGGTATGAGGGGAAGAGCACTCCAGATAATCGCGGGCCCAATTTGGTCGGCCTCAAAACCGCGGATGGCCAGTGCCTGTGGAATGAGGATGATGGTTGTACAGAGCGTGAAGCGGAACCAGAAAAGCAGGCAGCCCAGCAATATGGTGTTCCACTTCAACAGGTATGGCAGCGCGACGAGAGGATTAGGACCCGTTAGCCTCCGAATCAGCGCACACAGGAGAAAAAACGATCCGGACCAGAACCAGGCGTTGAATACACCGGATCGCCACCAGTCCAGACGCTGGCCTTGCTGAAGAGCGGCAAAAGTCAAAGCTAGTCCCAAACTGAGGTAAAGGAAGCCAACGAAACTTGGCGCTGGGCTGCTCTTCTTGCGCGGCGGCTGCGGCGGAATGCCGAAGTAGACACAAATCATCATGACCGGCGCGATCACCGCCGAGCCCCAGAACATCCACTGCCAAGACAGAGCGTCTCGGTACCAGCCATAGAGCGAGGGCGCGATGTTTACCGCGCCGTCCACAAAGGTCGCGTAAAGGGCAATCGTGAAAGGAAGGTATCGCAACGGAATGTTGCGCAGCGCGAACGTCAGTGTGAGCGGATAGAAAGTGCCTGAAGTCAGCCCGGCAACGATCAGAGCGGCAACGAGAAGACTGTAACTATGGATAAACGGGAGATAAAAAGAGCTTAATGCGAAAAGTCCTGCGGCAAATAGCAATACGCGTCGTGGCCCCAGCAGCCCTCCGAGGTAGACAGTGAATGGGCCGATAAACATGAGCGAGGCATTGAAGGCACTGTCGAGCCAGGCGCCATCGTCGAGGCTGATGCCGACATGCCCTTTCAGATCGGCCATGCCGAGACTGAGCATGCGGCCGGCAAGGGTGACGAGTCCGGCGCCCGTCACGACTCCCAAAATACCAAGAAGCGGACGCGTCGATACCTCAGACGGCATCGCCGCAGCGGCTGCACGCGCAATCTCTATCGGAGACGGGCGAATTGTGATCGTCGAAGCTGCCATGAGTTCCGGTTATTCTTTCGTGCGGACGGTCACCACCACGGAAAGCCCGGGCCGTAGCTTCGTCGCAAGAGTGGAGTCGTCCAGCGCGATCTTCACCGGAATCCGCTGCACGACTTTGGTGAAATTGCCGGTCGCATTGTCGGGCGGCAACAGAGCGAATTGCGATCCGCTGGCGGGCGCGATCTCGGCCACTTTGCCGCGAATGAGTTGTGCGGGATATTCGTCAATCCGCAGTTCGGCAGAGTCCCCAATCTTCACGTTGGTCAACTGAGTTTCGCGATAGTTCGCTTCGACCCACTTGGTGAGGTCGACAAAAGAGATAACCTGAGTGCCGGGGGAAACGAGTTGCCCCGGCCGAACTTGCCGTTCGCCCACCGTACCGTCGTTGGGAGCAAAAATTTTGGTGTAACCGAGATCCACCTGAGCCACGGCCAGGCTGGCTTGTTTGGCGTGCAGATCGGCCTGAAGTTGTGCGCCCTGCGATTCGAGGACGACTTTACTGCGCCGCTCGGCCTCGACGGCGAGTTCGCTGCTGCGCAGCACGGTTTGCGCTTGAATAAGATCGGCCTCACGGCTGGCAAATTGAGCGGAGAGGCTTCCTTCGGCGGCAACGGCCGTCTCGAGATTTTGCTCGGTCGTCGATCGAGTCTGATACAACCCTTCCTGGCGCTTCCGTTCCGAACGGGCGCGAATCAACTCAGCCTGCACGGCATCTTTGCCGGCCTCGGCGGCTGCAATCTGTGCCTTCGCCTCATCGATGCCGGCCAGCGCTTTCGCGATGCGCGTATCCTGCAACTCGCGCTGGCGAAGATTCTCATCGATGCCGGCACGTGCCGCCTCGACCGCCGCTTTGGCCTGATTTACTTGCGCCTGATAGTCATCATCCTGCAATTCGACAATGAGGTCGCCTTTATGGACTTGCTGATAGTCCGCCACGTCGACTGCTCGCACGATGCCCGGCACCTTGGTACTGAGCGGTGTGAGGTCACCGCGAACGTAAGCATCATCCGTGATTTGTTCGACCTTGCCGCCTTCCCACGCATTCCAGTTGCGGGTAATGGTGATCAAGACAGCTAGAGCCAGTAGCACTACGAAAATGGGTGTTAAGTACTTCTTCCACCCTGCGCTTCGGCGAGGGCCTGCCTCAGCGGAATCGGTCTGAGGCGGCAGCGGTTTCGGAGCCGGCACCGCGGATCCGGCGGACACGGGCGACGTGGACATTAGAGTTGCTCCTTGAGCACGCAAAAATCTCGCAGCGCGAGAGTTCTCAAAGTTCTGCTGGAGCAACTGCGGTTCCACTTGGCACATCGTACGACTGACAGACGCAATTGCAGGGTTGCGGCAGCAATCGGAACAAATTCTTGTGTTTCTGACGAGACCAACGGACGAATCGAGTTCCACCGCCGCCATGTCACATGACACGTGACACTTGACACAGCTTGCCGCGCAGCAGACACGGCCACGAGCGCACGCTTCTCGAAATTCAATTAGGCGCAGGAAACGTCTAGCGGATGGAGTCTCAGCGCGGTGAGCGCGCCACTCGCCGTGACGTGACCGATTGGAACCGTGCTTGCTGAAGAGGCTAGCAGGTGAAACTGTGCGTGCCTTCGCACCCAACTCAGTTCGCTAGAGATGAAAGGAAATCGATGAACTGGAAGAAATTTCTTGCAATCAGTCTGGCGTTCATTGCGTTCGCGCCGGCGAGTTCCGCCTTCGCCCAGAATTCGGCATCTCCCAAGAACGACGCCGCCAAGGCCCCAGCCTCGAACGACCCGGCTCAAGCCAGCTCCGATGACTTCGTTAACCTTTTGCGCAGAGATGTAAGGTCGCAGAAGAAGCAGATCATCGCTCAGAACATGGAGTTGAGCGATGCCGAGGCCCAGAAGTTCTGGCCCGTCTACGATCAGTACGCGGCCGACCTCTCGAAGATCTATGACGTGAAACTTGCGCTGCTGAAGGACTATGCCGACAACTACAGCACCATGACGGGCGATCAGGCCGAAAGCTACATCCGCAAGCGGGCCGAGGTGGAACAATCCATCATGCAGCTGCGATTGAAATACATGCCGGCGTTCCGCAAAGTGCTTTCCGGCAGGGAAACCGCGCTTTTCTATCAGATCGACTGGCGGCTCGGTCTCGCGGTCGACGTGCAGCTGATCCAGGTGCCGCTGATTAATCAGTAAGCGGCGCCCTCCAGGCGCTAACTGCCGTGACCCGTGGAATTTCTCGGCCAAGCTCTTGCGGCCGCGATCCTCAGCACTCTGACGCTCGCTATAGAGTCCGCGGGAATGGCCGTCCTCATCCATTGGGTGCGAGCTTACTTTGCGCGCGGGATCAGGATACAAAGCCTCTGGCAAACTGCCGTGCTCATGACTCGATTCACGAGCGTGACGATTCTCTTGCACCTTCTGCAGATCGTGCTATGGACAGTTTTTTATCGCCTGCGATGCTTCCGATCGTGGGAACCCAGCTTCTATTTCTCGGCGACCAGCTACTCCACCGTGGGGTACGGCGATGTTGTTCTTCCGCCAGTCTGGCGACTGCTTGGGCCGACAGAGGCGATCATGGGCGTTTTGATGTGTGGAATTTCCGTGAGCGCGCTCTTCGCCATTGCGACACGGCTGATCGGAAATGAGGCGCAGGCGGAAGCCCGATCTTAGCGGAATCGACAACGACGCGGACGAACCGGCATCCATCAGCTAGTATCCGCGGCAGTGGCCACCGGATCGGTCCCGCCGGATCACTTGATCTCTACCCTTTACTGGGCGCCAATCGACCCGGCGGCCCAGCCTGCGGATAACGGAGTTACCAGCTTTTCAATCGCCCGCTGCATCGTGCGATTCATCTCCGAGACCACGGTGGGCACATCGCGCTGGTTGACGTCTCCGATCTCCGAAACGGCGTTGCTCCAGACAATCGCTCCGGTGGCGACGCTGGTCATTTGGGCGGAGATCGCAACCTGGACTTTCACGCTGCCCTGATAGTCGAGTTCCTCAAGCTTCTCAAGGCGTCCGCTGAGCACGTAGTCGATATCACGGCTTCCGTCGTAGGACCGCACATGGGCAAAGGCTCCGCTGGCGCGCAGGCGTTCGACCATCGCATTGGTCACGAAATCACGCGGATCCACCGCCCAGCGGTGGTACGCATAGAAGCCGATCTGTTCCGGAGATATTTTATAAGCAATTTCTCCCTGACGCAGGTAGGTGGGCGCGCGGAATTCGCGGATCGCGAGAGTGGCATGCGCCTTCTCCGGTGCGGGCGGATCCGGTGGCGCCGGCAGGTTCAGGGTGTAATAGTCAGGATATCTCACCCTTCCTCCACAGCTCGTCAGGATCACGAGAGCTGACACGAAGAAAGCAATTGCCGCCAAAGTTCTTCTCGTACTCATCCGGCGGCGACGTCCGCCGAAACAGCCGAGGACACTTGTCGATTCACTCAAGCGCATCATTTCGGCACCTTCCTATCCTCAGGCTCTTTGATCCGAATCAGGCTCCACGGGCGCTGTTTCACCGAATTGGTCAACTCGTCCAGATTTTCGGTTGCGATCCGCAGGTTTTCGATTGTGTCGTCAATCTTGTAATCGTTCGCTTTCACCAGCACCTGCATATCCGCCAGCAATTGCTTCGCCTGGAGCAAAGTATTCTGGAGTTCGACCACATCTTTGCGGATGGGCTCGCGAATCTCGGTGACGGTACCGTTCACGTTCTGAATGGTTTCGTCGGCGTGCGCGCTGAGCGTATTCAACTGATCGGTAAGGCGGTCAATCTTGGGCCGCTCCGTCGCCAGCATTGCGTTAACGTTATCGAGCACTTCTCGTATCTTCTGTTGATTGGGTGGGCCCGTCACAGTGTTCAGGTTCGCGAGCAGAGTGCGCGCATCCCCGCTGATTCCATGCAGCTCGCCTCGCACCTCGGTGATCAATCCGTTGGCGTTGTCGGCAACCACCGCAAGTTTCCCGGTGATCTCGTCAAGACTCATGGCCTCCTGCGATGGGATGGTGGAGTCCGGGAGCAGGCGCTTCGCATCGTTGCTGCCGGTAGTGATGGAGAGTGCGGCTGGGCTCATCACGCTGATCAGCCCCAGCTTGGCCACTGATTTTTCGTTCAACGGAGTGCTGTCCTTCACGCCCAGCAGAATCTCAATCCGTGTGGGGTCGGAGGCGTAGGGCCTTACCGCTGTTACCTTCCCTACATCGATTCCGCCGAACAGCACAGAAGCTCCCGGTTCCAGCCCGCCCGCGTAACGCAGATAAGTGTGGTATGGAATCATGTGCCCGCCTAGCTGCGCGTTGATCAGGTAGATCAGCGTGAAGGCCAGGAGCGAGAAGCATCCCAGAACGAATGCTCCAACTTTCGCTTCCGTGGTCATCGGTAGACCTCCTTGGACTGCATGTATTTTTCGAAGTAACCCGCCACGCCAGGCATCTTCGCGATATTTTCCGGTATGCGATCGAGAAACTGCCGCACGCGCGGATTCTGGCTCGCCTTGATTTCGTCCTTCGTACCGATCGAGCTGAATGAGCCCTGATAGAGCATGGCGATGCGGTCTGCGATGCGGAACGCGCTCGGCATTTCGTGGGTAACCACGATGACCGTCATCTGCATTGCTTCCTTGACGAGCAAGATGAGCTCATCGAGTTCTGCGGCAACAATCGGATCAAGCCCGGCCGATGGTTCATCGAGCACAAGAATCTCGGGACCGAGCGCGAGTGCTCGCGCCACGGCCGCACGTTTCTTCATCCCGCCGGAGAGTTCCTGAGGGAGCAACTTGCCAAAGTCGGCCAAGCCAACCCCAGCCAACTTCATCCAGACCATCAGCTCGACGACGGGAGGTGCGAGCCGCGTATGTTCACGTATTGGCAGGGCGACGTTTTCTTCCACCGTCAATGAATTGAATAACGCGGCGCTTTGGAACGCCACGCCAATCGAGCGTAGTACCTTCTTAAGCTCGGACTTCGAGCAGCGTGTAATGTCCGTTCCCTTCACGTGGATGCTGCCTGACTTAGGGCGCTCCAGTCCGATGATCTGCCGCAACAAGGTGCTTTTTCCGGAACCGCTTCCACCCAGCAACACCATCGTCTCTCCGTGCTCGATGTCGAGATTCAGCCCGTTCAGCACTCTGCGGCCGTCGTACTCAACTACAAGATCGCGGACGGAAATGATAGGCGTCACTGTTTCACCGTGAAGTAAAAAATCGTGGTGAAGACCGCGTCGGCAATGATGACCAGGAAAGTCGACTTCACCACCGCACTGGTAGTGGAACGGCCCACCGAATCGGGGCCCCCTCGGACCCGGAAACCTTCCAGGCATCCGACGTGAGCGATGATGGTTGCAAACACCACGCACTTGATGAGCCCCGTGATTACGTCGCGCAGAGTAATGGTAGTCAACACGTAATGGGTGTATAGCAGCGGCGACAGGCGGGTGCTGAAGAACATGAACAGCGCACCGGCGAATATGCCGAAGACGTTCGCAATGATGCTGAGGCAAGGTACGGTAATCAAAGCCGCCAGATACTTCGGGGCCAGGACAAACTCCACAGGCTCGAGTGCCATCACGCGGAGGGAATCGAGTTCCTCAGTCACCTTCATCGTCCCGATCTCGGCCGCGAACGCCGAGCCGGAGCGACCGCTGACGGCAATCGCGGTGAGCAATGGTCCCAGTTCGCGGGTGAAGCCCACCGCTACGAGCTCGATGACATAGTGCAGCGCTCCAAAACGGCGCAGTTCCGAGGCGCCCTGCATGGCCAGAATGAAGCCCGTGCAGATCGACATCAAAGACACCATCGGCATCGCGTCCACGCCGATTTCGAGCATCTGCTTCACCGTGGCCCGCCAGCGGTAGCGATTTCCCACGAAGGGGAGCGCCTGCGCCATCGCCCGCATGGTGGCCCACCACTGAATGTTCAGGCTTCCGACGTAGTCGAGATGTTCGATTGTGCTTTCGCCGACACTCTCGAGGACATTTGCCATCAGGACACCTTTTCCTCCGAAGCACTCGCATCGAACAGTGCCAGCACTCCGGTGACTTGGAAGAGCCGGAGCGAAGCGCCACTAAGTCCCTGCAAGCGGAAACTGATCTGGTGACGGCGGGCGACTCGCAGAGCCTCAATCAGCGTGGCGACCCCAGATGTTTCAATGTAAGAAACGCCGGCTAAGTCGACGATAACGGCCTGGGGTAACGCCTCTTGCGACAATAGAGTCTTCAGGTGGTCGCGAAGATCAGGCGACGAATCGACGTCGATTCGGCCGGCCACCCGGACTACGGCGTCCTTTCCCGCTTGATCGACTGAGATCTCGAGATTGCTGCTTGAAGGAATTGCAGGGCTCGTCACTATCGCTCCCAGTCCGTTCTCTACAATGTTGAATGCGCGATCACGTCCACGCCTGCGCCATCACACTCAGGTGCTTGCATGCAGCCTTCCACAATCGTCACCGCGACCGAGCGACGCGGAAATCAGATTTTTCTCCTTCGAATTGAGGGCCGCTGGGGTTCTCCGAGCGGTTGGCAACATGAGTGCTCCACGTAGCACGTCAGCGGCGTACTAACGTCGACCGGCATCAGTTGGAGACGACAGTCGCTCGGACGTCACGGACGTTGACGCCTCTGTCAGTGTGAATGACACCTTTAGTATTCGTGCCGTCAACGCACAACGGTGGTCGTACTCCAAGTCTTTCTCTTCGTTACTGTGGCATGTCGCTTCGGCAACGCCAGATCATTCGTGAACACATTACCCATCTGCCGAACCCATCGTGGCATACTGATTGCAGTTGAGATCAAAGGAGGGACAAGGGTATGAAACGAAGAATGCTTGTTTTGTTTTTGATCGTCGGATTTGGCGTGCTCGCATCCGCGCAAGATGTAGCCAACGACGTCGGCAAGGGAGCGAAGGACACGGGCAAAGCCACAGAGTCCGCGGCCAAAGACGTCGCAAAGGGCACGAAAAAAGTCACAAAAGCCGTGGCCCACGGCACTGACAAAGCCGCCACTGATACGGCCAAAGACACTAAGAGCGTGGGCAAGAAGACAGGCAAGGAGGTCGGGAAGGGCACCGAAGACGCGGCCAAAGACACAAAGAAAGCAGCAACGAAGACGGCAGACGAGGTGAAGTAAAGCACAGGTGTCGTTGTGGCTGCCCGGCCCTGCGCTTGAGAGCGGAGGGTCGCGGGGTTTCTCGCTGCCAAACGCCGTCGAGGAAGGACAGGAACAAATTGAAGCCAGGTGCGCAGGTAGCTGCCTGCTGCGCTTTCGTCGCAGCTGCGCTCATCGGCGGATCCTCCGCCACCACCCCGCCGAGTGCATATCAGGGTCCCTCGAACTCAGAAGTCATTGGCTATCTCCTTCAGTCGGTGAACTGGTATCGCCACGCGTATACCGAACGGCAGGTAGCCAACGAACCGGCCGACTTAATGTTTCTCGATGACAATCAGGCGATTGAACGGCAGGTGGTGAGGCTCTCGTTCGATTTCGCCAAAGCGGCTGCGCTGCTCGAAACCAGCGCCGATTCTCTACACGGCCGGCCAGCCTCCTCAGGTCCTCGTTCTGCCGATCTGGCCCACTTTATCGAATTGAAGAACCGAAATGATCAACTAAGCCAGCAAGCAATCGAGGAGATCAAGAACCTCGACCAGCAGATGAATAAAGCCAGGGGAGCCGATCGCAAGAAGTTGAAAGCGGCCGAGGAAGACGCGCAAACTCGATTGCAGCTCCTGAACGCAGTCGCGCAGGGCCTCAATGATCTGGTTGAGTTTGTCCAAGGTCCCGGCGGAGAAGCCGACAGCGGACATTTGGATTCCACCATCGACGAGCTTGCGCAATCGATACCGGAAATGACGGGCACGGCACTTTCTTCGCCGGCAGCGCCACTGCAGGAAGCAAGTTCCCGAACGGCAGGCGGTGACGCCGGCATCCTCGGCTTGGTATCGGATGTCTCCGCGATGAAGCATAAGCTTCACGTCGTGGACGATAAGACACTCCTCACCGATAACTTGACGCAATCCGAAAATAACCTGCGCATCCCGCTGGCGGATTTCGTTACTCAACTCATGCAACGTGTCGCCACAAGTGACTCCCAGTCCGGCGATCTTGTGTCGTTGCGTGAACAGAAGTCGCACCTCGACGGCATAACGGTCGACCTCAAGCAGTTGTCTCCGGTCATCGTAGCGCTCGACAAGCAAAAGGTTCTGCTTGCGGAGTACAAGTCGCATCTTCTGCCCTGGCGAATTGCAGTGGCTGGCCAATACAGGCAGGCATGGAAGCAATTGTTGATTCGCCTGATCGTTGTGTTGTCGATCATAGTTCTGCTCGTTACAATCGGCCGGCTTTCGCGACGCTTCACACTGCGGCATGTCCAAGATCCAAACCGCCGACGGTTTATTAACATGAGCCACCAATTTCTGACTCTGTTCGCCATTACGGTGGTCATCGTGTTCATGCTGGCTTCTGACTTGAGGTCGGTCGCGACATACTTTGGGCTTCTGAGCGCCGGACTTTTGCTCGCACTCGAAAATGTGATTCTTGCCACTCTGGGCTCTCTCCTGTTGGTGGGCAAGCGCGGAATCAGAATCGGCGACCGGGTGCAGGTCTCAGGAGTCACTGGCGATGTCATCGATATGGGCTTGCTGCAATTCCAGTTGAGAGAGTTCGACGTAGAGAACGGAAAATACACCGGTCACGTGGCAACTTTTTCAAATTCGCTGGTTTTTGTATCTCCCGCCACGGGTCTCATGAGATTCGATTCTGCTGCGGAGAAAACCGCGCAGGCAGCGAGCAAGGGCGGAACTGAGCCGCAGACAAACCATCGCGTTTCGGTTGCGGGTGACTAGAGCCGGCTCATGGCTGCGAAGCTCACGCTGAGCATCCTCCCGAACTACCTCGGCCGCAACGTCATTCGATTGACTTTGGCTTTCCTGTCACGGTCATTGACACCGGCGGTTTCGCGCCAGAGCGGGTTGCTCAGGTCTATCCCGAGATGATTTCCACATAAATCTGGGTTTCAATCTGCGCTTTCCTGCCGCACCGCTGTTCGCTGCAAGGGCTTTTCGATGGTAGTGAGCTTGCATACATTCGTGGGTGACGTGCTGGAGCACCTGCATGCTTCCGGCTCGGCAGCACTCTCAGTTTCATGAGGTGAGATGACGATGCAAGTCGGGCTCATGGTCCCCTGTTACATAGACATGTTCTATCCACACGTCGGCGTCGCCACCCTCGAGTTGCTCGAAAAATCAGGCGTCGACGTCGTATACCCAAAAGAACAGACTTGCTGTGGCCAGCCCATGGCCAACAGCGGCTGCTATGAAGAGGCGCGAGCGACTTGGTACAGGCATCATCGCCCCCAGGCTGAGCAGAAAGACGAACGAGCCAGTTAAACGAGGTTAGTTAGTTCATGAACACGACTCCGGGGCTTTCGAGGAACGCGATTCTGGATGCAGTGCGGACCAACCAACCGCCCGCGCAACCGATGCCCGCCATCCCTCATTTTCAGGCGAATCAGCCCAGCGGCCTTGTGGCAGCCTTTTGCGAGTCCGTCGCTCGCATGGCGGGAGTCGTCGTCCCCGAAGCGCTCGATGGCGACGTACCTGATTTGGGTTCGTTCCTGCGCACCAAGTTTCCCGATGCCAAGGTCATCTGCTCGGCGATTCCGGAATATCCCGGGACGATCGAGCCGGCAAGCCTCAACCATTGGTCGGAGGCGAGCACAATCGATGTCTGCATACTGCGGTCGCCGATGGGTGTGGCCGAGACCGGTTCCATACTGCTCTCCGACATCGAATTACAGGTAAACACGATCGCGTTCCTGGCACATGATCTCATCGTGCTGCTCGATCCGAAGCAGATCGTCGGGAATATCCACGATGCCTACGAACATCCGCACTTCAAACAGAGGCATTACAGCGTTCTGATGACCGGTCCCTCGGGTTCCGGAGACATCAGTGGGACGGTGGTCCATCCGGCTCAGGGCGTGAAGACTTTAACCATACTCCTCTCGCCTGCGCCCGATGCTGGTCAACGCACTGGATGAATACAAAATCATTGGATGTGCGGACGATTTGCTCGAGGTTTTCGCCAAACAGAGGCTGACAAAAAGAACTAAGAAGGAGATCTGAAATGCTCAAAGGCTTCAATTATCCGCTCACCCCAAAAGGCAAATCGACGCTGAACCCAGCTCCGCCGTGGTACTACTCTTCAGACTTCCTCAACATCGAATTTTGGGCAGAGCCCGCTGCCGTGGCGGCGGTATTACCTCCCGGGCTAGACGCCGATCGCTCCGCGAACGGGCATGGCAATGCTTGTTTTTACGATTGGCAGTTCACCGGCAACGACGACGAATATCTCGACCCCCAGCGTTATCAATACCGCGAGTTCTTTATCCTCGTCGATGGGTTGTTCCAGGGCAAACCAGTCTCGTATTGTCCGTATATTTTCGTGGACAACGATGCCGCCATCGCACGCGGTTGGACGCAGGGCTATCCAAAGCGGCTTGGCGAGGTTTTTCAGACCAGGTATTACGCGGCGACGGGAAAGGCGGGGCCCGCGCTTGCCCCGGGCTCGAAGTTTGCCGGGTCTATGACATCGAGCGGACAACGGATGGCAGAAGCTGTTGTGACTCTGAGAGAACCGATAACCGAGATGTCTCTCTTAAAGCAGAAACCTGTCATCAATCTCCTTCACACTCCGCGTCTCGCGGCCGACAAGCAAGACCAACCGGCCGTGCATGAGCTTGTGGAAAATGTTCCTCGCGACGTGAAGATTGAGCAAGCGTGGATCGGCGAAGGTTCTTTGACGCTGCCGGTCTGTAGAGGTGAAGAACTCTCCGACCTGGCGCCCGTCCGTTGCGGCAAAGGAGTGCGGGCTTCACTGGCCTACGTTGTCGATGACCTAAAAACGCTGAAGGATTTGAGAAGGTAGCTAGCGAGGTGCGTTGTCTCGCGGTCCCATGAATTTTCATTTTAACAAGGAGATGTTATGTCAAAAACAGCAGCAGATCAGATCGCGGAAATGATGATCGAGGCAGGCATTCAACGCGTCTATGGAGTGGTCGGCGATTCGATCAATCCCATCGTCGACGCCATTCGCAGGACCGATGGAAAGCTGCGCTGGGTGCATTGTCGAAACGAGGAAGTTGGCGCGTTCGCGGCCGGTTCGGATGCACTATTAACCGGGCAGATCGCGGCGTGTGCCGGATCGTGTGGTCCCGGCAACCTCCATCTGATCCAGGGGCTTTACAATTCTCACCGCAACCGGGCGCCAGTGTTTGCGATCTCCGGGCAGGTGCCGACTCGTTTCCTGGGCACCGAATACTTTCAGGAGACACATCCCGAAAGAATCTTCCGAGACTGTAGCCATTATTGCGAAGCGGCCTACACCGCAGTGCAGGCGACGACCATGAGCCGGATGGCGATTCAGACAGCCATCACCAGGCGCGGCGTTGGCATGGTTTGCATTCCCGGCGATACACTGGCGCAAAACGCAGCGGTCGATTTGCCCGCGCATCCGTTTTCCACCGAAGTTCCCCGAATTCGTCCGACGGATGGCGATCTCGACAAGCTGGCCCAAATCATCAACTCCGCGCGGCGGCCTCTGATTTTTGGAGGTGAGGGCTGCCGAGGCGCTCGCGATCAAGTTTTGGCGCTGTCGCAAAAACTTAACGCCCCAATCGGATTTTCCTACCGCGGCAAAGACGTGCTGGAAGCCGACAACCCCAACGCCGTGGGAATGACAGGCCTCCTCGGTTGGGGTGGGCTACAGAAGGGATTCGACCGGTGCGACGTTTTGATCATGTTGGGAACTGATTTTCCCTATGTCGATTTCATTCCGAAGCACGCGAAAATTATCCAGATCGACGTTGATCCCACGCACCTGGGGCGCCGCGTGGCACTGGACCTGGGGCTCTGTGGGCACATTGCCGAAACCGTGGGCGCACTGCTACCGCGCATCAAATCACGCGGCCAGGATCGTTCATTCCTGGATGAAGTCTTAGCCAGTCACGCGGCTGCCATGGAGCACATGAAGGCATATGTCGAGCACGGTGGATCCGATGGCAAAATCCGTCCCGAACAGGTGGGCGATACAGTCAGCCGCCTGTGCTCGCCCGATTCGATCATCATCGCGGACACGGGCATGTGTGTCGTCTGGGCGGCGCAACACCTGCGGCTGCGTCCGGGACAAAGAGTAATAACATCCTTCAATCATGGCACCATGGCCAATGCCATGCCCGACGCTATCGGCGCACAAATGGCATTTCCGAACCGGCAGGTCATCACTTTCTGTGGCGACGGCGGTCTGTCTATGTTGATGGGCGATCTGCTGACTATCGTCGCGCAAAAGTTGCCCATCAAAATCATTGTCTTCAACAACTCAACCTTGGGAATGGTTCGCCTGGAAATGATGGTCGGCGGTTATCCCTTCTGGGGGACCGAAATGCACAACCCCGATTTCAGCGCGGTGGCGAGGGCCATCGGATTCCATGCGGAACGCGTGGAGCGAAAGGAAGACCTCGCGTCTGCGATGGAGCGTGCCTTCGCACATCCTGGGCCAGCGCTGCTGGATGTCACCACCGATCCGGATGCCCTGTCGGCTCCGCCGAAGGCAACCTACGAAGAAGCCCGCGGATTCGCATTGGCGATGACTCGAATGGTTCTGGATCATCGCGGCGATCAGGTGTTTGAGCTGGTCAAAGACAACATCCGCGGAATGGTCTAATTGCATCTCGGGATGCGGATCGCTTTGCTGCAAGCCGGAAATGTCCGACTGACCGGCTTGCCAGCCCGGCATAAATGTGCGCCTGTGCGCCCCCAGTTCTCGGCGGCGCACAGCCGCCGCTAGTCGTTCCTATCGCGAATCACGAAACCGGAGACGGCCATGCATAAACTACTATCGGCAGACCCTACACTCCTCGGTCGTCCAGATGTAGCCCCTTCTTCCGATGCGGTTGACGAAGAGCTTGTTGGGGGAACTCCGGATGACCTCAAGGCTGAGCTGATCGAGATACTTGGCGAGGATGTTGTGCGGCATCGCATCAGCGACCTGGTGCGCTATGCATCGGACGCCAGCCCCTACCGGTACATTCCGAAGGTGATCGTACAGCCAAGAAACATCGATCAAGTGGCGGCGATATTTCAGTATTGTACCCGCAAAGGCCACCATGCCACTTTCCGCGCCGGTGGGACCAGCCTGAACGGCCAATCGCAAGGCGATGACATCCTCATCGACACGAGGCAGCACTGGAGCGGCTGGAAAGTCGAGGACAATGGTGCGCGGATCCGCTGCAATGTCGGCACCACGCTTGGACGCATCAACGAAGTCTTGAAACCTTACGCTCGCCGCATGGGACCAGATCCTGCGAGCTTTAACGCGGCGACCATCGGCGGTGTACTGGCCAATAACGCGGGCGGTATGCGCTGCCCGCCGCCGATTGATTCCTACCATTCGATCGCCGGGATGAAAATCGTTCTCACCACCGGCACGATCATCGACACCGAGGACCCGCATGCCGAGGAACACTTCGCCGCCTCCGAACCGGAAATGGCGGCAGGGCTGATGAAGATTCGCGAGGAGCTTCTCGCGGACAAGGAAACCTGCGACCGAATCATCCGCAAGTACAAAATGCGTAACACCACCGGATATGCCATGCACGCTTTTCTCGACGGTGAAACGCCGGTGGAAATATTGCGGCGCTTGATGGTTGGCTCGGAGGGCACACTCGGTTTTGTGGCCGAGGCTGTTTATAGGACTTATCACCTGCCCGCCAGAACGGCGGTGGCATGGCTGCCGTTCGACACCATCGATGCTGCGGTCGCGCAAGTCGAAAAGCTGGTCGGACTCGGTGCGCAGGCAGTCGAGTTGATGATCGCCTCAGCGCTGACCGCGGCCTCCAAGCTCATAAAAGGCACGCCAAAGTATTGGAACGATCTCGATCCGAAAAACGCAGCGCTATTGGTTGAATTCGGCTTCGATAGCGAGCAGGAATTTGATGCGATCAAAAAGAGGGTCGGGGACGCGCTACGCGATGTGAAAATGTTGCAGCCTCTCGAAGCCATTCGCGAAGCGGAAGCGATTGAGCTTGCCTGGCATATTCGCGATGGCCTGCTCGGCATCGTCGGTGAGATGCGCCCGCAGGGTACAAACCTTATCATCGAAGACGTTTGCTTTCCGCCTGCACAACTTGCGAATGCTACTCGTGATTTGCTCGCCCTTCTCACCAAACACGGATATTCCGCCTCGGCTGCGGGACATGCTGCCTACGGAAACCTGCATTTCGTGATGATCGCCCGCCTGAGCGAAGCCGCGAGCCGTGATCAATACGATGCTTTCATGCGCGAGCTGGTCGAATTGGTTGTGGGTAAGTATGACGGCTCCTTGAAAGCGGAGCATGGAACCGGAATCAACATGGCTCCCTTTGTGCGGCGCGAATGGGGCGACAAAGTCACGGACATGATGTGGCGCGCAAAACAACTCCTTGATCCGCACGGAATTCTGGGTCCGAATGTCTTGCTGAGCCGCGATCCAGAGATTCACCTGAAGAACCTCAAGACCACTCCAGCGATCGAAGACATTCAATCCGCCTCGCATTGCATCGAGTGCGGCTTCTGCGAACCCGTGTGCCCAAGCCGCAACGTAACGGTCACCCCCAGGCAACGCATTGTTCTTCGCCGTGAGATGTCACGGCAGCCTGAATGGTCGAAGCTGCTGACCCAGCTGCAGCACGAGTACGAATACGACGCCATCGAGACTTGCGCTGTCGACGGCACCTGTGCCGACGTCTGTCCCATCGGAATCAATACCGGCGCACTGATTAAACACTTCAGGAAGATGCAGCACTCCTCGGGCGCTGAAGAAGTTGCCCTCGATGTGGCCAAAAAATGGGCGGAGGTGGAGAAGCTGGCGCGCGAGGGCGTCAAAGCTGCCGACGTTGTGCAAACAATTACGAGCCCCCATCTGCTTGGGGCCTTGACGGATCTGGCTCGCAGTATCGTCAGCAAAGATCTGGTACCCGGCGTGGCTGGCCCGATGCCGCACGCAGCTCCTGCCGAGCTTCCGGAGACGATACGTGAGGGAGCGGCAGCCGTGTATTTTCCAGCGTGCATCAATCGCATTTTTGGTCGAGACAACACCAGGCCAAAATCACCTGCGCTTCCTGAGGTTTTCGTGGCTCTGTCAAAACGCGCGGGCAAGCCTCTGTGGATTCCCGATGACGTGAGAGGCCTCTGCTGCTCGACGCCGTGGAGCTCCAAAGGCTACAAGCGCGGGCAGACATGGATGTCGGAACAGATGAGCGATGCACTGTGGCGCTGGTCTTACGGAGGGAGGTTGCCAGTAGTGGTGGACGCGGCTTCCTGCACACTCGGCCTCAAGGACGACATGTTGGAGCATCTCGACGATCAACGTAAGGATCGGCTGAAACTTGTCAACATCATCGATTCGATCGCCTGGTGCAAGGAGCTTCTGCCTTCCCTGCGCATTCACAAAGCCATCCCCAAAATCCTGGTGCATCCCACCTGTTCGACGGCTCACCTCGGCCTTAGCGAGACGCTCCTCGAAATTTCCAGCGCGCTGGCTGACAGTGCTGAAATTCCTTTGGGAACCACTTGCTGCGGAACCGCCGGCGACCGCGGCCTGCTGCATCCCGAACTGATTCACTCCGCCACGCGCGACACCATCGTACAAATCCAGAACTCGGGAGACGACACCCGCTTCGTTTCCGCAAATCGGACCTGCGAATTAGGTATGCGCCAAACCACAGGCAAAGTGTATGAGTCATTCATTTACTTGCTCGAAGAACTGAGTCGCCCGCAGGCAGGCTAGAGGAGCAGCCCTATGCGCATCGTGAATTTTGAAACACGTGGGGTCCCCGGAATTGCCGCGGATGAAGGCTCGGGCTGGCACGGCCTCTCACAGACGGACAGCGGATTTCCAGGCACTCTGCCCCAGCTGGTCGCACAAGGCGCGGACCTGTTGCGCATCGGTGGAAGCCTTGCGCAATCGCCGGCAGTCGATCTGAATACTGTCCGGCTGCTGCCGCCCGTGCCCGCGCCGCCGAAAATTCTGTGCGTCGGTTTCAACTACAGTGATCACCTGGCGGAAAGCGGGCTGAAGAAGCCGGAGTATCCGGAAATCTTCGGCCGCTTCGCTTCGAGTCTGATCGCTCATCAAGAGCCGATCCGGCGGCCTCGCGAATCAACTGCGCTCGACTATGAAGCGGAGCTGGCGGTGGTGATCGGCAAGCCGGGGCGCCGCATCCCCCAGGAGCAGGCCCTCGATCACGTGGCAGGCTACTCCGTGTTCAACGATGCGACCCTGCGTGATTTTCAGCTCCGCACACCGCAATGGACGATGGGCAAGAATTTCGACGGCACCGGATCGTTCGGCCCGTGGCTGGTAACGCCCGATGCCGTGCCGCCCGGTGCCTGCGGATTGCGCATCCAGGGCCGTTTGAACGGCCGCGTGATGCAGGATTCGCGCACCGACCTGCTCATTTTCGGTGTTGCGACGCTGATTGAAACGATTAGCGTCGCGATGAGTCTGGAGCGTGGGGATGTGATCATCACCGGCACGCCGGGCGGCGTCGGAGCGGCGCGCAAGCCGCCCGTCTTCATGCAGCCCGGCGATATCTTCGAAGTAGAGATCGAGGGAATCGGTGTCCTGGCCAATCCCGTGCAGAACGACTGAGAAAACGAAATGGAGCCAATCCCGTGCAATATTCCGATTACAAATGTTTCCAGCTCAGTTTTGATTCCGGGGTCGCATTCGTCAGCATCGATCACCCGCCGATCAATCTTCTTGATGAAGTTCTGTCGCAGGAATTCGACCAACTCGGCAGGCAACTTGAAGCCGATGAGAGTGTCCGCGTTGTGGTCGTGCAGAGCGCGCTTCCTGATTTCTTTATCGCCCACTCTGGTTTGGGCAGGGTTGGAGCCGCTTCCAAAGTGGTGTCTCATACGCCGAGCTTTCGTCTCACGCAGATGATCGGTGAGCGATTCAGGAACATGCCCAAGGCAACTATTGCCAAAGTCGAGGGACGAGCCCGGGGCGGAGGGAGTGAGATCGCGATCGCTATGGACATGTGTTTTGCGGCCATCGACAAAGCGATCTTCGGCCAACCAGAGGTGGCGGTTGGGCTGGTTCCGGGTGGGGGCTCTACGCAAAGATTGCCACGACTCATGGGGCGGGGACGCGCGTTGGAGGTGCTCTTAGGCTGCAATGATCTCTCGGCGGAGATGGCCGAACGTTACGGATATATCAATCGAGCGTTACCGGCTGATGAGCTGACGCCTTTTGTCGAGAAACTGGCCCGCCGTATCGCCTCATTTCCTCCGCATGCTATTGCTCACGCCAAGGCGGCCGTAGATACGGGAGCGTTTAGTTCGATGGCAGAGGGGCTTCTGGTGGAAGCCCACGAGTCCGATTTGAGTGTCGCCAGCGAGGTGACGCAAGCCCGCGTGACGGAAGCACTGAAGGTCGGTGCCGAAACCTACGAAGGCGAGTTAGAGATGGACTATGTATCCAGGCTCTCCCGATAACATACGTTAGTGACCGACGGCATGCATGATCTGCCCCATTTCCATCGCGTTGGTCGAGGGAATTTCTTGTAGAGATATGGCCAGCTGATCGGTCGGAATCCCGGTGAGGCCCTGGAACATCGACCACATTTGCCTTAGCATCTCTGCCTTGTCTTCATCGGTGTGGCCGATCCGCAGAACACAATTCAGCGCTGCGGTGGAAGCCGCCTTACCCGCCGCGTATCCGGAACCCTTGGGGTAGGAGAGGAATACCACGCGAACAAAATTCTCGGGAACCTTCATGATCGAACTATGGATCCGCGTGATTTCCTTCGCGATCTTCGCCTTCATCTCGTCGGACACAAATCCATCTTCGGTGATAGCGGTGTACAGCGGCATTTTGCGTTATCCTCCAAAACGAAATACCTGCGGGATAGTAATCGATAAAGCATATAAATAGCGTGAACCGGATTGGGAGAGGAAAATATGGCTGAAAGAATTCACGAACTACTCCTCCGCAACCTTCAGGAAGTTTTTGGAGAGGGCGACACTACGAAGCGCCGCTCCGCCATCAGTGAACTCTACACGGATGACTGTGTAGTCTATGTACCCCCAACTATCCTGGTGGGTCACGATGCCCTCGACAAGTTTGCAGGTGACCTGAGAGCCACACATCCTCATTTCGCTTATGCACCCCATGCATCCCCTCAAGCCCTCCACAATGCCGGACGCCTCAAGTGGGGATCGGGTCCTCGTGGTGGGGTGCCATCCTATACCGGTGAGGACGTAATCATCGTTCGAGGTGAAAAGATCGCAGCTCTTTATGTTTTTATCGACTCTCCTCTCTCGTGATCGGGACTGCAGGATGTTTGGCGTTACCGTCTTCTTACGAGTGCCCATTGGGAACGAAGGTCAACTTCCGGTTCACAATGTCAGCCTTCCCGAGTTGCTGGTCGGAGGCGTTAAACGCTCTGGGTATGGAAAGGAACTTTCCAGCTTTGGCATTGAAAAGTTTATGAGCGAGTTCTTCCTTTTTTTCCAGTAGAATCTGCGCGGACCTGGCAATGATCTTCGACCGTTCACTGAACGGGCGCGCCGCCCAGGCTCGAAACGCTTTGTCAGCCTTGGCTAGGGCGCCCAACACCTGCTCATCGGTATGCTCGGGGAAAGTCATAAGCACCTCTCCCGTCGCTGGATTGACGCTGCGGTATGGCACATCTGCTCCTTGCTTATTTCGAATAATTCCTTACGCTGCCCGCAACCACGAATGTGCAAGCAGGCTGCCAAGTCAGTGAGCCGCCGAACAATTGGTAAATGATTGAGATTGAGGGAATGGAGACACCAAGGTAGAGAACGATTTTATCTGCGAGTAATGAAAGTTCCGTCAGTGTCAATAACGCGTCACTTCATTGGGCACTGGATCCACGAGACCAATATCTGCTGCGCGAGCAAAAGCTCCGACACGCTCAGCGTCTGTATCAGATACTCGGGGCTCGGAGATTCTGAGTTAAGTCAAAAGAGAGGGAGCCGGTCTTCCTCCCAGGACTGCATCAATGTTGTCCAGCGCCAGCATCCCCATCGCCGTTCGCGTCTCGATCGTGGCTGCACCCACGTGCGGCAGCAGGAACGTGTTCTTTAGCGGCAGATATCCCGGATTCAGCTTCGGTTCGCCCTCGTATGTGTCCAAGCCCGCGGCCGCGACTTGGCCACTCTTGAGGGCAGCAATCAGATCCTCATCGACCACCATGCCGCCTCTGGCGGCGTTCACGACGATTGCGCCTCGCGGCAAGCAGGCAATTGCTTTCGCATCGAGGAAGTGATGGGTCTGCTTCGTCTCGGGGGCGTTTATGCTCAGGAATGGACTGACTCTGAGCAGGTCATAGAGGTTATCGTGGAATATCGCGTCTTCTTCAATTTCGGGAGGCAAACGATGCGGCTCGTGATAGTGGACCTTCATCCCAAAGCCGCGAGCGCGTTTTGCGACCGCCTGGCCGATGCGCCCCATCCCGTAAATTCCAAGAACCTTCCCTGTAAGTTGCCAGCCCAACAGCAACGTTAAGTCCAGTGGATTCCAATTTCCGCCATGGACGACCCGCAACCCCTCGTACGCTCGTCGCGATGCCCCAAGCAGCAAGAGCAGGGTGAGGTCTGCTACCGCGTCTGTCGATACCGCGGGAATATTGGTTATGGCAATCTTTCGCGTGGCTGCGGAGCTCAAGTCAATGTGATCATAGCCAGCGGAGTGAGTGGCGATGACTTTGACGGAGGATGCCACGCGGGAGAAAAACGCAGCGTCGAGTCTGTCTGCCGGAGTCACCAACATCGCATCAGCCCCGTCGGAGGCCGTGAGCAGTTCTTCCGGTGTGAAGTGCTCACCGATTTTCTTACGGCGCAGCTCAAACCCCTGCTTGAGTCGAGCCTCCACGGCATCGACGAAATACGCTGTTGCCACCAGAATCGGTTTGCTCATGAAACTGCCTCCTCGTTCTCGGGTGAAGGGCTGCAACTTCACCAAAACTGCGAGGAGAACATGCAAGATATATGCCATTCAGCCGCTAGTAAGAATTGCGCGGGGGATCTGACGGGCTAAAGTTCCGTGTCACCGGACGCCGCAGATCTGGGTTGGTTAACGTTCGCTGCTTCCGCGCGGCAGGTTTTCAATCGTGCCGGGATAAACCTCCCGGTCGAGAGTATCGGACGGCTGTGACGAGCAAACGGAGTTCGGCTTGGACAGAATCACTACGCTCAGCCGTAAGAGCGAGCACAAATCTTCTTCCGAACCGCGATGCCGACGTTCCCGTGAGCCCTGCACCAGTCGGCCCAGTCAAAGACGGTGCCGCAGCGGTCCGCAGCTGCTACTTGGTCCCCTTCTGCGCGTTCTTCTGCGGACTCGGAAGTAACCCAAAGATATCCAATTGCTTGTAGCTGGCGACATAGACCATGCCGTTGGCAATCATCGGAACCTGGTTGGAATCGCCACCATAATTCGGCCAGGTGCCGGCAGTCGCGCTGAACAAGGTAGCCATGGTCTTGCCGGTCGAGTCGGGATTGAAGGCCGAAAGGGTCATACTAGTCGATGTTTTGGAAACCGGCCGGGAGAGCGCCCAGATGATGGGATTCTTGCTGCCATTCGAAGAAACAGCTGTGAAGAAGCCGGCGTTCTGTCCGGTGGTCAGGGTCGGCGATTCCTTGGCCAGGGTCAGCGTCGGGGATGGCGAGGTTTGCAACTTCCACACCTCCACCTTTCTGCCGCCGCTGCTGACGACGCGAGCTATGCCGTCGGTGTCAACATAATACGATTCTCCGCACCAACACCCGCCGACCTGGTAGCTGCCCAGGACATTGTTTCCGCTGGTCGAATATCCTCCCAGGCTGTCTTCATTCATCAAGAACATCGTGCCATTCTTTCCCGCAGCCACGGCAAGATGCGGCGTGCTACCCGGCTGATCCGGAAGTATCATCAGGCCTCCGGAGCCGAAATCGAAATCGTTCTCATCGAGGCTGGCCCAGTCCGAAGGGGTGAACAGGTCAACCACGGTGCTCAAGTCGGGAGACACTGCGATTGCGCTCTCTTCAATGGCGGTAACCCCGTTATAGTTGGTTCCGGACTTATCGGCGTTCGCCGTAACGAAGAGCACGTTGCCGGAATCGTCGGCAGCCGGCCCGTAGCCGGACATCCAAATAGAGGCCAGAAAGAAGTTGTCAGGAGACGTAGCCAGCGAATCAAAGAGCTGATTGGAGCCAAGCGGGGTCAAAGTGGTCGCGCTCCAGCCCAGTAACCAGCCACGGCTGTCAGCGCCGAAGAGATCGCAGAAGCTTCCAAATCCGGCGTAGATATTACCGTTGGCCTCCAGAAGTGCCGGGCGCTGGCGCTCATACAGGCCGTTGAAGTTGAAGGTGGTTCCGTTTGTCAGCGTATGGGAAGCACTCACTGTGACCGGGGTCGCCTGGTCCCTGAGGCTACCAAGGTTCAAGGCATGAAGGACGTAGTTAGGATTAGGGCTGGCCTTGACATACGTCATCACATAAATAGTGTTGCTGGTCGTATTGATCACGGGAGTTGATGTGATTCCGAGATCGTTACCATTCCCTCTGCATCCGGCAGGCGCTGGCGCGGGCGTAGCGATATGCCGGCTCAGTAAAATCGTCCCGGCAACGGCGTCGATCGCATAAACCGTGTTGTTGTCGGTAACGACGTACACCACATTATGTTGGCCCTGGTTGGAACCGGCCGTGATGTTCACGTTGGGAACCATCAGCGGCTGCGCTTCCACCTGAGCGTCAACCTTAACCGTTGCCAGCAGGCCAAATTGGGAGGCATTCACGTTGGCCTGGGTCAATACCGTCTCGGCTGAATTCAATCCGGAGCGGTAGTTGTCATTGTGATAAGTCGTGACCGCGGATTGGGCCAGAAGCGCACAGGCCTGGGTCAGCAGGATGAAGGCAAACCCTGCTTTCCTGGCCGGATAATTGGCGAACACAGGGCGTAAAAAGCGCAACATTATTCCTCCCACGAAGGGTTTCATTCTAAGGTTGTGGCAATTGTGGGTCAATGAGAACGAAGTGAAGAAGTCTTAAGACCCTACGCAACATCCGGCGCGCGGGTCGTGAAGCATCGCGCGCGCAGTGAGCATTAACTAGGGATGCAGTTGGGATTGGGCCAGCCCGTTTTCTGGCTCCCGAGGATTGTCAGCAGTGAGCACTCACGTCAGAACCCCCTTGATCGTGCCATCGCCAGGCGCGGCGTCCATTTTCATCATGCACTTTGTGGGCTTCTCCGTAAGCCACCAACCGGTTCAGCACCGTGGTCACGGAAGCGGCAGGGTCCTTGTGGTGGAGCAATACGAGCGGAACGCGTCCCTGAAGCTGTTCGC
>CAZGXY010000057.1:0-33143 GCA_964530145.1 uncultured Acidobacteriaceae bacterium | reverse complement strand
CCCACCGAATCGTCGCCAAATATGTTGGTCAGTCCCACAATCGTTTGCTTGATTGTGCCAATCCGCCTCACAATCTCGGCACGCTGGCGTATGAGTTGCCGCAGATCTTCTTCAGCAGCTTTCACAACTTCCAAAACGTGCGGGTTGCTGTTTTCCACAAAATCCTCGGTTCCAGGGTTCATAGCCTCTGTGGCGTTTGAACTCTTACTCGGCAGCAAAAGCCTCCATACCGATCCACAGCTGCGCCAGCAGTTGTAGATTCTTCCTGTAAGTACGGGTCACTGTGAATTCCCTTCCTCCCCGCACCCGGAGCACGTACTCGCCGGTAGACGATGGATGCATCTCTTCGACCATGGCCGCGTTCACCAGCACCGATCGGTGAATCCGCACGAAACCGTGCAGATTGAGCTTAATTTCGATCGTCGAGATGGAATCGCGCAGCATGAATGAACCTAACGTGTGCAATAACAGGACATAGTTACCTTTTGCTTGGACTGCAATCAGGTCTGCGGCATGGATGAACAGAATCTTTCCCTTCGCCTTGAGCGCAATCCGCGTGGACTTTTCAATCGCAGGCGTTCGTGCCGGGGAAAAAGCTTTACTGGGGCCTGTCGATCTTACCGGCGCGAGTTCCCGCCACCCGACAGTGAGTTGCTTACGAATACGCTCATCCGGGGGGTCAAGGGCCTGCATCACGCCCACGCTTGAAAACATCGGCCCGTTCTCTCGCATTGCGGCACCTCCTTCCCCCCGCCGAGTCCAATCCGACAACTGAAAATATGCTTTCGTTCTCGGTAACCTATCCTTTGCTTACTGCGGATGGAAAGCTGGATTGCGCGCCGAAATAGCACTCAATCGATTCCAACTGACCGTTTCTGATTCGCAGATACTCTACATTCCGGAACGATTTGCCGTTCTTCGTGTGGCAGAGATACTTCACAAAAGCATCATTGGCCCCGGTAGTGATTCGCTCCAGCTCAAAATCGCCAATGAACGCGACCTGTGTGTCCCAGCATTGAGTTTTGAAAGTGCTCTTGCTGATGTGGTCGTCGCCGGCCGCGCTCGAGAATGTGAAGTTGTCGGCGAGCAGTGCGTTGAACGTGGCCAGGTCGTTGTTTTTCCAGGCTGCGTACCACTTGCGGATCAGCGCCTCGTTCGTTAGGTTTTGTTCCCCGGGTGCGCTGGCCCTTGCCGTCCCCGGCATGGCTACCGCGCCAACCAGGGCGCAGGCTCCCGTCGTGAGCAGACTCCTCCGCGACAATCTCATGCTCGTCATTGTTGTTTCTCCTTTCATGATGCAGGTTGACAATCTCTTCGTGCGGCTACTCGATTCACTCTAGCGTACGAACCTGTTGGTATGTAACTTTCGCAACTCATTCCCTTCGCATCGATGCAATCAGCCGCGCTTGCGGTTGCCCGGCGTGCGAAGAGAACTCAGCCAGTCCACGATATTTCTAATCCCCATGTTCCACACGTTCGCATCTTGAGCATTCTTGGCCAGCACTTCATAACCCTCGACCATCGCGATCAGAAAGCTTGCCGTCTCTTCCGGAACCAAGTCGCAGCGGACCGTTCCCTGCTGCTGCCCCCTCCGCAAGGCCACGGTAATGCCTTCTTGCCAGGCATGAAAGATTTTCTCCAATCGCTTGCGGAATTGTTCGTCAAGAAGAGACATCTCCTGCGCCAAATTGACCAGGGCGCAACCGCTCTTCACATTTCTTGGGCGGGATGGCAGCGCCCGCACAATGCCGATCAAAGCATCGATAGGGTCCTTGTCCCCGCCGCGCTGCAAGGGGCGTAACCACCTGTCACGTGTAAGTTCTGCGACAACCTCTTCGATAATCGCGTATCCCAGAGCTTCCTTGCTCTCGAAATGGTAGTAGAGCGCTCCTTTGGTGACATTGGTGGCGGCGAGAATGGTATCGATTCCGGCGCTCTGAAATCCGTACCGGTAAACCTCGCGAAAAGCTGCTTGCAGCAGGCGCTGCCGCGTGCGCTCCGGATCGCGCAGTCTGGGCGCTGTGCGTTTCGGATTCTTCCGCGTCGCGAACATACCAACCAGTTTGCATCATCTAATGATCGCGGTCAACTTTTTTTTGACATACCAGCCACTGTTCATCCTGGACTCGCGGCGCGAGAAGTCTGCATTTTGTGAAATTCGCCTACGGTTTGATGTAGGCCTACAGGATCCGGTGACGGTCTTGCAAATATGCAATCTCACTTTAACGCCGCGCGCTGTAAGGATTTTCCCCTCGCCATCGCCGCTCCGTAACTTCATCGGACCATTCCACGTAAGCGATTGAGAACTATACAGCGCTGGTCTGGTTTGTTGGTTGCTATCAAGACGGCGGTGCCAGTAGTCGGCGTCTCGCCCGGTTTCGGGGCCAGTCGCGACACTTAATCTATCGGTCGGAGGAAGCAATGCAAATCCGCAGCTTGAAGTTGGCTCTGGTTCTCTTGTTGGTGGTTTGTATGGGCGGGGCTCTGCCCGTGTGCGCGCAATCGACTTCATCGGGGACCGTCGCCGGGACAATCACCGATTCCAGCGGCGCAGTGGTTGCGGGAGCGACGGTCTCATTGACCGACACGGCTACCAACGCCACGCGCACCGCGACCACGAATGCCACCGGGCGGTACTACTACGCCGACGTTACACCCGGGAACTACACGGTCACGGTTGCGAAGGCCGGATTTTCGACGGCGAAGGCGGAAAACGAGGTCGTTCAAGTCGGACTTGCTCTCACTGCCAGTCTGGTTTTACAGGTTGGCGGCACCAATGTGGTTGTCGAGGTTTCGAGTGTTGGCAACGAGCTTCAGACGATGAATGCGACGGTTGGAAACACCGTTCCCAGCATTGCCATCGATAACCTGCCCAGTATCGGACGCGATGTGAACACCTTCATCGAACTGCAGCCCGGCGTAAGCGCCGGTGGCGACGTTGCAGGCGCGGTGAACGACCAGAGTTATTTCTCGCTGGATGGCGGCAACAACAGCAACGACATGGATGGCAGCGGCGGCGTATATACCGGCACGCAACAGAATATGGTGATCGGCGATCCAACCGGAGGCATGTCGACACAGTCGTTTACTTTTTCCGCGCCCTCGGGCGTATTGCCCACTCCGGCCGACAGCGTCGAGGAGTTCAAGGTCAACACCGCCGGCCAGACCGCTGATTTCAATAGCTCCGCCGGCGCCGAAATCCAGATCGTTACGAAGCGCGGCACCTCCAGCTTCCACGGCACAGCCTATGATTATTACAAAGACAACAATTGGTCATCGAATGCCTGGGCGAATAACCAAAACAATTGGCAGGGCGTAGCCCAGTGCGGTGCGCCTAATTGTGGGCACATCGATCTTCCTTCCTATCATTACAGCCGCTTTGGCGGAGCGCTCGGCGGGCCGCTCACTTCAAAAGAGTTTCTCGGCGGCAAGACCTTCTTCTTCTACAACTATGAAGGCTTCCGGTATCCAAACTCTGAAACCGTCACCCGAGACGTTCCTTCGCCAGCCTTGCGGTTGGGGCTTTTAACGAACTCCGCGACCGGCACGGTCGCTTACAACCTGAATAACGCTCCTGTGGTGTTCAATGGCATCACTTACGCTGCGAATTACGGCTGCTCCAAAGCCCCCGGTGGGCTGTGTGACCCACGTGCCCTCGGTCTCAACCCCTTGGTTTCGCAGGTATGGAGTAAGTACGAACCTCAGTCCAACGCGACTTGCAGCCAGAGCGTCTGCGACGGTGCAAATATTTTGGGATTTGCGGGTAACCTGAGTCTGCCCGTTACCAGCAACTTCGATGTAGCGCGTATCGACCACGACTTCGGCGCCAAGAACCATTTCATGGCCAGCTGGCGTTATTACAAAATGAACCTTGCTTCCGATGACCAGGTCGATATCGGCGGCTTCTTCCCCGGAGATACGTTGGGCACACCCGCGTCGCAGTCGAGCGATCCGATTCGAGATTGGTATTTGGTCGCGGGGTTAACTACTAACATCACCACTAACACTACCAACGACATTCATTACAGTTTCCTGCGGAACTGGTGGGCGTGGTCGCGCGTGGGGGCCCCGCCACAGCTCCCCGGCCTCGGCGGCGCGCTGGAATTGGATGCCGGTCAATCGTCGGTCGAGGATCTCGGCCCGTTCAACGTCAACAATCAGAACATCCGCCGGCGTTTCTGGGATGGGCATGACAACATGTTCCGTGACGACATCTCCATGCTGAAAGGCAACCACCTGTTCCAGTTTGGCGGTACATATCAGCATAACTGGGACTACCATGAACGCAACGATAGCGGCGGCACCATCAACGCCTTCCCCGTGTATCAGCTGGGCAACAACGTGAACGGCTCGGGGCTGGGCGCTCTGCTGTATCCCTGCGCGACGACCTCTACCATCTCTACCGGTGCGAAGACTTGCGATTCACTGACCGCGGCGGCACTGGGAGTAGTTTCCGTCGCATCGCAGATGTTCGCCCGGAGTGGTTCAAGCCTTAGTTTGTTACCTCCGCTTTCGAACGCCTCCGATCAGAGCGTGATTCCTTACTACAACGTTTACTTCAGCGACACCTGGCATATGAAGCCAACTCTCACATTTACTTACGGCTTGGGTTATGCGCTGGAGATGCCGCCGGTCGAAGCACAGGGCAAACAGACAGTGCTCGTGGATTCTGCGAATGAGCCGTTAAGCACTGAGACCTACCTGAACAACACCAGGAAAGCTGCGCTCGCCGGGCAGGTATACAACCCCGAAATGGGCTTTGCTTTGGTGGGCAATACCGCCAGCGGATTGAAATATCCCTACAATCCGTTCTACGGCGAGTTTAGCCCGCGTGCAGCCCTGGCTTGGAATCCGCACTTCGCGGCTGATTCAATGGCTGGCAAGATCTTTGGGACCGAAGATACAGTGATCCGAGGCGGTTACGGCCGTCAATACGGTCGCACCAACGGCGTTGTGCAGGTGCTGGTGCCATTGCTGGGACTGGGTCTCGAACAGCCCGTGTCTTGCCCCTCGAACCTGGCCGGTGCCGGCGGAGGCTGGACCTGCGGAGCCCCGGGCGCTGGAACTTACTCGACTGCCTTTCGCGTTGGACAAAACGCCTCCGCTGCCGGTGGCCCGACTGTCCCGTTGATCTCGCTGGCGAGCGCGAACTTGCCCCAGCCGGTCTATCCTGGGTTCAACAACAGCTTCTCGTCCTCCCCTGAGGGCTTGGATCCGAATTTCCGGGCGAACGCGATTGACGCGTTCGATCTCACCCTTCAACGCCAGTTGAGCCACAAAGTTACCCTGGAAATCGGCTATATCGGACGCAGAATCACGCACGAATACCAACCGGTGGAACTGAACCCCGTTCCCTACATGATGACGCTGGGCGGGCAGCAGTTTAAGCAAGCCTACGCGAATATGGTGCTGCAATACTGCGGCGGCCTGACAGGTTTAGCCGGCGGCGGTTGCGGAGGCAAGGCTGGGCCCAATGCAGGTTCGGTCACACCACAGCCTTTCTTCGAGCACGCGTTGAAGGGCACAGGTTACTGTAATGGCTTCTCCAATTGCACAGCCGCTGTTGTAGCAAACGAGGGCGCCAACGGTACGGGTAACCTCAACAACGCCCAAGTCTGGGGGCTCTGGAGCGACTTGGACAGCGGCGTCGGATGCCCGGTGGGTGGGTGCACGGATGTCAACGGAAATGTCGGCGCCTTCAACTTCCCGCGCAGCATGCAGAGCACTCCGATTCCCTCCACTTGCGCGGCGCTCGGCGGAGTTGGAATTAACGGCTGCTCCGGCGCCTTTACTGACGGCGCCTTTCAGAACGCCAGTATCGGCTATGGCAACTACAACGCTGGCTTCGTTTCGGTCAGAATGGCCGACTGGCGTGGAGCCACGATGCAGTCCAACTTCACCTGGTCGAAAGCTCTGGGAACTGCAGCCCAGGCGCAATCCTCCAGCGAACTCAGCTTGCTCGATGCCTTCAACCCGAGCGAACAGTACGGGAGACAGGCTTGGGACCGCAAATTCATCTACAACGTCTTCCTTGTCTATCAGCCTCCCTTCTATAAATCACAGTCTGGATTCCTGGGACACGCCCTCGGCGGATGGACGTTCTCGACCATATTCGCCGCCGGGTCCGGCGTTCCCACCCAGGTCGGGACCACCGATGGTAACTACCAATCCTTCGGTTCATGCGATGGTCTCGGCTGCGGCGATTACGATATGGAGAACGCTGTACCCATCGGCCCCGTTCCCAACCGTCATGCCTACTACTGTCCCGGCAACCAGATTGGAAACGGCTTCTGTGGGACTCAAACCAACGGGTTCCCTGTGAATTATTTCCCCAACGGAGTTCTCCAATCCTCGAACTGGCGCAACCCAATTCTCGGGATCGACAACCGGGATGGCGGCTCAGGAATTCTCGGAGGCCTGGCGTACTGGAACATGGACTTCAGCATCAAGAAGAGCATCCGGGTTGCTGAAGGCATCAGCTTGGAATTCCAGGGCGTCTTTGCCAACGTTTTGAACCATAATCAGTGGACCGATAACTACCTCGGTCTCTACAACACTGCCGGCTTTGGCGCTCTCGGGTTTAACACAGCGCCAGACAACGGCATCGGAGTTAATGGCGAGGCGGAGCCGAGAAACATCGAACTCGGCGCTCGCGTACGCTTCTGACCCGGAGAAATTCGAGGCGCCACGATGAGTGGCGCCTCGAACTCCAATCCACAGTCCCGACCCACCGTATGTAAATTCCCGAAATTCTGCGCTTTAGCCTTCCAGAACATTCCTTGCTCGTTCCTGGGTTTTTCCTCTCGCGTGATGATTTAATCTAGCTAACGGCGGTCAACTACCGGAGATTTTGGATCGTGGGCTGCGAGCAAGTCATAGATAAGAATCCAGGTTTAGTCGGCTCGATTGTCCCGCTGGCGCTCACGATGGTATCCGGCCGCTCCTGTCTTCGGGTCAACCACTCCGACTCGAAGCAATATCTGAGGATCCCACGAAGACGTTCCTTTACCCAGGAACGCGTCATTGTCGAACCGTAAAGCCCTGATCAAATTTCAGGCACCGGTCGTTGCGTCGGCGCAAGCTTCCTGCCTCTAATGTTCCGGCTTTGATGCAATACCCTCGATGCGTTTGTACTCCGCCATATCGTGAGCCGCTAGTTCATTCTTTCCTTGTCTTCTGTGACTGGTAGCCAATTGCAGATAGGCCTGCCCCGCGAGTAGACTCTGCTTCTCCATGGCGATCACTCGATCGAGGAATCGCTCGGCCTCATTTGGGTCGCTAATCACCAGGGCTCGGCCCAGAGCGTATAAAGTTTCCGGCATGTCGGGGTGCAGCGAGTCGGAGCGGCGCAGTTCGTCAGTCGCTTCCTTCATCTTCCCCTGGTGTAAGAGCGCATCTCCCACGCGATAAGCTGCTTCTGCATTGCCGGGTTGCAACTCGGTCTCATGACGAAATTGCTCTTCTGCGTTGGTCCATTGCGAAGTGGTTGCGTAAATCTCCCCAAGCTCCAGGTGCAGGCCGGGCAAATCGGGCCGCAATGCTATGGCCTTCTCATATTCTTTCTCAGCTTCCGAAAGCATCTTTGCGGAGTAATAGCTCTGAGCGAGCGCCTGGTGCCCGCGTGCGGTCTGAGGGAACTGCGTGAGCAATCTTTCGTTGGATTCGGAGGAGAGAGCGGCAGCCGCCCGAGTGAGGTAATAGATGAGATCGGGATCGTCCGGACTTTTTTCGAGTGCGTTCTTCAAGTTGATCAAAGCATCTGCCGGCTGATCTGCTTGGAACTGAGCAATTCCCAGAGCGCCGGACTCATGTGCAATCCGCAGATGCGGAATCGCTTCCGAGGCATACCCCTGCGACAGGAGCGCATACCCGAGCAACTGATGTACTGAGATAGAATCCGGGCTCAGCTCTGCGGCACGCTTCAACGGCGGGATCGCTGCTCCGTAGTCGTGCTTTCTCATGTAAGCCTCGCCCAACTTGAGTAGAGCGATCGCCGACGATGGGTCGAGTTCAACGGCCTTTCGGAGATCGACGATGGCCTGATCGAGATTGCCACGATTTTCCGCGTCGGTAGCGGATTGCAGGAGTTTCACCGCCTCCGAAAGACTCTGGCTCGATGCGATCTGGGCTGGCACGAGGAAATGCGCGAGCAAAATAGCTTGAATGATCATCGCTCAGACTCCTCGATGGTCAGGAATTGATTGGCTTTGATCCCGCGCAGCTTCTGACGAATTCCAGATGGCCATCTTATGTCCACGTCGCAACTGTCGGCGGTCCCGAGTCCGAAGTGTAGTCGCTTGTCGTTGGAAGAAAGATAGCTTCCCGACGCCGTCGCAAATCGCACTTGGCCATTTGCTTGAACACGAGCTCCGTATCCATCACGATTGCTTCTTCTTCCTCGCAACGTGATCGTGATCCAATGCAATTGGCCTCCGCGATTCGAAAAGAATTGCGGACGTTCGCCCAACGGCGTAGTGACTACGTCCACCCATCCGTCATTGTTTACATCTCCAAACGCTGCGCCACGACCCGCGACAGGCAAGTCAGAGCCTGGATCGGCCTTCTCGAAATGTCCCTTGCGGTTCAATGCAAACAGCGGAGGCTCGCGATAGTTCAGCGAACTGTCATACACATGCACGTTATCAAAAACATGGCCTTGCACGATGAAAACATCTTTCCAACCGTCGTTGTCAAAATCCTCCAGGCCAACTCCCCATCCAGATGAGTTGCCTGACAGCACACCGAATCCGGTTTCCAGCTCTTGCATACTGAAAGAACCCTTGCCGTCGTTATGAAAAACGCCGTAGGGCTCGTGCGGAAGCTGCGTCACAATGAGATCGGGAAGGCCATCGTTGTCGTAATCTTGGAAAACAACGCCCATACCGGAGAGTTTCTTGCCAGTGCTGGAAAGCGCGGCGCCTGCATCTAAGGCCACTTCAGTAAACGTTCCATTTCCGTTGTTGTGCCAGAGAAACTGTTCGACCGCGTCGTTCGCGACGAAAATGTCAGTAAAACCATCGCCGTCGTAGTCGGCGAAAGCGACTCCCAGTCCATGACCGGGCTTTGCGGAAATTCCTGATTCTGCGCTCACATCTTCGAAGGTTCCATCACCACGATTGTGATACAGGATGCTCGTTGTAGACCCGAACTCGCCGGGCGGGCAATACATCGGCTCCGCAATCCGGCCGCAGGTTTTGCTCTTTTCCGAAGTCCAATCTAGATAGCGAGTCACGAAAAGATCCAGATGCCCGTCATTGTCGTAATCGAAAAATCCGGCCGAGGCCGACCAGCCACCCGCGCCCACTCCCGTTTTGGCCGTTACGTCTGTAAAGGTTCCGTCGCCGTTGTTGTGGTAAAGGATGTTGTGTCCGAAATTTGTGACGTAGATGTCGGGGAACCCATCGTTGTCGTAATCTCCAACGGCGACTCCCATGCCGTAGTTTGTGTCGCCGGCGTTTTGCAATCCGGCTTGCACCGTTACATCGGTGAAGGAGCCGTCTCTGTTCTGACGGTAAAGCCGATTCCAATAGGAGGGATTGTGGCGATCAAAATTAGCTGGGCTGAGCAACGGATCGGCGACATGACCTCCGTTTACCAGAAAAATGTCCAGAAGCCCGTCGTTATCGTAGTCGAGTAGAGCAACTCCGCCGGGCATGGTCTCGATCAGATACTTGCGGGAGGTGGGCGAGTTCCGCAGGACGAAATCAATACCACGAAGAGGGCGGAGGTTGAACTGCGGTTTAGGACTCGGTCTTGGACTTTGCGCGAGCGCCGAAAGCGAGAGGAGAAGCGATAGTAGGCATATTCGCATCATTCGGTTACTACTATGTCTATCGCTCTGGCATTTTACTCTCACCCGAAGGTTTATCGAGTGAGGCTTGCGGCTTGGTCGCGCTTATGTCCGCAATGTGAGCCATGGCAACGGCGATGGTGCCGTTGTAGGCGGCGAGCCGAGCGTTCGCTTGATCCGAGTTCGAAGGGTCGGAGCTTGCACGACCGGAATTGGAATCGGAGCGGCTTTTCGTGAAGCCCGGTGTGTTTTCATTCGCTCGCAATGCCTCAATCGCCCCGGGAAGGGAGGAGAGTTTCTGCTCCAGGGCACCGAGTTCAGTAAATGCAGTGTTGGGATGATAAGCAAGGCGATCTCCCGTTTGCAGCGCACCTATTAGAGAATCTGGCGACCAGGCCGTGGGCCAGTTTGCATTCAGGATGTCGTAACTTTCGCGAAGTCGCGTCATTTTCCCCGCGAAACCATCGAGCAAGGAACGATTCCGAGCCATTTCGACGCCAGTTCTCACGGTGATTTTCACGTTTTCTCCGACGCGAAAGCGAGGTGTTGAAACTATGGTCGTTAGTGTGTTGCCATCGAAGCGCCAACCGGGACTGCCCTTTCGTTTCTCGTAGGCGAGCGATTTACCATTCACCGAGACCGATGATGGAGGCCAGCTTCCGGGGAGTCGTATCTCATAGGCGCGGTCCGATTGCATTCCCTGATAGCTGCCTTGGATCGGCAAAACTGTGAGATTCAGCGCGTCGCCATCTTCGTTTAAGGAAGCACGAATGCGAGTCCAGGCCGCTTCGCCGTTTTGATAGTCAGGACCGTCTTCGGAATCCTCATAAAGGCTATACTCCGAGGATTGTCCGTCTTTCAGCGGAAACACGGTCAGGATTAAAGGATCGGCAGGCTTTTCGCCAGTGTGAGTAGTCGCAGGCTGCATCGGAATGATGCTGCCCGCCTTCACATACAATGGAATTTGGCCGAGAGCGAAACTGCGTTGCACAGTCAGCGGTCCCCGGAACGTTGCTCCGCTGTCCCATTCGATCCAATCGCCGGGTGGAAGCCACACGGAAATCGTTGCTAATTGCGAGTCCTTCGCCACAGGTTGGGTGATCGGATCGGCAAGAATGCTGTCGCCGAACATGTATTCGTTTTTCGCGGCGTAAGCCTCGGGTGCTTCCGGCCAGTCGTAATAAAGAGGATGCAGGAATGCGAGTCCAGTGTCATACGTTTTCCTCGCTTCGGTATAGATATAAGGCTGCATCGCGTAGCGGCGCACGAAACAGTCGCGCATCAAGTCTGAGTACGGTTCTGGATATGCCCAAATGCGGCGTTCGGCGTCGGGATTTTTCGTGGTGTGCGACCGCAGGATCGGACTGAAGATTCCCCATTGAAGCCAGCGCAAATAGAGCTCCGGATCGATGGCGCCCGGCATATGGCCGCCGATATCGTGACTCCAGTAGGCGTAGCCTACGTTGGCAGCCGTGGCTGTGAAGTACGGCTGGAATGCCAGCGACTCCCAGACGGAGATGGTATCCCCGGAAAAACCGATCTGATAGCGGTGGTTGCCCAACCCGCCCCAGCGATGAAACAACAGGGCTCGTTTCGCCTCGCGCTGCTGATCGCTGAAAAAAATATAGTTCAGCCACCACGTCGGATTCAGCCCGTAAACCTTCGTTGTATCTTCTTGCTGCCAATCGAGCCAGAAGAAATTGATCCCCTGCCGCTCAAGAGGATGGATCATGTACTGCATGTAATTGGCTGCGAAGTTCCGGTCGGCAATATCGAAGGGAATGTATTGCTTCGTCGCAGGATCGATTCCCAATGCGCGTGCCATTGCCGGATAGCCGTCCTCCCAAGGCTGCACGCCACCCGCGGGATGCAGATTGACCGTAGCCTTAAGACCCTGCTCGTGCACGCTCGCCAGGAAGCGGTCAGGGTCAGGAAATAAGACCTTGTTCCAGGAATAACCCGTCCAGCCAAGTTTGTGTCCGGATGCATCCAGCTTGTTGGCAGCAGGATATTCATCGAATGTGGGATGCCAATCCACGTCGATCACCAGCACGTCGAGCGGAGTTTCATGTGTGTGGAATCCCTGAATCAATTTGTCAAATTCCTGATCGGTGTAAGACCAGTAGCGCGACCACCAGGCCCCGAAGGCAAAGCGCGGAGGCAGCGGGATCTTTCCCGCCACTTGGGTGAAATCGTAAAGCGCGCGTTTGTAATCGTGGCCGTAGCCGAAAAAGTACCAATCCTGCCGGTCGCCCGCGGGCCGTAAGAGCACCCACGGCCAGGGGCTCTCCTCGCCGCGAGGGAACGAGAAATCGGCGGAATCGAATAAAGGCCGAGCGCTATCGTCTACAACCGTCCAGCCGTCGCGCGAGATCAGGCCGGGCTCAAGCTGCACGTCCGAGCCGCGAACCCGGTCGAGAGTCCGGGTGGTGCCGAGCAGATTCCCCGTGTCGGGCGTTCCTGGCTTCCACACAATACTTTTGTCGCCGACAAGAAACGAAATGCTGAGATTTTCAGCCGAGAACTTTCCATCCGATTTGCCCGGAGCATAAACCAATGTCAATGCGTCCGTCCGAATAATGGTTTTTCCATCGGCTCCGGTTTCATGCGTAAACCGTGGGACGCTCAACCGGCGATTCAGAAAAACCAACGACGCATGGTCTTCAAATTTCCCGTCTGAAGCCCATTCCATGCGTATAAGTTGCGGAGTGAGAACGGTGAAGCGAGCCGAGCCCACGATCACAACTGACCGATGATCCGCGATCGGCTCGTAATTGCCAACTTTGTTTTCCGATGCGGTCGCATACGAAGAAATCGGCAAAATTGCCACTGCCAACAACGTCAACGACAAAAAGATAAGCGCTGATCTTTTCATGTTTATCTGATCTGGCAAGGTATGGATATAGTTTCGGTTCAGGCTGTCCGGCAGGTTTGGAGCCTGCCGGACAAAATGTTTGGGAACGCCAACGCGCGATCTAGTAGTAGAACTTAAGCCCGAACTGAACACTCCGTGCAGGGTAAGCCGAGGTGATCGTGCCGAAAGTGGCGTCTCCCAGGTTTGTATCGGGCTCAAAAAAATCGGGATGGTTTAGCGCGTTAAACATCTCGAAGCGGAATTGCAATCGCCGCACCTCGCCTAGGCCCCACCATTTTTGAATGCCTGTGTCCCAGTTGAAATACTTGGGAGCACGAAGATTCGCGAGGAATCGCGGGCTATCGCCAAAGGTGTATGCGGGCGGCTGCGAGAATGCCGCGGGATTGATCCAATTTGTAATGGACTGGTCTTGCGGAACCGGGTTGACACCCGGCACCAGATTGGAGCGCTGATTGAACCCGAAGCCTCCGGTGTTGTTGGTCGCGGGATTGATCGAAAGAGGCAATCCGGATTTGGCGGTCAGAATTCCACTCCATTGCCATCCCCCTAAGGCCGCGTTGACGGCCCGGTTCCAGCGCTGACCGACGATTTTGTTCCTTCCGAAGGGCAACTCATAGTTGTAACTGACAACCAGGCTTTGAGGAGTGTCGGTGACATCCACGGAGCGCTCGGCGGCGAGATCGTAAGAATTGCGGACTGAACTCCCGGTGCCGGGGAATGCCCAGCCCGCTGCGCCCTGCACGTCGTCCATGAACTTTGAGTAGGTGTACGACACATTCATGTCGAGGCCGGAGTGCCAGCGGTGAGTGTAGGTGGCTTGCAGGGCGTTGTATGTCGATCCACCCGCAGCGGGTGGAGCTTCCGTCACGCTGCAGTATTCGGGAAAGCGCCGCAATAACTGTCCCTCCGCAACAGTCGGCTGGTCCAATCCGCAGCCGCTGGATTTGATCGCTCCAAAAAATGGATTTGGGACTTGGTTCAACAGTGCGTTACCTAGAGCAAGATCGGAAGCTGGGATTTCGTCCCATTCCAGATACTGGGCAAGAACGTGTACACCATGGTTGCCGACGTAGTTGACATCAATCAAATCGTTGTTGGTCAGCGAATATTGCACGCCACCCATCCACTGCTGGACGTAGGGAGAATGGCGCACCGGATTGATAACCGGATTCAGTCCAAAGCCAACATCGGTCAGACCGCCCAGAGAGTTTCCTGTCGGCGCGTTCTCCCCGTTTGGAAATGCGCTTTGGCAGGCGATCGTCGTCGCGCCGTTACTGCAGGATGAGCCTGAATTTCCACTCAGCGTAGTAAAAGGGTTTAATCCGCTGTTCAGGCTGGTGACCCACGGCGTGCTTTGGGAAAAGCCAATGTTTGGACCATTCCCGTAATAATTCGGCACGAAAAACGCTCCATAGCCGCCGCGCAATACTAACTTATCGAGCAGTTGATAAGCGGCTCCGATACGCGGAGCAAAATTCTTGTACGAAGTGTCATACAGGCCGCGATTACCGCTGGAATTGAAAACCAGCTCTCCCGGATAGTTTGTGCCTACCACCGAACTGATCGGGTTTGTCGCCGTGAAATCAAAATATTGCTGATCGTTGTAGCGCTCAGTCGGCGCAGTCTGAATTTCATATCGCAGGCCAAGATTCACGGTCAGCTTTGGCATTATCTTCCAGTCATCCTGTAAGTACCAGCCGAGCATGTGCTTATCGGTCGCGGGAAATTTGTTGTAGCCAGTCTGATCGGTTCCGCTGCCGACGCCTAGCATGAATGACGCGAAGCCGTCGCCGGTATTCGCAGTTGCGTTCTGCGGATCTGGCCCAGCGGTTGATGCCGTTTGAAATTGCATCTCGGTATTGGCGTAATGACCACCGTCGATCCGCGCCCAGACGTCCATGAAGCCGAAACCCAACTGGTGTTTACCGTGCACCTTGGTGAAATCGACCGAACTCGTCCACAACGTTTGCGGTACTTGGTAATTATCCAGACCGGCTTGAGCTCCTAAATATGAATAGCTTTGCGGCTGAATTTCAGGAAAGCTCGGCGCTATGCCATCGATGAACGACGGTAGACCGATCGATGACGACTTGAAACCGAAGCTCTGGGTAACCGATTGCTCGACGTGCCGGTTAACGCCGAGATTTGCGCTCATGGCGAATGTTGGACTGAAAATATGGCTGTATCCCACCGCGGCGCTGTAACGATTATTAGGGGCGACATCGCCCGGGCCGCCCGGATCAGATGCACCATAGTATGTTGGGAAATTTACTTTCTGCTCGTATTTCTGTGACCACCGTCCCCAAAGCCGGTCATTGTTCGAGACGTTGTAGTCAATTCGAATCGAGTATTCGTTGGAATGCGCCTCTGCTGCAGAGGCGGACGTGAAGTTGTTGAACAGGGCAGATGTGGTCGGCGCGGGCCAGTAATTACCACCGGCGATGCTTTTGGCGATGGAATCCATAAGTCCGCCAGGAATGACGTTGGTTACGCCTGTCCCAGATGCGATATTTCCCGAAATCGGATCGCGAATGAATTCTGTTGTCGCCCCCGCCGGACAGTCTTTCACCGCATCCCCTGTCACGCTGTCGACGCCTCCGCAGGTGACCTGCCGAGTGCTAAATGGGTTGTAGATTTCGCCGGTGTAGATCGCTCTTCCCAGATAATCGGTGCCAGTTTGCCCGCCCAACAGAGCAGAAAAGTTTCCGGTTCTTTCCGCCGTACTCGGCATGCTGCCAACGAAGGTCGCCGGTGTTGCCTGGCGCAAGCCTTCATAGTAGCCAAAGAAATAGAGCTTGTTCTTGACGATCGGGCCCCCGATGGTCGCGCCGAATTGATCGCGATGAAACGCCGGCTGGTTTCCATTATCGAAGTAATATCGCGCATCGTAGGCGCTGTTACGATAGAACATCCATGCGTCGCCGTGGATCTGGTTCGTGCCCGATTTCGTGACCACGTTGACTACGTTGCCACTGCTGAACCCATATTGTGACGTGAACGCGTTGGTCTGAATCTTGAATTCCTGAACGTCATCCGCGGAAGGAACGTAAATCACACCTCCCCAATCAAGCCGCGTGTCCCAGCTGCCGTCGATCAGATACTCCGCAGTGCCGAAAAAAGTTCCGCCGAAATTGAGGAACGAAACATCCTGATCGGCGCTTCCGGAAATACCAGGCGCGCCGACGACTTGTTCTTCTGCAGTGTTGCTGACAGAAGAATTCAGTTCGGCAAGGCTGATGATGTTCCGCAGGTTCAGGGGCAGATCAACAACCTGTCTGGCTGAAATATCGGAAGAAATATTGGCGTTATCCGCATTCAGAAGAGGAGCTTGCGATGTAACCTCAACGGTTTCTCTGACCGATCCGACCGTTAGCCGGACGTTTTGCTGGGCGCTTTGGCCGGCGGCTAAAGTGATACCTAGCTGCTTGTAGTCCTTGAATCCTGTGACATTGACGTTCAAAGTGTAGACGGCCGGAGGTAGGAGCGTAAAAGCAAAAAGTCCGCCCTCTCGAGTCGTGTAGGTTCGAACAACTCCAATTTGTACGCTGGTCAGCGTGACCGAAGCACCAGACAACGCCAAGCCGGTCGGATCTGTGACGGTGCCGCTCAGTGTGGCTGCGACCTCCTGATTCTGACCATAAAACGGTTGCACCGTCAGGAACACGAGACTGAGTACTCCGGTCAAAATACCCATGCAGCCAAAAAAGATCTTCTGCGACATAAATTCACTCCTCGCCTTTGCCCCAAGCGGCGGTTGTCTTCTTGAAAGCATGGAGCAGGATGGGATCAGCCACGACGAGGCATAGTAAAGAGTCTGAAGAGAAACACAAGGGTTTACGAGTTAAATGCAGCGGATAATGCCGATAATAGTCCATGCAGTCGATTGTTGCATAATGTTTTCAACAAGTTGGGCGGACGTAAAGAATGCCGTTAAGAGCCACGCCACGACGTTGTTTTGGAGTTGAAAGGTTCTGATCGGGCGAAGTACTATCCTCAAGCCAGAGTTCTCGTCGAACCTCGGGTTCACGCAGTGTGAAGTCGTTTCCTCAGGGGCCGTCAAATTGCTATCTCAGTCCATTGCCGAAGGCTGGACGCCAACCAGCGTATATGAGAAAAATGCAGTTCAGCAACAGCTTGAGCATCTACTGGCTTCCTCTTTGTTTCATTCCAGCAAGAGGTACGGCCAATTCTTGAGGTTTGTGGTCACGCGCGCGCTGGACGGCCAGGGGAGCCAACTCAAGGAACGCGTTCTTGGTATCGAAATCTTCGAGAGGCCTCCAGATTACGATACCAATACCGACCCCATCGTCAGGGTCACAGCTGCCGAAATTCGCAAGCGCCTCGATCAATATTACCAGGATCCCAAACACAGCCAGGAGATTCGGCTGTTCCTGCCGTCCGGATCCTACGTGCCACAATTTTCTTGGCCAGGTCACCCCAATGGCTTTCCCGAAAAGGCGACCGGACCAGCCGCATTGGCCGTTCTCCAGGCTGAGTCCATCACCCCGGTCGCAGATTCACCGATCTTGAGACCTAGGCGGTTTTCGGTCCGGGCCATAACTTTCGTAGTCGTCGCCGCACTGCTCCTCGCTCTGGTCAGCGGTTGGGCAGCCTTCCGGGCCCCACGTCAGGCGTTAGTTCAACAGTTTTGGCAGCCATTTGTGAATTCGCTAGATCCAACGCTCTTCTGCCTGGCGGATCAGCCGCAATATGCCAGCATCCGACTCCGCGATGCTGTCGATCCGCAGCGAGTGACGACACTGCCCGACAGCATGGTCACTGTAATAATCGACGACGTGGATCCCCTGGTTAACATTGCGGGAATGCTTCGCACCGACGGCAAGAATTATCGCGTGCTGGGCGAATCTACGACCACCTTGACCGACCTTCGACGTAGCCCCTCCGTATTTATCGGAGCGTTCGACAATGGCTGGACTTTGCGGCTCACCGCTCCGTTACGCTTCCATTTTGGAAACGATGCTTCGATGACGCAGTTTTGGATCGAGGATCGCAACAATCCAGAAAAACGGGAATGGCTGTTGGACCGGATGCAGCAGAAGACGGAAGACTATAAGGATTATGCGATCGTTGCACGATTCATCCCCCCCGATACAGATCAAGTTTCTGTCGTGGCTGCCGGTATCGGCCGCGGCGGGACCGTGGCCGCCGGTGAGTTCTTGGTCAATGAGAATCGCATGCATGAAATCGCGAAGCAACTCCCTGCAGACTGGCAGAAAAAAAACATTGAAGTGGTTCTCGAGACTCAGGTGATTCAGGGCCGGTCAGGCCCTCCACGCGTAAAGGCCGTTCACGTTTGGTAAGTCATGCAAGCGCGAATCCTACCGCTCTAGCGGTGGGGGAGGGAGAGTTCGCGCGAACAAATGTTATCGCCGAGTCGTGCGGCCCATAATCAAGCTTTGCCTGTTCTGCCGTTAGTCTATAGCGACAACTCGAAGACGACGCCTAGCTCTGAACTGCCGCCTCTTGCCAGCCGTACAGATTTCCTGAGCTGTCAAAAATCAAATTACCCCCGGCGATCGGGACGGTGGCGGACAAACAAACCCAAAGGCCCACAGAACGGCCGTCAGCTTCAGTACAAGGAACTAAGAGGCTAAGATGACGAGGGTTTTAGGCGATTTCCGATCTACTCTCAGGGTCGCATCGCTTTCCGGTTGATTTCATCCAATGAGGTGATGGAAAAAGGCATCGCGGTCTCAGTGCTTGATCTTGTGGGTATGCGAGCCGGGGAGTCCGCCGGCAGCGCAATTGCCCGATCGGTGAACCTGGCGCAGCACGTGGAACAACTTGGATACAAGCGCTACTGGCTGGCGGAGCATCACTCTATTCCTGGACTGGCTTGCTCAGCCACGCCCGTGCTGATTGGGCACGTGGCGGCAGCTACGAAGACGATTCGAGTGGGCAGTGGTGGAGTGATGCTGCCGAACCACGCACCGCTGGTGGTGGCGGAACAGTTCGGGACCCTGGAAGCGCTATACCCGGGCCGGATCGATCTGGGGTTGGGACGAGCTCCTGGTGGCGACGCGCAAACGATGCGTGCGCTACGACGGGATTTGGGGCATCGTGGGGATGACTTCCCAGAACTCCTTGCCGAATTGCGGGGTTACCTCGGTCCGGAGAAACCGGGGCGAGCAGTGAGAGCGATTCCCGGGCAGGGGAGCAACGTGCCGATCACATTGCTGGGGTCGAGCGGCTTCAGCGCGGAATTGGCAGGGATGCTGGGGTTGCCATTTGCGTTCGCGGCGCACTTCGCACCTGAGTTTCTGTACGCAGCCGCCGAGTTGTACCGCAGGCAGTTCCGGCCGAGCGGCGTTCTGCGGAGTCCATACTTCATGGTAGCGGTGCAGGTAGTTGCGGCAGAGACGGATGCCGCCGCTCGGCGTTTGTTCACGACGCCACAACAGCGCTTTCTGCGATTGATCCGGGACCAGCCGGTGGAATTGCTGCCTCCTGTGGATTCCATGGAGGGGTTGTGGCAGGACTGGGAAAGGGCGGCGGTAGAGAGCAAGCTGGGCGCGGCGATTGTGGGATCGAACGCCAAAGTGAAGGCAGGGCTCGACAAACTCGTGAGTGATACAGCGGCCAGCGAAGTGATCGTTGTGACCGATATCTATGAACATGCGGACAGAATCGAGTCGTATCGCCGCGTGGCGGACCTTGCCGCGACGATCGAAGTGAGGTCAATGGCAACTGCCTGAGCCTCGAGAGGATTCATATTCACGCGCCCCCTGTCGGGCTGCCGATCACAATACGAATGATTGGCAAATGCGATTGGTCGGAGTCTACTCAGCAAGACTCACACGTTCGCATGCGTATCACAGCCGATCATCCTTCTTTGATTAATCGACGTACATCTCCACGATACGGGAGACTTATATTACATGAAGAAAATTGGCTTCCTCTCATTCGGTCATTGGGCACCTTCGTTGCAGTCACAAACGCAATCGGCGTCTGACGCGCTCTTGCAGTCCATCGACCTCGCCGTGGAAGCCGAGCGCCTGGGAATGGACGGGGCCTACTTCCGGGTTCATCACTTCGCGCAACAACTGGCATCGCCGTTTCCACTGCTGGCGGCAGTCGGTGCTAAGACACGAAGAATTGAAATTGGCACCGCCGTAATCGACATGCGGTACGAGAATCCTCATTACATGGCGGAGGACGCTGGGGCTGCGGATCTAATCTCTCGCGGGCGACTGCAGTTGGGAATCAGCCGCGGTTCTCCCGAGCAGGTCGTCGATGGTTGGCGTTATTTTGGTTACCGCACAAACAAAGGCGAGGACGATGCGGATATGGGTCGCCGGCACACCGAAGAATTTCTCGAGTTGCTGCGCGGCAAGGGCTTTGCTCAGCCGAACCCACGTCCGATGTTTCCCAATCCTCCGGGACTGCTACGGCTCGAGCCATACTCTGCCGGATTGCGTGATCGAATCTGGTGGGGGTCTGCCTCCAACGCGACAGCAGAATGGGCCGCGAAGTTGGGAATGAACCTGCAGAGCTCAACCCTCAAATTCGACGAGACCGGCGAGCCGCTCCACATCCAACAGGCCGCCCAGATTCGCGCCTATCGCGCAGCCTGGAAGAAAGCTGGGCACACGCGTACTCCGCGCATTTCCGTTAGCCGCAGTATTTTTCCGTTGCTCGACGACCGTGATCGTATGTATTTCGGCCAAGGCTCGCGCGAAGAAGAAGACAAAATCGGGTTCCTTGACGAAAATACACGGGCGATCTTTGGCCGCAGCTACGCTGCTGAACCGGAGATTCTCACCGAGCAGCTTAGGAAAGACGAGGCGATCGCGGAGGCCGACACGTTATTGCTAACCATTCCAAATCAACTAGGTGTTGCCTACAATTCTCATATCATGGAGGCAATTCTGACTACGGTCGCCCCGGCCCTCGGTTGGCGCTAAATCGTCACCACCACATTCGTTGAGACAATCGATTACTTTAGAGAGCTGCGATCTCAGTACCGATTGCGATTCTTTCAAGGCTTGATCTCTATGCCCGCTTACAAGACAATGCCTGAACTCGCCCGCGATTTGCATTCCGACGCGCAAGGTTATGCTGCGGGGCTTTTAGCGTGCTGCAGACAGCTGGCTGTTGACTGTCGCAGTTGCGAACCTACTTCGTCCGCAATCGTCATGACATCTATCAGCAAAGTGCTAACATCCACACGGTGTAGATTGTTATGCAATCCGTGGAAGAGACTCACCTGAACGAGCCGCGATTCGTCCACGATCGTCTCGATTGAGTAGCCTTGGCTGCAGCGCGTTGTTCCATGCTCAGCCGCAGTGCCGGAGATTCTGGCGTGCTTGTTTTCTGGCGCGTGATTCCGACGAGTTGATCTAACGCACCACCCCGTATTACACTCTCCCGGCTTTTGCGATCGGAGCGAAAAATGCGCATTCTCTTTACGAAGGTCTTAATGGTCGCCTTTACGGCTGCAGCCTTCGGCCAGGCTGCACCGGCCGACCGGGCAGAATCCGACGCAAAATCGCAGCCCGGCAATCAAGCAGCCGCAAATTCAGCGCCGGCGGCTGACATTCCGATTGAGTCGATGCCCTACACTCCAGGACTCGACACTGAATTCATGGATAAGAGCGCCGACCCCTGCGTTGATTTCTACCAGTTCAGCTGCGGCGGGTGGATGAAGAAAAATCCGATTCCTCCCGATCAGCCCGGCTGGGGTGTTTACGGCAAGCTCGCTCAGGATAATCAACGATTCCTGTGGGGCATTCTGGACGATCTGGCCAGGAACACATCCGGCCGCAACCCGAACCAGCAGAAAATCGGCGACTACTTCGCCGCCTGCATGGACGAATCCGCGGTTGAGAAGCTCGGCGCCGACCCGTTGAAACCCTACCTTGACCAGATCAATAGCCTCACCTCGAAGAGCCAACTACCGGCTCTTTTGGCGCAGTTTCATCTGCGGACAGAGGGCAGCGGGATGTTTTTTGGATTCGGGTCGAACCAAGACTATGGCGACTCGACCCAGGTAATCGCCTTTGCCACCGCTGGCGGACTCGGCCTTCCCGACCGCGATTATTACACTAAGACCGATGCAAGGTCGGCAGAATTGCGCCAGAAATACCTCTCTCACGTGCAGCGAATGCTCGAACTGTTGGGCGATGCGCCGGACACGGCGCAACGCGAAGCGGCCTCGATCATGACGATGGAGACTGCGCTGGCCAAGGTTTCCCTAACCCGTGTCGAGCGCCGCGAGCCCCACAACCTCTACCACAAAGTGGATTTGACGCAGTTGCAAGCGCTCTCACCTGCTTTCGACTGGACCATCTACCTCAGGGAAACCGGGCTTGGTCAACCAAACACATTCAACGTAACCGAACCTGCGTTCTATAAAGAACTCGACCACCAACTCCAGACCGCCAGCCTCGATGACATTAAGAACTACTTACGCTGGCACACGGTTCATTCTGCCGCCCCATTTTTGTCCTCAGCCTTCGTGAACGAAGACTTCGATTTCTTCAACAAGACGCTACGTGGAGTCCCGCAGCTCCGGCCCCGCTGGAAGCGTTGCGTCGGGTTGGTCGATCGGCAACTGGGCGAAGCTCTCGGCGAGGAATTCGTTAGCCGGACGTTTAGTCCGGAGATGAAGCAGAAGACGCTCACCATGACCACCCAGATCGAGCAGGCCATGGCCACGGATATTGGACAGCTTACCTGGATGGGTCCTGAGACCAAGCAGAACGCGTTGGCCAAACTGCATACCATCGTTAACAAGATTGGCTATCCTGACAAGTGGCGTGATTACTCTTCAGTCGTGATTTCGAGACAAGATTTCGCCGGCAACGTCGAACGGGCGACGAAGTTCGAGTCGAAGCGGAGACTAAATAAAATAGGCAAACCGGTCGATCGCAGCGAGTGGTCGATGACGCCGCCTACCGTCAATGCTTATTACAGTTCGCGCATGAATGACATCAATTTCCCCGCGGGCGTACTACAACCTCCGCTTTACGATTCGAAGATGGACGACGCGCCCAACTACGGCAATACCGGTGGAACCATCGGCCACGAGCTGACCCACGGCTTCGACGACCAAGGCCGCAAGTTCGACGCCCAGGGCAACTTGAAGGATTGGTGGACCGCTCAGGACAACCAGAACTTCGAGACTCGCGCGCAGTGCGTGGTCGATCAGTACGCGCAGTACGTCGTCGTGGACGAAATAAAAATTAACAGCAAGCTCACCGAGGGAGAGGATATCGCCGATCTGGGAGGATTGATTCTCGCTTGGATGGCCTGGAAAGACGAGACGAAGAACACGCATCTGGAAAACCGCGACGACCTCACGCCTGAGCAGCGGTTCTTTGTCGGAAACGCGCAGTGGGCGTGTGAGAACAACCGGCCAGAGAACCTACGCATGAACGCCATCACAGATCCGCATTCTCCGGGCAAGTACCGCGTCAACGGCTTGGTGGTCAACATGCCAGAGTTTGAAAAGGCATTCGCGTGCAAGCCGGGACAGCCTATGGTGAAAGAAAACCGCTGTCGCATCTGGTGACGGACTCCTCAAAGCCGCGAATTGGTCGCACGCAATTTGAACAGGATGTTGAGATCCTAGTCAGTCGCAGGAAAGAAAAATAAAATAGCCCGCCAAGATAGACGGGCTCCTGGGACATTCGTTTTAGTTCAAGCTGCCTTCTTCCGCTCCGCTCGTACCTTTGCCCGGATTGCGCAATGTTCAGCAGCCTTGTCGACCTCGCTAGCGAAACCTCGCCGGCGCGTCGCGATTCCGCCGAAGCTACAATTCGCGCAGGGCGGCGGCCACAGGGCGCCAGGCGGCGCGCATCGCCGGAGGCAAGCCTCCGAGCAGACCCATCAGAAGCGCGAAGACGATGCCCGCAAGCAATAGCGCAGGAGTAATTCGGAAGGCAAAGGCCAGTTGCGAAAAAGTCTGCCAGTTCATCGTGCCAGTGGTCAGACCATTTAAAGGCAGCACGGCGAGGCAGCCGATGGCGCCCCCCACGAAAGAAATCAGCAGCGCCTCGACCAGGAACGAGAAGACCACAGCTCCGCCACCAAAGCCCAGGGCGCGCATGGTGGCGATTTCGCGGCCACGCTCGGCGACAGCCGAATACATGGTGTTGAGCGCACCAAAAACCGCGCCAATGGCCATGACGAATGCCACCAATCCGCCAAGAATGGTGATGAGTTGTGTCATGCGCGTCGATTGCTTAGCGTAGTAGTCGATTTCGCGGGTTACATCGAAATTGAGGCGGCGGTCGGAAGTGACCGCGTCCTTGAACTGCTCAAAGGCGCCTGGCGAACTTAGGTGAACAGTGGCGGACTGAAAAATATTGCTGGGACGCTTGTACACGTCGTCGAGCACGCGCGCGTCACACCATATCTCCGAATCAAAAGCACTGCCGCCGGCGTCGAAAATTCCCACGACCTGCCAATGGCCGCCTCCAAAATTAACCCAGTTCCCGAGGGTCAAACCCGAGTAGCTGCTGCTGGCGTTCTTTCCCACGATTAACTCGGCAAGGCCCGGTTGAAACATTCGACCCTGAACGATTCTCACGTTCCTCCGAATGGTCAAAACGTTGGCTGAGACACCGCGAACTTGAGCATTCGCATCGGTCCCGGTGGCGCGCAGGGGAAAGGGTGCGACCACTACCACTTCCGAGGTCACCAAAGGGGCGTCCGAGGCGCGGTCGATACCGGGAGCATCTTGGAGGATTTTGATGTCCTCGAGTTTAATTCCACTCATCATCTCCGAGGTCGCGCCGGCGCGCAGGACGATAGCGTTGTCATCAGACCCGGAGGCAACCAATGTGGCTCTGAAGCCGCGCGCCAATGAAAGCATAGCCACAAAAACACCGACGGTTCCGGCGATACCCAGGACAGCGACGATTGACGACGTCCAGCGAGCCTTTACGCTGCGAAAGTTATAGATGAACGGGATCGCCATTTCAAACCCTCCGGAGTGCATCTACAACCCGCGTGCGCATGGCGCCAATTCCCGGCAGCAGTCCGCTGACGACTCCAACCAGCAGAGCGGTCGCTAGTCCGAAAGAAAGAATCTCGGGTGACAAAATCAGTGTTGGCAACAAGCCATTCAGAGCGGCACCCAGAACTGGGATAGCCAACAGCGCAAGGCCGAGGCCGAGAAGTCCCCCAACGGCGGCAATAGTAAGAGATTCGGCAAGGACAAAGAAAAGAACCCAGCGATCGCTGAAGCCGATGGCTTTGAGAACCGCAAGCTCGCCAATGCGCTCCCGCACGGAGATAGCCATCGTATTCCCGGTGACCAGCAGCAGGGTAAAGAAGACCACCGTACCGATGGTCATAATGAGAAATTGAATGTTTCCGAATTGCTTGACCCAACCGGCGGCAAATGCAGATTCCGTTTCCGTTTTAGTCTCGAACGAAGAGTTTGCCGTCATGTTGTCAATAGCGCTCGCGACGCTCACTGCATCATCGGGACTGGCGAGTTTCACCACATACCAGCCGGTGTTGCCCTTGAACGTTTCCGGCACACGTTCTTCGAAATAATCCCATTGGAACCAGAACTGGCTCTCGTCGCCGCCCGCGTGCTCGGCGTGATAAATGCCGTCCAGGTTGAACTCCCAGGTGCCGGTCGCGCCGTAGCTGACATTCTTAATGGGGATACGGTCGCCGATTTTCCAACCGAAACGTTTCGCAGTTTTCGCACCGGCGATGGCGCCTTGGCGGTCCTTCACGAAATTCTGCCATTGGTCATCGGGAACAACCAACTCGGAGATGACCTGTCGTTGATTTTCAATATCGATCACGTACTGAGGGAAGAAGTTTTTTTCTTCCTGATATACGCCCCCGAACCAATTGTTATGGGTGACCGCCTTTACCCCCGGAATGCGTTGAATTTTGTCGCGGTAGGCAAGCGGCAGCGGCTGAATGATGGATACGCGATTGATAGTGACCAGACGGTCAGCGCCCGCAATATCGGCGCCACGATTGAAGGCCCCCCTGATCACGGCGAGGAACGCAAAAAGAAACAGTGCGACGGCAAACGATCCGATGGTAAGAAGCAAGCGAAGTTTCTTGCGAAAGAGATTGGCGAAAATCAGCCCCCGGAATTTCATTCCTCGCCTCCGGCAGGGACTCCTTGCGATTCGCGGGATTCGACGAGAACGCCCTTTTCCAAGTGCAGCGTTAGATCGGCGCGCCTTGCGACTACGGGGTCGTGAGTCACCATGAGCACTGTCTTGCCGTACTCCTTTACCAGGCGATATATCAAGTCCATGATTTCATCCGCACTCTTTCGGTCCAGGTCCCCGGTGGGCTCGTCGCAGAGCAGAAAAGTGGGATCGGCAACAATAGCGCGCGCAATGGCAACCCGCTGCTCCTGTCCCCCCGAAAGTTGGCGCGGATAGTGGTTCATCCGCTCCGCCAGCCCGACGATGCCGAGCGCGGTCTCAACATGTTTGCGGCGCTCGGCTTTGGAGAGGCTGGTGAGCAGCAGCGGCAGCTCAACATTCTGAAACGCAGTAAGCACCGGGATGAGGTTATACATCTGAAAAATGAAGCCAACGTGCCGCGCTCGCCAGGACGTCAGCTTGCTGCTGGACATGTGTGTGATCTCGTCGCCAGCCACGGTGATGCTTCCTCGCGTTGGAATGTCGAGTCCGCCGAGCAGGTTCAGGAGGGTGGTCTTGCCCGAGCCGCTCGGTCCCATGAAGGCGACAAAATCGCCCTTCTCAACGTCTAGATTCAATTTTTGGAGTACATGGATCTCTTCGCCTCCACGCCGATATGTCTTATCCAGTCCGCGCACCTGAATCTGACTTCCGGTTTTTCCCGTGCCGTCCACTTGAACCATGTCCGCGCTCCCAATTGTTACTTGATCTCTGTATTGCCCGGTCTCATTTTTTAATCTGAACGCTGTCGCCATCATGGAGATTTGGCGGTACATCCACTACTACGGTGTCGCCAATAGCCAGCCCCGCAATCACTTCCACGTCGCTGCCGCGATTTCCGCCCGTGGTCACCGCGCGGCGCTCCGCTTTATCGCCTCTAACGAGGAAAACAACCTTCTTACCGTCCTCGTCACGCACCGCCCCCTGAGGAATGAGAATTGCTGGCGCGGCCGCTACATTCCCTTCAGATGGTTCGTCGCCGAGGAATGTCACTTTAATTCCCATGTCGGGCAAGATGCGCGGGTCGAGCTTCAGAAAAGATATACGCACTTTCACAGTGGCTTTCTGGCGGTCCGCACTCGGAATAATCGTGCGGACGCGGCTGGGAATCTTCCAGTCGGGATAAGCATCAAGGATCGCAGTGACCTGCTGGCCCGGCTTTACCCGCGTGATGTACGCTTCATTTACATCGACCTCGATTTCATTCGAGTTCATATTCACAATTGTGGCGATGCCGGTGCGCGTGAAGCCGCCTCCTGCTGAGATCGGAGAAACCATCTCGCCGACCTGGGCGTCTTTTGAGACAACGATTCCGTCGAATGGCGCGCGAATCGTACAATTGTCAACTGCTTGTTGCGCTTCCGCAATGCGGGCTTCCGCCGCAATCGCCTGAGCCCTGGTTAGATCGATTTTGGCCTGGAGGCTCTCCGCGGCAGTGCGCGCATTGTCCAGTTGCTCTTGGGGCTCCACTCCAGCTTTTTGGAGTTCCTCGGTGCGGTGCAGCAAGATTCGAGCGTTCTTTATTTGTACTTGATAGTCGGCGATGGCAGCTCTGGCGGAATCGCGGTCGGCCTTCGCGGTCTCCAGCGCTCTTCTGGCATCGGCATCGTCCAGAGTCGCCAATAATTGGCCTTGGTGCACTCGCGTGCCTTCGTCGAAGAAAACGCCGGTCACGCGCCCGGTTATCTTGGCAGCGATAGTGGCTCGCTGGCGCGGAGTAACGTATCCGGTGGCATTAAGCAGCGCCTCGCGGCTTCCTGGACCCTCGGCCTTCCGCGCCACGGCTACTTCTACGACCGGTTTTGATTCTAATAGGGCGTAAACGCCTGCCCCAACACCGGAGACGATAACCAGTGCCCCGAAAAAAATGGCGACGCCCTTCCCCACTTTGCCGCCTTTGCGCTGTCCTTCGTGGATCCGCAAAGAGCCCAGGTCGTGTGGCGGTGCGTCTCCTCGCGTCAGCATAGTTTACTTTTATCCTTCCCGGATAGAACGATCCATGATAAACCAGCCTCGAACAAGCCAAATCTCAGCAGGAGAGCCCTTTGCCTCGAATCTAAGGCCCTTGGGGGCTGGTTCAGCTTTGATTTGGTCGGGAACCGCACTTCCCCTCAGAAGCCTCCGATAAGCGCATCGCTCTGATCAAAACCCACTGCGAAGGTCAATGAGTGAAATTGCGATTTATCAACAACTGATCTGATAAACCTCCAAACCTATAGCTTTCGTTGACTTGCCGGTTGGCCAGCCGTAGGATTCTGCTCCAGTGATCGGCCAGACCATCTCACATTACCGCATCGTCGAGAAACTAGGCGGCGGAGGCATGGGTGTCGTCTACAAAGCTGAGGATGTCAAACTCGGTCGCTTTGTGGCTCTCAAGTTTCTGCCCGACGACGTGGCCAAAGACCCGCAAGCACTCAGCCGCTTTGAGCGCGAAGCCAAGGCTGCCTCCGCTTTGAACCATCCCAACATCTGCATGGTCTTCGAGATTGACGAGCGCGAAGGTCAGCACTTCATCGCCATGGAGTTTCTGGATGGCGTAACGCTGAAACATAAGATCGGAGGCCGACCACTGGATAATGAGCTGATTCTGTCGCTGGCCATCGAGATTGCGGATGCTTTGGATGCCGCCCACTCCGAAGGCATCGTCCACCGCGACATCAAACCCGCTAACATTTTCGTGACCAAGCGCGGACACGCCAAGATTCTGGACTTTGGATTGGCGAAGGTCACTCTGGCAGGCATTTCTTCGAGCAGGATTGCGTCTCTGAACACGCAGTCGGCGGACACGGATCATCTCACGAGCCCCGGTTCTACGCTCGGCACCGTTGCTTACATGTCGCCCGAGCAGGCGCGGGCTAAAGAACTCGACGCGCGAACCGATTTGTTCTCGTTTGGAGCCGTTCTCTATGAGATGGCTACCGGCCAGTTACCCTTCCGTGGAGAGAGCACAGCGACGATCTTCGATGCGATTCTGAACCGCGCTGCTGTGGCTCCCGTGCGGCTGAATCCCGACGTTCCCGCCGAACTTGAACACATCATTAACCGGGCGTTAGAGAAGGACCGCAACCTCCGTTATCAGCATGCTTCCGAGATGCGAGCCGAGTTGCAACGGCTGAAGCGGGATACAGAGACAGGACGTGCTATAGCTGCGAGGTCCGGCACCCCGGCGGCCGTTCAGGAAAGCGGCTCTCAGGCGGCGCATCCGCCTTCCTTAGCATCCGGGTTCTCCTCTGCGCTTGCTCCATCTCCGTCATCGAGCGCTGCGAGAGTTGCCGAGGTTGGTATGGCGGACAGGAAGTTATGGAGGGTTCTGGTTCCCGCCGCCATAGTCCTTATCGCGTTTGCACTCGCCGGAGCGTTCTACTTCCGCACGCGGCAAACCGCACACCGCCTGACCGAAAAAGACACCATCGTTCTCGCCGATTTTTCCAACAGCACCGGCGATACGATTTTCGACGACACGCTAAAGACTGCGCTGAACGTTTCCCTGCGGCAATCGCCTTTCCTCAACGTACTTAGCGACAGTGAAGTAGCCAAGACCCTGCAACAAACGACTCGTCCAGCGGATACGAAACTCACGCCGGAACTAGCCCGCGAAATTTGCCAGCGTGCGGGTAGCAAGGCTTATATCGACGGAGCGATTGGCAGTTTGGGGAGCAAGTATGTGCTGGAACTAAAAGCCGTGAATTGCAAGAGCGGAGATCAGTTGGCCGACGAGCAGGTGACGGCGGCGTCCAAAGAGAAGGTGCTGGACTCACTCGGCGAGGCGGCATCGAAGCTGCGTGGAGAACTGGGCGAGTCACTCATTACGGTACAAAAGCTCGATGTTTCTTTATCGGAGGCGACCACGTCCTCTCTGGAAGCCCTCAAAGCGTACAGCCTTGGTGTAAAGGCTGCCAGAGAGCAAGGCGTCGCCGCAGCCTTGCCTCACGACCAACGCGCCATCGAACTCGATCCGAACTTTGCTTTGGGCTACAGGTCGGTGGGCAACGACTACTCTGATCTTATCGAGCCGGAGCGGGCCAGGGAGTACTTCACCAAGGCATTCGAGTTACGCGAACATGCCAGTGAGCGAGAAAGGGTAGCGATTACCGCCGATTACTTTGACAAAGTTACCGGGGAACTCGAGAAAGCTGCAAAAGCATATCGGGAGTGGATTGAGAGCTACCCGCGTGACTTCAGCGCACACGGCAATCTTGCCATCGTGTACAGCGAACAGGGGCAACATGAGAAGGCGGCGGATGAATATCGCGAAAGCCTCCGCCTCCTCGGGGATAATGTCGCCACATACGCGGACCTCGTCAACACCATGCTCGCCTTGCAGCGTCTCGAAGAAGCGCAGCAGATCATCCACCATGCGCAGGCACAAAAACTGGATGATCCCCTGCTCCATACTGCGCTTTACACTCTTGCCTTTCTCCACGCAGATTCGCCGGCCATGGCGGAACAGCAACAGTGGTTCGCGGGCCAGCCAGAGGTCGAGCATTTAGGGCTTTCGCTCGCTTCCGATACTGAGGCCTACAAAGGTCATCTGGGCAAGGCGCATGAACTATCCAAGCAGTCTTTGGATTCCGCCATCCGCGCAGACAGCAAGGAAAGTGGAGCGATCTGGCAGGAGAATGCCGCTCTCCGGCAAGCCGCCTTCGGCAACGCTCCGGAAGCCAGGCAGGCAGCGGCAGAGGGTTTGAAACTCGCTCCCACGAGCCAGGGCGTGCAGGTCGAAGCTGCGCTGGCATTCGCGTTGGCCGGCGATGCTGCTCGGGCCGAGTCGTTCGCGGAAAACCTCAACAAGCGCTTTCCGCTGGACACCCAGATGCAGTCCCTATGGTTGCCGGCGATTCGAGCAGAGTTGGCGCTGAACCGGAAGAATCCGGCTGAGGCCCTCAACTCTTTGCAAGCCGCCGCACCGCCTATCGAGTTGGGGCAAATCGCGTTCGTCGCCAATCCTTCCTGCCTTTATCCGACCTACATTCGGGGCGAGGCCTACCTGGCGGCGGCACAGGGCAAGGAAGCGGCCGCCGAGTTCCAGAAAATTCTTGAGCACAGCGGCATCGTCTGGAACTGCTGGACGGGAGCCTTGGCACATCTGGGCGTAGCGCGCGCGAACGCTTTGCAGTCCAGAACTTCTCAGGGTGCGGATGCCGATGCCGCCCGCGTTCGAGCACTCGCCGCCTACAAAGATTTTCTCGCCCTTTGGAAAGACGCCGACCCCGACATCCCCATCCTGAAAGAAGCCAAGGCCGAGTACGCGAAGCTGCAATAAGCAGGTAAGCAGTTATCCGACCCGAGTGGAGAATTTTCCTGACTTCTATAAAGCGAGGCTTCGAGAAGGGATTCGATAGTTTACGTAAACCACGCCAATTATGCTCATTGACCATCTCGATGAGTCCTATAGGGACTTCTCAACATTTACGAGGTTTCACTCTCACTGCGATGAGCGAGGGATGCGAACGGCAAGCCCCGACAGCGGCGTGTCGTTTCTAAGGTGGGCTTTCGATGCGGAGCAGACAAGACTCGGCTACTCTTGAGGTGCAGAAGCCACTTGAGCTGTACAAGAGGACTCAATCATGACGAATAGAGAAGCTGGAATCAATGTAGTCCGCGAAATGATGGGCGACGAGGCGGCCGCAAAACTCAGCGCTTCCGCTGACTCAAATACCTTCGGTGCCACGATCGCTGCCTACGCGGTCGACCAGGTCTTTGCGGATATCTGGACTCGTCCCGGTCTGGACAGGCGCTCGCGCAGCCTAGTTTCGATGTCCGTCATGATTGCCATGCGTCAGCCCCATGAATTCGCCATCCACATGGGGGCCGGGCTCAATAACGGCCTCACAATGAAAGAAATCGAGGAAGTTCTCATCCAGGCGCTGCCATATGTTGGCTATCCTGCCATCGCAACAGCACTGGCTGCGGCTGCCGAGGTTATCAAGGAGCGTGGTCTCGACGTCGACAAAAACTACACTGGCCATCGCGGCCTGCTTTGACACTACACGACATTCGCGCTGGTGGTGTTGAACGATGCTTGACCGTGCAACCCGAGGCTGTCGCCTCGTGAACCACGATAGGTAGCGACAAGTCGGCTTCTCGTCACGAAATCAAACACTGAAGCGATGCGCGTTTATCGTTCCCAATCTCCCCAAGCCGCCTTGTAGCCCGTCTGGTTCTGCGGGGTTCGACTTCCGTGGCTCGTGATCCGGGCAATCACAGATACCTTCCGATGTCCGAAGTTTGTTTTAAGTCACCACGGGAGCGGGCCGTCCTCGTTCGAAAACGTGCCTGTCGGACCGTTTGCGTCGAGAAGGGCAAGGCGCACCGGCTCTCGTGCGGCCTGTTGGACAGTGCGTGTTCCTTGAAAGCTATTGAGGGATGTCGCGGTGAAGCCCGGGCACGCGGCATTAACTTTGATGCCACCCGACTCAAGGTCGGCGGCAAACGCGACCGTAACCCCGTTGAGCGCAGTTTTCGATAAAGAGTAGGTACCGTACATCGCGCGAAACCGGTTTGCCGTGTCGGAGTTCAATGCTAGCGAACCGACGGAACTAGATACATTCACGATACGTGCGGCCGGTGCTTCGCGAAGCAGTGGCAGCATCGCTTGCGTGACGGCAATCACCCCGAACACGTTTGTGTCGAACACCTTGCGTACATCATCAAGGGACGCAACACTCGCGCGGCCCGACTTCACAAGTTCCTCAAGTGGTTTGCCCGCCTTTCCTGTATGCGAAATGCCCGCGTTGTTCACGAGCACATCGAGACGGCCGAACTCCTTTCGGATGAGTTCGGCCGCCGCGGCAATGGAGGTCTCATTGGTAACGTCCAGCTGGAGGGCGTGAGCATCAGTTCCGACCCTCCCCGCGGCCGTTTTCCCATGCTCGAGATTGCGCGATCCGACGAGCACAGTGAAGCCGTGCGCCGCGAGATCTTTCGCGATTTGAAGACCGATTCCTTTGTTGGCCCCGGTGACCAGGGCGACCGGTTTGTCTTGCATGACAACCTCCTTAGTTCAAATAGGCAACGTCTGCTTCAAGATGCGACTGTGGTCAGGACCTCGGAGTACCGCACTCGCTCGAGATCTGCAATCAGGCCGGGACCCGTCGGGTTCCACCCAAGTTTTTTCCGTGTTTGCGCGCTCGAGGCACGAAGATCGTGGCTAGCGAACATGCCTAAAAACCCAAAGTGAGCCTGCGCTTCGTCCGTAGAAAGAGATTCCACCGGCACTTTCAATCCCTTACCAATGACTTCAGCAATATCGCGCATGGCCACGCCTTCTTCGGCCACCGCATGATACTTCGCACCGGCTTCATGCTTTTCCAATGCAAGCCTGTAA
>CAZGXY010000056.1:0-223669 GCA_964530145.1 uncultured Acidobacteriaceae bacterium | reverse complement strand
GGGATCGGCGCCGGCGATGCAGCCAGAATCTTCGAGCCGGGATTCAGCACGCGCGCTGGCAGTCCGGGGCTGGGCCTCGCCGTGTGCCGGAAGATTTTGGAGCAGCACGGCGGATCGCTCGCGGCAGCGAACCGCGCCGGGGGCGGTGCGATCTTCACAGTTACGCTACCGCTGGAAGAAGCCAGCCAATCTGCCGGACAGGTCTGGCAAGAAGAGCTTCCGGCAAGCGATTTTCGAGAAAACGATTTCCGAGAAAGCGGCTTGCTGGAGAGCGGTCTGCCCGAAAACGGTCTCCAACGAAACGGTCTGCAAGAACACGCTCTGCAAGAAAGGGTGCAGGAATGAATCGAGTTCTGGTGGTCGACGACGAGCCGGGCATGCGGGCTGCTCTCGAAGCGCATTTTCTGCGCCGCGACTGGCGCGTGGATACGGCGGTGAATGCCGGGGAGGCCCTCGAGAAATTCCGCCGCGGGCTTCATCCGCTGGTGGTCACCGATATCCGCATGCCTGGGACGGACGGTTTCAGCGTAATGCGGGACGCGCGCGCTTTATCTCCGCGGACAGCGGTGATTCTGCTGACCGCCTTCGCCAGCGTTCCCGATGCCGTCTCCGCAATGAAGGGCGGAGCCTGCGATTACCTGGTGAAGCCGGTGGCATTTGAGGAACTTGAGCGGACGGCGGCGAGAGTAATGGCCCAGGCGCAAACCCAGGCCGAGGCTGCGTCCCGGCTGGTGGGGCGAGCGCCGGCCTGGCTGCGCGCGCTGGAGCGTGCCGCGCAGGCGGCCGCCAGCGGTGCGGATGTGCTGATCGAGGCCGAGAGCGGCACCGGAAAGGAGCTGGTCGCGCGAATGATCCATCGCCTGAGCGCCCGCCGCGACCGGGCCTTTGTCGCGGTCAATTGCTCGGCTTTTCCTGAGAGTCTCCTCGAAAGCGAATTATTCGGTTACAGCCGTGGGGCCTTCACCGGAGCGCTGGCGGCAAAGCCGGGACGTTTCGAACTGGCCAACGGTGGAACGTTACTGCTTGACGAAGTCGGCGAGATGCCTTTGGGGCTGCAGCCAAAGCTGTTGCGCGTGCTGCAGGAACGGGAATTTGACCGCCTCGGCGACATCCGGAGCATGACCGTGGATGTGCGGGTGATCGCGACTACGAACCGCGGTTTAGGCGAAATGGTGCGCCAGGGAAAATTCCGCGCCGATCTTTATTACCGGCTCAACGTAATCCCTCTGGCGCTGCCGGCGCTGCGCGAGCGCCGCGAAGACATCCGCGAACTGGCGGAGCACTTTCTGCGGCTGTACACGCCGCCTGGCAAAGAGTTGCGGTTGGGCGCGGAGTTTTTCCAGCGGATTGAGGAGCGTACCTGGCCCGGCAACGTTCGCGAACTCGCCAATACCGTTCGGCGGGCGGTCGCGCTGGCCACGGGAAGCGAGATTGGCGCGGAAGGTCTGGAGCCTGGACTGATCGAACCGATGCGTCCACTCGACGAAGCGCCCGCGCCAAGCGGTCCGGCCCGAACCGGAGATGCGAAAGGCGGGAATGGCGCCGCGGAAATTCTGCGGCCGGGCGTTTCCCTCGGCGACATGGAGCGCCGCCTGCTGGAGATGACACTCGAAGCCACCGCCGGCAACCGCTCGCGCGCCGCCGAACTTCTCGGAGTCAGCCTGCGCACGGTACGCAACAAGATCCGCAGCTACGGCCTGCCCAGCTGGAGCAGCTATGTCCATCATTGATACCGCAACCACGGAAGCGCTCAGCCAGTTCCTCGATGTGGACGTGGCGCGCTACAAGCTCATCGCTTCGAATCTGGCCAATGTCGATACCCCCGGCTACCGCAGCCGCGACCTCGACTTTCGCGCCGAGCTGAAGCGCGCCCGCGAGGGGGAGGAGGCCTTCGGCGGGGAAGGCTTGTCCTATGCCGCTTACCTCCCTGTCGCCCGCCGCGTCCGCGGATTGCTGGAGCGTCCGGACGGCAACAACGTGAGCGTCGAGAGAGAAACCCTGCTGCTCGCCGACGCGCAGATGAAGTACAACCTGGGCGTGCAGCTTTTGAAAGACGAATTTCACACGATTTCGCTAGCCATCAATGCGGGAGGCACATCGTCATCATGAATCTATTCGGAATGCTGGAGGTCAGCGGCTCGGCGCTGGCGGCGGAGCGCTGGCGCGCCGAGGTCGTCGCCTCGAACATGGCCAATGCGGAAACGACCCGCACCGCGCAGGGCGGCGCCTACCGGCGGCAGCTTCTGGTTTTTCGCGCCCAGCCCATGCCGCGCTTTCCGCTATTGCTCGCCGCTTTGCGCCGGGGGGCGCCGGACGGCGGGGTGCGGATCGAGCGCGTCGTCGGAGATACCTCTCCGATGCCCATTCGCTACGAGCCGGGGCATCCCGATGCGGATAGCGCCGGCTATGTGACTTATCCCAACGTGAATCCGGTGATGGAAATGGCCGACCTGCTGAGCGCGGTGCGGGCTTATCAGCTGAATGCCGCTGCGGTGCAGGCGGCGAAAAGCATGATCCAGCAGTCGCTGCAGATTCTGAGTTAGCGGGAACGAAGGGATCAAGCGATTGAAAAATTGAAAAATGTGAAAATCCGGATTCGGCGCGCTGGCCGAGATTTCCCACTTACTCAAATTTCCAAATTAATCCGTGAATTGCGAGGACTAACGGAAGGCATAGCCCATGAGCAGCCCGGTTTCTCCATTGCGCATTCTGCCGGCAGACATGCAACTGCCGAGTGCCGATAGTTCATCGGAAGGCGGTTTTGCCGACACGCTGCGCGACGCGATGGACGAGATTGGCGAAGCGCAGGCGCACGCTGACGTGAAAGTGTCGAGCGTGCTTGCAGGGAACGGCGGCGATGTGCACAGCGCCCTGATTGCCGTGGAAAAGGCCGACCTGTCGTTTCAACTCATGCTGCAGGTGCGCAACAAAATCGTCTCCGCCTATCAGGAGATTTCGCGCATGCAGTTCTGAGCGGGCAGTCGTAAGACATTCGAGCGGCTCACGGCCGCGCTTGAGCGGACGCCATGGCCGATGCCAAACCTCAAAGTTTCGACGATGTGTTGCACCGGCTGGGAGAATTCTTCAGGGGCCTGAGCTGGACGCAGCGCGTGCTGCTGGCCGGCGGCCTGGTGCTGGTCGCAACGACGCTGTGGGTGTTTGTAGTGCTACTCGGGCAACCGAAGTTTGTCACCCTCTATTCCGGGTTGCGTCCGGAGGAGGCGCAGGCGCTCGGCGGCCGGCTGGCGGCGAAAAATATCCCGCACCAGATTTCACCCGAGGGAGGCGGCCTGCTGGTTCCCGAAGACAGGCTCGACGCCGCGCGCCTGGAGACAGCCGCGGCGGGCTTGCCGCGCAGCGCCCGTATGGGCTTTGAATTGTTCGACACCCCGAACTGGGCGGGATCGGATTTTACCGAGAAGGTGAACTATCAGCGGGCGCTCGAAGGTGAACTGGAACGCACGCTGGGCACGCTCAGCGAAGTTGCAGGCGTGCGGGTGCATCTGGTGCTGCCGCAGGAGTCGCTCTTCACCGAGCAGGAGCATGAAGCCAAAGCGGCGGTGATCTTGAAGACCCGCGGCGGGCGTCTGTCGGAGCAGGCGCAGCAGGCCATTCCGCAACTGGTGGCCAGCGCCGTCGACCAGCTGCGACCGGAGAATGTTACGGTGATCGACGCCGACAGCAACCTTCCGTTGGTGCATGGGCGCGGCGGGCCGGGCGGGAACGCCTTAGGCGTGGATGAAGACCTGGCCAAGACTCTGGTGCACACGCTCGAGCCGGTGGTGGGCGTCGACCATGTCCGGGCGAGCGTGCATGTCGAGTACGACATGGGGACGAGCGAGGATACGCAGGAGTCGTACGATCCCAAGACCACAGCCACACTCACTCAGGAGCACTCGGAAGAAAACTCGACCGGCATGGCCCCGGCGGGCGTTCCCGGAACGGCGAGCAACGTTCCGGCCGCTTCCGCGTCGCAGCCCGCCACGGCAGCTCCAGCTACGCCGGCGCCTATTACCGCTCCCGCAACAGTTTCCGCGGCAGGGGTAAACTCGGCGACGGCAACGGCGTTGGGAGCCGAACAATCTTCGTCGAAAAGCGATTCCACCACTTACGCAGTCAGCAAGAGCCTGCACCGCAGCGTGGAACCCGCCGGCCGCGTGCGGCGCATCGCCGCAGCGGTGCTGGTGGATGATGCGGTCGAGGTTACCGAACAGGCGGGCAAGCGCACCACCACGCGCCGCAAGCGCACCGCGGACGAAATGAAGCAAATCGAAGAACTGGCGCGCGCCGCCATTGGAGTGGATACGCAACGTGGCGACGTGCTGGCGGTGGAGAATCTCTCGTTTCAGGAGTTGCCGCTGGAAACGCCGCCGCCACCGGGCAAGACTGACCGTATTCTCCGCCTGCTCGAGCCCTGGGCGTGGATCCTGCGGTATGTGGGCGTGGCGCTGCTCTTTGCCGTCGTGTATTTCCTGATCCTGAGGCCGGTCAAGAAGCAGGCCGTCACCGCTTTCCGCGAACTGCCGGCCAAGGTGATGAAGGCGGCATCTTCCGGGCTGGGTGCGCCGGGGTTTGCCGGCGCCCTCGGAGCTGCAGGCCAGCCGTCGAGCGAGGGGCAGAAGGCCAACGAGTTGAAGAAGCTGCTCACCGACAAGGTGAAAGCGGAGCCGGCGGCGGCGAGCCGGCTGGTCGAATCCTGGGTGCGGGGGGAAAACGAAACATGACGGCCGCACTCTCCGGCGTAACCAAAGCCGCGATCCTGCTGGTCATTCTCGGCGAGGACGCGGCCAGCGACATCTACCGTCATCTTCCACCTGGGGAAGTGGAGCAGATCACCAAGGAAATTGCCGGCCTCCAATATGTCGACTCCGCCACCGGGCTGCAGGTGCTTGAGGAGTTTCACCGCCTGGTGGTGACGGGCGACTACATCAGCCAGGGAGGCACCGATTACGCGAACAAGCTGCTGGTAAAAGCTTTCGGCAAAGAGGGCGCGGCCGAGCTGCTGCGCCAGGTCGCGCAAGCGTCCGAAGTGAGCGGAAGCAAACTGGATTCGCTGCGCAAGGCCGATCCGCAGCAGCTGGCGCAGTTCATCGAGGGCGAGCATCCGCAGACGATCGCATTGATTCTGGCGCACCTCGAATCGAAGCAGGCGTCCACGCTGTTGATGAAGCTTCCCGCCGAGCTGCGCGCCGAGCCCATCAAGCGGCTGGCGCAGTTACGGCAGTTCTCGCCGGAAATGGCGCAGCGCGTGGCCCAGGTACTGCACAAGCGCCTGGCATCGATCGGAGAACAGAGCCGGCGGGCCTATGCCGGATTGCGCGGCGTGGCCGACGTGATGAACCGGCTGGACGTGAAGGTGGGTAAAGACATTCTCCAAGCCATTGAGACCGACGATCCCAAGCTGGCGATTTCGATTCGCAATTTCATGTTCACCTTCGAAGATTTGTTGACGGTGCCGGAGACGGGCATCCGTGACTTGCTGGGACAGATGGATAAAAAGACTTTGGCAACAGCGCTGCGCGGGGCTTCGGAAGAGTTGAAGAATTACATTTTCAAATCCATGTCGTCGCGCGCCGTAGAGATGTTGAAAGAAGATATGGAAGTGCTGGGGCCGGTGAAATCGCGCGAGATCAACAAAGCTCAACTTGAGGCGGTGGCCGTGGCGCGCAAGCTGGAAGCGGAAGGCAAACTGCAGTTGACTCCGGAGGGAGAAGATGAGTTCGTCGCCTAGAGCCGCACCTGTGTCCTCTTCCGCACGATCGCCTGCTGCGGGGCCGCAAGCGCTGCCATTCGTCTACAGCGAGATCACTGCTGCGGGCGGCGGCCAAAACCTGCGGCGGGAGCCACTTGTCACGGGGGGAAAATCGGAATCGGATCCGGCGAGCGCAGCCAATCAGCCGGCGCAACTCGAGCAGGCGCGGGAGTTGGGGCGTCAACAGGGAGCGGCGGAGGCGCGCAAGAAATTCGACGAACTCCTGGCGGGAGAGCGCACGGCAATTGCTACCGCACTCGCCGGGTTCACTCGCGAACGCTCCGCCTACTACCGAAACATTGAAGAAGAAGCGGTGCAGCTGGCGCTGGCCATTGCGCGCAAAATCTTACACCGCGAGGCTCAGGTAGACCCGCTGCTCCTGATGGGGATCGTGCGGGTCGCGCTCGAGCAGATCGAAGCGGCAACCGGTGTGACATTGGCTGTGGCGCCGCAGCAGGCGCCCGAGTGGCAGCGCTATCTGGCCTCGCAGATACACCCGGGAGACTTACCGCAGATTGTCGAGGATCCGGCGGTTCCACCGCAGCAATGCCAGTTGCGCACGTCGATGGGGACTGCACAATTGGGGATCGAGGTGCAGTTGAAAGAGATTGAGCAGGGATTCGCCGATCTGCTGGCGGCACGGCCGGAAGCTGCTTCATGAATCGCGAAGGTCTGCTGGCGCCCTTTTTCGCGCAAGTGGACTCCGCGGCCTCACTGCGCTGGTGCGGCCGGATCAACCAGGTGGTCGGGCCGCTGGTCGAATCGGAGGGACCGTTTTGTTCGGTCGGCGAAGTCTGTGAGATTACCGACTCGAACGGGCGTGTGCTTCCCGGAGAGATTGTTGGCTTCCGCGACCAGACTGTGCTCTCGATGCCGCTGGAGTCGCCACGCGGCATCCGCTATGGCGACCGGGTCACGACTTGGGGAAAGCGCCCGACGATTCGCGTTGGCGAAGGCCTGCTCGGGCGAGTGATCGATGGCGGCGGAAAGCCCGTCGATCAATTGGGACCATATCGCGCGGGCGTATTCCGCGCCCTGGATGGTGTGGCTCCGCTGCCTCTTGACCGCATTCCAATTACCGAGCCGCTCGGCTGCGGAATACGGGCGATTGACGGATTTCTCACGTGCGGCCGCGGACAGCGCGTTGGCATCTTCGGAGGCAGTGGAGTGGGAAAGAGCACGTTGATTGGCATGATGGCCCGCAACACCAGCGCCGACTTGACCGTGCTGGGTCTTGTCGGCGAGCGCGGGCGCGAAGTGCGCGACTTTCTGGAAAACGCGCTGGGAGAAGAGGGACGCAACCGGGCCTGCATGGTGGTTTCTACTTCCGATCAGTCGCCCCTGCTGCGAATCCGCGCCGCCCTGGCGGCGACCGCAGTCGCCGAATATTTCTGTTCAAAAGGAAAGCAGGTGTTGCTGGTTGTCGACTCGCTGACCCGCATGGCCATGGCGCAGCGCGAGATCGGGCTCGCTGCCGGAGAACCACCAACCGCCAAAGGTTACACGCCATCGTGCTTCACCATGCTGGCGCGCCTGATCGAGCGGGCGGGGCGGTTTGGCGCCGGCAGTATCACTGCGTTTTATACCGTGCTGATGGAGGGCGACGACGAGGAGGATCCGCTGGTCGATGGCGCCCGCGCTCTGCTCGACGGGCACGTAATGCTCGATCGCAAACTGGCGGTCCGCAGCCACTATCCGCCGATCGCGGTGCTCAACAGCGTGAGCCGGCTTATGTCGTCGGTCGCTACTCCGGCACACTCGCAAAAAGCCCAGGCTGTGCGCCGCCTGCTCGCAGCCTACGCGGCTTCGGAAGATCTCGTCCGAATCGGGGCCTACCAGAAAGGAAGCGATTCCACATTGGATAAAGCGCTCGCCTTAATTCCTGAACTCGATCAATTTCTGATGCAGAAGCCGGGCGATGCGGCTCCTCTGGCGGAAACAATCAACAAGCTGCTGGCGCTGCCTGCCTGACGGCAAATCCCGATGGCGTTTCATTTTCCACTTCAGGCCTTGCTCCACCTGCGCAACAGCATGGAGCATCAGCAAGAACTAAAATTGCGCGCCGCCAATCAGCGGCTCTCGCGGGTCCGGCACATGCTTGAGCAATTGGAGGAGCAACGACTGGAGTTGCGTGCGGCGCAGAGCCGGCAGCTGTCGGACGGGACCACAGCAGCGGAGTTGCGTTTTCAACTGCAATGCGAAGGGCAGATGCTGCGGCATCGCCGTGAAATCGAACAGCAATTTGTCATTCTTGAAAAAGCCCGCAATCAGCAACGCGAGGTCTTGCAAAGTGCCAGACGGGCGCGGGAAACGCTAGAGGCGTTGCGCGATCAGCAACTTGACGCGTATGAAAAACAAGCGCGGCGTCGCGAGCAGCGCAACCTCGACGATCTCTTCCTCATGCGGCTTCTGGCGCACCGCACACACCCGTAACGCGGCCAAATTTGCCGGGTATCTGGACAGACCTTGCCCAGTCAACGGTACCGCCTGACTCACAAACGTTTAGGTCCTTTCTTCGGCAAAATTCGGAATCACTTGAATACACGTTATTTGGTGGTCTTTGGAGGCGTCGGTCGCGTGTTCGGAGTTCGTGGCTACCCGAGTGCAATCACTTCGCATGCGCCTGCCTCATTCGGCGCAAGGCGAATTTTGTGACCGCTATTGCTTTATCGATCTCGAGCGGCGCGGCGACTCCGGCTGAAATCTCTGCGGGGCCCGGCGCTCCAGGGGCTTCTGGCTCGCAGACATTTGCGCTTGCCTTGGCCGCGGCACAGCGGCCGGTGATGCCGCCGAAAAGTTCTGGCGGCGCGACCACAGCGCAAACTGGGCTGAGTAGCGAGGGTGAGGAGATAGCCACGAGCACGAATGGCACCACCGCCGGTGCGAATTCTCAACCGAGGAAATTGGCGAATGCCGTTCCGTCAATGCCCTTCAGTCTTGCGAATGGCGGGTTGACGATCACAACTCCTCTGGTTATTCCTCAACCCCGCCCGACTACTGTTCTAGTCCACAATGTTCCAGATCAACCTCTGCCGCAGCGGTATGCAGTAGCCCAGTTCGCGGCACCGACAATCGTAGAGGAACCGTCTGGCGAAGATCGATCGTCTCAGGCCGATTCGTCTGCGAGAAATGCGATCCAGCCGAATTTGCCGATAACTTCTCAAACCCAGACACCAGAAATCAGACCTGGGGAACTCCCGGCATTTGAGCAAGTCAACAGTTCCAACAATTCTACGGATGGGCATACCCTGATCAGCGCCACTACCGCGCAGAGTTTTGCCGGCAGCGTTTCCTCGGGAAACGCATCTGCTTTGCCGCACCCGGTATCGCCGCAAACCCCAAACGTCGCGCTCACATCTTTACCCAGCGAATCCCAAAACACTTTCGCTCTTCCACCGGTCGCTGCTCAAGCGGACGCCACTCCCACCCCTCAGTTCGGCGCACGATTTCAGTCGGTGAGGACTTCAGATTCGGGCGCCAGTGTTTCGCCAAAGGTGGCGACAGCACTCTCTTATCCCGATGCCGCTCCCAGCCAGGCAAATCCTGCGCAGACCACCCTAATCGGAAGCGCAGTGCTGCAACCCACAGATCCCGAATCCGTGCCAGGAACCGATGCAACTTCACAATTGCCAGAAAAAACCGCACTGGGCGCCGATAAAGAGGGCGGGCAAGTTCCGCTCTCATCTGTTTCCAACCTCGCTCAAAACATAGTTACGGCAAAAATGGCTGCCTCGGCTCCAGCCGCATCGGCTGCTTCGACCACCACGCAACCTGCGCACGCAGCGGCGGCAGCGCAAAGTTCGGCAGCGCCCGGCTCTCAGTCCTCAAGCTCTCATTTGATCGCAGTTGCCGAATCCGGAACCAGTAAGGAATCGGTTGTCAGTAGTCAAACCCCATTTTCGGTTTTCTTTTCTGACTCCGCCGGGGCGACCGAGAGCGCAGCTTCGACGTTGCCGAAAATGATTCTTCCCCCCGCGACCGCCTCGATTCCGATGAATCACTCGTCAGCCGTAATTACGCCGAACGCCAACGCGCAGGCGCCAAGTGGGCAGCAGGGAATTAAGCCGGCCGCCGCTCCGCCAAATCAGAAGGAGTCTTCTGCAGGAGGCGATCCTTCAGGTTCGCCAAATCCGCAGGCGCCACACACAAATGCCGATGTAAACGCGGCGGTAGAAGTTCTGGCTCCGCAGAGTTCCACCGCGCCAATCCCGGTCGCGGCCGCTTCCACCGGAGCCACGGTGGTGGCGAATGCACCCGTGCCTGCAAATTCGAATGCCCTGCCGCAACCGCCTGCGACCGCATCTTCTTCCGCAACATCGCCGGCGCCTCCACCGGCGCTTCCCGAACCTGTGCCCATTGGTCCCGTGCAGGCCGCGCAGATCGTCAACCGGCTCGGACAATCAGAGATGCGGGTTGGCCTCACCACTGCGGCTTTCGGCGGTGTGGAAGTGCGCACGGTGATTCATACCAGCGACGTGGGAGTGATCATCGGCAGCGAAAAGGGCGATCTGCACGCGCTGCTGGCGAACGATCTGCCGGCGATTACAAACACCCTGCAACAGCAGAATCTGCGGCTCAATAGCGTGAGCTTTACGCAGGGATTCGCTTCGTCGAACAACGCACCCGGAGACGGCAGCTCGCAATCGCATTCGTTTGCTCCACCGCGGGCGACGGCCGATATGGCCTCCTCCGAATCGGCAGGAGAGGATTCGACCGACATCCCCGCATACGCGGGTTGGAGTGGCGGCGGCAGCCTTAGCATTCTGGCTTGAAGGAGAAATTTCTATGAGCACAAGTCCGGTTACCCCACCACCGACGAGCGGCACGGGCAGCTCTTCCTCGACTGGCATACCCAGCGCGCAGAGCCTGAACAATATGTTTCTGCAGCTGCTGGTAGCGCAATTGCAGAATCAGGATCCCACCGATCCCGTCGATCCTTCGCAGTTTGTCGGGCAACTGGCGCAATTCAGCGAACTGAGCGAGGTCACATCGATTTATCAGCTGCTGCAGCAGGCAATTCCTTCCACTGGAAGCTCCGGCACGGGCGGCACCGGCGGTACTGGCACGGGTTCAAGTGGAGGCACTTCGCCGGCGGGCGGCCTGGCGAGCAACGGCGCAAACAGTGGAATTTTGCCGGGATACCCAACTCCCATGCCGGCCGCCGGATCGCCTTCCTCCACTGCACCCGCGACGATTTCACCCCGCACACTTTTACCCGGGCCCGTGAGCCTACCTGGGTTCGCGGCGCCATCGGTTTCCGCGCTAACCAGCAAACTTCAAGGAGGCTTCTAATGCCCGATTTTTCAATTCCCCTTTCAGGCTTGACGGCCGAATCGACGGCGCTGTCGGCGATTGCCAACAACCTTTCCAACCAGGACACGACCGGCTACAAAGACACGCTGGTGCAGTTCAGCGATCTGTTCTACCAAAGCCTTGGCACCACGGGCTCGGGAGATCCCATTCAATTGGGCGCGGGCGCGGAAGTAAGTTCAATGCCTTCGCTCTTCACGCAAGGCAGTGTGAGCGCTACGGGCGTGCCCACTGACGTCGCTATTCAGGGCACGGGATTTTTTGCGGTACAAGATGCAAGCGGAAACGTCGAATACACCAGGGCTGGAGATTTCTCCACCGATCAGAACAACTTTCTGGTGACGTCAAGCGGACAGCAGGTGCTTGGCTACCCGGCGGTTGGCGGCGTGGTGAATACCGGAGGCGGAATCGGACCGTTGCAGCTTGGCGCGGGAACCATCAGTCCGCCGACCGCCACCGGCGACGTGCAACTTACGTCGAACCTCAATGCTGGGGCGGGCATCGGATCGACCTACTCGACTCCGGTCACGATTTACGATTCGCTCGGCAACAGCCATACCCTAACGTACACATTCACCAACACGGGACCGAACACCTGGAGCTACAACCTTAGTATTCCCCCTGGCGATCTGAATGCCATCAATGGGACTCCGCAAACCGGAATTCTTTCGACTGGAACTTTGACCTTCGATGGAAACGGGAACTTGATCGGTTCGAGCGGTGGTGCAGGAACACCGGCTTACGGAGGAACCAACGTAGGGAACGGAACTGTTTCTGGCCTCGGTGTAACTTCAACTTCGGTCGCGCAAACCGTCACGATGACGGCGACCAGCGCAACCACATTTTCGGTCGTGGGATCGGTCTCGGGCAATCTGGGAACGGCGACTGTCGGAGTTCCTTTTACTTCTTCCCAGCTCGATTTCACTATTAATGCGGGATCGACCGCGTTCGCAACCGGCGATACCATTACCGTGCCTACGACTGCCCTCAGCCTGGCCAACGTCCCCAAGATTCCAATCACGGGATTCGCCGATGGCGCCGCCAACCAGACCTTTAACTGGGAACTGCTGAACGGGACCACGCCTCTGATTACGCAAGTCGCGGCGCCGAGCAGCACCACAGGAATCGAGCAGGACGGCAGCAGCAGCGGTTCGCTGGTGAGTTTCTCGATCGGATCGGATGGGACGATTACCGGTTCGTTCAGCAACGGCAAGACTCAAGCGCTCGGCGAACTGGCGCTGGCAAATTTCGCCAACGTCAATGGCCTGCAACTCGACGGCAGCACGAACTACACACCCACGCTGGCCTCTGGTCCAGCCGTAGTTGGGATTCCCGGCGCCGGCGGATTGGGGACGATCTCCGGCGGTTCGTTGGAATTGTCCAATGTGGATATTGCCACCGAGTTCGCCAACTTGATCGTCGCGCAACGTGGTTTCGAAGCGGATGCCAAAGCGGTTACCACCTTCGATCAAATTACTCAGGATACGATCGCACTGAAGCAATAGATTTTTCTGCCGATGACCTCTCCGGCGGTGAGCGCTCGCCGCCGGAGACGCGATTCAATAGGGAACTCTAATGAGGATGGTTTCACGACTTCTCTAAATCCGTCCGTGCGGGTGCAACGAATAGTGTTCCATCCTGTCATCCAGAATCCGCTATGTGCTGATCTGCGCGGACTTGCGGCATTTTGACTCGATCATTTTGAAGCCCTCACCTTGGTACCCACGCTGCGGAATCCTAATTGCTTTTCACCCAGCGAGTGGCAGCAGCCGACAAAACCCTTCGTCCAGCTTCATCTTCGAGTGGATTTCGATCTGTCCTCATCACGCTGGTGGTCGTTGGGGCGCTGGCGGGCGGAGTTTGGATGATCCGCAGATCCGGAGAGGGAACGCCTGCCGCCGCGAACCGTGCACCAGCCACGTTACACCTGGACACATTTGTTTTGAATCTGGCCGACCCAGGGCAGAGGTCGTACCTCCGCGTGGGTATCGATCTTGGTTTGAGCCGTGCGGTGGGCACGAAAGACAATGCGCCACCTCTGGGACCGGTACGCGACACGATCATCGGCGTTCTCGGACAGGCGAAGACCGACGACTTGATCGCGGCAAGGGGCAAAGAGCAATTGAAGCAAGACTTGCTGCGCGCCTTGCAGACACGCGTGCCCGACCTGGGAGTTGAGGAGATTTATTTCACCGAGTTCCTGATCCAGCGCTGAACTGCGTCACCGGGAGGAGGAAGAAATGGGAACAGCTTTGGGCACGAGCCCAGCGCAGATGGCAGGCACCACAAATACGGAGGTCGAGCTGCCGGCGAACCGAGAAGATGCGAACTGGCTGCCGGTTCTTGAACTCCCCTGCGAATTGAGCGTGGAACTGCCGCTGCCGAACTTCAAGATCGCGGACTTTCTTCGCTTGCGTCCGGCTTCGGTGATCGATGCCCACTGGCGGCTGGCCCGCGATGCCCCTCTGCGCTTGAACGGTAGCCTGATCGGATGGGTGCAATTTGAAGTGGTCGGCAACAATCTGGCGGTGCGCCTGACGGAACTAGCGTAGCGCACGCCAAAGGGCAATGAAGCGATGAGACTCCCGGTGAACGAGACTCTTCAAATTTCGGCGAGATCGCTGCGGGCGAAGGCGAGCGAATTGTGGAGACGCGCTCTGCGCCTGCACCGGGGCGCTCCCCGACGCTTGCGATTGTGTGAAACATTGCCGCTGGGCGAGCGCCGTTTTGTGGCCGTGATCGAGTTCGAGGAGTCGCGGTTTCTGCTAGGCGGGACTTCGTCGTCGCTGGTTTTGCTTTCGCGGCTGGACCGTGCGCGGGAAGATGCGCAGAACCATTCCGAAGAAGAACGGCGAGCGGCGGTTCCGTTCAAGCCCAACGCGTCAATTATGAGCAGGCTGCTGTGAGAATGCGAATCTTATTCAATATCGCGGGCTCATTGCGCAGCGGCCTCGGCACTGGAACGGCCGCGTGGATCTACCGGCCACGCCACGCCACCGGGTTGCCGTGGTCGGCGACCGGCGCTGCCAGCGGTTCGGTGCCGTGGAACATCGTTGTGTTGCTCACGCTGCTGACTCTGGTGCCGGCATTGCTGGTGGCCCTGACTCCCTTCACGCGCCTCCTGATCGTCTTTCATTTTTTGCGGCAAGCCCTGGGAACGCAGACGGCGCCGAGCAACCAGACCCTGATCGGGCTTTCCCTGGTACTGACATATTTCCTGATGCAGCCGGTGGGCGGTGCGATTTACCAGGCTTCGGTGGTGCCGTTTCAGAAAGGCCGCGTCGATGCGCTGGGCGCGCTCGCTCTGGCCGCTCCGCCGCTGCGCCAGTTCATGCTGAAGTACGCGCGCGAAAAAGATTTGGCGCTGTTTCTCGAATTGGCGCAGGCGCCCCGACCGGCGCGCCCCGAAGATGTCCCTATGCGCGTGATCGTCCCCGCCTACATCATCTCGGAGCTGAAGACCGGCTTTCAGATCGGCGTGGCGATGTTTCTGCCCTTTCTGGTGATCGATTTGGTGGTAGCGGCGGTGACCACTTCCATCGGCATGATGCAGCTGCCGCCGGTGATCATCTCGACGCCGCTGAAGATTCTGCTGTTTGTCATGGTCGATGGCTGGAACCTGCTGGTGGGCTCGTTGATGAAAAGTTTTGCCTGAGGGAGATTTTGCGTTGGGAGCGGATCAGACAGTCGCGTTGTTGCGGCACACCCTCGAGACCGCGCTCTGGATGGGAGGCCCGTTGCTGATCGCCGGCGTGATCGTCGGTTTGGCGATCAACGTCGTGCAGGTGCTGACTTCCTTGCAGGACATGACCGTCTCGACCGTGCCGCGGCTGGCTGCGGTGGCACTGGCCGTGCTGGTACTGATGCCGTGGATGGTACGGCGGATTGCGATGTTCACGGTCGAGTTGTTTTCCGACTTCCACCGGTTTGTGCGGTGAAAAAAGGAAAGCCACAAAAAAGAAGGCCACAAAAAAATGGTTGACGGGCTACATCTCGAAGAGCTGCTGGCGGGCGCCGTATTCACCGGGGCGCGAATCTCCGGATTGATGGTGTTCTGCCCGTTCTTTGGAAGCGATGCGGTTCCCCTGCCAATTAAAGCCGGATTGACCCTGCTGCTGACGATTCTGCTGCACCCGCTCCACGGGCCGGCTCGGCTGGCGTTTGGGACGCCGTCCGGAATTTGGCAATGGGGGCTCGTAGCGTTGGAAGAAGCGGCGGCGGGACTTCTTTTAGGCCTGGCCGCCAACTTTATCTTCGAGGCGGCGCTGATGGCCGGGCAGATTCTGGGAGTGCAGATCGGATACGCGCTGGCCAACGTCTTCGATCCGCAGACGCAGGCGGATCTGCCCGTGCTTTCAGAATTTCATCAGATGAGCGCGCTGCTGATTTTTCTTCAGCTCGACGTGCATCACTGGCTGATGCGGGCGCTGGTTCGCAGCTTCGCTTACCTTCCCACCGGCGGCTTTACCCTTACCCGCACCGCCACGGGAGCCTTGCTGCACGCGGCCGGAGGTATGTTTCTCGGGGGTGTGCAGATCGCCGCGCCGTCGCTGGTGGCGACTCTTGTGGTCGATGTAACTCTGGGATTTCTGGGAAAAGCTTCCCCGCAATTGCCGGTGCTGTTTATCGGAATCGCGGTGAAAAATCTCGTGGGCTTGAGCGTGCTGCTGGTGGCCATCGCTTACTGGCCGCGCGTCTTCCATTCACAGTTCGCGCAGGCAATCGAAACCGCAGAGCGCCTGCTTCGCCTGGCGCACTGACCAATGAACGTTCATGGCGGACGAAAGCAAAACCGAGAAAGCTTCCCCGCGCCGGCGGCAGAAAGCGCGCGAACAGGGGCAGGTGCCGCGCAGCCGCGACCTGACTGCGGGCCTGGGAGCCATGACTGCGGTGTTGTGCTACGCCTGGCAAATGCCGAACTTCGCCACCGCGTGGCGCGGCCTGTTGCGCCGTTCCCTCGACCTGGCGGCGACCCATCCGCAGGGACCGGCGCTCGACTGGCGCGCAACTCTACCGGCCTTCCGCGGAGTGGGCCTGGCGGCGGGGTTGAGTTGGCTCATTGCCACGGCCGCCGGCTTCGCGCAAGGCGGAGTGATATTCGCTCCATCCGCGCTGGCGTTCAACTGGAAGCGCCTCGAACCCGCAAGCCACATCGAGCAGCTGTTTTCGCTCGCAGCATTAAGCCGCTTGCTGAAGTCTCTTTTGCCGACTGCTGTGGTGGTCTATCTCGCCGTAGCCGCGCTGGTGCGGGACTGGGCTTACTTCCCCTCTCTTCTGCATGGCAGCCGCACTGCCGTGGCGGTCTTTGCCACCGGACGCATGTATGAAATCGCATGGAAAGGATCGCTGGTGCTGCTGGCGTGGGCGGGAGCCGATTACTTCCTCGAACTGCAGCGGCACGAAAATGAACTGAAGATGAGCCGCCAGGAGCAGAAAGACGAGTTTAAGGAAATGGAAGGCAATCCCGCGATCAAGCAACGCATCCGCCGCCTGCAGCGGCAGACCCGCCGCCGCCGCATGTTAAAGGACGTCGAACGCGCGGCAGTCGTGATCACGAACCCAACCGAGTTCGCCATCGCGCTCGAATACCGCATGGATATGGACGCGCCGGTGGTGGTCGCCAAGGGCCGCAACTTGCTGGCGGCGCAGATTAAAGAAATCGCGCGCTGGAATGGCATACCCATGGTCGAGAACCCTCCACTGGCCCACGCGCTCTATCGCGCCGTGGAAGTCGGCCAGGCAATCCCCTCCAAGCTTTACGTCGTGGTGGCGGAAGTGCTGGCCGCAGTCTGGCGCGCACAAACCCGCGCCGCACAAAGCTACGGCGCGCCCGCAGCGCCGGCTGGGGCGAGGATGTAAATCATGGCCTCCACTGCCAGCGTCGCAGTTCCCACTCCGGCTTCGAAGCTGAAAAATGGCGCCGCGGAATGGATCATGCCCATCGCGGCCGTGGGCCTGATCTTCGTCATGCTGGTCCCGCTGCCCAGCGTGCTGCTCGATTTCTTTCTGGCCATGAGCCTGACCGTGAGCGTGCTGGTGCTGCTCTCGGCGATTCAGATCCTGCGGCCCTCCCAGTTCTCAGTGTTTCCCAGCCTTCTTCTTCTGCTGACGTTGTTCCGGTTATCTCTGAATCTGGCCTCGAGCCGGAGAATCCTGCTTCACGGCAACGAGGGAGCAGGCGCTGCGGGCCACGTCATCGAAGCATTCGGGCAGTTCGTCGTCGGGGGCAACTACGTTGTCGGCTTTGTCCTCTTTGTTGCCCTGATCGCGATTCAGTATCTGGTGGTCGCTCACGGCGCGGTGCGCACTGCGGAAGTTACCGCGCGCTTCACCCTGGACGCCATGCCCGGCAAACAAATGGCGATCGATGCCGATCTGAACGCCGGCTTAATCAACGAATCGCAGGCGCGATCGCGGCGCGAGCAGATCGCCCGCGATGCCGAGTTTTACGGAGCGATGGATGGCGCAGCCCGCTTCAACCAGCGGGATGCGATTGCGACCATCCTGATTACCGCGATCAACATCATTGCCGGATTTCTCATCGGAGTCTTTCAGCTCGATATTCCCTTTCGCGAGGCGCTGAAGACGTACACCGTGCTCACGGTGGGCGACGGCCTGGTCACGATGATTCCCTCACTTCTGGTTTCGATGGCCGGAGGCATCGTGGTGACTCGTGCCTCGTCCGACGCGACGCTGTCGGTGGATGTCGGAAGGCAAATCCTTTCGCGGCGCCGCCCTCTAATCATCGCCGCAGGCGTGATGCTGACGCTGGCGGCGATTCCCGGCCTGCCCAAATTCTCTTTTCTTACCCTGGCGGCAATCACCGCGTTTCTTGCCTGGCGTGTTCCGAAAACTATCGACGAAGCGGCGGAGGCTGCAGCAACCGCAAAAGCGGATGGAAAGAAGGCGGCATCCGATTCCGTCGAAGACATGCTGAAGCTCGACGAACTCAGCCTGGAAGTCGGCTATGGGCTGGTGGCGCTGGTCGATAAGAATCAAGGCGGACAACTTCTTAACCGGGTGCGCGCGCTGCGCCAGAATCTGGCGCAGCAACTGGGCTTCATCGTTCCCCCCGTACACATTACCGACAATGTGCGGCTCAAACCGAAGGAATACGTCATCGCGCTGCGAGGGGCGGAGATCGCACGCTGGGAGCTCCATCAGGATCATCTGCTGGCTATCAGTTCGGAGGGTGCGCCGCGGCCGCTCCCCGGTATCGTGACCAAAGAGCCCGCCTTTGGCGTGGCCGCCGTATGGATTCCGCCGGCGCTGCACAACCAGGCGCTGGCTTCCGGGTATGCGGTCGTCGATCAAACCTCGGTTCTCGCCACTCACCTTGCCGAAGTCGTAAAGCAACATGCGCACGAATTGCTGACACGGCAGGAAACCAAGCGACTGCTCGACCGCCTGGCCGAAAGCCATCCCAAGCTGGTGGAAGAACTGGTTCCCAAAATCCTCAGTCTCGGTGAGGTGCAGAAAACTTTGCAGCAGCTGCTTCGCGAGCAGGTTTCGATTCGCGATCTTGCGACGATTCTCGAAACACTGCTCGACCTTGCCTCCGGCAACAAGAATCCAGTGCTGCTGGTCGAGGCGGCCCGGCAGGCTCTCGGCCGCGCCCTCGTACAGCCTCTGCTCGGGGAAAACGGTGGATTGCGCGTGGTGAGTCTCGACCGGGCGCTCGAGGATGAACTGGGGCGCGCTTTCACCGGGGCAGCTCCCGGCACCACCGCGCTGCAGCCTCCGTTTGCGCGGCGAATCGTCGACGGGCTGCGGCGGCTTGCGGGAGAGCAGGTCGCGGTGGCCGCTCCGGTCCTGCTATGCGCGACCCCGGCGCGCTACTACCTGAAACGTCTGCTCGAGCCTTTCCTGCCAAAGGTGATTGTGCTTTCCCCGCTCGAGATTCCTCCTCTGGTTGAGGTGCAGTCGCTGGGAGTTTTGCATTGAGGACTGGTCCAGCTGCCGGAAATCGGGAGTCGGACAGGAATTGCGGGAAAGGGAGATGCGAACGAGATCGAGGAACCGAATATGAGCAAGAGCACGGCGCAAGCCTATACCGCATGGCAGGACAAAGAAGAGCGCGACCGCATCCTGCTCGAACAACTGCCGCAAGTGCGTTATCTGGCGCGGCGCATTCACGAGCGCCTGCCGCGGCATGTCCCGCTCGAAGACATGGTGCATGCCGGCGTGATTGGATTGATCGATGCGCTGAACAAGTTTGACCGCTCCAAGCACGTGCAGTTTGGCTCGTACGCAAAGTTCCGCATTCGCGGTGCGATCCTTGACAGCCTGCGCGAGATGGACTGGGGGCCGCGCGAACTGCGGCGCAAAGCGCGGCGCGTCGAAGAGGCGCAGCGCAAGCTCAGCATGGACCTGAGCCGCGCACCTACAGAAGTGGAAATTGCAAAAGAACTGAATATGGAGCTGCGCGATTTTCAACAGCTGCTGACAGAGCTCGATGGCCTGGAAATCGGGAGCCTTCATTTGGAGTCCCCGTGGGACGGCAAAGATGAAGACTTGTGCGATTACCTGCCCAGCGCCGCGGACGATACGCCGTTTTTCCGCTGCATGCGCTCGGAGATGAAGGAGCTGTTGGCCCGCGCCATCGCCGATCTGCCGGAAAAGGAGCAGCAGGTGCTGGCGCTCTACTACTTCGAAGAACTCACCATGAAGGAAGTTGGAGCAGTGCTGGGCATAGGAGAGTCGCGGGTGTCGCAGATTCACACGCTCGCGGTGGTGCGCCTGCGCTCGCGGCTGGGCGAACTGATGAACACTGCAAAGCCCCCGGGGCAAGCGGCAAAGGCTGGAGCAGACTGAAGCTATGGCGGCAGAGAAACCGAAGGGAGTCTCCGGTTGCAGAAGGAATTAACCCAGGAACAAATCGATGTGATGGTGCGCGCAGCGCGCAGTGGCGGCGCCGATGCCCGGCAGGATACGGCACCCAAGGTTGAGCTTTGGGACGCGCGCCGCGCCGGCCAGATCGGCCGGGAACAGTTGCAGGCGGTTACGCAATTGCATGAAGGATTTGCCCGCAGCCTGACCCATTCGCTGGGCGCTTACCTCAGGGTCGTCTTCAGTGCGGCGCTGGTTTCCGCTGAGCACCTGACTTATCGCGAGTTTTTGGAGCGCATTCCGGAAACTACTTACTTCGCATCCTGCAAGCTGGAACCCATGGGACTGCAAGCCGCGCTGCAACTCGATTTGAAGGTCGCCTTCCCGATTGTCGATCTGCTGCTCGGAGGCGAAGGCAAAAGCACCGCCGCAACCCGCGAGATCACCGAAATCGAGGAGCAGATTATCGAGAGTGTGGCGCGCATCGTGTGCCGTGAACTGGGCACGGCATGGCAGTCGGTCAATCTGCAGGTGGGTTTCGACCGGCGCATGGAAACGGCAGACGCCCAGCGGTTGATGTCGCCGGACGACAAGACGTTGTCGTTGAGTTTCGAAGTCACCATGTCAGAGGTGCGGGGCAGCCTGAATCTTGCGGTTCCGGTCTCCGTTTCTCACGCGCTGCTGCGCAAGATTTCGGCGGAATGGAATGAGCGGCGACCGCGGCGGCGCAGCGAGTGGCGCGACCGTATCAAGCAGCGCTTGCTGGATTGCCGCTTCTCCGCGGAATTAAGTGCCGATGATTTGCGCGTGTCCGTGGACAATCTTTCCGATCTCGCCCCCGGGCAATTGCTGCGCCTTCGTGGGAGCGTGGGCGAGCCGGCATCGCTGTTGGTGGCGGGAATCGAGATGTTCAAGGCTCTCCCTGCCCGCTCCCGCGAAGCCCGCGCCGGGCAAGTGCTTGCGCGAGTGGAGCCATTGCAGAATCGTACGCCGGCAAATACACAGGAAGATAAGCGATGAGCGAAGCGACTGTCCCGGTCCCTGAATCCGAAGCTTTGGACTTTATCGGTATTTGGAATGACAGCTTTTCCCAAGTGCTCGGGCAGGTTACCGGAGCCGCTTTTCCTTGTGCGCTCGAAAAAGAAAAGCCAGCATCGCTTCCGGCGGCTATCGAAAGCGACCTTTGGGCCATGATCACATGCTCGGGCTCGGTGCGCGGAGAGATGAGCTTGCGCCTCGCGGCCTCGGCCGTATTGCGATTGGGTCAGGCCTTCATGAGCGAGCCGCCGACGCCCGATGCTCAGCCCACCACCGATCATCGCGACGGCACGGTCGAACTGTTGCGCCAGGTTGGCGGCATCGTTGCGACCTCCGCAAAAGAGCGGTGGGGAGAAATTCAATTCCTCGTCGAAGCTGCGGCAGCGGCTCCGTCCTGGCCGGCGGCAGTGGAGTGCTGGGTTCGCGCGGGCGATCCGACCGCTTCTGTCTTCCTCGAATTTGGAATAAGCGCCGCATTAATTGCTCAGCTCAAAATGGAAAAGACCGAAGCGGTTCCGATTCAGCCGCCGGAACCGGTAGCAGTTGCCGGAGCAGGAACGCACGATGCCGCTCAGGCGCCGGGGACGCTCGATTTGTTGATGGATGTGGAATTGGCGATGACCCTCCGCTTCGGATCCAGGACGCTTGCGCTTCGCGAAATTCTCGAGCTTGGGCCGGGGGCTGTGGTTGAGTTGGACCGCCGAGTGCAGGATCCAGTCGATTTGCTGCTCGATGGAAAGCTGATCGGTCGGGGAGAAGTTGTGGTTATCGAGGGCAGTTACGGATTGCGCCTCACGGAGATCTCATCGCTGGGGAGCGAGTAGAAACCATGCCAACAGTCTTCGGCTGCGGCCCATACTTCATTAAATCTGCCTGGCGCAGGATTTGGGCGCACGCTGCCCCGGCATGCGCCGGCTGCGATTCCGTCGAGTTGCGGAGTAAGTGGCAGCGCATCCGCGGCAGGTCACAAGGCGTGCGGCTGCATGGCTTGCGCTACTGCGGCACGGAATGTTTGCAACGGGCGCTGGTGGAGGCTCTCGATCAAACGCGTCCGGCTCCGCGACGAGAGCTGCTGGCATCGCATCGCATTCCGCTTGGCTTGATCCTGCTTTCACGCCAGCAGCTCACGCCAGAACAACTTCGCACCGCACTGGCTGCTCAGCGCGACGCCGGATGCGGCCGGATTGGGGAATGGCTGCAACAACTGGGATTCGCCGACGAATCACGCATTACCGGAGCGTTGGCGCGCCAGTGGGCGTGTCCGATGCTCCGGAATGAAGCCGCCCTGGCGGCTGCCGACTGTTGTCCGCTGATCCCGGTATCGCTGTTGGAGTTTTTCCAGATGATGCCCGTCGCATTGGTGGAGCCCTCCGGCACCCTCCTGATGGCATTCGGCTACGGCATCGATTACACCGCGCTCTACGCCATCGAGCATATGCTGGGATATCACACGGAGCCGTGCCTGATGAGTGCGACCATTCTGCGCGAGCGAGTCCAGGCTTTGGCAAGACAGCGGATTGCGGGCGACATATTTTTCGATCGAGTGGAAGACGACGCTGAGTGCTCCCACATTGTGGGCAGCTATGCCGCAAGAACCTCCGCGAAACAGCTCCGGATGGCACGTTGCGGCAAGTATCTGTGGGTGCGACTGGAGTCATCCCAGCAAAAAGCGATCAATCTTGTCCTCACCTGCCACCAGGGTGCGCTCAGCACGCTATTCTCGCCCTCCGGCGCGGCGGCACAGTAGGACGCCATCAGGAAATCTCTTCCGCCGTCGCCCTCACGGAACGAATCTCACCTCTTTCCCGTATCCGCGTCTAAGCTATGCTATGTCCGAAACGGAGGTTCCTCATGAAGAACATGCGTGGTGAGACGCTTGCGATTCTCCTAATCGCGACTTTCGCCTGCTCGCTGGCGGCGCTGCCGGCGCGAGCAGATGAATGGTCCAAAACCTATACGCTCGCAGGTAAACCTGAATTGCGCGTGGATACGACCGACGCGAACATTCACGTTTCAACCTGGGATCAAAACACAATTGAGGCCAGGGTGACGACGATCCGCTACAAGATCGGCGATGGCGGCATTCGGATTGAAGAGCATCAGACCGGAGACGTGGTTGAAATCGAAGTACACTTTCCGCACGAGCATGGGATCACGATCAACTGGGGCAACGGGCGCCGGGTAAACGTCGATATCCACATGCCGCGCGAGGGAAAGGTCGATTTGCGTACCGGGGATGGCGAGATCGACCTCGCGCAGTTCAAGGGCGAGATGCTTCTGCGGACCGGCGACGGAGCGCAGGAACTGGATGGCGTCGACGGAAAGTTGCGGGCGACGACCGGTGACGGACACATTCGAGCCAGCGGACGATTTGACGAGCTTGAATTGAGAACTGGCGATGGCCATGTCGATGCGCGCGCAACCGCGGGCTCGGCTTTGGCGGCAGATTGGAAATTGGAGACCGGGGATGGCTCGGTAAACCTGGAAGTCCCCGAAGGCCTGGCGGCCGATGTGGATTTGCATACCGGGGACGGGCACATCGACCTTGAGCTTCCTGTGGCGGTCGTAACCCAGGGCCGCATTCAAGGGAATGATGTTCGTGGCAAGATTAACGGGGGCGGAAAGCTGCTCATGATTCACACCGGCGATGGGTCGATACGGCTGAGGAAGGTCTGAACTCAGCTATTGGCGGCGGGCACCTAGCTGTCCGCTCTCGCACAAGCGCTTCCTGGCCGTTGACTCTGGGCCGTATACTCTCTGGTTCGTTTCATTTCTGGCAAAAGAGGTTTTCATGAGAATTTCGCGCGCCACTGTCGCTCTCACTCTCCTATTCGGACTTTTCTGCTCTCTGATTGTTGCGCAACAGCCCTCGTCGCCTGCGCCTTCGCACGAACCGGCTCTGGACGTAACCTCGATGGACGGCGGCGCCGATCCGTGCGCCGATTTCTTCCAGTACTCGTGCGGAGGTTGGATCAAGAGGAATCCCATCCCTCCGGATCAATCATCATGGGATACGTATTCGAAAATGCAGGACGAGAACCGCGTCCGGTTGCGTGAGATTCTGGAAACCGCGTCAGCGCCCGATCCTAAACGAAATGCGGCCGAGCAGAAGATTGGCGACTACTACGCTTCCTGCGTGGATGAGAAGGCGATTGAAGCAAAGAAGATCGACCCGCTCAGGCCGGAACTGGATCGCATCGGGAAGATCGATTCCAAAGCGCAGATTGCCGACGTGGCAGCCGCCATGGTGGATGACAATATTTTGTTCCGCTTTGGATCGACGCAAGATTTTCGAGACGCAAGCCAGGAAATCGCGGAAGCTGATCAGGGCGGTTTGGGAATGCCGGATCGCGATTATTACCTCAAAGATGATGCGAAGTCAGTCGAGTTACGCAAGCAATACGTCGAGCATGTGAGGAGAATGTTTACGCTAATCGGCGATGCAGCCGAAACCGCTCAGGCCGAAGCGGAAACCGTGATGCGCATCGAAACCGCGCTCGCCAAAGGCTCACAAACGCGCGTCGAACGGCGCGAGCCAAAGAATCTCGATCATAAGATGACAGCGGCGGACTTTGAGAAGATTGCTCCTGATTTTCAATGGCCGGTGTATTTCGCAAAAGTCGGAATGTCCCCGGTCGGATCGCTGAATGTTGCATCCCCGAATTTCTTCAAGGCCTTGAATGAGGAACTCGCGAAAGAAAGTCTGACTGATTGGAAAATTTATCTCCGATGGCACTTGGCGCATGCGGACGCTCCATTCCTTTCATCGGCGTTTGTGAACGAAAATTTTTCCTTTTATGGCAAGACATTGCGTGGGCAAGAGCAACTGCAACCACGCTGGAAGCGTTGCACAGAAAATGTCGACGACGATCTAGGCGAGGCACTCGGCCAGGTCTACGTCGAGAAGTATTTCAGCCCCCAGGCGAAGCAGGAGGCGGTGAAGATGGTGAAAGAGATTGAAACGGCGATGGAACAGGACATCGATTCTTTGCCGTGGATGTCCGCGGCCACGAAGAAACAGGCGCTTGTGAAACTGCATGGAATGGCAAACAAGATTGGGTATCCCGACAAATGGCGGGACTACAGCAAGTTGGAAATCATCCGCGGGGATGAGTTGGGAAATGTAGAACGGGCTCGGGTGTTTGAGTTCAACCGAGGGCTCGCGAAGATTGGCAAGCCGGTCGATCGCGGCGAGTGGGACATGACTCCGCCCACGGTGAATGCTTACTACAATCCTCAGATGAACGACATCAACTTCCCTGCCGGAGTTTTGCAGCCGCCGGCGTTCGACCCAGATTCGGACGCAGCTCCAAATTATGGCGACACGGGCGGGACGATTGGGCACGAACTCACCCACGGCTTTGACGACGAAGGCCGGCAGTTTGACGCGCATGGAAATTTGCTCGACTGGTGGACCGAGGAAGATGGCAAAGAGTTTGTAAAGCGCGCCAGTTGCATTTCAAACCAATATTCGAACTACGTGATCATCGATGACATCAAAATCAACGGGAAGCTCACCTTAGGCGAGGACGTCGCCGATCTCGGCGGGCTGATTTTGGCTTATCGCGCCTGGAAGGAAGATACGAAAGGACAAAAGCTGGAACCGATCGAAGGGCTCACCCCCGAGCAGAGGTTGTTCGTCGGATACGGACAAAGCTGGTGCGGGCAAACTCGCGATGAGACGAAGCGGCTGCGGGCGACTGTCGATCCCCATTCTCCCGAGAAATACCGGACGAATGGGGTGGTCTCAAACATGCCAGAATTTCAGGAGGCATTTCACTGTAAAGCGAGTGCGCCGATGGTGAATGCAAATCGTTGTAGCGTGTGGTGAGTTATTCCAGTTCTTCTTTGGTTGGGTTATAGAAGAAGCGGAAGCGAAGCGCGAGATAGGGTCCCTTGAACTCGCTGGGTAGCGGCGGAAATGGGTTGGAAGCTACGATGCCGCCCCAGGCGGCACGGTCGAGCGGAACGTCGCCTGAGGACGCAGCGAGGTGCATGTCGGCGATCTTGCCATCCTGGGTAATCGCGAACTCGATCGCCAGATTGCCGTGCTTCATCTGAGCGGACACTGGAATCAGGTTGTACCAATTGATTTTCACGTCATGCAGAACGCGTTGCAGGTAGGGACCAAAATCCACACCTTGCGTATCGCTCAGAACTTCCAGATTGCCTAATTGCCGGCCGCGGGCGCCGGTGCCCAAGCCGAAATCGCCATTGTCGCCAACCGCAGCTCCGCCGCGTCCGGCAGCGGCTGCGCGCTCCGCCTGTTCGATTGCGGACCCCGCCGACATCGATCCCCCATACTTGTTGAACTCGTCCGCGATATTGGGCTTTTCCGAAGGTTGCAACTGCGCTACTTGCGGATTCTGCTGGGTGGCCTGTTGCTTCGGTTGATTCTGCGCTACTTGCGGAGTCGGTGCCTGCTGCGGAACAGCTGGTGCGGAGGAGCCCGGCCGTCCCGGAGGTGGGGTTGCCAGAGCCTTTCTTAACTCTTTGGGATCGAGCCGCGGATGGCGCGTCATTGCAGTTCGATTCTTGTCCGAAATAATGTTGCTGGACTTCTGTGGAACCTTCTGCAAGTCGGGCGGAAGATCGAGAAAAGTGAGATCGCGCCCTCTCGTGGCTGGACGCGCGACGGCAACTACCGAATGCAGCCACGGAATGTGCTTGGCGAACCAGTCGATTTTGACGATGAAAATTATCAGAAGCAGGTGGACGATGATGGAAATCCAGGCGGCTTCGCGGCGGCGCGAGCGTGCAAGATCGTCCTGCAGCTGGATAAGCAGATGCGGCACCCGGGCATCGTCATCCAGCTCTTTGTAGGCAGTCTCCCATCCCTCGCGGTCGTAGAGGCCGAGTTGCTCGGGCTGCGGCTTTTCAGGAGTGACCGGGTCCTGGAATGGAATTTGAGTGATGGGCATGAACTGAGTCTGTTAGGTCTGTCCGAGCACAGCTTCTCCAAGCCAGGCCCGTCGGTTAGACACGGAGGAACGTCGCCACGTTGCATCCGTCTTCAACGAGACTAGCCGACCAAATTGGTGCGACAAAGCTACCCTCATTCTCGCATCTTTCAGCAGATTCTGCTAAATGACAAATGGTGTGCGGCTTATGGGTGTAAACAATTGTAAAAGAAGAAAGTTGCGCCCCGGGCCGAAGCGGCTCACAACAGCAGGCAGGCCTCCTCGAAGGAGAGTCGCGGGCTACGCGGGAAGAGTTTGGTTGCGTCTCCGTAGCCTAGATTGCAAAGAAAGTTCGACTTCCATTTGCCATCGGGAAAAAACTCGGCGTCAACTTTGGCATTGTCGAACCCGGACATCGGTCCGCAATCAAGGCCAACAGCGCGCGCAGCGAGAATGAAGTAAGCCCCTTCGAGCGAACCATTTCGGAAGGCCGTTGCTTCAATCAGGCCGGGTTTACCCAGAAACAGCGAACGCATATCTCTATGCGGAAAGAGCTTCGGCAGCTTTTCGTGAAATTCTGTATCCCACGCAATGATGGCGGTGACGGGGGCAGCCATGGTCTTTTCGAGATTGCCGGCCGAAAGGGCGGGCCGCAGACGTTCTTTAGCTTCGCGCGTAGTGAGGAAGACATAGCGTCCGGGCATTGAATTGGCGCTCGTCGGACCGAAGGCGGAAAGCTCGTAAGCCTGACGCAGCAGGTCGGGAGAAACCGGCTGAGGAAGCCATACATTATGCGTTCGTGCTTCGCGGAAGATCTGGTCGATGCAATGCTTCGAGACGGCAGTTCTCGATGAGGCGGCAACAGCCGAAGGTACGTCGGACATGTAGGATTTTCTCCTGATAGGTCGAGTTCTTAGTAGCGATTGGATTGTCCGGAAACACGGGTGGATGCAGAACGCCAGCGAGCCTTGGATACGGCCTCACGCCGGCCGCACAACTATCCAGCCAAACTCAGTAAACGCGCCATGCACCCAACCTTCCTTAACTTTTCGTTCCCGCCAAACTCGCCAGCCCGATTCTTTTCCCATGTTCGCGAATCGCACTGACGATCTCGATCGCGACGGCGAGAGCCCGTCGTCCATCTTCCAATGGAACCAGCGGGGTGCTGCGATCCCGTACCGAATGCAGAAATGACTTCAACTCCGCATGCAGCGGCTCTTCCGAAGTCACGGGAGGCTTGGCAACCTTGATTTGCGGGTTGACGGTTGGATCGCCCTTCGCTGAGCCGTCCGCACCGACGGTGAAAACGAGTACCTCCTGGCGTCCGTAGTCGATGGAGAGATATTGGCTGGGCTGGAAGAAGCGCACCTTGCGCACCCGTTCGGTGGAAACGCGGCTCGCGGTGAAGTTGGCAACACATCCAGATTCGAATTCGAGTCGCACGTTGGCAATGTCAACTTTGCCCGATAGAATCGGCAGACCCACGGCACGAACTTCCTTAATCGGAGAATTCGTGAAAGAGAGCACAATATCGAGATCGTGAATCATCAGGTCGAGAACCACGTCCACGTCGAGCGAACGTGGCGTAAATACGCTCAGCCGGTGAACCTCGAAGAACATTGGCTGTGTGAGCAGGGGAATAGTGGCGCGTACGGCGGGATTAAAGCGCTCAAGGTGCCCGACCTGGGCAATGCGCCTGTGCATCGACGCAATCCGCACCAATTCGTCGGCTGCGGCAAGCGACGCGGCAAGGGGTTTCTCGATTAGTACATCGACGCCAGCTGCCATCAGCGATCGAGCCAGTTCAAGATGATGGATTGTCGGCGCTGCCACAGAAGCGGCGCGGACTTCGTGGTGCGTCGTAAGCATTTGCTCGACCGAGCCGAAGGCGCGGCAGCCGAACTCGCGCGACACGGCATCGGCGCGCTCCAGAATTGGATCAACCACCCCAACCAAGCGAACCGGCTCGCCCTGTTTCTCCAGTTCCTTGTAAATCCGGGCGTGATTGCGTCCAAAGACGCCAATACCGACGACTGCGACTGAAATTGGACTGTCAGATTGCAGAGGCGACTCTTAGCTGGCGGTTGCCAATGGAATAAGCGATTGTAAACGGTTAGAAGATCGCCGCCATTGAGTAATTTGGTAATTAATCAATTTTGTAAACGAGAACATCTTGGTAAGAACGGTTAACGTAGACGAATTCTTCTATCGACTTTTTCTTTTCGCGTTGGCGGCGACGGCTTTTTTCAGAATGGCGATCTGCCCGGCGTGATACAGCTCATGTTGCGCCATGCCGTGCAGCATATGATAGAAATCGTACTTCTTGCCGGGAACCTGATCCCTAAGTCGAGACTCTGGCAAAGAGACGACCGTTTTCACCAGCAGATTGTGGGTCCGCTTGGCGTCGGCAATGGCTTTGCGCCATGCGGCCTCAGTTGGCGTCGGCGGGTTTGGGAAATTGTCCGTGCCCTCGGGTTGCCATACCTTTCCATCGAGCCGGCGCAGGGCCGCGTCATCCCACACTGCGATGTGCAAGACAAGCTCCCAGATGCCGTGAGCTTCACGAACCGGCTTGGCCGCAGCGGTTACGGCATCGACATCTACGAGCAATTCGAGGACAGCCGGACCGTGCCAGGCATCGCCATCGAAGGCGCGACGAAGCTGCTCAGCGAGAAGGGCGGATTGAGTAAATGCAGTAGACATGCGTCACCTTATCAATAGTAAATTGAGAAAAGCCTCCACATCAGCTTGGGTCCGCCACTATCGCAATTCCCGCCCAATTCGCAGCATCGAGAAGATGCTCCCGATCGAGCAAAATACACTTGCCTGCGTCGAGCGCAAGGCAACTTGCGCCTGCGGACTGCATGACGTCGATGGTGCGAAGTCCAATGACGGGAACGTCGAAGCGCAAATCCTGGTTAGGCTTGGCAATTTTTACGACGGTAAGGGTCCGGCTGAGCGTGGAGGCTTCTCCATGCAGCGAGGCCATGATTTGGCCAGCGCGCTCGATAGTGGCGTCTGTGCCCTCCATCGCCTCAACTGCCACGCAGGCGGATCCGGCGATGACCACCGTCTGCCCAATATCGTGTTGCGCGAGATGGCGCGCGACCGTGCGGCCATATTCGATATTCCTGCGTTCCGCTTCCGAGGGCGCGCGATGGGTTAGAACTCCCGGCATACCGAGCAGTGGTTCGAGCAACCATGTGGACTTTTCCAGAGTGATGCCTTCGTCGGCAAGCACTTGAGCAACGGCCCCGAGCAGGCTATCGGTGTTGCGCTTGGTCAACGAGAGCAGGAGCTTCGCCAGCCGCCAGTCAGGGCGAATCGCAGAGAAAATCTGCTTGTGCTTTACCTGTCCGGCCATGATGGCGCGGTTCACCCCTTCCCGGTGAAAAACATCGATGAGCTTCGAAAGTTCTCCGAGAGAGAGCCAATGGACCGAAGCCGCCCCGCGATCTTCGATCTGCGGAAAAGCCTCTTCCTTAATCGCGGCAACTACAACGTCGTATCCCGCCGAGCGCGCGGCATCGAGCACCAGGAAAGGAAATTTTCCGTTACCGGCGATGAGGCCAAGTTTTTCGTTGGGCGAAGGCATGGGGTGAAGGCGAATCCGCCGACGAGCCAGTCTAGCATCGAGACCCTACTGGACCTTTTCCCACACAATTTCCCAGCGTGCGACAGAGGGATCATCTTTCTCGACATCGCTGAAGATCAGCCGTCCACCTTCAAAGCGATAAGGCCGCACCTGACGCGATCCCACATATCCGGGGACGGTAGCCACCTCCGGCAGATGAACAATTCGCTCCCGCTCCACGTCGATTTCATACCGGCCGCAATAAGAAAAGGTTGCACCAGCGGCAGCGGCTTTTTCCTCCGGCGAGGCGTGCGCCGGATCGGCCTGTTTGACGCGGTCGGGATTTGTAAGCAAGGCGCACATGTAGCCATCGCGCTGGTACATAAGGAAGCCTCTTCCGTGCGGTCCGAAGGCGGGAAAAGGGCGGGTCGTGCCGTCTTTCAAGGTCTCTTCCGCGGAAACGAGGCGCCACGTGCCTACGATTCGATCTCGAATCTCTGAGTCGCTCTGACTCGTCACGGTGAATTACTCGGCTTGCGCTTTTCAACCCAGACAAGACTATTCATGCGGGAGCCTCTCATCGCAGCCTAGCGATCCCCGGCAGTTTTTCTATTTAATGATCCCCCGCTCGCTCCCCTCAATAAACCGGATCAACATCGCGACATCATCACCTTTATTCGCTTCTGCCTTCATCTTCTCCAGCGCCTGCGAAGTGTTCATCTTCGACGCCAGCAGAATCTTGTAAGCATGATGAATCCTGGCGATACGCTCCCTGGAAAATCCGCGGCGTTCGAGCCCTACCTTATTCATCCCATACGCGTGCGTGTCTCGCGAAGCTGAGGTCATGGAAAACGGCAGCACATCCTGCGTGATCGTAGTCCCTCCGCCAACGTAGGAGTGCGCTCCGATGCGCACGAATTGATGCACCGGGCATAATGCCCCGACCACGGCCCACTCTTCCACCGTGACGTGCCCGGCCAGCGTCGCGCCGTTCACCAGCATGCAATGGTCGCCGATCACGCTGTCGTGACCGATGTGCGCATAGGCCATGATGAGCGTGTGGCTGCCGATGCGCGTCACCCCGCCGCCTTTGATCGTGCCGCGGCTGATGGTGACGCACTCGCGAATTTCGTTGTGATCGCCGATTTCGAGCCGCGTGGGTTCGCCTCTGTACGTAACATCCTGAGGGGCCATACCGATGGCGCAAAAGGGAAAGAAAGAATTGTGAGAGCCTATTTTGCTGGATCCCTCAATTGCGACGTGCGAGATCAAGCGGCAATACTCGCCAAGCTCGACGCCAGCGCCAACCACGCAGTACGGGCCGATGCTGCATGATTCCGGCACGCTCGCGCCGGGGTCGATTATTGCAGTGGGATGGATATTCATTGCGGCTTTGGCCGGATTTGCCGCATCCTCAATGGCCGGGCTGCCGTTCATTCCGCCGCGCCGTCGCCTGAGTTACCGCCGCGGCCGCGCGAACTATCGATCAATTGGCAGGAAACCGTCGCTTCGGCCACCCGCTTCCCGTCGACAGTGGCAACGCCATGCATTTTCGCCGCAACCATCCTCGGCACGGCGCGCCATCCGGTCATCTCCACCTCAAAGCGCACCTGGTCACCAGGGCTTACAGGCTTGCGGAATCTGGCGCGCTCGATCCCGGTGAACAAAATCACCTTGTCACTGCGGTCTTCTACCTCCGTCAACAGCAGTGCGCCGCCCGCCTGGGCAATGGCCTCCACGAGTAATACTCCGGGCATAATCGGCAACCCCGGGAAGTGCCCGTTGAAAAAAGGCTCGTTGATGGTGACGTTCTTGATGGCTACGATGCGCTCTTTGCGCTGGAGTTCGAGAACGCGGTCAATCAGCAGAAAAGGATAACGGTGCGGCAGGATCTTTAAGATGTCGTGAATATCGAGCGCCGTTTTCCGCGGGACGGCCTCGGTGATGGAAGAATTGCTTTCAATCATGATTCAAAGGCGCAATGGTTCGACAATTGCCTTGCTGTACCAGGTCGTTTCGCTCGATTCGGCGATCACATTTCGCCATCTGGTGAGCCGATCCGCCTACATCCGTCAGCCTGAAGATTATACTGTACCGCGTTGCAGTCGCGGCCCCAAGCCCGCGCGGAGAGAAAACTTTGCGTGTAAGAAAGCCAGAGAAACCGGAAGCTGCCCAACCTGCTGCGCCTGAACGGTTGCGCTTTTTGGAGCAACGTCAGGACGAGATTGTCCAAACGATTCGCGAACTCGTGGAGATCGAATCGCCCAGCGATAACAAGAACGCACTCGACCGAATCGCGGCACTTCTCGCGGAAAAGTTCCAAGCGCTTGGCGGAAAGACTCAGCTTCATCACAGCGCCGAATTTGGGGACAGTTTGCAGGTCGACTTCGACGGAGCAACCAGAACATCCAGCCGCAAGCCGGTATTGCTGCTTGGGCACTACGACACTGTCTATCCGCTGGGAACGCTGCGGAATATGCCCTGCAAAATTGAGAACGGCCGCCTGAAGGGACCCGGAGTTCTCGACATGAAATCGGGCATTGCGGTGATACTTCATGCGATCGCGGCACTGCGAAGTTGGCATGGGGAACTGCCGCGTCCGGTAACCGTATTCTTGGTTTCCGACGAAGAGATCGGCAGCCATTCATCGCGTAAGGTCACGGAGACGCTGGCGAAAGAATCTGCGGGAGTGCTGGTGTTGGAGCCTGCCGCGGGGCTTCGCGGAGCCGTAAAAACGGCACGCAAGGGAGTGGGCGAGTACCAGTTGCGCGTCAAAGGCGTAGCGTCGCACGCGGGGCTTGATCCCGGAAAGGGCCACAGCGCGATTGTTGAACTGGCGAAGCAAATCGCGGTGATTTCCAAATTCAATCAGTTGGGTCAGGGCATTTCCGTAAACCCCGGAGTGATTACCGGCGGAACACGCACCAACGTGGTCGCCGCCGAAGCGTCTGCAGGGATTGACGTGCGTATCAAACGCGCGAGGCAAGCCTCAGCGGTCGACCGCAAAATGCGATCACTGAGGGCTTTTGATAAAAAATGCAAGCTCGAGGTGACGGGGAGCATCAATCGCTTGCCCATGGAGCGAACTAAGGGTGTCGCCGCGCTTTATGGGAGAGCCCGGCAGATTGCAGATCAAGTTCGATGGAAGCTGGGAGAAGCTGCGGTGGGCGGCGGTTCGGATGGAAACTTCACCGCCGGTCTCGGAATTCCAACCCTCGATGGCATGGGCGGCGTGGGCGATGGAGCGCACGCCGTGCACGAGTTTGTAGTGATCTCCGAATTGCCGCGCCGAGCTTTCTTGCTGGCAGGCATGATCGAGAGCGCCTGAGCTGCTTCATGGCTGTTGCGGCACAAATACCAGGAAGTAATCCATCTTGTCGTCCTTGACGAAATCATATTGAGCCAATAGGCGATACCCTGCTTCGTTTGCCTCATGGATCACAATCTCGCTGCCCACGCCGTGATTCTCGCCATTCCCATTACGGTCGATGATTCCCACTTTCGCGCCACGACGAAGCGAAGCACGCAGGTTGCGCATAAGAGCGACGGGTTCGGCAACCTCGTGGTAGGTCTTCAGCAGCAGGACCGAATCAACTGAATCTGCGGGCAGGAGCGGGTTATCGGGCCTGCTGAGTATTGTTTTCACGTTGTGCAACCGCTCTTTTCGTGCGCGATCGTCGATGTGGCGCGTTGCTTCCGGGTTTATATCTACGGCATACACGATCCCGCGTTCACCGACTCTCTGAGCCGCCTGCACCGTGAACCATCCGGAGCCGGCCCCAATATCGGCGACGGTTTTGCCAGGAACAATGCCGAGAATCTCCATAACACGATTGATGTGGAGCCGCTGGTCGCGCCCCGGCGAATCGAAAATTGAAAGATCTCCGGTATAGGGTTCACTGGTCGGGCGATGCTGCCCTGAGTTTTCGCTTGGCAGCTGGCTCGATGTTTGTGCGGAAAAGACTGTCACCGCCGCGATCGGGACCAGCAGCAAGATAAGCTGGATGCGTATTCTGGATGTAGCCATGAAAAACTCCAAGGCCTTAGGGTAAGAGTCCCCCGTAGCCGATAGACGCTGCCGGCGCAACTGGGTGAGCGCGCTTATCAATTGGATGCAGCCGTAATCTCCGCGCGACTCACTTTGACTACCGGGTTGGGGTGGCCTAGACTTTTCACAGGGAGTTTTCGGGCCTGCTTCTGCTTTTAGGGCGAGTTAAGTCTGAAATGGAGGCATTATGGGTGAGGGTCTATTTCAACCTTTGCATTTGATCCTGATCATCGGGATCATACTGCTGATCTTCGGCACCAGCAAATTCGGGGCTCTCGGCAAGGGCATGGGCGAAGGCATCCGTAATTTCAAGGCCGCGATGAAAGAGCCGGAAGAAAAGAAGAAAGAAGAAGAGAAGAAGTCATAGCGAGCTGTTGAAAACGTCGCGACCGCAAGTGCTTTAGATCTTCACAGTGCGACACGAGGAGGTCTGAGCCAGCAGGAAAATCCCCCGGCAACCCACCTGACCTTAATTACCTTCAACCCACAATCTGATCGTCATCGGGATCTGCGGGTGCCGTGTCGCCATTGAAAAAGCATCGAGGGCAGAGAAGTATTTCCCCTCGGACTACGTCAGTGCGTAACATGAGGCACTTGCGTTAGGCGGCTTTGCGCTGAGTCAGAGGCGAGTCGCAAGGCAAGCAATCAGAGTGCCCCACTCCTGCGCAACATCGAGAACACTCTCGCCACAGGCAGCCCGACGACGTTGGTGTAGTCGCCCTCGATGCGGGGAATCCAGCGCGAAGCCATTCCCTGGATGGCATAGGCTCCCGCCTTATCCATCGGCTCGCCGGTCGCTATATAGGCGAAAATCTCCTCGTCGGAGATTTCGGACATTATGACCAAAGTGGCTTCGGAACTGGTTTCTAATTTCCGGTCCCCGGCTCCCAGATTTTCCTGATCCGGACGAACAAGGCAAACTCCCGTAATCACAGTGTGCGTGCGCGCCGAGAGCATTCGTAGCATGCGGGCGGCGTCTTCCGCATTCCGTGGCTTCCCCAGGATCATTTCATCGACTACGACGATAGTATCGGCACCGAGGGTAAAACTTTGCGGGTAACGTCGATGAAGTGCCAGCGCTTTTTCGAGGGCGAGGCGCTCGGCACACGCGCGCGGAGACTCGCCTGCCCGCGGAGATTCGTCTATGTCGGCGGGTTGCACCGTGAAGGAAATACCAGCATTGCGCAGAAGTTCCTGACGGCGAGGCGAGGCGGAAGCGAGAATGAGCATGTCAGATCGTGCCAAGTTCCGTCCGCGTCAGCGGCTGCCCACTATGCCGCGCACCGACTCGATTAACCTGGCGGAATCGTACCCGATTCCATCTTTGAAGACTGTCTCCACGTTTTCGATATCTTCGATCTTCTTTGACGGGTCGCCTCTGATCACCACCAGATCGGCTTGTTTGCCCGCGGCGATTGTGCCGACGCAGTCCAACTCGCCGAGGAATTGCGCGCCATTCGCGGTCGCGACGTGAATCGCCTCTACTGGTGTGAATCCGGCTTCCACCAGCAGTTCGACCTCGCGCTGGTCGCCGAACCCGGCAATCACGCCGCCCATGCCCGTCGGGTCGAGCCCGGCTAGCAGCAGCCCGCCGGCTTTCGAGAACGCATATTCAAACTGCAGTTCTTTCTGAAATGCCGCCGGCCAGGGTGAGATATCGCTCCCGTACCGCTGCTTGAGCAAGCCGGCGTCGCTGGTGCGCACGCGATTCCACAACAGCGCGCTGCGCGCTTCGGGCGAGAGCGCATCGAGCACACGCTTTTCAAGCGTGGGCCTCCCGGAGAAGCTGCCCATTTCGAACACCGGCAACGTAGATGTGACCGCCACATGGTGCTGCACCAGATAAAGAATCGTGTCGTGAAGAGGCCCGGAATTCACATCGAGTTGAGCCATCAGCTTGGGATTCTCCGAATCCTCTGGACATTTGCCAGGCTTTTTGCCGGGTGAGAATTCAGTATCGACAAACAGGCCGTGCTCCAGATCGTCGATGCCAAGATCGGCTGCTTCGCGAAAACCGATCGAACACAGATGCCCGGTGACCTTTGCGCCGCGCTTGTGGGCAGCAATCACGGCAGCGCCGAGTTCGTCGGGAGTAATGAACATGTAGGCTTTGAAATTGTCGACGCCCTGATCGAGCCAGAAATTCACGGTCTTGGTGGCATCCTCGGGACCGGTCAGCTGATGAATTTGCAACGCCCATGAACCCGCTCCTTTAAGATAAGGTCCGGTAACATGAATTTTCGGGCCGGGCGTTTGGCCGGCATCGATATGCTTTTTGAGTTCGAGATCCGTGTAGGGTTCGAGCGCGCCGGTCGTGCGGATCGTCGTGACTCCGCCCGCGAGATAAAGGCGCGGGAAGCTATACGCCATCTCCCCAAAGATGCCGTTGCCCATCGGATAAAACATGTGGTCGTGCATGCCGACCAGGCCGGGGATCACCGTATAGCCGTGCAGATCGAGGGCTTGCGCGTCTTTTGGTACGCTCGCGGCCGCTGCGTCGGAAACTGAATCGATTTTTCCGTGGCTGAGAACAATCGTTTGATCTTCGCGCGCGGGTGAGCCAGTCCCGTCGATAATGCGGACGTGGGTGAGTGCGACGGTCGGGGCGTCGACCTTGATGAAGGGTTTTACTTCGGACGAGAACGTCTGGCTTGTGGCGGACACACTGACCATGAAGCCGCATAGGCAGAGAAATAAGAAGTTGCGCATCTGGGACCTTCTTTTGAAGAACGCGAGAAGAATTGTAAAGGATGCGAGAACTTTGGGCAGAATCAAGAGCTAAGCGCAACTCTGAGACGTCGCGGCCTTGGGAGCTTGAACGCCAACGCCAATTAAAACAGCGAGCTTTGCCTGCGGCTTGGGGCAATTCCGAAGTGATCGTAGGCGAGTTGAGTCGCCACGCGGCCCCGGGGAGTTCGGTTTAAGAAGCCAATCTGCATAAGAAACGGTTCGTAGATTTCTTCGATCGCGTCCGGCTCCTCGGCGAGGACCGCTGCAAGAGTGTTCACGCCTACAGGTCCGCCTTGATATTTCTCGATGATCGTCAGTAGTAATCGCCGGTCAACCTCGTCGAATCCGTACTTGTCGACTTCGAGCATCTGTAGCGCAGCCTGTGCCGTCGGCAAATCAATTTTGCCTGCGCCGCGCACCTGCGCGTAATCTCGAACGCGCCGCAGCAATCGATTTGCGATTCGCGGCGTTCCGCGCGAGCGGCCAGCGATTTCTTTTGCTCCAGGGTCATCAATGGCAACACCGAGAATCTCCGCCGAGCGCTCGACGATCACGCGCAGATCTTCCGGCGTGTAGAACTCAAGACGCAGAACAATGCCGAACCGTGCCCGCAGCGGCGCAGAAATCAATCCCGCGCGCGTAGTGGCGCCGACGAACGTGAACGGCTTCACTTCCAGCGTATGCGTGCGCGCCGCTGGGCCCTGTCCGATAATTATGTCGAGCTTGTAATCCTCCAGCGCCGAATAAAGCAGTTCTTCGAGCACCGGCTGCAAGCGATGGATTTCGTCGACGAAAAGAACCTGCTTGTCTTGCAGGTTGGTAATGATGGCAGTCAGGTCGCCTTTGATCTGCAAGAGTGGCGCAGCCGTCGGCTGGAAATGAACACCGAGTTCATTGGCGATGATGTTCGCCAGAGTCGTTTTGCCGAGGCCGGGAGGACCGTAGAGCAAGACATGGTCCATTGCCTCGCCGCGCGACTTCGCCGCCTGGATCGCCACGTCGAGATTCTCTTTGAGCTTTTTCTGCCCGATAAATTCTTTCAGCAACTGCGGCCGGAGTTTCAACTCAAACGAGGAATCGTCCTCGACCGGCGCAGCCGAGACCAGGCGGTCTGCGTGACGGTTTGGGAGGAGATGGTTGTGCGCGGTGGCCACTGCTTCGGATGGTAGAACGAAATGCGAAACCGCGCAATCACATCATTGCGACATCCGCGACTCCAGGTCCCGCGCATTTCGGGAGCCGAAGCGAGTCACCCCCGCGAAGCGTAACCTTTCAGCCGGGCCTGTCGTTTATACTTACGGGCTAAATCCTGAGTCTGGCTCACGCTGAACAATTTATGGCCGTAGGTATTCGCACCGTCGACCTCCGCAAGGTCTACAACTCTCCGCCTCCCATGGCTGCGGCCACGGGCTTCGGCCCGCGTGGAAGCGCCAAGGGTTCCAAGCAACCCAAAGCGCAAATTGCCGCGCTCGATGGCCTGGCCCTGGAAGTTATTCCCGGCGAGATTTTCGGTCTCCTTGGGCCGAACGGAGCCGGCAAATCTACGACCGTGGGTGTTCTTACAACCCGCGTGCGACCAACCAGCGGCCAGGCCTGGATCGGCGACCACGATGTTTGGAAGCAACAAGTTGCGGTAAAGCGGCTGATCGGCGTTGTGCCCCAGCGCGCAAATCTCGATTTTTCTTTGACGGCCCACGAAATCCTGGCGTTCCATGGCGCTTATTTCGGCCAGGCATCGAAAGAACGAAACCATCGCGCCGCAGCGTTGCTCGAAAAATTCAAGCTCACCGATCGCGCCAACCAGATGGTGCGCGGCTTTTCCGGCGGCATGATGCAGCGGCTTTCGATTGCCCGCGCCATGATGCACGATCCTCAGGTGCTCTTTCTCGACGAGCCCAGCGCCGGCCTCGATCCGCAGACGCGAATTCTTTTGTGGGAAATTATCCGGGAGTTCAACGCAGCGGGAAAAACCGTTCTGCTGACCACGCATAACATGGAGGAAGCTGACGCCCTTTGCCAGAGACTGGCTATCGTCGATCACGGCCGCATGATTGCGTCGGGCACACCGCAGGAACTGAAGGCCTCGATTCCGGGAGGGTATTTGCTGCGCCTGCGCTTCGGAAGACAACCGGCAGATCTGTTGCAGCGCCTGCAATCGCTCAGCGGAGTGCGCGAAGTACGCGCGGCAGATGGCACAGGCACGGACGTCTACGCCGACCGCGGCGGCTCGCTGATCCCTGAGATTGCCAGCCTGGCGGCCGCTTCCGGCGCGGAACTGAACGACGTGCACATCTCCGAGCCAAGCCTGGAAAATCTGTTCCTGCACCACACCGGAAGGAGTTTGCGCGATTGAACTGGAAGACTTTTGGAGCTTTGCTGGCCCGCGACGCGCATGTGGCACGGCGCAATGCGCTGCAGTTGCTGCTGCAAACCTTTCTGCAGCCGCTGATGTTCGTCTTCATCTTCGGCCGCGTGATGGTGCAGAGCGGATACATGCCCCCGCGATACAAAAGCCTGCTTCTGCCAGGAATCATGGCGATCAGCATGGTCTTTACCGGTGTGTGGGCGGTGGCCATGCCGGTAATCGCCGAATTTCAATTCACCCGCGAAATCGAAGACCGGCTGCTCGCGCCCATCGAGAATCGCTGGCTCGCGATCGAGAAAGTCATCGCCGGCATGGTGCAGGCGCTGATTGCCGGGTTGGTAGTGATTCCGCTGGCCTGGTTGCTGCTGAGGCCTGTGGAATTCGATATCAATCCGCTGGGCTTCGCCGCGGTCACGCTTTTGGTCGCCTTGTTTTCCGCAAGCGGCGGCCTCGCGCTCGGCTGCAGCGTAAACCAGCAGCACATCGGACTGATGTTCAGCATGGTGCTCACACCGATGATTTTCTTCGGCTGCACCTACTACCCGTGGAGTGCGCTGAACAGTTTTCCGATCCTGCAGAAAATCGTGCTCATCAACCCGCTTGTGTACGCGAGCGAAGGCCTGCGCGCCACTCTGGTGCCGCAGTTTCCGCATCTTTCCACCGTCGCTGTGATCGCAGCGCTACTTTTCTTCGATTTGCTGCTGCTCGTCATCGGCTTGCGAAGGTTTGAGAGCAAATCGGTGAGCTAAAAAGGATTTAGATAAATGGAATGTCGGACAGCCGCCCTCGGCTGTCCGCTGCGCGTAGCGCGGCGTGGTCTCGTTAGCGCAGCCTCATTTTGGCTGCTGGAACTCGCCGTGCAGCCGATATTTCAAAGAGACATCCGAAGCTACTATGACGCGACCTCCCAAAATGCCGTCGATCAACTCTTGAGTCAGCTACGCAACACGCGCCAGTTGCTCGCATGGCTTCGCGCCGGAAAAACAGTTGAACTGCGCGAACGAAACCGCGTGATTGCGCACATTATTCCATGCGTTGCGGTTAAAGATTCCAAGACGCAGCATTCAAAAGATAAACGGTAGGCTCATCGCAGCAGCAAACCGCGAGGACAATTCGAGGTGTACTCCCGAGTACAATCGGTCAGATATGAGCGACAAAGATTCGCACAAAGCGGAAACTGACCTCGTAAATAAGATTAAGAACGACATAGCTAAGTCGGGGTTTCCTCTTGAAGTTGAAGTTTTAAACATTTGTTCGAGTAGGAATACCGGGCGAATGCCAAGCATTCGCTACGATTACAAAGGCGAATTACGTGAAATTGATCTAGTAGCGTTTTTCGAGAAAATCGACGAGAGATTTCCTCACCGCACGATTACCGAAATGATAATCGAATGCAAGAAATCGGCCGAAAAGCCGTGGGTATTCTTTTCCTCCCCGGCATACTCGTTTGATAACGTTGCGTGGCTCCTTAAATATTCAAGCGAGTTTGACTTCTACTTCAGGGAAAAAGGAGGTGTTCCTCTCTTACCCAGAATTCATCCATACATCATGGATAGCCATTATGGCGATCCGCTTCTCTCGAGATGCATCTCGTACTGTGAAGCATTCAAGAGTACGTCTGCACCGTCTGAAATATATCGAGCCATTGACTCGGTGATCAGCTATATGTCTTATGCCCAAGAGCAGAGATATAAACTGCAGGATAGGTTCGGGGTCTTGTCCGAATTCTACGTACCAACCGTCGTACTAGATGGTCGTCTATTTGAAGCTCGTGTAGACAAGGATGATATACAGATAACAGAGCGCCCTCACGTGCAAGTCCGCACATTTCATCGTGGGGAACTTTACATTATTGATGTGGTTACCCGATCCGGGTTTAAGGATTTTTTCGCCAAGGTCAATCGTTTGCATAGAGACATCGTAAGGGGAATAACATCAATGAAACTTCCTACGAACTTTTTGTCGTCGGCTAAAGCGAGATGGAGCACTGAAATGGACTCCTTCGATAAAGATGGCGCTACCTCCATGGCCCATGAAAGGGCCCGACGAAGCGCTGAGCGGAATCTGGTACAGGGGCAGAGCCGGCGGAGATAAACTACCTCTACTCTTCCTCCTCCTTCACCTCGCCCCGCTCAGCCCGAGCCTTGTCAATAATCTTCTCCTGCAACGCACCCGGCACCGCGTCGTAGTGGTGCATCTCCATATTGAACGATCCGCGGCCCTGCGTCATCGATGTCAAATCCACGCCGTAAGTCAGCATCTCTGACATGGGTACCTCAGCCTTCACAACGGTGTTGCCGCCTTTGTTGTCCATGCCATGGATGCGGCCGCGGCGGCTGTTGAGGTCGCCCATGATCGAGCCGGCAAAATCGTCGGGCACGGTTATTTCGACGTGCATCACCGGCTCCAGAATCGTGGGCTTGGCCTGTTCCATGGCTTTTCGGAAGGCGATGCGACCCGCCATCTGGAACGACATGTCGTTTGAATCCACATCGTGATACGAGCCGTCATACAGAATCACCCGGAAGTCGACGACCGGATATCCCGCCAGATATCCGCGTGCCGCCGCATCCTTAATTCCTTTTTCAATCGCAGGAATATAGTTCTTCGGAATCGCGCCGCCGAAAATGTCGTTCACAAACTCAAACTGTCCGCCGCGCGGCATCGGCTCCATTTTGATCTTGCAGTCGCCGTACTGCCCGTGCCCGCCGGTCTGCTTTTTATGTCGGCCTTGCACATCAGCCTTACCGCGAATGGTTTCGCGATACGGCACTTTCGGCGCTTTCAACACCACCTCCGTGTGATACCGCTTCTTCAACTTCGAAACGATCACTTCAATATGCTGCTGCCCCGTGCCGGCAATTAGAAATTCCTGCGTCTGCGCATCGCGGAAGAACCGCAGCATTGCATCCTCTTCCATCAGCTTGTGGATTCCCGGCCCCAGCTTATCTTCATCGGCGCGCGATTTCGGCTCGATGGCAAACGTGATCGCAGGCTCCGGCAGCTTCACCCGCGGATACTGAATCGGCGCAGCCTTGTCCCCGAGAGTGTCGCCAGTCAAAGTATCTTTTAACTTTGCGACAGCGCCGATGTCACCTGCATGCAACTCGGTGACCGGAACCGCCGTCTTTCCCTGCATGATCGAAATATGCGACAGCTTCTCCCCCGACCCCCGCGAAAAATTCTGCACCGTAGCTTCGTTCTTCAGCACTCCGGAAAAAACTTTGAAATAAGAAATTCTTCCCGCAAACGCGTCCGAAACAGTCTTGAACACATATAAAGAAACCGGCTCAGCGTCGGTCTCATGCCGCTTCGGCGCATCCCCATTGCCCGAGGCCGCCGGCTCCCCCTGCACCCACTCGTGCTCCGACGGCGCCGGAGTGTAATCGACGATAAAATCCATGACGCGGTCGGCGCCGATATTTCCCAGGCCCGACGCGAAAATTACCGGGAAGATCTTGTCTTCGCGAATCGCGTTGTGAAGCGCGGGAATCAGGTCTTCTTCCGGCAGCGTGCCGGCTTCGAAAAATTTCTCCATCAGCTTGTCGTCGCCCTCGGCTATAAGTTCGACCAACTGCTCATGAGCCTCCTGCACCTGCCCACGCATATTCGCCGGAATCTCAGTTTCTTTGCCTTTCCCATTGCCTCCCAGTTCGTAGGTGTAGGCTTTCATGCGGACAAGATCGACCACCCCGGTCAGATTTTTCTCGCTGCCGATCGGCAATTCGATCGGAATCACGTCTCGCCCGAAAGCATTGATAAGCGACTCCAGCACCCGCTCCGCATTGGCACGGTCGCGGTCCATGCGGTTCACTACGATCAGCCGCGGCGTCTTGTATTCCTCGCAATCGTTCCAGACCCGCTGCGTCACCACCTCGACGCCGGCCACGCCATCGACCACCACGATCGCCGCGTCCACTACGGGCAGCACCATCTTGGCTTCGTGGACGAACATGTTGAAGCCGGGCGTATCAATGATGTTGATCTTCGTTTTGCCCCACTCCACATAAGCTGCGGAGCCCGCTATCGACATTTTGCGGGCAATTTCTTCTTCGTCGTAGTCGGTCGTCGAGGTCCCGTCGTCGACGCGCCCCAGCCGAGGGGTCGCCCCCCCTGCATAAAGCATTGCCGAAATCAGGGTGGTCTTGCCGGCATGTCCATGCCCGACAACTGCCACATTACGAATATTTTCTCCGGAATAAACTTTCACGAGTAGGCTCCTTCGCAGGCGTGGAAAGAGAGAGGCCCAGAAGAGTAGTAGTGCCGTATGCAGGCCAGACCAACAACACCCGCCAAAACCTAGGATGCTAACACAGGTGAAATTCGTGGCTCAACCGCAGCGCGTGTGCGAGAACCGCTTACCTGGATTCCAGCATGATTCCCACATCGGTGATCCTGGAGCCTGGCCTCACTCGACTTCTTCGCCAAAACACCAAAGTCACTTTGCCATTGGGTACCTTCGTGGCACAATTCATTTCGCTCGCGTCAGGTCGTTCGCGCCTTCGCAGCAAGGTTCCAATATAGAAAGAGGACAGCCGTGGTCTGGTACTTCATTTTCTTCTTCCTTTCCGGCTTCTGCAGCGTGCTCTATGAGCTGGTTTGGCTGCGACTCTCGATGGCACAGTTCGGCGTGACAACCGCCATGGTGTCGATCGTGCTCTCGGTCTTCATGGGCGGACTGGGCTTAGGATCCTGGGCGAGCGGAAAATGGATACGCCAGAACGGGCAAGGCCTCGATTTTTCACCCCTGCGCCTTTACGCCATCATCGAGTTGCTGATCGGCGTTTCCGGGATTGTCGTTCCATATGAACTCGGATTCGGTCGTGGCATCCTCGAACACTTCGGCTCGACTTCCTCCGCCGGATATTACCTGGTTTCAGGAATCTGGGTAGCTTTCGCCTTACTGCCCTGGTGCACCCTGATGGGTGCGACCATTCCGGTCGCGATGCTGGCGATCGAGCGAACATTTCCGCCGGAGTCGTCACGCTCGTTCAGCTACCTCTACATGGCCAACGTGGCTGGCGCACTGGTAGGAACGATTCTTCCGTTGTTTTTTGTCGAGTTGCTGGGTTTTCGCGGGACTTTAAAGGTTGGCGCCGTCTGCAACTGCCTGATCGCACTTCTGGCAATGCGTCAGTCTGGCGCTCCGGAACTGAAACAAACGCGTGAAACCGCGCCTCCTGCCGCTGAAACTGGACCATCCACTTCCGGAGGAAACTCCATCCTCGTGCTTTTATTCGCTACTGGATTAACCAGCATGGGGATGGAAGTAGTCTGGGTCCGGGAGTTCACTCCATTTGTCGGAACAGTGGTTTATGCTTTCGCCACGATTTTGGGCATTTATCTGTTTGCCACGTTTCTCGGCTCGCGTATTTATCGGCAGTGGAGCGTTGGTGGAACAAACGAGAATGTCCTCCTCTGGACGCTCTTGGCAGTATTCGCGTTATTGCCGCTTATCGCCGCCAATCCAAAGTTTATTGTTTTTTGGTTGCTGCGGCCCATTCTGGGCATCGCGCCGTTTGCCGGACTGCTCGGATTTCTCACGCCGATGCTCGTCGACCGTTGGGCTGCGGGAAATCCCGCCAAAGCCGGCAAAGCCTACGCTATCAATGTGGTTGGATGCATTTTGGGGCCCCTGTTGGCTGGCTTCCTCCTGCTGCCATGGCTGAGCGAACGCTGGTCTCTCCTGATCATGTCGTTACCCTGGTTGATCGTCGGCCTTCGCCCAATGGTTTCAACTGGTGCGTCAAATGGCTGGGCTCCTCGAGTCGCGGCTTATGCGCTCCTTCCCGTGACCCTGGTGATTCTCTTCTCGAGTATGGACTATGAGCAGGCGTACCCCAGCGGCCGTGTCATGCGTGACTCCACCGCTACGGTGATCGCAACCGGAACCGGTATGCGCAAGAACTTGTTGGTAAATGGGTACGGCATGACCTCACTAACGCCGATCACCAAAATGATGGCGCATCTGCCGCTCGCGTTCCTCAATCGCACTCCGCAGGATGCGCTGGTTATTTGTTTCGGCATGGGAACAACCTTTCGTTCATTGCATTCATGGGGAATTCCGGTGACGGTTGTCGAGCTGGTGCCGAGCGTGCCCCAGCTGTTTAGTTACTTCCACAGCGATGCCTCCGAGGTTTTGAATTCCCCGCTTTCGCATGTGGTGGTCGATGACGGCCGCCGCTACCTGGAGCGCACCGACAAGCGATACGATGTAATCACGATCGATCCACCGCCTCCGGTCGAGGCTGCGGGTTCAAGTCTGCTGTATTCCGAGGATTTTTATTCCGTGGTTCGCGAGCGCCTTCGACCCGGCGGGATACTGCAGCAATGGCTCCCTGTTGGCGACAAGGAAGATCTAACCGCCGTGACTCGGGCTCTAAGTCAGTCGTTCCCCTACGTGAGGGTCTTCGCTTTCGGGCAAAACTGGGGATATCACTTTCTGGCCAGTGATCAGCCCTTGGGTGGCCGTACGGCCGCCGGGCTGGCCCAACGGTTGCCGCAGCCCGCGGCTATCGATCTTGTGGAATGGGATCGGGATCACAACGTCGAAGCCAGATTTGACTCTTTGTTGAAGAACGAACTGCCGGTTCAGGAGTTGCTGTCGCTTTCGCCGCGTACCCCTGCGCTGAGCGATGACCGGCCGATTAACGAGTACTATATGCTGCGCATGTCGCTGCGCAAGTAGGTGAACGCGGCAGTGTCAAAAAAGGAACTTTCGTTGCCGCTTAAACCGATAAACTCTGCGGTTCGCGCTTGCCTCTGCTAGGCTTTGAAGGAAATTCACGCATCGCATCAGGACAGGCCTGCTCGGCGATATAACGCAAATCTGCGGCCCATGACGAAATTCCTGCGGTTCTTCCGTCCCTCGCATCAGCACACGGCTCTGTCGGCCACGCTGCTCCTGATGGGAACGGTGATGCTTTCGCGCGTCATCGGCTATGTTCGCGAAGCCTACATCGCATACGCATTCGGCGCCGGCCCGCAGACCGACGCCTACGTGGCGGCCTTCACATTGCCGGATTGGCTCAACTATATCGTTGCCGGCGGCGCGGCCTCGATCACGTTCATCTCCATCTACACGCGGTTCCTGGCGGAGAAGCGCGATGCCGATGCCGAGAAGACTTTCTCTGTCGTAATCACTGTCATGACTGCCGTCATGGTCCTGGGAACGATTGTCACCGAGATTTTTGCACCGCAGTTCGTGCGTTGGATGTTTCACGGATTTTCTCCTGCCCAGATGGAATTAACCGTCCACCTGACGCGCATCTTGTTGCCCGCGCAGATTTTTTTCTACGTCGGCGGAGTTGTTTCGGCCGTACTGCTATCGCACCGGCTCTTTCTCTTCCCGGCATTGGGGCCTTTGCTCTACAACGTATTTATTATTCTCGGCGGAGTGACCGCGGGCCGCCACTTGGGAATTGCCTCGCTGGCGTGGGGCGCCACCATCGGAAGTGTCCTCGGTCCCTTCCTGGCCAGCGTAATCGGTGCGGCGAAAATCGGGACTGGTTACCGGCCTTCATTCGACGTCACCAATCCTGCGTTTCGCGAGTGGGTGCGGCTTTCGATTCCACTGATGCTTGGAGTTTCGCTGGTTACGGCTGACGACTGGATTCTGCGCCACTACGCTTCCAGCGGTATCGGAGACATCGCCCGGCTCAACTATGCCAAACGCTTGTTCGCCGTCCCAATTGCGGTTTTGGGCCAGGCCACAGGTCAGGCGTCGCTTCCATTTTTTGCCCGCCTGTTCAATGAGAAACGGCTGAATGAGTTCGCCGACACGGTCAACGATTCGGTTTACCGCGTCGCGGCAGCATCGTTCCTAGCAACCGGGTGGATGATGGCCGCCGCCTTCCCGCTGATCGATCTTGTCTATCGCCGGGGACGATTCCTTGTTTCCGATACGCAAACCACTGCAGTATATTTTTTCTGGTTCTCGCTGTCGCTGGCCCTATGGTCGGCCCAGGGACTTTACGCCCGAGCCTTTTATGCCGCCGGCGACACGCTCACTCCCATGGCAGCGGTTACGATCATCACCGCGGCTTCACTTCCGATCTACTCGCTACTTTTTCATAAAGACGGAGTCGTCGGTCTGGCGTATGCCTCCGACATCGGCATCGGGGCGAATCTACTCGCACTGGCGTTGCTGCTGCACTATCGAAAAATGGTTTCGCTGAAAACGCTGCGTTGGGATGAGTTGGGAAAATCCGCCACAACGGCGCTCGCCGCAGGCGGCATCAGCCTTGAAGTAGCGCGCAGCGTAACCCCGCTCGTCTCGGCTCACGGCAGCCGCATTTCCGATGTTCTACAGTTAGCGGTGATTTCGGTGACTTGGGCGGCGGCGGCAACTCTCGGCCTTTGGATATTGAGATCGCAACTGCCGCGCGACCTTCGTCGGCGGAAAGCCACCTCATATCCCGGAGTGGCGCAGGCCGAGAGCAAAGAGATACTCGACGCGGGAAGGCAGCCCTAGCAATTCCAAGAACGAAAGCGGCTGACGCTCGCACCCTCTGCGAACGCCGCCGCCAAAATGCGACGAACCCGCGAACGAACAAACCGAAGAAACTAAGCTCTGGCCCCGACCACAGCCGACTCCGCCGCCGGCACACTCTTATCCTCGCCATTGGGTTTCTGCTGCGCGGGCTGGCCGCCCTTGCGAATGTCGATGCCGCCCTTGAAATAGGCGCCGTCTTCGATCGAGATGCGCGCCGCGACCACGTCGCCGGTCAGCGAGCCATCGCTGCGGATGTCGACGCGATCACTGGCCGTCAGATTGCCGCGCACTTTGCCGAGCACGACGATCTCGCGGGCATTGATATTGGCGGCCACGACGCCGTTCCGACCGATGGTGACGCGATTTCCCGCCAGGCTGATCGAGCCCTCCACCCGCCCGTCTATATAGAGCGATTCCGATCCGGTAACCTCGCCCTTGATCACCAGCGACTTGCCGATCGTAGCCTGGTCTGCAGTAGTGGTGGTTGAGGCCACCGGACGCGGGGGCACGGCGGGCTCGCTCGACATGGTCGCGGGCGCGCTGGGGCTAGACATGGTTGGACGCTCCGGCTCCGCTGGCCGGCCCGGGGTCGTAGGCTGATTCGTCGGCTTCCACATGGGTTACAAAGTTCCTTTCCTTGTTGGGATTGGGATCACGCGCCGCACTTGCGTGACCAAAACGAATTGTACTCCCGCATACCATGTTAAACACTGTGGAAAAGCCTGTATTTTCAGCAAAGTTTCCTACTGTGGTACGTACTTCCGAGTAATTCTGAAACGCCATTTTGTGCTGCTTGAATCCCCCATTTCGGCACCCTTACTATGTAAACATTCCCGAAAACGATTTACGGCCGCCAACCGATTCACAGCCACTCGGAGTATGCTTTTTCCTTCCCGGTCCGTCTAACAAGTTCTAAGAAATCATCTGCCGCTAGAAGGAGTGCACAAATGTCAGAACCAGCCGCCGTTGCCTTAGGTTTCACCGTTTCCCGTCCCCAGCCGGGCGAGTACGCGCCCTACTATGATCGCTACATCGCCGCGGTAACAGGCGACGACATCCTGGCCAGGCTCGATCAGCAGCGCCGCGAGACTATGCTGCTCCTCTCCGGACGCGACGAAGAGGATGGCGATTTTCGCTACGCGCCGGGAAAGTGGAGCGCCAAACAGGTGCTTGGCCACGTTTGTGATACCGAGCGCATCTTCGCCTATCGGGCTCTGCGTTTTTCCCGGGCCGATGCCACGCCCCTGGCAGGTTTCGAACAGGATGATTACGTCCGCAACGGGCCTTTCGCGAACCGTGCTCTGGCTGATTTGGTGGAAGACTTCATCGCAGTTCGCCGCGCAACCCTCTCGCTCCTTCGCAATCTGGATGAAGCCGCGTGGATGCGGCGCGGGATCGCCAACAACAACGAGGTCACCGTGCGCGCCCTCGCCTACATCATTGCAGGCCACGAGTTGCATCATCGGAGAATCCTCGAAGAAAAATATTTTGCTGAGGGCCGCAGGTAGCGATGGTCAATCGTGCGCTGATTGAACTATTGCGCGGCAAAGGTGCGCACGCCGATCCTCTTGGCTGTGTGGAAGATCTTTCCGCAGAGTTGGCTGCGCGCCACATTGCCGGATTCCCGCATTCCATCGGCCAACTCGTCTTCCACATGAATTTCTGGATGGACTACGACCTCCGCCGCATACGCGGTGAGAGGCCACAATATCCGGCGCATAGTTCGGAGAGTTTTCCGCCAGGTCCCACGCCCACAGATGCGCAGCAGTGGGATGATTTGCGGAAGCGTTTTGCGACCCTGCTGCTGGAATCGGCCGCGCTTGCTGGGTCAACGCCCGAGCAGTTCGAACTTCAAATCGAAGCCATGCACCCCAGCCACAAGGAACGCGCCGCAACGCTTGAGGCCGTTTTATGGCAACTTGTTACGCATAACAGCTATCACGCGGGGCAGATCGTGACGATTCGCCGCACGCTTGGCGCCTGGCCGCCGCGTGCGGGCGGCGACACTTGGTGAGCTTCTGGTTGAGTCTCTGGTAAGTTCATCGGTCTAACCTGTGTCCCTCCCTGCCCCGAGTGGTTGAGCCTTGGCCTGACGCGAGCATGAAGTCACGTCACGTACCCGAGTCATTCGTGCGGCAAAACGCTTACCCATTCACCTGCCGCAATGTGCGCTGCAGTTGGCGGAATCACCGCGTAACAATTGGCGCGAACCCGGGCCGCAATGTCTCCGGAACCGTGCCAGGGAACGAGTTCGACACACGTGCCTTCGTATTCGCCCGTGAGAATCGCAGGTAAGAATCGAGTAAGGCCGGACTTGACGCGAATTTCTGACTTCGCCCTCGCATGTAGAAACTGGAGCGGACGCGGCTTCATCCCGGCAAGCGCTTCGACCATCGGGCGCGCAAACAGTTCGAACGTGACCATCGTCGAAATCGGATTGCCGGGAAGGCCGAAGAAGTATTTATTGCCTCTCGGCGTTTCGCCAGCGGCTTTGCCCAGGCGAACTCGCCCAAACACCACCGGACGGCCGGGCTGAATTTTTGCTCCCGTAAAAAAGAATTCGGCTCCGAGTTCGGCAAGCGCCTGCTCGACCAAATCATAGCGTCCCATCGAAACCCCGCCAGTCATGATCAGCAGATCGGTTTGCAACCCCTGCTCGATCAGTTCACGCAATTGCCGGGGTACGTCCGGAGCGATGGGCAGAATGACCGGATCCCCTCCCGCTCGTTGAATTTGCGCCGCGAGCGAGTAGCTGTTGGAATTTCGGATTTGCGAGGGACCGGGTGTCTGGTCGACCTGAACAATTTCGTCTCCCGTGGTCAATATCGCGATGCGAGGGCGAACGAAGACCTTCAGCTTCGATTTGCCGACTGAGGCCGCGATGGCGATGGCCGCCTCGTTCAGCTTCGCGCCACGATCGAGCACAAGCGCTCCGCTTTTCGCTTCCGCTCCTCGTGGGACAATGTTTTCGCCGCGCGCCTCACCACGAGCGATCTCGACACAATCTCCCTGCTGCCTCGTGTATTCCACCATCACCACAGCATCGGCGCCCGCCGGAACCGGTGCCCCGGTCATGATCGTATAAGTCTCGCCGGAATTGATCGCACGAGGCCGGTCGTCGGGACCGGCTTTGATTTCTCCGATAACTTTCAGCTTGGCGGGGAATTTGGCGAGATCGGCGGAACGGACCGCGTAGCCGTCGCGCGTGGAACGGTGAAATGGAGGGATGTCGCGATCGGCGGCGATGGGTTCGGCCAGTACGCGACCGGTGGCATGCAGCAGAATAGCCGTTTCCTCAGCGTCGGGTAGCTGCCGCGAAGCGTGACCTTCCACGACGCGGCGCGCTTCTTCGAAGGTCAAAACAAGAGACTCAGTCGGCGGGGCAGCCATGGTGGGATGATAGATCAGCGTCAACGATCAAGGCACGCGAACTCACTACCTCTTTTTAAGTTAGAGACGCCGATTTCAGAACGGCTGGCGCGCGATTTCCTGTCCTAACACGGTCGGATTGCTGGCGAAGGATAAACCGGCTTCCAGTTCGATCACGCGATCCCGGACGAGTTGAGCGATTTCGCCGTCGAAGTGCTGCATGCCTTCCGACGCGCCGGCTTTCATGGCGTCCAGCAGAGTCTTGCCGTCGCGCTCGCCCTTTTCGATGCACTCGCGCGTGCGCGGATTGGCTTTCAGAATCTCTGCAATGGGGATGCGTCCGCTGCGATCGGCTTTTGGCACAAGCCGCTGGCAGATGATGTAGCGGAAAGATTTGGCAAAACGTTCGCGGATGGTCTGCTGCTCTTGCGGCGAGAAAGAGCTGACGATGCGCTCGACGGTCTTGGGGGCGTCCATCGTGTTGAGGCTCGAGAGTACAAGGTGCCCGGTTTCGGCAGCTTCCAAAACGATCTCGATGGTTTCGCGGTCGCGCATCTCGCCGACCAGAATCACCTTGGGCGCTTGCCGCAGGGCAGACCGCAGAGCATAAGCGAAGCTCGTGGTGTCGCTGTGCAGCTCGCGCTGGTGGATCGTTGAAGATTTGTGGTTGTGCAGGAACTCGATGGGATCTTCGATGGTAATGATGTGATAACTCTTCTCGCGGTTGATGCAGTCGAGAAGCACGGCAAGCGTCGACGATTTGCCCGACCCGGCAGGACCGGTAACGAGAACGACGCCATCGCGCAGCTTGGCGACCTCAGCGAGGTGCGTCGGCAAACGAAGAGAAGCGAAGTCAGGGATGGCAGTAGGGATTACGCGCATCACAATGGCGCAACTGCTGCGCTGAATGAAAATGTTGGCGCGAAAGCGTGCCACGCCAGATAAACCGTAAGAAATGTCGCAAGAGCCATATTCGCGCAGGCTGGCCATGGCCTGCTTGTTATCTCCAATGAGATCGGCGGCGATGTGGCGCGTGTCGTCGGGGGTAAGCGAGGCCATAGACGGCACCTGCACCGAGATCAGCTGGCCATAAACCTGAACCTGCGGCGGACGTCCGGGAGAGAAAATCAGGTCGCTGATTTTATCGGCAGCCCGCAGCATGGCGCTAAGCAGCGCCGGAGTGGCGACCTTGCCGCTGCCCGAATAATCTTCAAGCGAAACAGAGCTTGCTGCAATGCCAGGCGATGCCATTCCATCCTCGAATGTTCTGCTTTTCCAGGGATTTGCACTGCCACAGAGAGGAGGTTAAAGCCAAACCCGATTCAGCCGAGTAGCTTCACTTTACCGGAAGGGTGAGAAAACGCTAAGGCCAGTTAGGACATAGCCCTTGGTAATGTCAGGCTCGCCTCGAAAGTAGAAACTTACGGATTCGTCTCAACGAAAAGCCGTCTCTGCGCACAAGTGCGCAAAGACGGCAGGTTTGAGCCGGTAATTACTGGCTTTTCTTGGGAGGCGTCTTCTTCTTTCCGAATCCGGTTTCAACCGATGCGCCAATGCTGGTGAGCATCTGCTTGGAAACGTCGGCATAAGGGCCAGTCGGCTGAAGCTCAAGATACTTCTGGAAAGCTTCGGCGGTGCCGGGAGGGGCAACCATTTTGTCGCCTTGAAGCGTGGCTTTGCCGATCATATTGACGCCTTTTTGGTAGTAGGCGTCGGCCTTCGTAGGATCGGCGGCGATGCATTTGTCGAATGCGGCGATCGCATCATCCACCTTTCCGGCGTTCGTGAGCACTGCGCCTTCGTTGTAGTAGTAACCCGCCGCTCCGGCAGGATTCAGTTGCGCGGCCTGGTTATAGGCTTTGAGGGCTTCTTCGGGCTTTCCGGACTTGCCGGCGGCCTCGCCGAGGTTGTTGTAATAGGCTGCCAGCCGTTCATTATCCTGGGGATCCTTCTTCGTGGCGGCGTCCATTGTCTTTTGCTTGATATCAATCGCCTTTTGATAATCGGTCACAGCTTCCTGCAGCCGCTTCGATCGCTCGGCGGGATCGGTCTGCTTCACCGCGGAGTTGCGGTTCGCATCTGCGAGCTGAGCCCAGAGCACGTCGCGGGTCGCATCCATCTGTGTGGCTTCGGTCAGGATGCTGATTGCCTGGTCGAAATCCCCTGCTTTGGAGGCGGTCGCGGCAGCTGTGATCTTCTCATTCAGCTGCTTGACCGTCATGTTCTCTTTGTTGGCTTTTTCCAGCGCTTCCTGGCGCTGCTTAAGCTGCTCAGGCGTCAGTCCCTGGCCCTGCGCAGACTTCTCCTGTTCCTTCTTCAGATCGAAGTCGAGCGTATTTTCATCGCCCGTGACCTGAAAGTGATTCACATGGAACATCTCTTTGTTCGCCTTGGCGTCGTCGGCGCTCTTGTACAGCGTCACGTTATAGGTGCCGGTAGCAACGCCAAGAGAGAAGTACTCGCCCTTCTTATTGATCTTGAGCGTGTACTTCTGGCCGTTATCCTGGTTGGCGTAAACGATTACTCCGTCCGCGATGGGATTGCCCTGAAGGTCTTTGGCAACTCCCTTGACCGTTCCGGAGGCCTGCGAGAAAAGTTGAGGCGCACAAAGCGCGACTGCAAGCAGAATCAGAACGCCTACGACGAAATGCTTCTTCATGATGCCTCCTGGCAGGACCGTGCATTATAAAGTGCGGACATCAGATATTCTCATTGTCTTTCGCGTACGCAATGGGATCCTTGGCTCCGGCCGCGGCGAAAGCTCGCAGACGCAGCACGCAGCTATCGCACACACCGCAGGCTCGATCCTGGCGACTGTAGCATGACCAAGTTAAATCGAAGGGAGCGCCCAGTTCAAGACCCAGCCGCACTATTTCAGCCTTGCGCAGGTGAATGAGCGGAGTAACGATCTCAGTATTGCCATCCTTCGTGCCGGCTTTGATAACCAGATTGAAGGCTTCATAGTAAGCGGGGCGGCAATCGGGATAGCCGGAGCTATCCTGCTCGACCGCACCGATAAAGATTTTCCCCGCTCCGAGGACTTCGGCCCAACTTACCGCGACCGAAAGGAAATGCGCATTGCGGAAAGGAACGTAGGTGACCGGAACGCCACGGCCAATGTTTTCAGATGCAGGAATCGCGATCGTCTCATCGGTAAGGGCTGAGCCGCCGATGGCGCGCAGAGCCTCATTTCGAACTGCGAGCTGATCGTGAATATTGAGCCGGCGGCAAATGGCGAGGAAGGACTGGCGTTCACGTTCTTCAGTGCGCTGCCCATAACTGATATGCAACGCCGCGGCATCATAGTCGCGCACGGCGAGCGCGGCGCAGACGCATGAATCCATTCCTCCGCTGAGGAGAACGATCGCGCGTTGAGTGGAACGTGGCATATCGTGAGTTGCGATTCCGGTTAAACCCCCTTCACCGCAGGGTCCCAAATAAATTTATGCAGTTGTAAACTGAGACGCGCGCCAAGGTTATCGGCGAGCATCCACTCCGCAAGTTGTTGCGGATCGAGCAGGCAGTGAGAACTGTCGCGGGCGCCGGTTGCATCTTTGCGAAAAGCCGGGGAGAACAGCACCGCATTCACGCACACCGTTAGCTGATGCCGGTGCACAAAATCGCGCGCAAACTCGTAATCAGCTCGGCTACCGAGCACGAACTTTACTTCGTCACTGGGCGTGAGGGTAGGCAGATTCCCCAAATCAAACGTATCGCCTTCGCCGGAATCGGGACACTTTACATCGACGATCTTTACCACTCCCGCAGGAACCTGCGTCAGTGGCCGTTCACCGCTGGTTTCAAGCAGCACCCGATAGCCGGCGTCGAGCAATTGCTGCATGAAAGGCAAAAGCTCGCGCTCCTGCAGCATGGGCTCGCCACCCGTAATTTCCACTAGGCCGCCCTCAGGAGTCAGGCGTTGCACTTGGCCAAATATCTCCTCCTGCGTCATTCTGCGCCCGCCGGTGAATGTGTATTCACTGTCACACCAGGAGCAGCGCAGATTGCAGCCGGTGAGGCGCACGAAGACGCAGGGCAAGCCGGCGTAAGTCGATTCCCCCTGCAGGGATTTATAAATTTCCGTAATCAACATGCATCGAGAAACATGGATCGAGAATGGATGGCCGCCCCTACTCGCTGTATTTCGCCGTAGTGGTATCGGTCTCGAAGACTGTAACGTCTTTCACGTGCACACGGCCGTTGGTCACAGCTTTCAGCCGCGTGTTCGACTGATCGTAAAAATACTTCGCCAGGTTCTCGGCCGACGGATTAATGACCGTAAAAGGCTCAATGTCGTTGATCATCTGGTGGTCCAGGCGGTCGATCACGTGGCGCATCACATCGCGCAAATCTTTGAAGTCGAGCAGCAGACCGGCTTTATCCAGTTCGGCGCCGGCGAGCGTGACCCGAATCTTGTAGTTGTGGCCGTGCGGATTTTCGCACTTGCCTTTGTAGTTGCGCAGGTAGTGGCCTGCGGCAAAAGTGTCGTCTACGGTAACTTCGAACATGAATCCCTTGTGGGTCCGTCATTCAATCCGGACGCGCGGAGTGTTGAAGGTCTATTGTAACGCGGAGTTATCGCTTGACTGCGAGCTTTCCGACGGATAGGGTGCGTATTTGTCTTTTTTCATTTCGTAAGAAACGTTTCTGCAGAGGAGCCCTCATGACGCGACGAATCCGCGCTTTCGCAGCCTTCGTAATTTGGTTCATCATTTCGAATCTCTTTGCCCAGAACAAGCCAGACTCGCCGGAGTTCGACGTCAAGGAACATTACACAAAATACGAATACCGGATCCCGATGCGTGACGGCGTACATCTTTTCACGTCTCTATATGTGCCAAAAGATTCCTCGCATACCTATCCTTTCCTCATCGATCGGACACCTTACAGCGTTGCGCCATATGGCGTGGATCAATATCGCAAGAACCTGGGCCCTTCGCCGGATTTCGACAAAGCAGGATACATTTTTGTTTTTCAGGATGTGCGTGGCCGGTACATGTCTGAGGGGGCATTTGTCGAAATGCGCCCGCACATCGACAACAAGAAGTCAAAACAGGATGTCGACGACGCAAGCGATCTGTACGACACCATCGATTGGTTGCTGAAGAACGTGCCAAACAATAACGGGAGCGCAGGAATCTGGGGGATCTCCTATCCGGGGTTCTTTACTTCGGCGAGCATTATCGATTCCCATCCCGCGCTTAAAGCGGCATCGCCTCAGGCTCCGATGACGAATCTTTTCATGGGCGACGACGCTTATCACGGTGGGGCTTTCATGCTGAATGCGAACTTTGGGTTCTATAGTTCATTCAAGCCGCAGGAGAATCCGGAATTGCCGCCAAAGGTTCGGGTGCCTTTCGATTACGGGACCACGAGCGGATATGACTTCTATCTGAATGTTGGGCCGATATCGAATCTTGACAAATTTCTTGTGGGCAAGAGCGCGTTGTTCGACGACCAGATGCGGCACGACATCTACGACGACTATTGGAAGGCGCGGAATCTCGCTCCGCACATGAAGAACATTCACTGCGCCGTGCTAACAGTAGGGGGATGGTTCGACGCGGAAGATCTGCAGGGGCCGTTCAGCACGTTTCATGCGATCGATGAGCGCAACTCGGGCATCTTCAACGCGCTGGTGGTTGGGCCTTGGGTTCATGGCGGTTGGGCTCGATATGATGGCAACCATCTCGGCCGGGTGGAGTTCGCATCGAACACGGGCGAGTATTACCGGAAGAATATTCTATTTCCATTCTTCGAGCAGTATCTGAAGGGCAAGGAGGACGCGAAACTCCCCAAAGCGTACGTCTTTGAGACCGGCACGAACGTGTGGCGGCGGTATCCGGCATGGCCTCCGAAAGAAGCGGAGCCGAGAACGCTTTATTTGCATGCTGGAGGCGAGCTTTCGTTTGATCCGCCTGAAGGCACCGGACCGGCTTTTGATGAGTACGTGAGCGATCCAGCGAAGCCGGTGCCGTTTGTGAGTTATGTATCCACGAATGTTCCCCAGGAGTATATGGATTCCGACCAACGCTTCGCGGGTGGCAGGACGGATGTTCTGACTTATGAAACTCCGGTGCTTCAAGAAGACGTGACGATAGCGGGACCGGTTTCGCCAAAGTTGTTCGTTTCGACTACTGGAACCGATTCGGATTTTGACGTGAAGTTGATCGATGTATATCCCCCAGATTATCCGGATAGCAGGTTCGATACACCGAAACCAGAAGATAAAGACAAGCCTCGAACCGACGTGGGACCCCCAGAATTCAAGATGGGCGGATACGAGCAATTAGTGCGCGGCGAGCCGTTTCGCGGCAAATTCCGGCACAGCTTCGAGAAGCCGGAACCTCTCGTTCCCGGCAAAATCGAGCAGATCGATTTCACCATGCAGGACGTGAATCACACGTTCCAGCGCGGACATCGGATCATGGTGCAGATTCAGAGTTCGTGGTTCCCGCTCACCGACAGAAATCCGCAAACGTTCGTCGATATTCCATTCGCGAAGCCTTCTGATTTTGTGAAAGCCACTGAACGCGTGTATCACGAGAAGGCGCAGGCTTCTGGAATTGGCGTGGGAGTTTTGGCGGCTCCGGGAGCGGCCGAACAGCGGAAATAGCAAAGCCTTACGCGAACTTTTTCATCACCCCATCTCGGGCAGTAGAATCCCTATCAGGTGCCGTGCGCTCGCTGCGATTGAGCTGACCTGCAGGGATCACAGCGAGACCGTTAAGGACTGGTTGTCATGAACGTCCTGCTGCTTTCCATACCCGATTCCCTCGCGCGGCAGGAAAGTATTCGAGCGGTATCGGGAGATTCGCCGGGCGGAGCGGGAGTACGTGTGCTCTAAGACCGCGGGGATTAGATGCCAGCCCCAAAGAACTCTTCAACGACCCCCATCTCTGTAGTTCTCCGGTAGTTCGGCAGGCTCTCGATGAAAACACGGCCGTATTGTTTCTTCAAGATGCGGTTATCGAGCAACACGAGCAGGCCGCGATCGTGAAGCGAGCGGATCAGTCGTCCGAAGCCTTGTTTGAGCGTGATTACTGCGGCGGGAACCTGGTAATCGAAAAAAGCGTTGCCGCCGCCGGAGTCGATTGACTTAACGCGCGCGGCAACGACGGGATCGCTGGGAACAGCAAACGGAAGCCGGTCGATGATGACACAGCTCAACTGTTCTCCCTGAACGTCGACGCCTTGCCAGAACGATGAAGTTGCGAAGAGAACGGCATTGGGTGTGAGCCGGAACTCTTCGAGCAGCGCGCTTTTCGGAGCGTCTCCCTGGCGCAGCATGGGATATTCCAGTTCGCCGAGCAGCCGCTCATAGACATCGTTCATTTGTGCGTAACTGGTAAAGAGCACGAATGCACGGCCGCGGGTGATCTCCAGAAGTTTGCGAATGCGGTCGGCGGCTTTCGTGGTGAATGTGGGCGTGCGCGCGTCGGGCAGATCGGGCGGTACATAGAAGAGCGACTGCGCCTGATAATCGAAGTGCGAAGGCAGAACCGATTCGCGGGCGTGTTCGAGGCCGAGGCGCTGGCGAATGTAATCGAAGCCTTTGCCGACGGCGAGCGTGGCGGAAGTCAGGACTGCGCATTCGAGTTTTGACCAAAGACATTCGCGGAGGATCGGCCCGACGTCAATAGGAGTGGCTTGAAGAAAAACGTGTTGCCGGCCGGCAACCGCATCTCGGTTTTCGGCCTTGTTTCTCTGCGGGGAGTTCATTCGTCCGCGTCCTCCGCGCCGTTCGATCCAGAAAACGGTATTGCGATCGTCGGACTCCATTGCGAAACTGAGGTGCATCTGAATTTCCTGCGTGCGGCGGACGAGATTGAAGACTTCCTCGGGCTTCTGTGCGAGACCTTCGAGTTCGCCGGCAAGGCGAGTCAAAGAATTATTAAGAGCCAGGAATTCCTCTCCGTTCTCTTCGAGAAATTCGCGGCGCGATTCGAAGGCGAAACGCCCATCGCCCGGCGGCAGCAGCGAGAAGAAGAATTGAGATTTTTCTCGCAGGCTTCCCAGCGCTCCCGAAAGAGAAGCTGAAATCATGTGGGTGTGTTGAAGCGAGGCCTCGACATCGCGCGCGAGATCCTCGACGCGGAGATTGCCGACCGAGATTCCGAAATAGTTGCCGGCGACATCTTCGAGTTCGTGGGCTTCGTCAAAGATGACAGCAGCGGCTTCGGGAAGAATACCGGCATCGGGCGCGCCGTCGGCCTGGAGTTTGATCGCAAGGTCGGCGAAGAAGAGATGGTGGTTGACGATGATGATGTCGCTCTCCATGCCGCGGCGGCGCATTTCGGTGATGAAGCAGCGCTCGAACTCGCTGCATTTTTGGCCGGAGCAGGCATCCGCCCGCGCATCGAGTTTGTGCCAGAGCTGGCTGGTTTCGGGAAGTTCAGCCAGTTCGGCCCGATCGCCGGTCGACGTAGTCTTTTCCCAGGCGGAAATGGCGCGAAACTGATCGATTTCTTCCAGTCCGTTCAGGACAGGCGCTCCGGTGAGATCGTAGAGCTTCTTGCGGCAGAGATAATTGTTACGGCCTTTCATGTAGCAAACAGAGAGTTGGCCTGGACCGGAGTGCGCGTCGCTCTTGGCCTGATCGCCGAATAGGGCACGCTCAAGGAACGGGATGTCTTTGTAGAAAAGTTGCTCTTGGAGGTTCTTCGTACCGGTCGAAACGATTACTCGCTTGCCCGATCGGATGACCGGCAATAGATAAGCCAGAGTTTTTCCGGTCCCGGTGCCGGCCTCGACGATTAGATGACGTTTTTCCTGGAGCGCCTGCTCCACAGCTTGTGCCATCTGCAGTTGGCCGCGGCGAAATTCATAAGCCGGATGCGTGCGCGCCAAGACGCCCCCGGGAGCGAAGAATTGGTAAAGCGAAGCGTCTTTACCGCCTGGCGCCGAACGCGGTGGCCACGTCGATGATGCGGGTTGAGAACTCAAAGCCACAAGAGTCTCTATAATACGAGTTCCGCCCAATTTGCATCGACTATCGGACATTCGAGGCGAGCTTAGATCGCGACTCTGGCCGTCGGTAATCTTTAGATCGGAATTATTTTGACCCAACCCACCTACAATTCGGCCGGCACAACCGTCACGGCAGGTGTCAGCATTCCGATGATCGCGATTGTGGGTCGGCCGAATGTCGGCAAGTCCACATTGTTCAATCGGATTGTCGGATCCCGGCGAGCGATTGTTGGCGACGAACCCGGCATCACCCGGGATCGGCTCTACGGCAATGCGGAGTGGCGCGGAATTCTGCTTCGCGTCATTGATACCGGCGGCATTCTTCCCGAAGAAAAAGATTTCATCCCGTCGGAGATTTTTCGCCAGGCGAGAGTTGCGCTGGACGAAGCAGCTGCCATCGTGATGGTAGTGGATGGCCGGAGCGAGCTGGCGGCGCCTGATTTAGAACTGGCGAGGTTGTTGCGCAAGACAGGCAAGCCGCTGTTGCTCGCGGTGAACAAAGCGGACAGCGAAAAACAGTCTTCCCTGGTCGACGATTTTCACCGGCTTGGCATTCGGGAGATGTTTCCAATTTCCGCCGAACATGGGCGCGGGATTGACGATCTGCTCGATGCCGTTTTGGAAGTGCTGCCTCGGCAAACAAACCTTATCCCTGAGGAAATGGGGATCATCGAGGAAACCCGAACAGAGGGATCGGAAGCACGGGAAACACCGACGGAAATTGAGCCCACTTTATATGAGACCAAAGTTGCGATCATCGGCCATCCCAATGTTGGCAAGTCGACGCTCTTGAACGCGTTGACCGCTTCCGACCGCGCCATCGTTTCGCCGATCCCCGGCACTACCCGCGACGCCGTCGATGAACTGGTGGAGCGCGATGGGCGGCGATTCCGCTTTATCGACACCGCCGGAATCCGCCGTAAGGGAAAAACCCACTTGATGGCGGAGAAGCTTTCAGTGGTAATGGCGCGCAAGCATCTCGAAGCGGCCGACATTGCATTGCTGGTGATCGACGCAACCGAAGGCGTGAGCCAGCTCGATGCGGCGATTGCCGGCTATGCGCACGAGAGCGGACGATCGATCATCATTGTCGTAAACAAGTGGGATCTGATGATCGGCGGCTCGCAAAAGACCGGCAGGCCGTCAAAATCGGAACGGATGCGGGAAAGCAAGCGCCCGGGAAATCGCGAGGCCTACGAGGAACGGCTGCGCTACGATTTGAAATTCTTGAGCTACGCGCCGGTGGTATTCATTTCAGCGAAGAGTGGAAAGGGCACCGAGAAAGTCTTTTCGCTGCTCGAAGAAGTCGCACGCGAACGGCGAAAACGCGTCTCGACCTCAGAAATGAACCGCTTTATTGAACACGTCGACTTCGAACGTGCCTCGGTTCCCATGCGACAGCGCGTGAAGATTTTGTACATGACTCAGGCGTCGGTAGCTCCGCCGACCTTTGTGTTATTCACCAACCGCGCGGTAAAGCTGCACTTTGCCTATCAAAGATTTTTAGAGAACCAGATTCGCAAAGCATTTGGATTCGTGGGGACGCCGATCTGGATTAAGAACAAGGCGCGAGATTAGACAAAAAACGGGCAGATAGCCCCTCTGATGTACTCTGATATTTTCTGCGCATGGCGATTCTAAAAATACATTGGTTGCTGGCATTTGCCTGTATTGGTCTGACTGGCTGCGCTTCGATTGGTCCACCACTTCCGCCATCACTCGAATTACCGCGCCCGCCAGCAGATTTGCACGCCTCGCGCAAGGGCGACAAAGTTACTTTGACGTGGACCGTTCCGAGGCGAACCACCGACCGCCGCAGTTTGCGCTTCCTAGGTCAGACGCAAATCTGCCGGGGCCTTGAACCGGTTTTGAAAGAATGTGGAAGGCCGGTAGCTGAAGTGCCACGGACGGCGGATTTCGAAGGTGGCAAAAAGGCTCCGGCGAAAAAGCTGAGGGCGACCATTGTCGACACGTTGCCTGCGGCGCTTGAGCAGGAGCATCCCCAGAGCTCCGCAACCTACGCCGTCGAAGTGCTGAATACTTCGGGACGCGGCGCGGGACTCTCAAATCAGGTGCACGTGACACTGCTTCCAACTTTGCCACCGTTCCCTGATTTTCAGGCCAAAGTCACCGCGCAAGGTGTACTCATTACCTGGCGGTGCATGAAGCTACCTGTAGGACTAGCCGGAATGAAGTACCTGTTTCGAGTCTTCAGACGCGACGACGCTGGCGGAGCCGAAACGAGAATCGCCGAGATCGACGACACGACTTGCGCAACTGGGCCGACAAAAGCTGCGGCCGAACCCGACAAGATTGTTTCGTCTTTTCTTGATCAGACTTTCGAGTGGGAGAAAGCATACCTATATCGCGGCGCCGTGGTCAGCGTGATGCCGGTTCCGGGAAAATCGCCCGTAGCAGTTGAGGGCGACGACACCACCGAAGTGAAGGTGCTTGCGCATGATATTTTCCCTCCCGCGGTGCCCACAGGATTGCAGGCGGTTTTCTCCGGGCCTGGACAAGCGCCGTTCATCGATCTGAGTTGGCCTCCGGTCACAGATGCGGATCTCGCAGGGTACAACATTTACCGGCATCAGGGGGGTGAGGCTCCGGTGAAGCTCAATTCGGAACTGGTCAAGACCCCGGCGTTTCGCGACACGCAAGTCAATCCAGGCCAGACATATTTTTACTCGATTACGGCGATCGATCAGCGCGGCAATGAGAGTGAGCGTTCGGACGAAGCTAGCGAGAGAGTCCCTTAGACCGCGCGCGGGTTGTTTGGAAATGCGTACCTACGACCGAAACTACTTCGACTTCTTCGCGAACTCGCTGCGATGGCGGCTGTAGAAGATATAGATCAGCAGGCCGAGGCCGAGCCAGATTATGAAGCGAAGCCAAGTAATGACTGTGAGCCCAGTCATGAGGCCGCCGCAGAGGATGATGGAAATCAGCGGGAACCACGGGACAAACGGAACTCGGAAAGCGCGCTTGCGATCAGGCTGACTGCGGCGCAGCATGATAACGCCCAGCGAAACCAAAACAAAGGCGAACAGCGTTCCGATGTTGGCCAGGTCGGCGGCATCGCCAATATCGACGAGGCCGGCGGGAATTCCAACGGCGAAACAGGCAATCCACGTGGACCAGTGCGGCGTCTTATATTTCGGGTGTACCGCGGAGAACAGCTTCGGCAATAAGCCGTCGCGGGACATGGCATACCAGATGCGCGCCTGTCCGTACTGAAACACGAGCAATGAAGAGATCATGCCCGTCAGCGCTCCGATCACGATGACCGAGCGGAAGAGGGGATGCACGCCCAGATATTTCATTGCGTAGGCCACGGGCGCTTCGGCGGCTGCGCCGGAAACGAAGGTGGTGTACTTCATCATGCCGAGGAGCACTACTGCAACGCCGATGTAGAGCAGCGAGCACACGACCAGCGACATGATGATGCCGAAGGGCAAATCTTTCTGCGGATTGCGGCATTCCTCAGCGGCGGTGGAAACGGAATCGAATCCGATGTAGGTAAAGAAAACGATGGCTCCTCCGGTAACGATTCCGGCGAAGCCAGAAGGCGCGAAGGGCACCCAGTTCGCGGGCTTAACCAACATGCCCCCCACGACCAGAAAGGTCAGGATGGCGCCGATCTTGACCGCCACCATGATGTTGTTGGTCTCGGCCGACTCCTTCACTCCGCGCACCAGCAATAGCGTGAGGACGAAAACAATGAGGAAACCGGGGAGATTGAAATAAGCACCGGTCCACTGCCCGCCGGCCCAGACTGGACTGGCAAATTTTTCCGGCAGGTTTATGCCGAATACTGCCAATTGCGCTTTTGTATAACCGGCAAAGCCAACCGCGACGGCGACGTTCGAAACTACGTATTCGAGAATCAGATCCCAGCCGATGATCCAGGCAAAGATTTCGCCGAGCGTGGCGTATGAGTAGGTATAGGCGCTGCCGGCGATCGGAATCATCGAAGCCAGCTCGGCGTAGCACAATCCGGCAAAACTGCAAGCGATGGCGACCAGGAAAAACGAAATGGCAATCGATGGTCCGGCGGGCGGGCGGCCGTGCATGAGAGCTCCGGCCGTGCTGCCGGTGCGCAGGAGATTGATGATGATATCGAGCGCCTGCGCATGCAGGATGGACGGGGCCTGGAAATATTCGCCCGCCGCCGCGGTGCCCGTGAGAATAAAGATTCCCGATCCGATGATCGCGCCGATACCCAGCGCCGTTAGCGACCACGGACCCAAGGTTTTTTGCAGGCGCTGGCCCGGCGCCTCCGATTCAGAAATCAGCTTGTCGATCGACTTGCAACAGAAAAGCTGGTTGTCCGAGGTTCGTACCGTTGAATCCCGAACCGTTTCCGCGGGTTCCGTCGATGGTTGCGACAAGTGGTAGTTGGTCTCCTGAAACTGGCGCGTTAGCAGTTGGCACTTAGCGGTTAGCCCTTCGAGCTGTCGTCCCGCTCTATCGGGCTAACGCTAAGCGCCCAATGCCAAGTGCCGCTTTACCGCTTCGACTGGCCGCGAGCCAGTTTCTTCACCTTGCGCTTTTTCGATCCGCGGGCATAGTCGCGGGGCTTCTTCGGCTTATCCACCTTGGCCTTTTTGCGCGAGGCGCGTTTTGCTTTCTTGCGGTCGTCTCTGCTTAACTCTGCTGTATTTGCCATGAACTCCCTTACAATTTGTAATTTGGTAATTGAGTAATTTGCGATCTAAGAACTATCCGAAATGATTTTGGAACTTACAAATTACCCGATTACAGAATTACCAAATCGCCGTTAGGCGTTCTCCAGCTGGGCATATTTCTCCACCAGCTTTTTCAAGCCGAAGCGAGGAAATTGTACCGTAATCTTGGCTTCTGCGCCTTCTCCTTCGCGGCGATAGACGGTTCCTTCGCCGTATTTCGGATGGCGAACTTTCTGGCCGGGGCGGAAACCGCGCTTTCCTGCCGGTTCCTCAGGAGCTCCTTTCGATACCGAAAACTTCTTGCCGCGCGAGGCGAAAAACTCGGCGATGTTTTCGATCGAATTGTAATGGCCGTCGGGTGGCGCAGATTTCTGCCTGATCTCGGCGACGCGCCCACGCTTCCAGCTTGCGCTCTGGTCCTCGTCTTCGTAACTGTAATGCGCGGATTCGCGGTCGTAGGATCGAACCGGGCGGCTGTGCGCATCGGACCGAGCCGTCCGCCGCGTTCCGATCTCTTCGATCAGCGGCGCCGGAACTTCCTCCAAAAAGCGCGAGGGAACGCTGGCCTCGGGCAGATCGGTGCCATAGCGGCGCCGGTAGACCGCACGTGTGAGAACGAGCTGGTCGATGGCGCGAGTCATGCCCACATAACATAACCGGCGTTCCTCTTCCACTTCTTCGGGCTGGAGCATGGTGCGCGAGTGCGGGAACAATCCTTCTTCGAGGCCGCTGAGAAATACGAGCGGAAATTCGAGTCCCTTGGCGGCGTGCAGGCTCATGAGCGTGACTTGCGAGCGCTCGTCATAGTCGTCGGCGTCGCTGATGAGTGCGGCATGGTCGAGAAACTGGTCAAGCGTTTCGCCACGGTCGCGCGAGTCCATGGCGGCATTCACCAGTTCGCGAAGGTTCTCGATGCGCGAGAATGCTTCTGGCGTGTCCTCGGCTTCCAGGATTTTGATATAGCCGGTGCGGTCGATCAGAAATTTCAGGATATCGGCCGTAGAGATGGCGGGAGTGGGAAACGAGCCGGATGCGGGGGCATCGCGTTCGCTTGTCTTCAGCTCCAATTCTGCATTCTGTGTACCTGCGGATGGCACGCTGGCATTGATCTCGACCGTTTCGCCATCGTAGGCTCCGCCAAAATCGAAGGCGGTGTTCTCGAATTCGGCCGGGTTAAAGGCTGCCTCATCGCCCTGAACGGATTCTTCGACGGTCGATGGAATGGGCCCCGGAGCTTCCGCCGACGCGGGCGAGAGTTCGCTCTGAGCTTGCCGAATGGGCGCCCGCCGCGTACTTTCATCTGCGCTTTTTTCCAGTTGCTCTACGAATGTTCCGGCTAGCATGGCCTGAGCGTCGACGATCAGTTGCCGAAAACTCTGTAGCGCAGAGAGAGCGCGCTGAGGCAGAAGCTGACGGCAAATGGCCTCGCCAGCCGCCCCCCAGAGTGAGAGGCCGGTCTCGAGCGCGAGATGCTCGATGGTTTCGATCGTGCTCTTGCCGATGCCGCGGGCAGGCGTGTTGATCACGCGGAGCAGCGAGATCGAATCGTCAGGATTTTGGATGACTTTGAGGTACGAGATCATATCTTTGATCTCGGCACGCTCGTAGAAAGAAAATCCTCCCACCACGTGATATTTCAGTCCGTAGCGACGCATGGCCTCTTCAAATAATCGCGATTGGGAGTTGGTGCGGTACAGCACGGCGGCGCGAGGAGATTCATCGCCTCGCTGCACGGCCTCGCGCAGGTATTTCGCGATCGAGTCGGCGGCGAAGAGGGCCTCGTTCTCCCCATCCGGAGCCTCGTAGTAGCCGATTTTGGCGCCGCCCAGGCGTGAAGTCCACAGATTCTTGCCTTTGCGGCGAACATTGTTCGCGACAACGCTTGACGCGGCCTGCAGAATATTCTGCGTGGAACGGTAATTTTGCTCGAGGCGGATAATCTTGGCTTCCGGAAAATCCTGCTCGAACTCGAGGATGTTGCGGATGTCGGCTCCTCGCCAGGAGTAAATCGATTGATCCTCATCGCCGACTGCACAGACATTATGGCGAGCGCCGGCGAGCAACCGCATAAGTTCGTATTGGGGGCGATTCGTGTCCTGATATTCGTCGATCAGCAGATATTGAAAGCGCTTGTTGTAATACTCACGCACGGAAGCGACTGTTTTCAGCAGGCGCGCGGCCTCGAGTAATAAATCGTCGAAATCGAGCGCGTTGGCGCGGCGCAGTTCTTTGCGATATTCCTCGTACAGGTGTGCGATTTTTTCGGTCTTGGGATCGGCCGATTGCAGGTAAAGCTCCTGCGGGTCGAGCATGTGATTCTTCGCCCACGAGATTCGCGAGAGCACAGTTCGGGGCGTGAGTTGCTTATCATCCAACCCAAGACGCTTCATGATCGACTTCAGCAGCGACTGCTGATCGGTTTCGTCGTAGATGACAAATTTCTTGGTGAGGCCGAGAGGCGGCTGGCCAGGTGTGGCCGAGGGAATCTGCAGGGCTTCGATGTCGCGTCGTAGCACACGCACGCAAAAAGAATGGAACGTCGAAATCGCCGGCTTGGCTATGCTGAGGCCGCCGACTAGTTTTTCGACGCGCTGGCCCATTTCAGCCGCGGCTTTGTTAGTGAATGTCATCGCCAGAATCGATTCGGGTATCACGTCCATGTGATCGATCAGGTAGGCGATGCGATAGGTGATGACGCGCGTTTTCCCGCTGCCCGCGCCGGCAAGAATGAGCACCGGACCCTCGGTGGTTTCGACGGCTTCCCGCTGCTGCGGGTTCAAATGATCGAGAAAAGACAATGCGGGAGCGGCTCCGGAGTTAATCTTCTGATTTTACAGGGAATCGGAATTAACCGCGCCAGGACTAATTGGATCAGTAGTTCGTCTTATGCGGGCCGAGGTAATTATCCATGGGAATTTCGAAATACATCAGCTCCGCGCCCTTCGCGTCGTCGACGCCGGTCACGTAGATGTGTGCTCCTGCGAGTGGAGCTGAGATGTCCTGCACGTCGAAAAAGAGAAATCCGGATTGCGTGTTGTGCGGCTCGACAGCTCGCGCCTCGAACATCGAACCTTCGACTTCATCTTTTTGTTTTTGGGTCACCGTGCCCTTCACCTTTTTGTGCGGAATGGGAAATGGGATGGCAGGGTCGGTGCTCGCCTTCGGATTCGACAAGCGGCGGTAAATATCATCCGGCGACGCCGGAGTCAGCTTCGAATTGTTTGCGGTGGTCAGCGTGACTTGCATGTTGGTGATGGAAATGGGCTGAGCGCCGTCATTGCTGACGATGAAAAACACGGGCAGAAATCCGTGCTCGTGAAAGTTGATAGAAAAAATCTTTGCTTTCTCTGCCGTGTCGTAGGGGTCGGCGCCGATGGCGACTTTCTCATCGGAGTGATCGTCATGTGCCGGATAGGATTTGCCTGGCTGGGCGACTGGTTTGGCGAAGTCTTTCGCCGCGAGCGAGAGCGACAGTACCCCAATCGCGCATGCCACGAACAGAACGTGCGACGGGAGCCTCTTTAGTTTCAACTGCATGGCTGCGATTATAGAACCTAATCTATTCACCGGAGCGGATAGACGCTCGTGAAATTGTTCCTCCGCAGACGCCACAGAAGCACATGGCCGCGCAAGTTTATTTAGAATGGCTGGACTTGATCACTTCCTTCTACGGCTTTCTGTATAGCCTGGCGCTGGCGGCTGCGATGCTGGCAAGCCTGCCTTATTGGGTCTTCCAGATGGTGGTGCGGGGAAAATACTTCAAAGGATTCGCCGAAAGGATTGGACGAGTTTCCGAGCGGTTACAGGTTCCTGGCACCGGGAACAAAGTCATTTGGGTCCATGCCGTTTCTGTGGGTGAGGTGCTGGCGGTGGGGGGCCTGGTGGATGAGTTCAAGCGCGACGCTCCACAAGTCAAAGTGTTCATATCAACCACCACCGATACGGGCCAGGCGCTGGCGCGAAAGCGTTTTGAGGATAACAACGTTTTTTACTTTCCCATGGATTTCGGATTCGCGATTCGCCCTTACTTGCGGGCGCTTCATCCGGATTTGATTGTCATCGCCGAGACTGAGTTCTGGCCTAATTTCCTGCGGCTTGCGCATGCGTTCGGCGCGCGCATTGCTATTGTGAATGCTCGGATCTCCGACCGTTCTTGGCCTCGTTACCGGAGATTTCGCAACCTGCTGAAGAGAGTGCTGGCAAATGTTGACCTGTTTCTGGCGCAGAGCGCGGAGGATGCGGCACGATTGCGCGACATCGGCGCAAGTGCTGACCGGGTGCGGGTTGCGGGGAATTTGAAGTTCGATATTCCCGCGCCGCCGGAGCCGTCGATTGTGGGCACGCTGCGGAAGTCAATTGCGGCGAACGACGACGGCCCGGTGCTGGTCTGTGGCAGTACGGTCGATGGCGAAGAGCCGCTGCTGGTGAAGGCGTTTGAAAACGTTCTGGTGCAACACCCACGAGCGGTGATGATTCTTGCGCCTCGCCATCCGGAGCGCTTTACGGCCGTGGCCAGTTTGCTCAAGAGTATGTCGATTCCCTTCTGGCTTCGGTCGGCATGGAACGGGGAACCACTAGGCGGCGAAGTACTGCTCTTAGATACGATCGGCGAACTCGCGGCGCTATACGCCATCGCCGACATTGCCTTCGTTGGAGGAAGCCTGGTTCCCCGAGGTGGGCACAATATTATCGAACCGGCGCAGTATGGCGTAGCAACGGTGGTAGGCAATCATACGGAAAACTTTCGCGATATTGTGAAGCTGTTTCATGAACGGGACGCGGTGCGAGTTGTCGGTCCTGCAGAATTGCCGTTGGTTTTGATGGAACTGCTGGTGAATGATGCCGAACGCAATGGCTTAGGCAAGCGGGCGGCCGAAACTATGCAATCACAAGCCGGGGCGACGCCGCGAACCGCCGGTGAAATACGACGGTTGCTGGCAAAGTCATGAGCTTTCATCCGCTTTCGGCAATCTACAGCGGCGTGGTCGCAGCACGCAATGCGCTATACGATAGCGGAAGTCTCTCTGTTCACAGGCTGCGAGGCCCAGTCATCAGCGTCGGGAACCTCTCGACCGGAGGATCGGGGAAGACTCCATTTGTAATTTTGCTGGGCGAGTTGTTGAAGGCTCGGGGAATTCGCTTTGATGTGCTCTCGCGCGGCTACGGACGAAAAACCCACGGGGTGCGGCTAGTCGATCCGGCTGGATTGCCACAAGATTTCGGCGACGAGCCCTTGCTGATTGCCCGCCGCCTGCAGGTGCCGGTGGTGGCTGGTGAAAGCCGGTATGCAGCCGGATGTTTTGCGGAAGCGAGATTTGGCGGGCAGTTCCATCTGTTGGATGATGGCTTTCAGCATCGCGCCCTGGCGCGCGACTTCGATATCGTGCTGGTGACGCCGGAGGACGCGCGGGATCGTTTGCTTCCCGCAGGAAGACTCCGCGAACCGCTGAATTCTTTGCGAAGGGCTGATGCGATCGTGCTCATCAGCGGAGCTTCTGAGGATTCGTACCCAATCACAGGCAAGACAATCTGGAGAGTGAGACGCGGCATTTCGACGGAAGCTATCGATCGAGATCGAGCCAGACGATACGTGGTGTTTTGCGGCATTGCGAGGCCGCAGAATTTCCTGCTGCAGTTGCGGGCGGCGGGCATTGATCCTGTGGCCGAGGCTTTCTTTCGCGATCATCATGCTTACTCTGAAAAGGATGTGCGCGACCTGTTGCGACTACGCGAACAAAGCGAAGCTGGCGGTTTTGTCACCACCGAAAAGGATGCAGTGAACCTTGGAGGATATCTCCAAGCGCTCGCGCCCTTGGCCGTTGTTCCGGTGGCAATGGAGCTCGCGAATGCCAGTCAATCTCTGGATGCGATGCTGCGAGTGATCGAGGAGCGGCGCCGGTCGTGAGAAAATGCCGGGGGAAGGTGGTCGCGCCGTCGACCCCATACTGATGACAAAACATTTCAAAGAAACTGAGCGGCTGCGCAAGATCATAGAAGCCTTCCCAAAGATCACCATCACGGTGCTGGGGGATTTGGTCGCCGACGAATTTGTATATGGAGAAATCTCGCGGGTCTCCCGCGAGGCGCCGGTACTCATTCTCAAGTATCGTGAGCGCATGGTCGTCCCGGGCGGCGGAGCGAATGCGGTCAACAATCTTGCCGATCTGGGCGTCAATGTTTTGCCCGTGGGCGCGATCGGCGACGACGAACCGGGGCGGCTTCTGCTGAAGACGTTTCGGCACAAACGCATCCCAGTCAGCGGCGTATTGAGGGACAAGAGCTACACGACGGTGACCAAAACGCGAATTCTCGCCGGAATGACGCACAACACGCGGCAGCAGGTGGTGCGTGTTGACCGCGAGCCGGAATACGCTCCCAACCGGCATCTGACGCGCGAGTTGTTTCTGGCGGCGCGAGAGTATCTTCGGGCGTCGGATGCATTGCTGGTTTCGGATTACGGATATGGATCGGCCAGCCCCGCGCTTGTGAACGTGCTGCGCGAAAGAGGGAAGCGAAGAGGAATTCCGCTGATCGTTGATTCTCGTTACCGCCTGCTTGAATATTCCGGAGCGACTGCTGCGACGCCGAACGAACCCGAAGTGGAAGCCGCTCTCGGCATGCGCATCGGGCAGGACTGGGAGAAGGTTGTAGACGCGGGCAAAGAGCTGATCGATCGCATGAACTTGCAGTCCCTGCTGATTACCCGAGGGCGTGATGGTATGGTCGCATTCGACCAGCGGCACGCGCCCGTGGATATTCCTATCTTTGGGTCGGATCAGGTCGCGGATGTAACCGGCGCAGGTGACACGGTCATTGCGGCTTTCAGCGCAGCTCTTGCAGCAGGAGCTACTACCGAAGAGGCGGCGCAACTGGCAAACTACGCGGGGGGAATCGTAGTCATGAAGCGTGGAACAGCGACGGTTTCTGCCGCCGAATTGTTGCATGCGCTGGAGCAGGCACCGCCGCAGACGCGGCCGCACTGAGCACCTTTCGCTTTTCATTTGATAATTGGATTCGAATGCCATGAGCATCCCGAAAGTATTCACTCGCGATGGACTACGACGCCGCGTGCAGGACTGGCGCGAGACGGGCGAGCACATTGTGCTGGCGAACGGAAATTTCGATCTGCTGCACGTTGGGCACGTTCGTTACTTGCGAGGCGCAAAGGAACTGGGCGGAAAGCTGATCGTGGCGATCAACTCGGACGAATCCGTGCGGGCGCTGAAAGGTGAGGGCAGGCCGGTCATGCCGGCGTCGGAGCGTGCGGAAATTGTCGCTGCTTTCTGCGACGTGGATGCCGTCGTTATTTTTCCCGAGCTGGACGTGCGCGCTTTGATCCGCGAAATCCGTCCCGACATTCAAGCTAAGGGGACGGATTACACGGTGGACTCTGTTCCTGAACGCGACACGGTGGCGGAATACGGTGGGCGCGTAGCGATTGTGGGAGACCCGAAGGAACATTCAACGACCGAGATCCTTCGTTCACGACTTGCGCCGAGGCGGTCGTGACCCCGGAATCCGCCAGCTTCCGAAACACCCCGATCGAGTCCGGCCGCAACGGAGCAAAGCACGTTGAACGGTTGCTGATCGTACGGCTGAGCGCCATGGGCGATGTGATTCACACTTTGCCGGCGCTTGAGACGCTGCGAGCGGCCTTCCCGCGAGCCCATGTCGGCTGGTTAATCGAGGAACGTTGGGCCGAAATCTTGTGCGCACCCGGCACGCCGCGGCGGGGGCCGCGTTCACTGGAGCGGCCTCTGGTCGATGAAGTTCACACCGTGAACCTCAAAGCTTGGGGAAAGTCCCCGTTTTCCTTTTCAACTCTGCAGCGCATCGCCACCGTTTGGAACGATGTCCGATGTGCCCGCTATGACGTTGCCATCGATCTTCAGGGAGCGATTCGGTCCGCGATTCTGGCGCGGCTTTCAGGAGCTGGGGTCGTGTATGGAACGGCAGAGCCGCGAGAGTCTCCCGCGAGCATGTGGTATACGCGACAGGCGATTGCGCAACCGAGACACGTGGTGGAGCAGAATATCGCTGTGGCCCGGGCCCTTATCGATGGTCAGACGGATGGGAACCCGATCTATGCTGATGTTGCAGTGAATCCTGATTCGAGCAGCGCACTGCCTAAGGATCCCCGGGTGGAGGCGCGAATCGACCACATGCTCGCCGGCCTCGGTATAAAGAGCTTTGCCCTCATGAATCCTGGCGCGGGCTGGGGTGCAAAGCGTTGGCCAGCTGACCGGTATGGAGAGGTTGCCCGCAAGTTGTCGCAGTTGGGTTTGCAGTCGATTTTTAATTACGGCCCGGGTGAGGACGACGTAGTGCAGGCGGCCGTCTCTGCAAGCGGAGGGACGGGGCACGCGATGAGTTGCACATTGACGGAATTGATCGCCCTTACGCGTCGGGCAAGTCTTTTCATCGGAGGCGATACCGGGCCTCTGCATCTCGCAGCCGCGTTGCGAATACCTGTCGTCGCGATTTATGGGCCTACCGATCCGGCGCGCAACGGCCCTTACGGAACCCGCAGCATCGTGTTGCGCAGTGCAAGAAGCCTCACATCTCATGCCCGCAAAACGGCGCCGGACGCGGGAATCCTGGAAATTGACGGCGCGACCGTTTTTGCGGCGGCGCAAGAGTTATTGAGCGAACTCCTCGCCGGCGTCGATTTTTCAGAAAAACCGAAATGACCGGGTGGAGCAAAATCGCGCGGCGGATTCGGGTTCCTATGGGATTCGCGCTGGTTGTTCTCTATCTCTATCTGGCGCAACCGACGTGGCGATCTTTGCTGTGGGGTTCGCTTGGCATCGTACCGGGTTTGTTACTCCGGGCGCGGGCTTCAGGACACGTGCGCAAGAATGAGGCGCTCGCGACGAGCGGGCCGTACGCATACACCCGCAATCCTCTGTACGCTGGATCTTTGCTGATCGGCGCCGGATTTGCCGTGGCTTCGCGAAGTTGGGGGATCGGCCTGGCGCTCGCCGCCATGTTTGTTGCGATCTATCTTCCGGTGATTCGCGATGAAGAATCGTTCTTGAGAGATCGCTTTCCTGAGTTTGAAGAATATGCCCGGCAGGTGCCAAGAATGCTGCCGCGCCTCTCGCCATCTCCCGTCAACAAGAATGACCCACGAGGCAGGTTCTGCTTCGATTTGTATCTCAAACATCGCGAATATAACGCCGCGGCTGGAGCAGTGGCGCTCATTCTGGTGCTGATCGCGAAAATGACCCTTCTCGGAAAATAGGAGCGCTGCTGAGGTCTTTTGTCTCTCAATTCGACTCGGATTTGCCCGCAAATGCCAGGAAAAGCAACCTCTTGACCCAACCCCGTACCTAACAGTGGTGAATCCTACAAGAGTGCGGCTCTGGCTAGAGATACTCGCTGTCACCATAGGAATTGCCTGCGTTCTCGCGGTCTTCTACGTTACCGTTGGAGCCGCAGCCGGAGGGACACCTGCGGCAGCGCAATCCAGCCCTTCAGCACGCACGATAGCCGGGGCATCCCAAACCTACGACGGCATGGTTACCGACACGCGCTGCACTGCCAAGCACACGCCCGCAATTCCCGAATCAGCGGCGGACTGTGTGCGCGCCTGCGTACACGCGGGCGAACACTTCGCACTGGTCGACGGGGACAAACTCTATATTCTCGAGGGCGAACCGGAGTCGCTGAAGCGTGTGGCGGGAGAGCGCGTAACTGTTTCGGGTATGCTGAACGGCAACACTATATCGGTTGCGTCGGTACGTTCGACGACCCCTTAAGTTTGCGTGGGCTTGGTTTCCGATAAAACACTCGGAACCGCTGCGGGCACTGGTGTTGCGGCAGACACAGGAACCGGCGAAACTGGGATGCTGCTTCGTGTGAAGGCGCGCTCATCCCACCTTCCAAAGATCATCTTGCCCGCCGTAGTCTGCAGCACGGATGTGACCGAGACGTCGATTGTCTTGCCGATCATCTTGCGGGCATTATCGACCACAACCATAGTGCCGTCGTCGAGGTAAGCCACGCCCTGGTTGTATTCTTTTCCTTCTTTCAGAATGAATACCTTCATGATCTCGCCCGGCAGTACGATCGGCTTGAGCGAGTTAGCGAGTTCGTTAATATTCAGCACCTCAACGCCCTGCAATTGCGCCACTTTATTCAGATTGAAATCATTGGTGATGATCTTGCCTTCGTAGACTTTGGCAAGTTCGATCAGCTTGAGATCGACCTCGCGGACGGCGGGAAAATCGTCTTCCACGATCTGGATCTGCAAGTTCGCCATCTTCTGCAGGCGCTGAAGAACATCCAGCCCGCGGCGGCCGCGATTGCGTTTGAGCGAATCGGCTGAATCGGCTACCAGTTGCAGCTCGCGCAAGACAAACTGAGGGGTGACGATGATGCCGTCGAGAAAGCCGGTTTCGGCAATGTCGGCAATACGGCCATCGATGATGACGCTGGTATCGAGGATCTTGTAACTTTTCTTGCCCTGCTTCTCGCCGCCAAAAATACCGCCAAAAGCCGCCAGATTCAGCAAGTCGCCCTTGCTCGCGCCGACGATCAGGCCGACGTAAGCCATCAACAGCATTACCAGGATTTGCAGGAAGCTCTGGGTATTGCCGGCGGGCACACTGCTGCGGATTACTAAGGCGAACAGGTAAGCTCCGCAGATGCCAAGAATGCTGCCGATGGCAGCTCCGATCAGCCGCTTCAGGCTGACCCCGCGCAGCTTCCATTCGAACAGCACAATGCCTGCTCCGACCATTGCCCCGACGCCAGCATCCAGATTGCGGGGCAGTCCAAACGGAGCAATAACGTAACAGGTAACGGAAACGACGACGACAAAAAGAAGGCGTACAAGAATCAGATCCACTAAATTACCTCCCCCGAATGCATCCTGGCCAACTTTCTCGCAAGATGCACCGGTGCCGTTTCCTCGCCGCCCCGGACGGGAACCGGCCCATCAGCATGCGGAGCGCGTATTAGGGGAAATGAATGTGCGCCCCGTCCCGGCCCATGGAGGCGTGACCGGGAAGACCTCAATAAACCACGCCGAAAGTATATACCCGCCAAGTACGGCTGGAAACACAGTGGTGATCAGCCACCCTTATGGCTGGGAACACAGCGGTGATCAGACCGCCGTGGGGATCAAATACCTACAGTTAATTCGCGCGCCACGTACAGCATTGGCCCCTCTCTGTATCTGTTTGGCTCAGCATCTGAACTTCGACTCGCGGCGAGTTGTAAAGCGTTAGCGTTCGCCCCGAGCTACGCCGTCCAAATCGAATTGGAGGAGCCGATGCGAAACTTGAGATTTTTGAATCTAGCGATTCTCGCTGGGTTACTTGCAAGCACGATGTTCGCGTACGCGCAAGACGACAAGCAAGAGGATCATCCCGCCCGGCAGGAAGATGCAAAGCCGCAACCTAAACAAGATGAAGCCAAGCCAGCACGCCCAGAAGAAGGCGCACCAGCCAGACAAGATGCGAAACCCAACAACAAGCCGGCACAGGATCAATCGCACGAGCAGGCAATGCCCAACCGGGAGGATCGCCCCGGACAGCCAGCCGAGCATGCCCGCGTGGGCCAGGATAATCCCGGGAATGCTCATCCCGCGGGACGAGGGGGGCGCATTCCTGACGAACAGTTCCGCGCTCACTTCGGCCAGGGTCATCATTTTCGTGCACAGGGGGTAATCGTGGCTGGGCAGCCGCAATTCCAGTATAGCGGCTATACCTTCCAGTTCGTCGACGCATGGCCGGCCGGTTGGGCATACACTGACGATTGCTACGTCGACTACATCGACGGCGAGTATTTTCTCTTCGATCTGCTGCATCCTGGGGTTCGCATCGCGCTGCTTGTGATCATGTAGAACGCGATGCAGGACGTAGTGACGCGACACTCGTTCGCCACTTGGTTAAATTCGCCACTCGATCGAAAGGTGGCGCTCATGTTTCGAATCGAGTTTCCGTTCGATTTGAATTTGTGAGCGGCCACTTTCTTTGTTTTCGCGCAACCTCCATTCCAGCATTCGCCGCTTCAGACGATTCAGGCACGCAGCTCGCCAACTGCGCTAGAATGCTCGGTCACCCACCATTGAACGGCCATGCAGATTGCGGATGTGATCATTATCGGCGGCGGAATTGTCGGATCGAGTATTGCCTACCACCTGACCGCACGCGGATGCCGCAACGTGCTCATCGTCGAGCGCGAAACTGCACAGGGCAAGGGATCGACCGGTAAAAGCATGGGCGGCGTGCGCGCCCAGTTTTCAACTCCCTCCAGCATTCAGATGTCGCTCTATTCGATTCCCTTTTACGCCAGCTTTGAAGAACACCTGGGAAGCCCGTGTGATTATCGTTCGCAGGGTTACTTGTTTTGCGCCACGAGCGAGCGGCAGATGGCGTATCTGGCCACGAACAATGCGCTGCAGATGAAGATGGGACTGAAGACTGCCCAACTGCTGGCAGGCGGCGAGATTCGCAGCAGGTTTCCTCAAATGCGCGGCGACGACGTTGTCGGTGGAAGCTTCTGCTCAACCGACGGCTTCGTCGATCCCTATAGTGCAATGAATGGATTCTCAGCTTGGGCGACTCAGCATGGGGCGACATTGTGGAAGAGCGCTTCCGTCACGGCGATTACGCGAGACAATGCAGGCGTCGCGACGGTCGAGACTACCTGCGGGGCCGTCGCCACGCGCAAAGTTGTGAATTGTGCCGGAGCATGGGCAGCGGAGGTGGGCAAGCTTGCCGGTGTGGATTTGCCGATCGCGCCGCTGCGCCGCATGCTGGTCCCAAGCGAGCCGTTTGACGAATTCCCTCACACCGCGCCGATGATCGTAGATATGTCGAATGGTTTTCACTTCCGCCCCGAAGCTCGGGGATTTTTGCTGGCATGGAATGATCCTGAAGAGACACCGGGGTTCAAGACCGATTTTGATCCCTTCTTCTTGGAGAAGATCCTCATCCGCGCGGCGGATCGCGTGCCCTGTTTCGCCAATCTCCCGGTAAATCCCAAACGCGCCTGGGCGGGGCTGTACGAAATGACGCCGGACCACCATCCGATTCTCGGCGAAGCGCCAGGCGTCCCAGGTTTTTTTCTCGCCAATGGTTTTAGCGGGCACGGCGTGATGCATGCTCCCGCGACAGGAAAGATTCTGAGCGATCTCATTCTCACAGGGACAACCGATCTGATCGATGCGAAATCACTCAATTTATCGCGCTTCGCTGAGGGCCGGCTCATTCACGAAACCGCCGTTTTGTGAACCTGCCGTTTTGAAAAAAAAGATAAGCAATGCTGGAACACAACTATTGGCTGACCACCGCTGAATTCCCCAATACAGAATCGCGGCCGCTTCCGGCCGCCGTGGATGTGGCTGTTATCGGCGCGGGGTACACCGGACTCTCAGCGGCACGCACGCTGGCCAGTCGCGGCGCCAGAGTCGTTGTCCTAGAGAGCGAAACCATCGGCTGGGGCGCCAGTTCGCGCAACGGCGGCATGGTACTTACCGGCATGAAGCTGGGCGTGAACAAGCTCATCTCGATGTTTGGGCGCGAACTCACCCGCCGGATGTACGCTGCTTCGCTGGAAACGATCAATTGCGTGGAACGAATCATTCGCGAAGAAGCTATTGAATGCGATTTCTCGCGATGCGGGCATCTTGAGGTCGCCTGCAAGCAGAAACATTTCGACGATTACGCGCGGCAGGCGGAGGTGATTGCCCGCGAGTTCGATCACGACTTGCGAGTCGTACAGAAAGGGCAGCTAGGAGATGAAATCGGTTCCAGCCTTTACTACGGCGGCATGGTCGACGAAGTGAGCGCGGGATTGAATCCAGCCCGCTATGTGGCCGGTCTTAGAAGGGCGGCGATTAAAGCCGGAGCGAACATCTTCGAAAAGACGCCCGTTGGACGCCTTGAGCGCGAATCGAGGCTGGGCGATGCCGGATGGAAGATCGCAACTTCGCGAGGCGATCTATGGGCTCGCGAAGTGTTCGTTGGTACCAGCGGCTACACGGGTAAAGCTACACCGGCGCTCCAGAGGAAGATTATTCCCATCGGCTCGTTCATTATCACAACCGAGATTCTTTCCGAGTCCCTTGCCCGCGAGCTCAGCCCGCGCAACCGCATGATCTACGACTCGAAAAACTATCTTTACTATTACCGCCTCACGCCCGACCGCCGTATGTTATTCGGCGGCCGTGCCGCATTCTTTCCGGAAAATGATCAAACTATCCGCCGCAGCGCCGAAATCCTGCGCCGCGGCCTGATCGAAGTCTATCCCCAATTGCGCGATGCAAAAATCGACTACATTTGGGGTGGCACACTCGACTTCGCCTTTGACATCATGCCGCACGCGGGACAGATCGATGGCATCTATTACGCGCTCGGCTACGCCGGACACGGCGTGGCGATGGCGACGTGGCAAGGGCAGAAAATGGCAGAATTGATTGCCGCAGAAAAGACCGCGGGAGAAAAGCCGGATAATCCGTTCATCGGCATTCCATTTCCCGGCGCTCCGCTCGGCTTGTATAACGGCAAGCCGTGGTTCCTGCCGTTCGCTGGGGCATGGTACAAGTTCTTGGATTGGGTGAGCTGAGTTGGACTACGACAACGTTTGTCGTAAGCGCATCGACTTTTGGGACGAAGATAATCGCTCGCTTTCGCTGTTCCGTTACGAACCCGGCAAACTCGGACGGAGCGACGAAGCGACCCAGTTCATTCTCTGCTTCAAGGACTCTGGGTCGGCCTGTCTCTCAACTGCCTGCACACAAGTTTACGAGGCGCTAGGAAAGTTTGCGGATGACTGGAGGCGCGAATTCGACTGTCGCTACATTGTCCCCGTCCCGAGCCACCTAGCGCGCGAGGTCTCGCCGTCGTCGAAGCTAATGTGTGGATTCATTGCGAAAATGTTCCTGTGGCTGCAGTATCCCGAAGAGTTACTTTTCAGGAAAGACAGTGTTCCTGCGGCTCATCTAGCGTATCCCGGGCGGCGTCCGAGTGTGACAGAGCACTTCCAGTCGCTAAGGTGCAGTAAGGCGGACCTTGCTGGGGCTGGCGTAATACTGTTTGACGATGTTCGGGCTACGGGCAACACGTCGCAGGCTTGTAGGTGGCGGCTGCAGCAAGATGCAAAATGCGGCGAAGTTGTCCGCTTGTTCCTTGGCAGGACATTCACTTGAACGGATTCCTAACCGTCAACCTCTCCTCAATCCTCTGTCCGTCCTGAAAGTCCTCGGAAAACAGCGTATTGCAATCGGCCTCCAAAGCGGATGCGGCGATCACGCTGTCGTAAATGTTGTAACCGTAGCTTTCAGCGATCGTCAGCGCTAATCGATGCGTATTGATCGTGATTGGAACAGGGTCCGGGAACAGAATTTGGAAGGCCTGCAAAACTTCCTTCACGAGTTGCCACGGCATATGCAACTTGCGGCGAGCGACCGAGACAAACTCATTCAGAACCTGCACGCTGATCACGCCGCCGGCGGAGATTAATTGTCGAGCAACGGCTTGCCGAGGATCGTCTCGCCCAACTGCATAAATCAGCACATTCGTGTCAAAGAACGGCCTGCCGTTCATCGTTCATTGGCTTCTTCGCGATCAAAGACAAAGCCGGGAGGCAAGCGAACGCTTAACTTGCGAAGCCGTTCGAGCGCCTTCTCGCGGCTCAAATCGCGGCTCGCTTTAAACTTCCGTTTGCCGGCGACGCTAATCTCGATGTCGTCGCCATCTTTCAATTGAAGAGCCTCGACCACCGCTGCGGGCAGTCGGATTGCCAGGCTGTTTCCCCATTTCGCGACACGCATCGTTTCTCCTTGGATATACATTTAAATTGTATATCCAAGACAAATGCGACGCAAATGCCAGGGCGGTGAGAAATAGCCACACTACTCCCTCAGCATTTACCTGATCCTCCTAGCGGGCGATATAGTCCGAGAAGAAGTAGGCCAGCACTCCGAACAGGGCCAGTCCGGAAATGCCGTACGCGGTGAGAACCCATGCGCCGCGGCCTGCAAAGTGCTTTGTTCCTGGGGACTGTGAAGAGGATTGCTCAACTGAAGTACCACTAACCGGGGCCCGATCTTCCATACCAGAACAACCTCCGACGGAAAGATCGTGGCGCAAGATAAGTTATGCGTCACGCCTGCCTGGCCGGTGGGCCGGGCAAGACTATCTGAGGGCGAATTTTACTACGGTTTGGCCCGGGAACAGTGAAAAAATCTCATAGCCAACACGCGTCGATGTTCGCGATTTTCTATCTTCTCGGCCCCAACCTTTCGAAGGCCCATCCGTCGGAGTACCGATGCCAACATTTGTGCTTCCCGTTAGCTACCTTGGGATTGGCCGCGTCAGGCCTTACTATTACTTCATGCGCAGTTCATTTTTTTGTCGTCTTGCTGTCTTAACGATCTTTGCGTCGGCGCTGGCCGCGGCGCAAAACAATCAGGCTCCATCTAGTTCGGCGGTGCCCGCGCAGGCCAAAAAGGGAGCCGAATCGCAGCCGGCGCTTCCCAAGGCTGAGCCGAAGCACGATTATTCCCAGGAAGCCTTCGTCGCCGAGCAGGATCGCACGATCTACCGCTTTGAAGCCGACGGTACCGGCCGTAAAGAGAACATCGCGCGCATTCGCGTGCAAAGCGAAGCCGGAGTTCAGCAATGGGGACAGCTTCAGTTCGGCTATAACTCCGCCAACGAGCGGGTTGAGATCGGCTACGTTCGCGTCGTCAAATCCGATGGCAGCATCGTCAAAGCCGGGGACGATGCCGTACAGGATCTGAGCATGCCGGTCGAGCGCGAGGCCCCGGTTTACACCGATTATCGCCAGAAACACGTCACCGTACCCGGATTGCGCCCGGGAGAAGTTCTCGAATTCGACATCGTTACCGTGATTCACACGCCGCTTGCGCCGAATCAGTTCTGGATGGATTACGACTTCGATAAGACCAACATCACACTCGATGAGGAACTCGAAGTTGATGTTCCCGCCGAACGGCCGCTTAAGCTGAAAAACAAACCGGGAATGGCTCCGAAGACGACGGAAGCCAACGGCCGGCGTGTCTATCGCTGGACGAGTTCTCATCTTCAGCGGGAAGACGACGCGAAAGATAAGGCCAAAAAGAAAATCCCCGAGCAGGAGCATCCCGATGTGCAGCTCACCACCTTCGTCAGTTGGGAGCAGATCGGCCGCTGGTATGCCGCGCTCGACAAAGACCGCCGCTCCCCATCGCCCGAAGTTCGCGCCAAGGCAGAGGAGCTGACAAAGGGACTGAATAGCGACATGGACAGGATTGAGGCGCTGTATGACTACGTAGCCATCAATTTTCGCTATGTCAGTCTGTCGCTCGGACTCGGCCGCTATCAGCCTCACGCCGCCGGAGACGTCCTGCACAACCAGTATGGTGACTGCAAAGACAAGCACACGCTGCTGGCCTCGCTGCTCGAGGCCGAAGGTTTTCATGCTTCCTCGGTGCTGATCAACTCGACCCGCAAGCTCGATCCCGATGTGCCGTCGCCCTCGCAGTTCGATCACGTCATTACGATGCTGCCGATGGACCCGGACAAAAACGGCAAAGATGGAACCAAGGAAAACGAAGTCTGGATGGATACCACAGCCGAGGTCGCGCCATTCCGATTGCTCGCGTACACACTGCGGAACAAGCTCGCCCTGGTGATTCCCGCCGATGGCACACCACATTTGGAGAACACTCCCGCGGGAACCCCGACGCCTGACAGCGAAGTGGACGATGTCGTCGGAAAAATCAACGAAATCGGGAAGCTTGAAGCGCACGTCCACTACACCTTCCGTGGCGACGAAGAACTGATGCTCCGTTCCGTTTTCCGCCGCGTGCCTGAGGCGCAATGGCAGCGAGTCGTGGAGAACGTCAACGCGGCGGTCGGCGGTGAAATCACGAATCTCAAGATCAGCGATCCGGCTGCAACTCGCGAGGCCTTCACACTCTCCTATGACTTAGCAAAGTCGAACTTTCTCGATTGGTCAAAGAAAAAATCGGACGTGCTATTGCCGCTTTGCCAATTCAATCTGCCCGATCTCGGCGCTGCCGACGATACTGCTGCCGATGGCGCTGAGCCGCTGAAGCTCGGCCCGAAAGCGGAATACGTCTACAAAATCAAACTCGAACTGCCGGCAAAATACACTGCCCGCTCTCCGCTTCCTTTTTCTCTCAAACGCGATTATGCGGAGTATCAGGCAACCTACACGTTAGAGGGAACTGTCTTCACAGCCTTGCGCACGCTCAACATGCGCCAGGACGAGCTTCCAGTCACCCGCGCCAGCGATTATGAGGCCTTTCGTCATGCCGTCGGCTCCGATCTCGCTCAGGTTTTATCGGTTGAAAATACCGCTGCCGGAACCCCGTCGCCGCCGGCCGATATGAAGGCCGATGACCTGATCGAAAGCGGACGCGCAGCCATGGCCAGCGGCAATCTCGCCATGGCCATTCAGGTCTTGAAGCGCGCCACCGAAGTTGATCCCAAGAACAAATACGCCTGGAACAATCTCGCCGCCGCATATCTCGGCATGCGCCAGAATGACGACGCCATTTCGGCACTCAACAAACAAATAGAACTGAATCCCTACGATGAATACGCCTACAACGCGCTTGGCCGCGCCTACTGGCAGGAGCGCAAATACGACGAGGCCGCCACCGCGTTCAACAAGCAGATCGAAATTAACCCGCTCGACAAGTTCGCCCATGCCGGATTGGGATCGATGTACTCCGAATGGCACAAATACGATCTCGCGGCGCCCGAATTGGAAAAAGCTGCATCCCTGGTTCCCGACAATGCCGAGTTGCAGGTCAGCCTCGGCGATGCCTATCTCAACCTCGGCCAGGATGATAAAGCGCTCGCCACTTTCGACCATGCCATCGAAGCCTCGGCGACGCCGTTGATCTGGAATAACATTGCATATCAGCTTTCACTGAAGAAGTCGCATCTCGACCGGGCGCAGCAATATGCCGAGTCGGCGGTTTCAGCCACCACCGCGGCTCTGCGCAACTTGTCGCTCGACAGCCTAACCTCGCAGGAGTTGCCGCTAGTGCCCTCGCTCATTGCCTACTGGGACACGCTGGGCTGGGTCTATTACAGCGAAGGCAACTACGATAAAGCAGAAAAATACGTCGCGGCGTCATGGACGCTCGGCCAGCACGGCGAAGTCGGCGACCACCTCGGCCAGATTTACGAGAAGGAAGGCAAGAAGGATCGGGCGCTCGCAACGTACAAACTAGCCTTGGCCGGATTACGCCCGACCTCTGAAACCCAGGAAAGAATTAATGCTCTGGAAAAGGGCGCCACCAACAGCGGTGCCAGCGGTCCTAAGAACGCGGCGAAGGCGGGCGACGCGACTCAAGAGTCCAAAGAAAATTTGCAATCGCTGCGCACCATCGACCTGGGCAAAGCGAAAGTGACGGGCAGCGCCGAGTTCTTTGTCCTGCTTAGTGGAGGCGCCGGCGCCCCAGCCAAAACCGAAGGAGTGAAGTTCATCGGCGGCGACGAGAAGCTGAAAATTCTTACCGATGCCCTTGGCACTGCCGAATACCGGCTCTCTTTCCCGGACGACACGCCTGTGAAAATCCTCCGCCGCGGAGTTCTTTCCTGCTCCACTGCAACGGGCAAATGTATGTTTGTGCTAGTGCTACCGGATGACGTGCGAACGGTAGACTGAAATGAAATAGCAACGTAATACTTCTCTTGCGGTTAGCGGGAATTCGTCCCTCACTTTCGCGCCGGATTTTCCGCACCGGCACGGGAGAACCGTTCTTCAGTTCCGGATGTTGCTTCATCTTCCAAGGGATCATTGGTTCCAGAAAACGCAATAGCTCGCGTCGCCGTAGCGCATATCTGGCGGGTTCACCCAGTTGCCTGTTCATACGCATGGGCCAATCTTATTACCAGATCCTCTCGCCAGTGTGGGCCAGCAATCTGCAATCCGATAGGCAGCCCACTTTTCGTAACTCCGCAAGGCACTGAGATCGCGGGCAATCCCCACACGTTGAACGGGCGCGTATTGCGCAACAGCGTCAGTTCCGCCGGACGCAGTGCCATTGGGTCTTTCTTGAGGTCGGCAATCGCGGGCGCGGGGATCGGCATTGTTGGCGTAACGAGCAGATCGACATCTGCAAAGAACCCTTGAGCGCGCCGCCTTTGTTCATCGAGTTCGCGCCGCCGCACAATGTATTCGGCAGCCAAGATTTTCTCGCCGGAACGAATACGCCGCAGCGTCTCGGGCTGATACAGTTCAGGGGTCCGCGCTACCTTTTCGGCGTGATAGGCAAAGGATTCAGCCGCTTGCACGGTGCGATCCATCGGTATCTCGATTTTGATGTCGCGCACTTCCGCCGCCAGCGACCGGATCACTCCAATCGCCTGCTCAACAGCGACGCGAACTTCCTCATCAAGCTCATTGAAGAAGAACTCGCGCGGAATTCCGACACGCAGACTCTTCGTCCCTTCACGCAACGCAGAAACATAATCGGTAATAGGAATATTCGCACTACAGACATCGAGCGCATCGTAACCAGCGATTGCCTGCAGAACGATAGCAGCGTCGGCAACAGTTACGCTCAGGGGGCCAACATGGTCGAGCGACCACGAAAGCGGAATTACTCCGCGCGTCGAAACGCGGCCATAAGTTGGCTTAAGACCGACGCATCCGCACAGTGCCGCCGGTTCGCGGATTGAGCCCGCCGTATCGGTCCCGAGCGCCGCGTAACAAAGTCCGGCAGCAACGGCAGCGGCCGAGCCGCCGGATGAGCCGCCCGTAATATGGGCCTGGTTCCGCGGGTTGTGAACGTCGCCGAAAAAACTGACCAGAGAACTTCCGCCGTAAGCGAATTCGTGCAGGTTGTTCTTGCCCAGAATGACTGCGCCCGCCCGCCGTAGCCGTCGTGCGACTTCCGCGTCTTCGGAGGGAATTCGTTTCTCGAAGAGCTGGCTTGCCGCGGTTGTACGCACACCTGCGGTGTCAATCAAGTCCTTCAACGCAACAGGAATCCCGTGCAGCGGCCCGCGCCAATCGCCGCGTGCGATTCCCTCTTCGGCCCTCCGCGCCTCTGCCAGTGCCGATTCGGCGGTCACGGTGATGAAGGCATTGAGCGCGGGATTCAGCCGCTCAATCCGTTCCAGGCAAGCCCGAGTCAACGCGACGGGGGAAATTTCCCCTTGCCGCAGTCTTGGAGCGAGATCGACAATTGTTTGCGGATTTTGCATCCTGGTAAAGGTTCCCATTGTAGCGGCAACGATATGCTCAAATCCCGGGAGTTCCCGGTGAAGCCGGGAGTCGCAATGTTGATGGAAAGCAACCCTCCACTTCGTCCTATAATCGAAAAGTCACGCGCATCAGGGAGGCGACATGGCGGAAATGACGATCGCGCCAGTGGCCATTCATGGCTTTTTTATGGATGGCCGGTGGATTGAAGATGGCGAACCCGTGGAGGTCCGCTCGCCCTTCGATGGCAGCGTGGTTGGGCGAGTGATTCAAGCCCACCGCGAGTATGCCGAGGGTGCAATTGCCGCCTCCGTTAAAGCCTTTGGCACCACGAAGCGGTTGCCGGCGTTTGAACGGCAACGGGTGCTGCGGCGCATTGCGCAGCAGATTGCCGAACGCCGCGAGGAATTTTCTCGCACGCTGTCGCAAGAGGCGGGTAAGCCGATCAAGCTGGCGCGCATTGAAGTCGATCGCGCCGTCTTTATTTTCAACGTCGCGGCCGAAGAAACTACACGCATTTATGGCGAGTATCTCCCGCTCGACTGGCAGGAATCTACTGCCGGGCGGTGGGGCATTGTGAAGCGATTCCCTCTCGGTCCGATCGCCGGGATCACGCCGTTTAATTTTCCGCTCAATCTGGTCGCACACAAGGTCGCTCCCGCGATTGCGGCTGGATGCTCGATGGTATTGAAACCGGCGCCGCAAACTCCGCTGTCTGCACTGCTTCTTGCCGAGTGCGTGCAGCAGGCGGGATGGCCCGACGGCGGGCTCAACGTCCTCCCGCTCTCGAATGAGGACGCCAGCCTTCTTGTCACCGACGAACGCATCAAGCTCATCTCCTTTACCGGCAGCGTTCCGGTGGGATGGAACGTCAAGAAACGCGCTGGAAAAAAGAAGGTCGCACTCGAACTCGGAGGCAACGCCGGAGCCATCGTGCACAGCGATGCCGATCTGAACTACGCAGCCGAACGTTGCGTGGCCGGCGGATTCGGCTATGCGGGCCAGACCTGCATTTCGGTGCAACGGATTCTGGTGGAACACTCGGTCTACGGCAAATTCACCGACATTCTGGTCGAGGGAGTGAAGAAGCTCAAAATCGGCGATCCCATGGAAGAATCGACCGACCTCGGTCCGCTGATTCGCGAAAGTGATGCAGTGCGCGTCACTCAGTGGATTGAGGAGGCGGTTCGCGCGGGGGCACGCATCCTGACTGGGGGACACCGAAGCGGTTCGGTGGTCGAGCCTACGGTAATGACCGGGACCAGGCCGGAGATGAAAGTGAACTGCCAGGAGATTTTCGGGCCGGTGGTGACCGTCGAGCCATATCAGAATTTCGACGAGGCATTGCGGCGGCTGAATAATTCGAATTACGGCCTGCAGGCTGGAATCTTCACTCGCGATGTGAAGCTGCTGTTTCAGGCCTATGACGAACTTGAGGTCGGAGCTGTCGTCGCCGGGGACATTCCATCGTTCCGCATCGATCAGATGCCGTACGGCGGCGTCAAGGATTCTGGGCTGGGACGCGAGGGAGTTCGATACGCGATCGAGGAGATGACTGAACCGAAATTGCTGGTCATGAATTTGCGTTGAAGATCGCAACAAACCGCGCTGAAGGCTGAGAGGCGATTCCAGAGCAGTAAGGAAAACGCATGAAGACATGAAGAGCAAAGATGGATTTCCGTTTTCCGGAAAATTTCTTTTTGGATTTTTTTTCTTTCGTAGGCCTTCGGACGCGACAACTCTCTGCGAAATATTTATAATTTCCTGTTTTGAATTGGCGATCAGAAAATGAGTGGATATTTTCTATTGCGCCCTAACCAACAACGGCAGCACACCTGTAATTGACGGCGGAGCATCCGCGTCTCCTGAAGCTCGTACGTAAGAATGCCGCAGATCTTTCATCGCAGCACGAATACTATGGCGCGCGTCACGATTTTTGGCGCGGTCTTCGTGCTGGCCGCACTGGGCTGGGTGGCCATGGAGGTTCAGCGCTCGCCCTATCTTACATATGCGGGCGTGCGCAAGCCGCAGCCAGTACCTTTCAGCCACCAGCATCACGTTGCCGGACTGGGCATCGATTGCCGCTATTGCCATACCACGGTTGAAGTTTCCAGCTTTGCCGGCATTCCTCCGACACGAACCTGCATGAACTGCCACTCGCAGATCTGGACCAACGCACAGCTGCTGGAGCCGGTGCGTGCCAGCTACCGCTCCGGCGAATCGTTGCAGTGGACTCGGGTGAACCAGCTTCCCGACTTCGTTTTTTTCAATCACAGCATTCACGTCACCAAGGGAGTCGGTTGCAATACGTGCCATGGCCCGGTCGATCAGATGCCCCTGATGTATCAGGCCGAGTCGTTGCAGATGGAGTGGTGCCTGAACTGCCATCGCAACCGGGAGCAGTATTTGCGCCCTCGCGATCAGGTATTCAATATGCGCTATGAGCAGCCGAGCGCCGCGAAGCCTGTGCTCGTCGATGGCCAGAGTTTTACGGATCAGGTCGAGTTGGGAACGGCGCTGGCAAAAAAATACAACGTCCGCTCTGTGCTGGATATCACAAGCTGTAACACGTGCCATCGGTAATGTGCAGGCCTGAAAGGCCACGAGTTCACAATGGACGAGCATAAGAAAACTGGCTTACCGGATAAGAAGAAAGAAGACGTTTGTCCCTCGAAAAAGGTCACCCTTGATCTCGCCTCCGTCCGCGCCGAGATCGACAAGGTTTCCGGTCCTGAATATTGGCGCAGTCTGGAAGAGCTTGCCGGCAGTGCCGAGTTTCAGGAAGCGCTGCATCGCGAGTTTCCAAGAGGCGCCTCGGAATGGGTTGATTCGGTTTCCCGGCGCGGATTTCTCAAGGTGATGGGCGCATCGATGGCGCTGGCGGGAATGACCGGCTGCGTCAAGTTGCCCGAAGAAAAGATCGTCCCCTATGTGCGGCAGCCGGAGGATGTGATTCCCGGACGGCCGATGTTTTACGCGACCGCCGTGACCCTGGGTGGTTACGCGAGCCCGGTGCTGGTCGAGAGCCATCTTGGGCGTCCGACGAAAATTGAAGGCAATCCGCAGCATCCCGCCAGCCTCGGCGGGACCGATATTTTTGCCCAGGCTTCGATTCTCACGATGTACGATCCCGACCGCTCGCAGAGCGTCACGGAGTTGGGGGACCAGAGATCCTGGCAAAGTTTTGTCGCAGCGATTCGCGGTCCTCTCGCCGCGCAGAAGGCCCTGCAGGGCGCGGGCATCCGCATTCTTACTCCGACGATTTCTTCGCCCGCACTGGCCGACCAGTTGCGCAATTTCCTGAAGACTTATCCGCAGGCCAAGTGGCATGTGTATGAGCCGGTGAATCGCGACAACGTGCTCGAAGGCGCGAAGATGGCCTTCGGCCAGCCAGTCGAGACCAGATACGATTTTTCGAAAGCCGATGTAATCGTCTCGCTCGACGCCGATTTTCTCTATGCGGGTTTTCCGGGGAATGTCCGCTACATCCGTGACTTCGCCGCCCGCCGCAATCCCGACGGCAACATGAACCGCCTGTACATGATCGAGAGTGGGATGACGAGCACGGGGGCCAAGGCGGACCATCGGCTGGCGATGCGGGCTGCGGACATCGTCGAGTTCGCCCGTCGCCAGCTGCCGATTTTGTCGCCGGAAGTAACCCCGCAGATGCTAGCTGCGGCCAGAGATGTTGTGCCTATGGGCAGGCAGCGTGTGTACCAGCCAGCGTCTGCGACCCAGCCAGGAGCAGTCTTTGAAAAGGCGCTTGCGACTGACCTCTTTAAGCATCTAGGCGCGTCTGTTTTTTTGGCTAGTGACCATCAACCTGCAACTGTTCACGCCCTGGCTCATGAATTAAATGCCAGGTTCGGAAACGTCGGCAAAACCGTCTTCTACACCGATCCCGTCGACGCGAATCCAGTCAACCAAACCGAATCAATCAAAGAACTCGTTGCCGATATCAACTCGGGCAAAGTCGATCTGCTCATCATTCTCGGCGGCAATCCCGCCTACGATGCCCCCGCTGATCTCGATTTCGCCAACGTCCTCAAGAGCGACAAAGTTCCTCTCCGAGTGCATCTCGGCCTCTATGACAACGAAACCGCCGAGCTTTGCCACTGGCACGTTAATCAAGCGCATGAACTCGAGACCTGGGGAGACGCTCGCGCCTTCGACGGAACCGTCAGCATCATCCAGCCGCTGATCGCTCCTCTGTATAACGGCAAGAGCGCACTGGAGCTTGTTGCGTTGCTCAACGTGCAAGAAAATCCTTCCGGCCACGATCTCGTCCGCGACTACTGGCAGAAGCAGCACACCGGCTCAGATTTCGAAGCCTTCTGGCGCAAGTCTCTGCACGATGGCTGGATTGAAGGCACCGCGTTTGCTCCGAAGTCGCTGCAAGCGAAATCAGCGAACTCTTCGCCCGCGCCGACCGCTGATCCCAACACCATCGAGCTCAACATCCGCCGCGATCCCACCGTCTACGACGGCCAATTCGCCAACAACGGCTGGCTGCAAGAACTACCTAAGCCGATGACCAAGCTCACCTGGGACAATGCAGTCCTGATCGGCCCTAAAATGGCCGAGCGGCTGCAGATCGCCTCCAAAGATGTGGTCGAACTCGAGCTGAACGGCAAGAAAGTAACTGGCCCGGCGTGGATTCAGGCCGGCCATCCCGATAATTCCGTTACCGTAATGCTCGGATATGGCCGCACGCGCGCCGGCCGCGTCGGCACCGGCTACGGCTTCAACGCCTACCAGCTTCGCACCACCGCAGCCCCGTGGTTCGCCAGCGGCTTACAGCTGCGCAAGACCGGAGAAACTTACAAGCTGGCCTCGACTCAGGGTATGCAAAGCATGGACACGCCCAACGGCGCGCATCGCCCGCTGGTCCGCGAAGCCACGCTTGAGGAGTATAAGAAAGATCCGAACTTCGCGGCCGGGCAGGGTGAAGATGCACCGCCCGGCCTCACGCTCTACAAGCCATATCCGTACAAAGAAGAAGCCTACGCCTGGGGCATGGCAATCGATTTGAACAAGTGTGTAGGCTGCAACAACTGCATGGTGGCCTGCCAGTCGGAAAACAACATTCCAATCGTCGGCAAGGAACAGACTGAAATCGGCCGGCACATGCACTGGATTCGCGTCGACGTTTATTACCAGGGGGATCGCGACAATCCCAAAGGCTACTTCCAGCCCGTGCCTTGCATGCAGTGCGAAGATGCGCCCTGCGAGCTTGTCTGTCCTGTCGGCGCGACGAACCACTCAAGCGAAGGCCTGAACGACATGATTTACAACCGCTGCGTGGGCACGCGGTACTGCTCGAACAACTGCCCTTACAAAGTGCGCCGCTTCAATTTCTTCCTCTTCCAGGATTGGACCACGCCGCAGTACAAGATGATGCGCAATCCCGACGTAAGCGTGCGCAGCCGCGGCGTCATGGAGAAGTGCACCTACTGCGTGCAGCGCATCACCGAACACCGAATCGATGCCGAAACCGCAGCCGTGCGCGAAGGCAAGGACATCAAGATCAAAGACGGTGAGTTGGAGACGGCATGCCAGCAGTCGTGTCCGGCGAATGCGATCGTCTTCGGCAATATAAACGACCCGAACAGCCAGGTTTCGAAATTGAAATCGCATTCTCTCAATTACAGCCTATTGGGTGAGTTGGGAACACGGCCGCGCACAACGTATCTGGCAGAGGTTCACAACCCGAATCCCGATTTGAAGGCTTAAGAAAAACCGAAACGCAGGGTAGCACCGGCAGAATTCATGAACGAGCCAATCAGAGCCACGGTCGAAGAGCAACAAGCTCCGGTCATCGAGCCTGGGCATACCTTCGCCAGCGTTACCGACAAGATCAGTTCGATCGTGCTGACTCGTCCGGCTTCGAATGGATGGTTCCTTGGCTTCGGCATCGCCTTCCTGGCGACGATGATGATGCTCTATGCCATCGGTTACCTGTTCATCCGCGGCATTGGCATTTGGGGCGTCACGATTCCGATCGGGTGGGGCTTCGCCATTGTCAATTTTGTATGGTGGATCGGAATCGGCCACGCAGGAACGCTGATCTCGGCCATTCTGCTCCTGTTGCGGCAGTCGTGGCGCAATTCGATCAACCGCTTCGCCGAAGCCATGACGCTTTTTGCCGTTTCCTGCGCCGGACTTTTCCCGCTGCTTCACGTCGGCCGTCCGTGGCTGGCTTACTGGCTGTTTCCGTATCCGAGCACGATGGGAGTATGGCCGCAGTTTCGCAGCCCGCTGATGTGGGACGTGTTTGCGGTCTCAACCTACGCGACAATTTCTTTGCTCTTCTGGTTCATGGGATTGATCCCGGACTTCGGAACGTTGCGAGATCGGTCCACGAAGCCCTGGATCAAGATGATTTACGGCACGCTTGCAATGGGCTGGCGGGGATCGGCTCGTCATTGGCACCGCTATGAGACCGCGTATCTCCTGCTGGCCGGGTTAGCCACGCCGCTGGTGCTTTCGGTTCACACCGTCGTTAGCTTCGACTTTGCCGTCGGCATTGTGCCGGGCTGGCATACGACGATCTTCCCACCCTACTTCGTTGCAGGCGCGATTTATTCCGGCTTTGCCATGGTGCTGATGCTGGCAATTCCGATTCGCAAGATATACGGTCTGGAAGATTTCATCACCGAGCGCCACCTGCAAAACTCGGCCAAGGTCATGCTGGCGACGGGGCTGATCGTAGCTTACGGTTACGCTATCGAAGGTTTTATGGGCTGGTATAGCGGTGACCGCTATGACGCCTTCACGCTGTGGAATCGGGTACATGGGCCCTACGCATTCTGGTATATCTCGCTGCTCACCTGCAACATTTTCATTCCCCAACTGCTTTGGATTCGTAAACTGCGCACCAGTCCGGTGGCGCTGTTCCTGATTTCGTTCGTGGTGCTGGTCGGTATGTGGCTGGAGCGCTTCGTCATTGTTGTGGTCAGCCTGAGCCGCGACTTCCTGAATTCTTCATGGGGCATGTACTACCCGACGCGCTGGGATCTCATGACTTATTTCGGCACGATCGGGATGTTCCTGGCCGCTATGTTCCTGTTCGTGCGCCTCCTGCCGATGATCTCGATCTTCGAAATGCGGACTCTGTTGCCGCAGGCGCAGGGCAAAGCTACGGAGGCGGGGGAGTAGATGAAACGCGATCCGATTTACGGCATTATGGCGGAGTTTGAGACGCCAACCGCGTTGCTCGATGCGGCACACCGTACATACGAGGCGGGATACCGCAAGATCGACGCCTACAGCCCGTTCCCCATCGAAGGCCTGGCGGAGGAGATCGGGTTTCACCACGATGAGGTTCCTCTGGTCGTTTTGATCTGCGGGATTCTCGGCGGCTTGTCGGGTTATTTACTGCAATGGTGGGTTGCGACCATCGCATACCCGATCAATGTCGGCGGCCGGCCCTACCACTCGTGGCCGTCTTTTATCGTCATCACTTTTGAAATGACGATTCTCTTCGGCGGAATCTCGGCCCTGTTCGGCATGCTGGCGCTCAACGGGCTGCCCATGCCTTACCATCCGGTATTCAACGTGCCGCGCTTCGCGATGGCGTCGAAGGACCGTTTTTTTCTGATCGTGTTTTCTTCCGATGAGAAATACGATCCAAGGGCTACGCGCGGCTTTCTCGAGGGCCTGCAACCGCGCTCGATTGCCGAGGTGCCGAGCTAGATGCCGCATCTTCGCCAAATTCTATGGGTTATCGCCGTCGGTTCCACGGCGCTGCTTGGCGCCTGCCGGCTCGATATGCACGTGCAGCCCAAGCAAAACCCATACTCGCGCAGCGATTTTTTCCCTGACCAGCGTTCGGAGCGTCCGCTGGTGGAAGGCACGATTGCGCGCGGACAGGCGCATGAAGACTCTTATTTGTATACGGGGAAGCTGGGCAACACTACCGGGGATTACATGCCGTTTCCTCTGACCAGGGAAGTTCTCGATCGGGGCCGCGAGCGTTACGATATTTATTGCGCGCCCTGCCATTCTCTGGTGGGCGATGGCAAGGGATTCATTCCGTCGCGCGGATTCTCGCGCCAGCCACCCTCCTACCACATTCCGCGGCTGCAGAAAGCGCCACTGGGTTATTTGTTCGACGTGATTACCAACGGTTTTGGCATCATGCCCGATTACCGCTCGCTGATTGGAGCTGAAGACCGGTGGAAGATTGTTGCCTACGTTCGCGCTTTGCAACTCAGCCAGAACGCGACCAAGGCCGACGTTCCTCCTGGGCAAGCAATCCCTTCCGAGGCGCCCAAATTCAGCACGCCCTTCGGAAGCGGCGCAACGCTGCCGGCGGTTCAGCCCAAATCAAATTCGAGTTCAGAGGAGAGCAAATGAGCACCGGAACCGCTCCTCATCTCGATTTGATGGCGCCGCCGATCATAAAGAAAATGTCGCAGCGATCGCTGGTTATCGGCGTGATCTTTGCCATTGCCGCGGTTGCTTTGGCATTTGTTCGCCCGGATGAGTTTTATCGCAGCTACCTTCTCGGATTCATGTGCTGGCTGGGGGTGGCGCTCGGCTCCATGGCTATTGTGATGATCCGTCATCTGACCGGCGGGGGATGGGGCACGGTGATTCGCCGCATTCTCGGCGCTGCAATGCGCACACTGCCGCTGCTGGCGGTGCTGTTCATACCGGTCATCCTTGGAGTTCATCACATTTATATCTGGGCGCAGCCGCTCGGGAACGTCGAAGATAAGCACCTGCGCGAGCATCTCGAACAGATCACGCACAGCTATCTCACGGTCAACGGATTCATCATTCGTGCCGTCGTTTATCTGGCCATCTGGAATGTTCTGTCGTGCCTGCTCTCGAAGTTTTCGAAGCAGACCGACCGTCCAGACACGCCCGACAATACGCAGCGTTTTAAAGCGGTCGCCGGCCCCGGCCTGATTCTCTACGCATTCACCATCTCGTTTGCTGTCATCGATTGGGTGATGTCGCTCGATCCATCCTGGATTTCGACGATCTTCGGACTAATCATTCTCATCGGGGAAATCCTCTCGGCGATGTGCTTTGCGGTGGTGATCGAGCGCATCCTCTATAACTACAAGCCCATGTCGGAATTGCTCAAGCCCGAATTCGTCCACGATCACGGCAAGTGGATGCTGGCATTCCTGATGGTCTGGGCATATTTTTCGTATTCGCAGTGGCTCATCATCTGGGCGGGCAATCTGCCAAATGAGATCACGTTTTATCTGCGGCGGTTGAATGGCGGATGGGGTTGGGTGGGACTATTTCTGGTGCTGTTTCACTTCGCGCTTCCGTTTGCCATCCTGCTTTCGCGGCCGTTCAAACGCAATATTCGGAAATTGGTTTGGCTGGCGACCTGGCTGATCGTGATGCGCTTCGTGGACCTGTTCTGGATTATTGAACCGAATTTTTCGAAGACTTTCGTGCTGACACTGGCGGATATCGTTGTGCCAATCGCCATCGGCGGAATCTGGCTTTGGTATTTTTTCCGTAACCTGGCGGCACTGCCGCTTTTGCCCGCATATGACCAGGATGCGCATGAGGTTTTGCAGCCCGAACATTAGACCAGGAAACTCGAAGCGACAGTAACGAAAGATGAGTAACGATAAAGTCAAACCCGAGAACACGAATGGCCACGGCGGCTTCGAGCACCAGGATCTGCAGCCCTCGAGCATCGTCTATTTTCTGCTCAGCCTGCTAATAGTTACGGTGATCTGCATGTTTGGGTTGAAGGGGCTTTACGCATATCTCGACCATCGAGAAAGGACAACCCAGGAACCTGTTAATCCCCTGGTGAAGCAGATTCCTGAGGACACGCGGCATGTGACGCGAGGATATCCCGAAACCGCATTTCCGAACCCGAGACTGGAAGAAGATGAGCGCAACCAACTGAACGGGGTTCTGATGGAAGAAGAAAAGAAACTTTACAGCTACGGCTGGGTCGACCAGAATGCCGGCGCGGTGCGAATTCCGATTGATCGCGCGATGGATTTACTGGTGCAACGCGGATTGCCGGTTCTGCCGCAGGAAGCAACCGGCGAAAGTTCCGCGGCGAAACGTGAAAACAACAAAGCGGCGAAGAAAGCGCGGGGCGCTGCTGGAGCAGCCGGTGAGCGATAAAAATAAGAAATCGATTTCTGCTGCAGCGAGCGTGTTGCTGGCGATGGCCTTGACGCTTCCCGCCTCTGCGCAGATCAATAGCGGCCTTATGTCTCCGCCTGCGAACACGCGGCCTCCGCGGTTGGAAAATGTAGGAATCGAGCAGCATCTCGATGCCCAGGTACCGCCTGGTCTTACTTTCGTGGATGACAGCGGCGAACCGGTAAAGCTCGGAGACTATTTTGGCAAAAAACCTCTCATTCTTAATCTCGTGTACTACAACTGCACCATGCTCTGCGGCGAGGCTTTGGCGGGGCTTGCTAGCGCGATGCGCTTGATCAAGTTCGATGTGGGTAATGAATTTGACGTGATCACGGTCAGCTTCGATCCTCGGGAAACGCCGCAGATGGCTGCGGCGAAGAAGAAAGACTTCGTCGATCGCTACGGCCGCGCCAGTGCCGCACAAGGCTGGCATTTCCTGACCGGGCAACAGGACTCGATCAACGCACTGACGAAGGCCGTGGGATTTCAATATCGATACGATCCCAAAACCAACCAATACGCTCATGCCACCGCCATCATGGTGCTTACGCCGCAGGGCCGCATTTCGCGGTATTTCTACGGCGTGGATTTTCCGCCGAAAGACCTGCGCATGGGTCTGGTTGAGGCTTCTCAAAGCAAGATTGGCAACGCCGTCGATGCGGTATTGCTTTATTGCTATCACTACGATCCCGAGACTGGAAAATATGGCGCGATTATCGGCAACATTTTGCGGCTCGCTGCTGCCGCAACGATCGTGCTTATCGGTGGCCTGATCTTGATTTTATGGCGGCTTGACCGCGCAGCCACGAAGAAGGCTGCGGCAAAGAAACAGTATGCTTAATAACTTTCCACTTTGGCCGGAGCAGGCGTCTACGTTAGCTCACCACGTCGACGCGCTTTATATTTTCCTGCTCGTGGTCACGGGAATGATGGCGCTGCTGGTTTGCGCATGCGTCATCTATTTTGCTGCCCGCTACCGCTCCCAGCCCGGTGTTCGCGCCGAACAGATCGAAGGCTCCGATGCGCTCGAACTTACGTGGACCGTTATTCCTTTTTTCGTTTTCATGGCAATCTTTCTGTGGGGTGCCGCCGTTTATTTCAAAGAGCGCACTCCTCCTGCCGACGCTACCGAAGTGTATGTTGTTGCCAAGCAGTGGATGTGGAAGGTGGAGCACGCCGAGGGCCAGCGCGAGATCAATGAGCTTCACGTCCCAGTGGGGCGCGACGTAAAGCTGATTATGACCTCGCAGGACGTGATCCATAGCTTCTTTATTCCAGCATTCCGCATCAAGCAGGACGTATTGCCGGGGCGATATACGGTGGAATGGTTCCGCGCAACCAAACCCGGTGTCTATCACCTCTTCTGTGCCGAGTATTGCGGAACGCAACACTCTGGCATGGTTGGCTCAATCGTGGTCATGCAGCCGGCCGACTACGAAGCCTGGGTGAATGGCGGACCGACTCGTCCTCTTTCGGCCAGTGGAGAAAAGCTTTTTGCCGAATTGGGCTGCGGAAGCTGCCACCGTGCCGACACCCAGGGCCGCGGCCCCAATCTGCAGGGAGTTTACGGGAAACCGGTGCAACTGGAAGATGGACGAACCGTCACCGCTGACGAGAACTACGTGCGCGAATGCATTCTCGATCCCGGATCGAAGCGAGTGAAGGGCTTCCAGCCGATCATGCCGACGTTCCAGGGATTAGTTAGCGAAGAGCAGGTCAACGCCCTCGTAGCGTACATCAAGGCGATATCAGACAATCGGCCGGCTGATGGCGCAAAAACCACAGCCAGCGCAGTTCCTCAGGTTCCCGGCAAGACTCAACACAATGGAAGTCAGGTGCAATAAGTATGGAGATCGCGATCCCTCAAACCGCTGAACGCGAAAATTATCTGAATAAGGAATACGGCATATGGTCGTGGCTGCTCACGACCGACCATAAGCGCATTGCCCTGCTCTATCTCGTCTCCATAACGTTCTTCTTCTTCATCGGTGGATTTTTCGCGCTGCTGATTCGGCTCGAGTTGCTCACTCCCGCCGGCGATCTTGTGCAGGCCGACACCTACAACAAGCTCTTCACCATGCACGGCATGGTCATGGTGTTTTTCTTCCTGATTCCGTCCATTCCTGCGACCCTGGGAAACTTTCTGGTGCCGATGATGATCGGCGCAAAGGATTTGGCGTTTCCGCGAATAAACCTGTTGAGCTGGTATCTGTACATCATCGGCGGGGCGCTGATGCTGCATTGCATCCTGACCGGCGGCGTGGACACCGGCTGGACTTTCTACGCGCCTTTCAGCACGAACTTCTCCAACACGAAAATCGTGGAAGCCGGGATCGCGATCTTCATTGCCGGATTCTCTTCGATCCTCACCGGCCTGAACTTTGTCGTCACCATTCACCGCATGCGCGCGCCGGGCATGACCTGGTCACGGCTGCCGCTGTTCATATGGGCGCACTACGCAACCAGCATCATTCAGCTTTTGGGAACGCCCGTCATCGCGATTACGATCGTGCTGGTCGCCGCGGAACGCGCGCTGCACCTTGGCATCTTCGACCCGAAACTCGGCGGCGATCCGGTGCTGTTTCAGCATCTGTTCTGGTTCTATTCGCATCCCGCTGTGTACATCATGATTTTGCCGTCGATGGGAGTGATCACCGAGATCATTGCCTGCTTCTCGCGCAAGCGCATTTTTGGCTACCAGTTTGTCGCGTTTTCGTCGATTGCCATCGCGGTGTTTGGCTTTTTGGTTTGGGCTCATCACATGTTCGTGGCGGGAATTTCGGTTTACTCGGCGCTGGTGTTTTCGTTCCTCAGCTACGCCGTGGCGCTGCCGTCGGCGATCAAAGTCTTCAACTGGACCGCGACTCTCTACAAGGGTTCTATCCACTACGATGCCCCGATGCTTTACGCCTTCGGATTTCTCGGCCTCTTCACCATCGGCGGCCTAACCGGGCTTTTCCTCGCGGCTCTTGGCATCGACGTTCACGTTACCGATACATATTTCGTCGTCGCCCACTTTCACTACATCATGGTCGGAGGCGCGGTGATGGGGTATCTCGGCGGGATGCATTTCTGGTGGCCGAAGATTTCGGGCAGGCTCTATCCCGAAGGCTGGGCGCGGCTGGCTGCGCTGATCGTATTCATCGGCTTCAATCTAACGTTCTTCCCGCAGTTCGTTCTTGGATACATGGGCATGCCCCGGCGCTACTACGACTACAGCCATATGCCGGAATTTCAGGTGCTGAACGTGCTCTCGACAGCGGGCTCGACTGTGCTTGGCGTCGGATATTTGTTGCCTATGATCTATTTCCTGTGGTCGATGCGATATGGGAAGCCGGCATCGGATAATCCGTGGAACGCAGCCGGGCTCGAATGGAAGACAGCGTCTCCTCCGCCCACGTTTAACTTCGACCAGGAGCCGGTCGTGACCTGGGAAGCCTATAACTACGAAGAGCTGGACACGCCGCCGAAGGCGCAGGAGGTTCCAGTTGGCCGATAGCAGCACAATCATGGGCCTTCATCAGGAAGAAGAGCACCACCCGGAGCTGTTGCATCACTTTGCCGAACCGGAGCAGCAGCGCGACGCCGCAAGCCTGGGCATGTGGGTTTTTCTGGCCACAGAGGTGATGTTCTTTGGCGGCATGTTCTGCGCCTACCTGATTTACCGGCACTGGTACTTCGGAGATTTCGCTGCCGCCAGCAAATCGATTGATGCCAAGTTGGGCGGCACTAATACTGCCGTCCTGATCTGCAGCAGTTTGACCGTCGTGCTCGCCGTGTGGGCCGCGCAGACCGCGCGCAAGGCCTTACTGGTCGCGATGCTCGCCATTACCATGATTCTGGGTATGGTGTTTCTCGGCATTAAGGCGAAGGAGTACGCCGACAAGTTCGAGGAGCATCACGTTCCGGGCGCTACATTCAGTTTCGACCATGTGCCGATCCCCGGGCACCCCGGAGCGTACGCCAACCCGCGGCATGCGCAGATCTTTTTCTCCCTCTACTTCATCATGACGGGACTGCACGCCTTGCATATGATCATCGGCCTCGGAATCTTTGCCTGGCTACTGGCGATGGCGTGGAAGGGACGATTCACTCCCGAGTACAACACTCCGGTTGAGGTCGGTGGTCTCTACTGGCACTTCGTTGACATTGTGTGGATCTACCTTTTTCCATTGCTTTACCTGATCGACCGGCACCCATGAGGATCATATGACTGACCACTCAAAATCGTCGCCTTTGAAGTTGTATTTCGGTGTGTGGGCCACGCTGCTGATTTTTACTTTTGTCACGTACGAAGCCTCCACGATCGATCTGGGGCAATTTAATGCGGCGGTTGCACTGGGCATTGCAACACTGAAAGCTACTTTGGTGGTGCTGTTCTTCATGCACGTCTGGCACGCCAGCGAAAAACTGACCAAGATGGTCGTGATCTCAGCCTTGTTCTTCCTCCTGTTGCTGTTGGGGCTTACGATGGCCGACTACGCCACTCGTCCCTGGAGCTAGGCGACAAATCTTATCTCCCTTGTACGCAGGTGTAAGCTGGGTCCGCCATGTCTTCGCCCGACCCGCTGCCGTTCACCACAATTCATCCTCAATCTTCCAAGTCACACTCCGCCAAATCTCATTCCGGCGATGCCGAAGGTTTAGCTGAGGCTCTTCGCAGTGAGATTGCGGGCGAAGTCCGCTTCGATCACGGGAGCCGCGCACTTTACGCGACCGACGCCTCCAATTACCGCCAGGTTCCCATCGGAGTAGTGCTGCCTCGCAACGTCGATGACGTTCTCGCAACGGTCGCTCTATGCCGGGAATTTGGGGCGCCGCTGCTCTGCCGCGGCGGAGGAACGTCTCTCGCAGGACAGTGCTGCAATGTAGCGGTCATTCTCGATTTCTCGAAGTACATGGCTGGGATTTTGGAGATCGATCCCGCTCGGCGCATCGCCCGGGTTCAACCCGGAGTGGTGCTCGATACTCTTCGAGCTGCCGCCGAAAAACACCATCTGACTTTTGGTCCAGACCCTGCCACGCATGACCGTTGCACACTGGGCGGCATGATTGGCAACAACTCGTGCGGCGTGCATTCCGTCATGGCGGGCAAAACCGATGACAACATCGAGGAGCTTGAAATCCTCACCTATGGCGGAGATCGGATGAAAGTCGGCGCGACATCCCCCGCCGAACTGGAACAGATCTGCGGCGCCGGAGGCCCGCGCGGGGAAATCTATGCCGAGCTTAAAGTCATTGCCGATAAATATGGCGACCTGGTTCGGCAGCGTTTTCCAAAGATTCCGCGCCGTGTCTCTGGCTATAATCTGAATTATCTTCTGCCCGAAAATGACTTTCATGCCGCTCGTGCGCTCGTCGGTTCCGAAGGCACTTGCGTAACCATTCTCGAAGCCACATGCCGCCTTGTCGAAAGTCCGCCCGAGCGTGTGTTGCTCGTCATTGCCTACCCTGATATTTATCGGTGCGCCGACCATGTCCCCGAAATCATGGAGCACAAGCCAATCGGCCTCGAAGGCTTCGACGATCTTCTTGTGAGCTACACGCGACGCAAGAGGATCAACTCTGAAGGCCTCGCGCTATTGCCGGAAGGAGGTGGGTGGCTGATGGTAGAGTTCGGAGCCGACACCCGGTCGGCAGCCGAATTACAGGCGCGCGCCTTAATGCAGTCGCTCAGTCGGTCGGCGCACCTTCCCGCAATGAGCCTTTTTACCGAAAAGGCGAAACAAAAACGCGTGTGGGAGGTACGGGAATCCGCTCTGGGCGCCACTTCGCATGTTGCCGGAGAGCCACACAGCTGGGAGGGCTGGGAAGATGCTGCGGTCGCTCCAGAAAAACTTGGCGGCTATCTTCGCGACCTGCGCAAAATGTTTGCCGACTACGGCTACCAAGGCTCGCTCTATGGGCATTTTGGCCACGGCTGCGTTCACACGCGCATTAATTTCGATCTGCAGTCGAAGGAAGGCATTGCAAAATTCCGCCGATTCATGGAGGCAGCTGCCGATCTTGTGGTTGGTTACGGCGGCTCGATTTCCGGAGAGCACGGCGATGGTCAAGCGCGTGGCGAATTGCTTCCGAAAATGTTTGGGCCGGAACTCATGCAGGCGTTCCGGGAATTTAAATCGGCTTGGGATCCTGCGTGGAAAATGAATCCGGGCAAGCTGATCGGTTTCCCTGGAAAGCCGCCCAACAAGCTCGACGATAATCTGCGCCTCGGCGCGAGCTACGCTTCGTGGGAACCGAAAACCCACTTCCAATTCGCCGCCGATCACGGAAGTCTCGCCGAAGCTACGCTACGCTGTGTGGGCGTCGGCAAGTGCCGTCGCGAGCAAGGTGGCGTAATGTGCCCCAGCTATCGTGCTACGAGAGAGGAAGAACACTCCACACGTGGCCGCGCTCACTTGCTTTGGGAGATGACTCAAGGCGAAAGTCGGAAGGATAGCGTCATTTGCGATGGCTGGCGCAGTGAGGAAGTAAAAGAGTCTCTCGATCTGTGCCTCGCCTGCAAAGGATGCAAAAGCGATTGTCCGGTTGGCGTCGACCTGGCCACGTACAAATCTGAATTCCTCTCGCATTACTACGAAGGGCGCCTGCGCCCGCGCAGCGCCTACGCTTTTGGCAATATCGATCTTTGGGCGCGAGTTGCTTCGCGTGTGCCCGGGCTAGCAAACCTCGCGACTCAGCTTCCAGTTGTTCGCGATATTGCCAAACTGGCTGCCGGAATTGCTCAACACCGATCGATCCCGACAATTGCCCCAACGAGTTTCAAAAGCTGGTTCTACCGCCGAAGCCGGCAAATGAATGGGCGAAGGCCCGACATTGATGCTCCGCCAGTGGTTCTCTGGCCGGATACTTTCAACAACTATTTCCTTCCCGACACCGCAAAAGCTGCCGTTGACGTGCTTGAGACTGCCGGCTTTCGAGTAATCGTGCCAAGCGCGAATCTGTGTTGTGGGCGCCCCCTATACGATCACGGCATGCTCGACCGCGCGAAAGCGCTGTTGCTGCGGATTCTCGACGAACTGTGGCCGAAAATCAAAGCTGGAATTCCAATTGTCGGACTGGAGCCCAGTTGCGTGGCAGTTTTTCGGGATGAACTCATCAACCTCTTCCCAAATGACGGTCGCGCCCAAGCGTTATCGCGGCAAACCTTCTTGCTGAGTGAGTTCCTCGAAAGCCACGCCAGCCGGTTGCCACCTCTGCGCATAAACCGAAGAGCGATTCTTCATGGGCATTGCCACCAGAAATCTCTTATGAAGATGACCGCCGAGGAATCGGTTCTGCGCCGCATCGGCGTCGATTTTCAAAGCCCAGCACTCGGCTGCTGCGGCATGGCAGGATCGTTTGGCTTCGAAGCTGACAAATATGACATCTCCCTGGCCATCGGCGAGCTTGAACTCCTGCCCGCGGTTCGCCGAGCCCCGCCCGACTGGCTGATTATTGCGGATGGCTTCAGCTGCCGTGAACAAATCAGTCAGTGCACTAGCCGTCAGGCTCTTCACCTGGCCGAGGTGTTGCAAATGGCGCTACACGGCGCGGGCCCGGATTCGCCGCCCTACCCAGAATCGCGGCGAGCCCTGCAGCGCGAGGCTGAGATTTCCAGATCAATGAAACTCGCCGGAATCGGAGCAGTGGCCGTGTCGGCTGGCGCTGCACTGGTTTGGGCAGTTTCACGAAAACATTGATTGTAAAGGACTTAATTGATCTGTTACCGTCGAGGAGCCTTTCAGCCCTCGCCAGAATGCCCAGCTTTTGGGACAATAGGACTCTCGCCGTCCGGGAACCCGAAGTCCCGGTCTGAAAGCCTGGGTTTTTGTGCCGCGGTAACCGTGTCATGGATCGTGAAGCGACAATCAGCGCGCCAACTGTCGGCAAAGTTCCCGCCGAGGCTCTGCCCGCTCTTGTTGCGGTCAAGCCCCCGCATGCGCCGCTCTGCGGATCGGTGCTGGTCCTCATCCAGTTCGATGTCTGTGAAGAGATACGCCTGGATCAGCTTCGCGAGATTCTCGGCGCCCGCACGGCCGATGCCAGCTTCAAACATTCCGCCCCCGGCTACGTTCGTTACCAGCGGCCTCCCGTGGAAGAGGCTTTGGATCCCATTGTGCTTGAGAGTGGCGAGCGCTTGCAGGGTGAAATCCGCTACTTCGACTATGGCGTTGTTAGCGTGGTCTTCGAGCTTCCGTTTTCCGGCGACTGGGAGAAGCTCGTGCAACTTTCCAGCCGGTGGGTTTGGGACACAAATTTCGAGAGCCTGGCCGCCCGCGTCGTGAAGAAAAAACTGGAGCATGCCGCGGCCTCCGTCATAAAGCCGTACAACGGCGAATGGATCAAGGAAGATTACTTTATCTTCCACCTGCGTGAGATCGCCGGTTCACCTAACGCCACCGAGCTTCTGTCGGCGCAGGGAGATCGCATCACCCAGATTGTTCGCGGCGAAACTCAGACTCTCTCTGATGGCGAGCGGCAGGAGGTCCTGCAGTCCCGCATTTCCTATTACCCGAACGATCTCGCCGTCATAGGGTGGAACGCCGCGTTCATCTACGACAGCCCTTCGGGCGCTGAGACCGCCATTCAGCTTTTGCAATACGCCAACTCGCAGTTGCTCGAATTTCGCCACTACGACGAACTTCTTACCACTCAACTGGAAGGCGTCTATGCCTTTCTCGATCGTGGAGGCCACGGCCTGTGGTCGCGCTGGCGAACGGCCCGTGCCGCATCGAAGCTGCACACTGTCCTGCTCGACGTCAGCGAGCTGACGGAACGCGCCGACAATGCAATCAAGTTCCTCAGCGATATGTTCTCCGCACGCCTCTACAAGCTGGCTGCTTCCAAAGTTGGAGTGCCGGACTACAAAGACCTTGTGCAGCAGAAGCTGCAGACGGCTGAAGAGCTTTACCGCTTCATGGTGGACGAATTCAATCAGAGCCGCGCCTTCGTGCTCGAACTCATGGTGGTGGTGATTCTAATCATCGAACTGATCTGGGTCTTCCGCGGTAAGCCGCTCTAAGAACATAATCGATCGGCGATTATTCGTACCTCAACGCTTCTACCGGATCGAGCTTTGACGCTCGCATCGCGGGGACGAGCCCGCTGATTGCACCAACTACTAACAGCACTAAGGTCGAGAGAAGAACGGTCATCATCGAAATACGCAGGTGAATATCGCCCTGCCCGGAATCGTCTTCAAAGAGCGGCCCCATCATCGGAAGAGTTCCGACCGCCCAGGCGATGAGATAAGACAATCCGACTCCAATTACGCCACCCACAAGCATGATCAATAAAGTTTCGGCCAGGAATTGCAATTTGATATGCCACTTTTTTGCGCCGAGTGCGCGCCGCAGGCCAATCTCCCGGATGCGTTCATCAACCGTGACCAGCATGATGTTCATCACGCCCACGCCGCCGATCCCTAACGTTAGAGTTCCGATAAAAGCGAGCAGCACCTGCAACCCAATGGTGAGCGCATCGATCACGGGACGGAATTCGTCGCGACCGAACATCTGAAATGCTTTGGGGTCGGTTGGTGAAAAACCCTGCCGGCTTGCCACAGCGGCCAGCACCTGGGCCATTGCCTTTTTCTCGAACTGCGGGGCGATTGGCTCGAACAGCATCACTCGTGCGTAGCGAGTATTCCACAGATCGCCTGCGGTTGAATAAGGGATCCAGGCGGACTCGTCGTCACTTGAAAAATAATTGCTGAGCTGGATTTTGCGGGCCATCACTCCGATTACCGTGAATCGAACTCCGGCAACGGTAATCGTTTCGCCGACGGCCGGCCTGCCGCTGAAGAGCTTTTCTTTGAGCCGACCCCCCAGAAAAATGACGCGCCGGCGTTCGAGCTCGTCCTCGGGATCGAGCCATCGTCCTTGCGCCGGAACCTCGTTTCGCATCTCGCCATATTCAGGACAAACTCCGCGCACCGGATCTGTGCCGACTGAACGGTCGCCATAAGCGATCTGCGGCCGCGTTACCGTTTCACGGCAGACAATTTTCACCAGGGGTGCAGTTGCTTTGACCATGTCAACGTCAGCCTGTTCGATCACAACTTTTTTCCCTGCGCGCTGTCCACCCGGCTGCTCGCTGGTTTGTTGTGGCCAGCAAATCACCACACTCTTGCCGAAAGCGTTGAACCCGTGGACGAGAACTCCGCGGAAGCTGTTGCCATAAGCAATCAATAATGTGACCGTGGCAATTCCCCAAACAATGCCAAGCATGGTGAGGAAGCTGCGGGTAACATTCCGCTTTAGCGCGATCCAGGCTTCAATAATGATTTCGACAAGCATTGTTTTTCGGTGGACCTACCCGCCAGCCTCGTAACGCAGGGCTTCAATGGGATCGATGGATGCCGCTCTCCGTGCGGGATACAGCGCTGCTGCCACGGCAACCGTTCCCAATAAGCCTGTCGCGACCAATGCCGACGTCCAATCCGGAATTAGACCGGCGAAGAAATCCGGCATAGGCAGCAAGTTAACGAGAGCGCAGAAGCCAAACGCAACACCCAAGCCGATGCCGCCGCTGAGCAAAGCGATAATCAATGCTTCCGCAAAAAACTGGCGCAAGATGGTTCCTGCCGGTGCGCCAATGGCCTTGCGTACTCCTATCTCTCGAGTGCGCTCGCGAACTGCGACGAGCATGACGTTCATGACTCCGATTCCGCCGAGCATCAGAGTGACGATTCCCACCGCGCCGAGAAAATATTTCATCCCATCGGTCATCGTTTTGAACGCCTGCGCTTCCTGCACGGTGTCCCAGATAGGGCAGGCCTCTTTGTCGTTCGGATCGTAGCGGTGCATGCGCGCCAACGCGACGCGGACTTCGTGTCTACAGGCCTCGTGCTGTTCGACAGATCTAGGCGTCACTAACATCTGATCGAAGGTTGTGGAAGTTCCAGGCGGTTTGTCCGGGAAATCGCGGCGCATCGCGGAAAATGGAACAAAGATTTTATTTACATCCCACCCGTCGTAGCTGGAGTCCTGCTTCTTCTTCTGCATGACGCCGATCACGACGTAAGGAAAATCGTTCAAGTAGACGTTCTCGCCCACCGGATTACGTCCGGGAAATAATTGCCTGGAAGCGTCCGATCCGAGAAATGCAACGCGCCTCGCCTCGCGCATGTCATCCCAGTCGTAGAAGCGACCCTCGCCAACGTTGAGGGTGCGAATATAGGCAAATGCCGGATGCGAACCGGTCACGGTGAACGCCGCATTATTGAAGTTGCTGTGCGCGCGAACGGTGTCTTGCTCGAGTTCAGGGATCACATATTGGCAGTCGGGGGTTTCTGCCTGCACCACGGGCAGGTCCTCATCTTCCCAATGCACCATGCGGCCGGCGTGCGTTCCTCCAGCCTGCAGGCTGGTGCGGCCGTGAAAGACAATCATGACATCTTTGCCGAGGTTTTTGGCCTGCTCTTCCTGCCCTTTTCGCAGACCTTCCCCGGCAGCGACCATCAGGACGATCGAGACAATGCCCCATGCGATCCCAAACATAGTGAGGAAGGCCCTGAGCTTGTGCGCCCACAGAGTCCGAATCACGTCGCGAAAAAGATCGGTCAGGGTCATGGCACTCTTACTTGGACGCGAGCCGGCAAGGAAAGTAATCTCCCGGACGCCGAGCTTGATCACCGTTATGAGATACGTATTCGGCGGGCTGTTTGTTGCACGAATGCGGTAGCGATCAAGGTGCCTTTCGCAAAGGATCCTGAAAATAAGAGGAGTCAGTCGGGGATGGTCTTTTCCATCACGAACAAAGGCGTGCCGAAAAGATCTTGAGGGTCGTTATCCTTTCGGCGAAAACCAGATTTTTCATAGAGACGGATGGCCGCAGTCAGAAATGGAGTTGTACTCAGAAACACATGGCGGAATCCCGCGCCGACAGCCCATTCTTCCGCCTGCTGGAGGAGCGCGGCGCCGGCGCCCGATCCGCGAGCCGACGGTAAGACCGCCATGCCGCGAATATAAACGGACGAGCCCTTCACAACCGCTGCGACCGTGCCCAGAATAACGCCCTCGCGTTCGGCGATCCAGATCGGTCCCTCATCCATGCGATTCAGCACGCGCTCGCCGTCAAGCACCGTTGCGGCGAAGCCGCCTTCGGTGTACAAAGACCGGAACTCGACAAACGACCTGTAAAGTATGGCGCCGATGGCCTCCGCATCTTCCCCGGCAGCCCGACGAACTTCGAGATTTGTGGCCATGAACGAGTCGGGGATTTGTGGTGTCTTTATGCTTTCAGAACCGGCGCCAACTGCTCCATCCACCTATCAAACTCTTTTAGAGCGAGCTGACACTGCAATCGGTGGCGCTCCTTGCGATCGCGCACCTTGTTTTCCAGAGTCGGCAATAGATCGAAGGTGATATTTGCCGGCTGAAAGTTTCTGGGATCGGCGTGCGTGACATAATGACAGAGCGATCCGAATGCCGAGATTCGCGGAGGCGGGATGGGCACCTCCCCGCAGGCGAGTGCAGCGGCATGTATCCCAGCGGTTAATCCGGTCGCAATCGACTCGACGTAGCCCTCGACTCCGCAGATCTGTCCCGCAAACAGCACCCGAGGATGTACTTTCATTTGCAGCGTCTCGCCTAAAAGAACGGGACCGTTGATGTATGTGTTGCGGTGGATCTGCCCGTAGCGCAGGAAGCGCGCATTCTCAAGGCCCGGAATCAGCCGCAGCACGCGCGCCTGCTCGCCAAATTTCAGGTGATTCTGAAATCCCACCAGATTGTAAGAATCTGCGCGGAGATTTTCCTGCCGCAACTGCACTACCGCATAAGGCATTTTCCCGGTGCGCGGATCCTTCAGGCCCACCGGCTTCATCGGCCCAAAGCGCAGCGTATCGCGACCGCGGCGCGCGATTTCCTCAATGGGAAGGCAGCTTTCGAAATAATTCAAATTTTCCCAATCGCGCTCCTCCACCGACTGTGCCGCAATCAGCGCTTCGTAGAAACGATCGTATTCTTCGCGCGACATCGGGCAGTTAATGTAATCGGCAGTGCCTTTGTCATATCGCGCGGCCATGTACACGCGAGACGAATCGATAGAGTCTGCTTCTACAATAGGACTGATCGAATCGTAGAAATATAGATGAGGGCTGTCTGAACTTTCATGCGCTGCTGCTTCGCATGCGGCTTTGGCACCGCCAGATTCCGTTCGCAAATCATGGGATGCACCGTTACCGCTAAGGCGAGCGATCTCGTTTGCCAACCCTTCTGAAGTCAGCGGCCCCGTCGCGATCACAGTTATCGGGTTGCCATTTTCCTCGACTCGCGTCACCTCTTCACGACGTACAGTGATTCGTGGATGGGACGAAATTGCTTCGGTTACTTTCGCCGCAAAGGCAACGCGGTCTACCGCGAGCGCATGTCCTGCCGGTACCGCGCATTCGCGCGCGATTTCCAGGAGCCGCGATCCCACGCGGCGCATTTCTTCTTTCAGCAACCAGGGCGCCGTATTCTCACTGTCAGATTTCAGCGAGTTCGAGCACACGAGTTCGGCAAAATCTTCGGTTTGATGGGCTGGAGTTGAACGCGCGGGCCGCATCTCATACAACTCGACCTCCACTCCGCGCACGGCGCACTGCCATGCCGCTTCCGACCCCGCCAAGCCTGCTCCGATAACGCGCACCTGCGAACTCACGATTTTCTCTCCGCAAGCCGGCGCAGATTATCATCTGCCAGTAAGACAGATTTCCACTGATCGCGGAACTCCGCGCCCAGCGACCGGTAGAGCGCAATCGCCCCTTGATTCCAATCCAAAACTTCCCATTGCATTGCCTTTTTCTCTTCCCGCACGGCTAGATCGGCAACGGCGGACAGCAGTGCCGTCCCAATTCTTTTTCCGCGAAATTGCGGACGAACGTAAAGATTTTCCAGGTAGAGTGCGGTCCCACCCAGGTCGAATAGTTGTCGAAGAAAAGAGCATAGCCCGCAGGCTGCCCCGTCCATTCGGCAATCAAGGCACGAAATTTAGGATCCTCGCCAAACCCGTCCCGCGCCAGGTCTGCCTCTTCAATCACGCAAAGATCCAACTCGCGCTCAAATTCCGCAAGTTCTCGAATCAATTTGCGCAGAAGCGGCACATCGTCGATCGTAGCGGGCCGAACCAGAAGCATTCAAAAAGAATACATCAGGAAAGTTGCGGCTGTGCTCTTGGAACGCGCTTGCTCGCAGATTGTCGAAAATCAAATGAGCAGAATTCCCGGAAAAGAAAACTGGGACCTAAATGCCGCAGCCGCGAATATGTTAGAGAATTTGCCTCGCATCTCCCACTCGCTTGGTTACTCGCTCCCGGTCAAAATATTCGAGGAGTGGAATCGCGTATTTCCGGGTCACGTTCGTCAATTCTTTGAAGCCCGCAACATCTATCTTCACGGATTTCGCTTTGTAAGCGGCGAGTTTCTGCCTCAAGTCAAAGAGTGCATCGCGATGAAAGACGAGTTCATCCGAGATCTTTATCAGGACTTTATCGCGTAACAAAAGTGTCACGATCTTCTGTGCGCGCGACCGGTCGATCTTGAGGCCCGAAAGTACCTCGTTCAGCGCAGGCACCTGCAATCCCGCCGATGCAAAGGCGTCTTCAATTTTCTTCTTCGACTCCGCCTCTTCATCCTTCATCGCCACGCCATGGCCGGGGAGGCGTAATAGTTCCCCGGACTGCTCCAGCCTTTTATCTAACGAAGCGATCACCGCGTCGAAAACGTCTGCCCGCGCCGCGACCTTCTCGCGCAACTGTTCCTTGCCAATTCCACCGACAAGCGGGTTGTTTTTGTGAAAAGCCTCAACCGTGCTGAGCATGAAAAGCTGAAGGTCGTAAATCGCAGGCCGATGGACCAACCGCTCGCCAACAGCGAGGATGTGCTCTCTAAGAGGTGCTTCGATGAGCCGTGCTTCGATCGACTTTCTCGTCCATCCAGTCTCGGCAACCAATTCTGGTATTGTGATGCCGTTCGCCAATCTTCGTGCGATCCGAGCGACGAGGATCTCCTGGTCGCGCCCTCCATCCAGGATTTTCAAAAAGTCGCTGCGCCCTGGCATGCGCGGGATCGGGGCTGCATCCAGCACCACCCCACCTCCGATCGTTACCACCGGCGAAAACTGGCGAATGATGAACCGGTCTCCAGGAAGGAGCAATGAAGGCTCCGGCAACCGGAGCCGAACAAACCGCTCTCCGCCCGGGCGAAATTGCGGTGGCTCGGTGTTTAGATTTTTGTCGCTTTCATCCGATGTTCCCTTACCATCCAGAAGAATCTCCGCCACCGTTTCCATCGTGTACGAGTGGAAATGCACGCGCGCACGATTTTTCAGTCGGCGCGGGGCCGATGACAGCAGGTGCAGTTTCACATCCACCAGCCTGGTAGTTTCGAATGTTCCGGAGGGCACGAGCGTCATTCCTCTGGACAAATCTTCGAGGCTTGCCCCTGACAGATTTAGAGCCGTGCGCTGTCCCGCAATCGCCTGTTCAACCAAACTCCCGTGAACTTGTACGCCCCGTACACGCACGCTTTTTCTAGTCGGAAGAATTTCCAGCTCGTCTTCCCGGTGAATTGTTCCAGCGACCAACGTTCCTGTTACCACCGTGCCGAAGCCTTTCATAGTGAAGGCACGATCGATCGGCAGGCGTGGAATCGCTTCTGAATCGCGGGCTGGGGCTTTGGCGGCAGCCGCCGCCAGCGCCCGTTTAAGGTCCTCTAACCCCGCCCCCGTTAGCGAGCTAACGGCCACGATTGGGTTGGGCTTGCCCAGGAATGTTCCACGCAAGAACTCTTCGGTCTCGAGCAGAGCGACTTCGAGGGTTTCCGGATCTATAGCGTCCGACTTGGTCAGCACGGTGATCCCGCGCTTCACTCCGAGAAGTTGCAAAATGTCAAGGTGCTCGCGCGTTTGCGGCTTGATCCCTTCATCTGCTGCGATCACCAGCAATACCAGATCGATTCCCCCGATACCTGCCAGCATGTTGCGCACGAACCGTTCATGGCCGGGGACATCGACAAAGCCCAGCCGCAGCGTTTCCCCGCCTGGGGCCGGCAGATCCATATGCGCGAAGCCCAGGTCAATCGTAATGCCGCGTCGTTTCTCTTCTTCGAGCCGGTCGGCGTCAATCCCGGTCAGCGCCTTTACCAGCGCGGTTTTTCCGTGATCGATGTGGCCCGCCGTTCCTACGATGATCGATTTCATCCGACTAGAATCTTACCGGAAGCCGAACCGGCCGCGACTCCCTCCAGGGTCAAGAACGGCAAAACTTTTCGAGCAGCAATGGGCAAAGCGCGCTTCCATCAAGCCCATCGAAGTGCGACAATAGAACTTCCCCATGACTATTTCGATGACTCCCGCTATCTCTCCGGAGACCGTACAGCAGCACGGTCTTACCTCCGAAGAATACGAGAAAATCAGGCAGCTTCTTGGTGGGCGCGAACCTACCCTCACCGAACTCGGCATCTTCAGCGTGATGTGGAGCGAGCACTGCTCCTACAAATCTTCGCGCGTGCATTTGAAGCGCCTGCCGACGCGCAGCAGACACGTACTGCAAGGACCGGGCGAGAACGCAGGAATCATCGACATAGGCGATGGATGGGCCTGCGCCTTCAAAATTGAATCGCACAATCATCCCTCATTCATCGAGCCGTTCCAAGGGGCGACCACCGGGGTTGGAGGAATTCTTCGCGATATCTTCACCATGGGCGCGAGGCCGGTTGCCGTGATGGATTCGCTAAGGTTCGGTCCGATTTCCGCACGCGCCGCGGGCTCTGGGGATGCCGCGCAGGCGTCGGCAAAAGAGATTCACAAGAACCACTCGATTCTCGAAGGGGTGGTCGGCGGGGTGGCGTCTTACGGCAATTGTTTCGGCGTGCCGAATCTCGGAGGCGAAACCAAGTTCGAGCCCTGCTATTCGGGGAACCCGCTGGTCAATGCATTCGCGCTGGGGTTGGTCCGGAGGGACGAGATTTTCTACGCTCGCGCCGCCGGTGAGGGCAATCCAGTGATTTACGTCGGTGCGAAAACCGGGCGGGATGGTATTCACGGCGCCACGATGGCCAGCGAGGAATTCTGCGAAACCTCGGAGGCGAAGAGGCCGAACGTGCAAGTCGGCGATCCATTTCTGGAAAAGCTTCTGCTTGAGGCGTGCCTTGAGGCCATGCGAACCGGCGCGATCGTTGGCATTCAGGATATGGGCGCCGCGGGTCTTACCTGTTCGACCTGCGAGATGGGCGGTCGCGGCGGCGTTGGCATTGAGATTGAGCTTGACCGGGTGCCCCAGCGTGAAACGGGAATGAGCGCTTACGAAATCATGCTCAGCGAATCGCAGGAACGCATGTTGCTGGTAGCGCAAAAAGGCCGCGAGCAAGAGGTTTTCGAGGTTTTTGAAAAGTGGGGATTGGACGCCGTCGAGGTTGGCAAGGTCACGACTGACAACAAGCTGCGGGTCCGCCACCATGGCGAAGTGGTCGCGGAAATTCCGAATCAGGCCCTTACCGATGACGCTCCAGTTTACAAGCGCCCGTTGTCACGCTGGGAACCTCCTGTGCCGCGTGAAAAGCCCGAACACATCAGCCTTGGCCAGTCCCTCGACCTCACGCAGACTCTGAGGCAGCTTCTTGCCAGCCCGAATATATGCGGGAAGCGCTGGGTCTGGCAGCAATACGATCACATGGTGCAGACCAATACCGTCGAGGCTCCGGGGGGTGGCGATGCCGGTGTGATTCGCATTAAGAATGCGAATCCGAGTTCGCCGCATCGTGGACTCGCTATGGCGCTCGATGGGAATGGACGCTGGTGTTATCTCGATCCCCGGCTCGGCGCGATGCACGCCGTGGCCGAAGCCGCGCGCAAAGTGGCGTGTTCGGGAGCGACCCCGGCGGGAGCCACCAATTGCCTCAACTTTGGGAATCCCGAAAAACCGCATATTATGTGGCAATTTTCCCAGGCCATCGACGGAATCACGCAAGCATGCGAAGAGCTGGAAATTCCAATCACAGGCGGCAACGTCAGCTTCTACAATGAAACGCTCGGCGAGGGGATTTATCCAACTCCGGTACTGGGGGTGGTTGGAATCCTGGACGACGTGAGCAAAACCCCGAAGATGCATTTCGACGCTGCGGGCCGCATCATCATGCTTTTGCGCGCCGGCGAAGCTGCCGATATCACCGATGTAGAAAGCGAATTCGGGTCGTCGGAGTTCGCGAAAGAAGTTCTTGGAGCTTTGTGGGGCTATCCACCTGAACTCGATTTGCCGAGAGAAGCGGCATTGCAAAAGGCTGTCATTCAAATCATTCAGGAAAACCTGGCAGATTCCGTGCATGACTGTTCAGATGGCGGATTAGCGGTCGCTCTGGCTGAAAAGGCTCTCCCCAAGGCAATTGGCGCGCGCGCGAACCTGCAATCCAACGGGCTGCCCGCTGAATTCGTCTTGTTTGGAGAGGATGCGAGCCGCGTTCTCGTCTCTTGCGACCCGGTGAGTGTCGACCGAATCAAACAGGTTGCGGATGCCTTTGGCGTCAATGCAGATGTGATCGGCGTTACGATTTCTGATCACTTCGAGATTTCTGTGGACGGTCGTACAGCCGTATCCTCCAGCGTTTTCGATTTGAACCTGGCGTATGAATCTGCTTTAGAGTCGACTCTGCGGTCTGACCCCGCTTCGATGGCGGCCGACTGAGTATTTTACGTTTTTGAAAAGCATTGCCCACGGGTGAACGATTCAATGAGAAGCGATAAGTTCCATGACGAGTGCGGCGTAGTGGCGATCTTCGCGCATCCTGAGGCGGAGAAGCTGGCTTACCTCGGATTGCACGCGTTGCAGCACCGTGGGCAGGAGTCGGCGGGAATTGCCACTTCTGACGGCCTTACTTCGCGCGTGCACAAGGCCATGGGCCTGGTCGCTGACATTTTTACCGAGGACGTGCTTGCGAAGATTCGCGGCACTCTCGCCATTGGACACACCCGCTATTCAACGGCGGGTGATTCAGCGCAGATGAATGCGCAGCCGATCCTGGTGCAATCGAGCAAGGGCTCGATTGCCGTAGCGCATAACGGCAACCTCGTGAATGCGGCCGATCTACGGGGTCGGCTGGAGCGCCAAGGGTCGATTTTTCAAACCAACAGCGATACTGAAGTAATTGTTCATTTAATTGCGCTCTCGCGCGAGCAGACCCTGCCAGAAGCCATCGCCGACGCCTTACGGCGCGTCGAAGGCGCTTTTTCTCTTGTGGTGATGAGCCCGGACCGTATCATCGCCGCCCGCGACCCGCGCGGTTTCCGTCCGCTCGCTATGGGGCGTATTCCGGCGCTGGAAGGGCAGAAGCGCGATACGGTTGTGTTCGCCTCGGAAACCTGCGCCTTCGATCTGATCGGCGCTACCTACGAGCGCGACGTAAAACCGGGCGAGTTGATCGTTGTCGGGCCGGAAGGAATTACTTCACGGTTTTACTCGACCGCTGCGCCCCAGTCGAGCTGCATCTTCGAGCACGTTTATTTTTCGCGTCCCGATAGCACGGTGTTCGGCCGCGCCGTGCAAACTAGCCGGGAGGAACTCGGACGGCAGTTGGCGCGCGAAGCGCCAATAGAAGCCGATATTGTCGTTCCCGTCCCCGACTCGGGCGTAACCGCGGCAGTCGGCTACGCAGCCGAAAGCGGCATTCCCTTCCGCTTCGGGCTCATCCGCAATCATTATGTGGGCCGAACTTTCATCGAGCCCAGCCAGAGCGTTCGTGATTTTGGCGTGAAGCTGAAACTGAATCCCGTGCGTTCGCTGCTTGAGGGCAGGAGTGTGGTGTTGATTGACGACTCCATCGTGCGCGGCACGACGAGCCGCAAGATTGTGCGCATGATTCGCAGCGCAGGAGCGAAAGCTGTTCACATGCGTGTTTCCTGCCCGCCGACCATTTCTCCCTGTTATTACGGAGTGGATACGCCGTCAAAGGATCAGCTGATCGCGGCCAATAAATCGATCGACGAGATTCGCCGCTATATCGGCGCTGATTCGCTTGCTTATTTATCGCTCGAGGGCCTTAAAAAAGCATGCGGTGAGGGCGAAAAAACGTCTTATTGCTCGGCCTGCTACACCGGTACCTACCCCACAAATGTCGTGGATGTTGACGAGATCCAGCCGGCATCGGTTCAGACTTAACTTCTCCTGTCACACCCCTTTCACTTTCGCGCTCGAATGACTCGCGGAATCGATTGCAGATCGGGCGTAAGCTGAACGTCATTCCAGTCCCGCAATAGGCGCGAGACCTCTTGTGCAATCGTCCCGCTGATTTCCATCACCAACCATCCCCCGAGCTTGAGCGCGGTATGAGCCTGTGGAATGAGACGCTCGATCACTTCCGTGCCTCGATCGCCCGCAAACACAGCGTTTCGCGGCTCGTATTTGCGGACCTCAAGCTGGACCTGATCTTCTTCCGAGTCGCCAACATACGGCGGGTTGGAAACGACGAAGTCCAGCGAGGCTGATTCCAATCCATCGAGCAGGTCTGCTTGTTTGAAATGAATTCGCGATTCCAATCGAAGGCGAGCGGCGTTTGCGCGGGCGATCTCCAAAGCTGAAGAAGAGATATCGATCGCGACGACTTCGGCTTGCGGCAGCTCATTCGCCAGAGCCAATGCGATGCAGCCGGAACCGGTACCTACATCGGCGATGCGCAACTTATGCTCCGGGCCATGCGTAAACTTCGCGGTATCGAGCACCACTTCAATCACATGCTCAGTCTCAGGCCGCGGGATCAGAACCGCGGGTGAAACGATGAGATCCATGCCCCAGAATTCCTGATGTCCGGTGATGTATTGCGCCGGAACTCCACGCATCCGCGCGCCCAGGGCAGTCTCGTAGCGGTCGCATTCCTCTGCGCTAAGTTCGCGCTCAGGATGCGCGTAAAGATAAGCCCGCTCGCAGCCCAGAGTGAACATCAGCAGCAACTCGGCGTTCATGCGAGGCGACGGGACTTGCCTGGTCGTAAGGCGCGATAAGCCTGTTGCGAGGGCCTGTTTCAAAGTCACGGACACATTTCATCACAACCAGCGTGCGGACGAAGCAGAAATGAGGGCGCAGCGAGCAACGAGAGGCGCTAGCGACGAAATAGGTTGCGACGCGCGATTTCTGCATTCAGCACAGTCGCGAATGCGATCCAGGCTGCGTATGGGACGAAAGCTGCTGCGGCAGCGCGATCGACCTTCGATGCCCGATTGATATAGGAAAAGATCGCTCCCTCCAGCGCTATAGCATCGGCGAGAGAGCCAACGAGCTGGTGCTCGCCAAAAAAAAGTCTGGACCATTTCGCGTTGGCCGCAAGCTGCGACAACCAGAGCCTCAGGGCCGCGCTGCGATCGCGCGAAGGAGCGGCGTTCCACACACGCCAGCCAGACCAGGCGATCAGGGCATAGAGTGCGGTCCAGACGACGGGAAAGACCTCATCGGGGGGAGTGAAATCGGGCTTGTCCAGCCGCCGGTACCAGGAGTCGCGACTGCCTCGCCCGCTGAAGTGCGAGCCGTACCAGGCGGCGCCGGCAGTGACCGCACCGAAACCCGCGAGCATGAGTAGAGAACGAGTCGGGTTCTTTGCCATAGACATCTTCGGTGCGCCACGGAGGGTGTTGGTTGCTATTTCCAACGTTATTGCCGCCCGAACTACTTCAGGCAGAATAGCACTTACACTAGGCTGCCAGCTTCCTGCTTCAACTTCTCCGCTTGATAATGCGTCGTCAGCGCCTCAATTAGCGGTTGCAGTTTGCCATCCATTACAGCTTCGAGCTGGTGTAGCGTGAACCCGATGCGGTGATCGGTGACGCGGTTCTGCGGGAAATTATATGTGCGAATCTTCTCGCTGCGGTCACCTGACTTCACCATGGCCCGGCGCTCTTTGGCCAGCGCTTCCTGTTGCTTTTCCATCTCAATTTCGTAGAGACGCGCGCGCAGCACTCGCATGCCCTTCTCGCGATTCTTGATTTGCGATTTCTCGTCCTGGCAGCTGACGACAGTATTCGTGGGGATGTGCGTAATGCGCACGGCGGAATAGGTTGTGTTCACCGACTGGCCGCCTGGGCCGGAGGAACAGAATGTGTCGATGCGCAGGTCTTTGGCTTCGATCTTTATATCTACATCCTCAGCTTCGGGCAGCACGGCTACCGTTACGGCCGAGGTGTGCACGCGTCCCTGCTGCTCGGTGGCTGGAACCCGCTGCACGCGATGTACACCGCTTTCGTACTTGAGCTGAGAATAGACACGATTGCCTTCGATGATAGCGATCACTTCCTTCAGGCCGCCGACCGAAGACTCCGAAGTCGACAGCACCTCCACTTTCCAACGCTGTGTTTCGGCGTATCGCGTATACATGCGAAAAATCTCGGCGGCGAACAGGGTGGCTTCATCTCCGCCGGTACCGGCGCGAATTTCGAGAATAATGTTCTTGTCGTCATTGGGATCTTTCGGCAGCAAGAGAACTTTCAGTTCCTCTTCGATCGCTGTTACTCTCGGCTCCAGCTTGTTGAGTTCCTCCTGCGCATAAGCCCGCATCTCGGGATCTTTTTCCTCGAGCAGCATGGCTTTGCTTTCGGCGATACCCTGCTTCAGATCTTTGTACTCGCGATACTTTTCGACCACCGGCGAAAGTTCGCTGTGCGTTTTGGCAGTCCTCTGGTATTTCGCCGAATCGTTGACGATGTCTGGCGAAGCGAGGGCGTTGTTAAGCTCTTCGTACCGGGCTTCGATTTGGTCTAAGCGTTCGAACATGATTTCTCTTGATTAGGACAGCGAGCCTATGCGGCTTGACCTCTAAGCATAGCCGCTAAAGCGTGCAAACGAAATGCTTGGAATTGTTCGTGATGATCGAAGGCACGAAGGCAGAAATGTTCGCGGCGGGGGCCGCCTAGGCAATCACCAACTCGCCGCCATGATCTTTTTCCAAAGTCATAGCCTGGTCGAGGGCAATAATGGCGCACTTAGCCTGATCGTCGGATGGGGGCTGCGTCGTAATTCGCTGCAGCCAAAGCCCGGGAGCCGTCATCATCGCGAAGAGCGACCCACGATGTTTTGCGGCAAAGCGGATGATCTCGTAAGAAACGCCGGCAATCACCGGAAGCAAGGCTATGCGTGAGGCGAAGCGCGCCCAGAATGTGGTGTAAGGAATCAGCATGTAGAAGCCGATTGAGATCAGCATCACCGTCATCAGAAAACTGGTGCCGCAACGGGGGTGATAAGTCGAATACTTTTGTACTTCCTGCGGCTCCAGTGGCTTGCCGTCTTCAAAGGCGAAAACCGTTTTGTGCTCGGCTCCGTGGTATTGATAAACCCGGCGGATATCCGGAAACAGCGAAACTCCCCAGATGAAGAGCAGGAATAGAACCAGCCTCACCCCGCCATCGACGAGATTGAATATCACTTGCCCGCCCAGCGCAGGATTCGCTTTTTTCAATTCCGTAGCCGCGAGCAACGGAAGATATTTGTACATGAAAATGAAAAAAGCCAGTGAGAAGATCACGTTCGCTGCCGCCAGCCATCCGCTGATGGTGACCGCTTTTTCTCTCTTGTTGGCTGACGATAAAGCCGTCGCACTGCCTGCTGCGACCGCGAGTGCAGGCGCTTCCACCTTTGCTACAGTAGCTTCTTCTTTCTCAATCGCGTCTTCGATCGCAACGTTCGCCGAGAACCGCAACGCCCGGTAACCCAGCGTCATTGCATGGCCGAGAGTCATGACTCCGCGAATTATCGGCCACCCCATCCACTTGTGCTTCTCCGATGGACGCTCAAGCGGCTCGCCCATGGTCACGACCTCACCGGAGGGCTTTCGGCAGGCGATAGCCCAAGCGTGCGGCGAGCGCATCATTACACCCTCAAGTACAGCCTGCCCGCCGACCAGAGTTTCCTCGCCACTTTCGAGCGCAGGCAATAACTGCACGGCTACAAGAAAACGCACGAGATTTCGCAATAAATGCACGGTAATTAGATGCTCCCGGCTCCAAAACGCACCAAACACAAGATTATCACAGGGTTGGCCATGTTCTCACGGTCACCTTTCGGCTCTAGCTTCAGGTTTCGTCTATCCTCTAAAGACGTCTTAAGAGCCTCCGACCACCGTGCGAAGATTTGCCGAAACCTGCGAAGCCGTCGCGGCGACCACTAAGAAACTGCAAAAGACCGCATTAGTAGCGGACTATCTGAAGTCCTGTGCGCCTGAAGACGCCGCGGTATCGGCGGTATTTCTCTCCGGGAGGGCGTTCCCAGCGTGGGAAGAAACGACTTTACAGGTCGGCGGAAGACTGTTGTGGAAGCTCGTAGAGGAACTTTCCGGGAAGACCGAGGAGGCTCTTACGGCTTCCTACCGAATGTATGGCGACTTGGGCGCTGTGGCCCGGGAGGTTTTGCCGGACCGAAGTGGAGACAAGCTGGGCGTTGGCGAGGTGAGCGGCATATTTCGCCAGGTCGCGGCTGCGCGTGGAGCAACCGCTAAAGCTGCTCTGGTTCGCGGGTTGCTGCGACGGTCGTCGCCGCTTGAGGCAAAATACATCGTCAAAATCATGACGGGCGATCTGCGCATCGGCCTGAAAGAAAGTCTGGTTGAAGAAGCGATCGCCAAGGCTTATGAGGCATCGCTCCCAGAAGTGCAGCGCGCAAACATGCTGCTGGGCGACATAGGTGAGACCCTGCGCCTCGCAGTTGAAGGGACGCTGAAGGAAGCCAGGATGCGCATGTTTCATCCCCTCGGATTCATGCTGGCCAGCCCGATCGAGTCGGCAGAAGACGGACTGAGCTATTTCGCCGATGCGGCGGTCGAAGACAAGTATGACGGTATTCGGGCACAGGCACACATCTCCAATGGCGAAGTGAAACTTTTCTCGCGCACGCGCGACGAAATCACCGAATCGTTCCCCGAACTGCCCGCGGCCTTGGCCGGGCTACCGCAAGATGCGATTCTGGATGGCGAAATCGTAGCCTGGCAATATCGATCGGATTCCGGGCAAAGCGGAGAGATTTTCGACGAGCCGCCTTCAGCGGCGGCCGAATCGAACGCAGCCGATCTGGGTCGTGCGCGGCCATTCAACGCGCTGCAGCAACGCTTGGGTCGCAAGAAAGTAAGCCACAAGATGCTGCGAGAAAATCCAGTCGCATTTCTTGCCTTCGATGTTCTGTACGCGAATAGCGAGATGTTGATTGATCGTCCCCTGCGAGAGCGAGCCAGGATTCTGGATGACCTGCTAGGAACAAAAAGTATTACAGGAACTTCGCCCGCAAGGCCGAGCTCATATCCAGCTGGCACACAACAGCAGCTTGCGTTCGATGACGAAGAGGCTGGACCGCAATCCAAGGTCATTCGCGCTCCCGTGTTCCGCACCGCAACTTCTGGCGAGTTAGACCAGTTGTTCACCGCCGCGAAGGCTCGCGGGAACGAAGGTCTGATGATCAAAGACCTGAACTCATCCTACTTACCCGGCAAGCGCGGAAAATCGTGGCTAAAGATGAAGCGCGAACTAGCGACCCTCGATGTGGTCGTGACCGCAGTGGAATACGGGCATGGCAAGCGCATAGGCGTCCTCAGCGATTACACGTTTGCGGTTTGGAATGAAGACCGGCTGGTAAATATCGGCAAGGCATATTCCGGCCTCACCGACGCGGAAATTGCGAAGATGACGCAATGGTTTCTCGATCACACAATTGAAGATCAGGGTTTTCGGCGTACCGTTGAGCCAAGAATCGTGCTCGAAGTTGCATTCAACAACATGATGCGCTCAGAGCGCTATGAGAGCGGCTACGCCTTGCGATTCCCCCGCATCGTTCGCTTAAGGCCGGACAAATCGGCCGAGGAGGCAGACACGATTGCGAGAGTGGACGAAATATATTCCGCACAATCGGTTTAGGCCGCTCAACCGCCTAGTGGCTGTGATGATGGTGTTCGTGTGACTCGCCAACCGGGATCACACATCCATGCGCGACTTCGCACTGTGCATGTTCGAACTGGATCGTGGTGTGGCTGATGCGAAAATCGTGATGCAAGCATTCTTTGACGTCACGCAAGATGCGTTCGCTCACCGATGGCGGAATGTCTGCAATGGAGATGTGACAAGAAAGCGCCCGCGTTTCCGAACCGATATTCCAGACGTGAAGATCGTGGACGTCGTTCACGCCGGCGATGGCGCGGATCGCCGTCTCCACCAGCTCTATTTTCAACCCGCGCGGCGTTCCCTCAAGAAGAATGTTGAGTGTCTCGCGAACAATCCCGAAGCCCGACCAAAGAATGAGGATGCCGATTCCGATGGAAAGCGCGGGATCGATCCAGTACTTGCCGGTCGCCAGAATGGCCCATCCGCCCCCGATCACGGCCGCGGTTGAAAGCGTGTCGCCCACTTCATGCAGCAACGCGCTGCGAATATTGACATCGCCTCCGGAACGGTAGAGCAGGAAGGCGATGGCGCCATTCATCACCACGCCTGCGCCAGCGACCCACATCATCACTGCAGCTTGTACATGTTCAGGGTGTTGCAGGCGCAGAAACGACTCATAAAAAATGAAGAACGCCACCGCAACCAGCGAGAGGGCATTTATCAGAGCGGCCAGCACCCCCGCGCGGTGGTATCCATAAGTTTTCGTCGAACTGGCGGGGCGCGACTGCAAATAAACCGCAACCAGCGAAAGCAACAGCGCGAGAAAATCGGAGAGATTGTGACCGGCCTCCGAAAGCAAAGCCAGAGAATGGGCGCGAATCCCTGCTACGACCAGCAACCCGATATACGCCAGCGTAACGCCCAGCGAGATTTTTAGAACCCGCTTGGGACCGTTCCCGCCGTGAACGTGAAGATGCATTCCTCTAAGTGTAAGGGCTGGCGAAACCTGCTTCAAGCGACTGTGCGCCGGACACGGGGCTCTCGAATCTTGCGAGCAGAAACGCCTGAGCCGCTCAGCGCTTGAAAAGATTCTGCAGGTAACGGTCGTTGTAAAGCGTAGTTTTGCTCTGCACAAACTCAAGAATCTTGTACATCTGCTCTCGTGACTCCCGGCTCATTTCCTTGAATTGAACTGCGATTCCGGAGCCAGGATGGATTCGCGCCACATTCCCTTCGGCGCTCAACGCGCCGTCGTCGATCGAGAAGACCAGTTTGAGAGCCGAAGTTGGGGACAGTATCGCGCTGGTTTCCACGTAGCATCCGCCCAGGCTGAGGTCGATGAGATTCCCGAATACGGGACCGCCTCCGGACTGAGGATGCAATTCAACCGTAAGCCGGCATTTCATTCGGGTATGCAGCCGCCGGTCTTTGAGAGAAGGCAGTTTCTGCTTCTCGACGTACATCCGGCGGTCCGCCTGCGTGAGGAGTTGTTCCGCATCGTCCCCATCATCCGGAGAAATAGCGACCCCCACGCTCAACGAGAGGATTTCCTCGCCGCAAACTTCGAAGCCTGCCTGCTTGGCAAGCGGGCGTATCTGCTCAATCTTTTTTCGCGCGGCCTCTGCATCCAGTCCCGGTGCGATCACCACAAACTCGTCCCCGCCCATTCGCGCAACGTAATCGTATTCGCGGCAACTGTCTTTCAAGGCCTGCGCGAATAAACGCAGCACGCGGTTCCCTTCGAGATGGCCGAAACGGTCGTTGATCTTCTTGAAGCCGTTCATGTCACAGACCATCACGGTAAGTGGCGCCTTGTCTCGCTTGCATCGCGCCAATTCGCGGTCCAGCTGCAGGAACAGGGAACGTGCGTTGGGCATGCCGGTGAGATAATCCGTGGTCGCTGAGTTCTCGGCCTGCTGATACTTGAGGGCGTTTTCGATGGCCAGAGCCATCTTGCCGCTGACCGCAAGCAGTAAACGCAGATGGTCGGAGGTAAACGCATCCCGCTCGGCACGGTAGAGGGCGAGAACGCCAATTACACCACTTACCCCCTCAAGCGGGACAGCCAGGGCTGAACGCAGCGTGCTGAACTTATCGGGATCGTTCAAATATCCCGGCTCAACTGAGGGATTGCCGTTAACGATCGGCTTCTTGTTCTGAGCCACCCAGCCGGAAAGACCGTCTCCCAGGGGAATTCGCAGAGATGAAAATAGGCGGTAGTTGTCGCCGTTCACGTATTCCGGGGTTAAGAGATCGTCGCGGAGAATATAGATTGCGATGGCGTCGTAGGGCACCATCGGTTTCAGCTTCACCGAGAAGACTGACAGCGTTTCGCCGAGGCTCAGCGAAGCGCCCAGATCCTGGCTCAACTCAAACAACGATTGCGCCTCCTGCCGTGCCGCCGCAATCGACGACAGGAAAGTTGCTTCTCTTCCAGCGGCATCGGAAACCGGAGCGCGTTCGTAACCGGCCGCCGGCGCCGGCCCTGGCGCCAACTTTCGCGCGCTCGCCGCTCCCAGTACACTATTTTGCGAAGACTGCGTGACTGCCAGATTTTCTAAAGCGCGATAGCGGCGTTGCAGAACTTCCACCACTTTAGGATCGAAGGACTTTCCGGATTCCTCCGCCAGCCGCTTCATGACTTCATCCAGCGCCATCGCCCGGCGGTATTGCCGGTCGGATGCCAGCGCATCGAGGTAATCCACGGCTGAAAGTATCCGAGCGCCGATCGGTATCTCCGCTCCTCTCAATCCCGCCGGGTATCCCGATCCGTCCCATTTTTCGTGATGCGCACGAACGATCGGAACCACCGGGTAAGGGAAGCGAACCCGTTCCAGAATCTCAGCTCCCACGATCGTGTGGATCTTCATCTTCTCGAACTCTTCCGGAGTCAGCCGCCCCGGCTTTGCGATGATGTGCTCAGGAACCGCAAGCTTGCCGATATCGTGGAGCAGGGCCGCGGCGTGAAGAGCTTCCAGGTCGGTGCCCTTCATACCCAGCTCTTTGGCAACTTCGAGGGCATAAATTCTAACCCGCTGGAGGTGATCGTGCGTCGTCTGGTCTTTGGCCTCGATTGCGAGGGCAAGCGCTTCGATGGTTCTCAGGTGAAGATTTGCAATCTCCTCCACATGCCGCTTCTCGTCTTCCAACTTGCCCAGGTACAGGCGGTACGAGCGGTAAATGATGTAAATGGCTGGGAGAAATAACAGCGACGTCTCCCAATTGAACTGTTGATTAAACCAGGCGATCGCCCCCGCGATCCCTGCGCCTACAAGGTAGTAGGGAAACGACCACAAATAGCAGTCGGCCAGAATTTTGCTAAGTGGCCTTCCCTCGCTGAACGAAATCACGGTGGCGATGCAGCCTGCATTCGCGAAGAAATAAGTGGAGGCCGCGATACACAGGATTAAAGGACGGCTGACGATGAATTGGCTGACGAAAGTATTGTGATAGACGAGGTAAGCAAGAGCCGTCGAAACCGAGCCGGCACAAACGTTAAATGTCGATTGGATCGCGCTCGGCCTGTGGGGATACAACGTCTGGGCCAGCATTGAAATCGCGCCCAGCGTGAGCGCCTCTGAATAACTCAGTTCCGCGATCGCGACCAGAATAAACAGGAAATTTACAGACAGCGTGCCGGTAATGCCGGGCAAGGTAACTCGCAGACGCGAGGCCAGGATCGAAACCCCCAAATAGCAAATGAATTCCGCGATGTTTTTGCTGTTCGGATGGGCTGCCGCCTGCAGCAATGAAACCAATCCAGCGGCAATGATGATGCCAACGAAGCCTTTGCCCGCCAAGGGCAAATCACCCCACGAGTTTTTTTGGGTTGGCATCGTTTGAGAGTAATTCCGCACGATTACCGGCTTGTCCGGAACCGGTATATCCAATCAAGGATAAATGGGTAACCCATTGACTGGGATTGGCTTGTGCGTGATTCGACAAACTTCCGTAACGCGTCGCCACGACCCTTCGTGCGGTTTTCATGCATCCTTTGTGAATCCAAACGGTTGCACGAAATGAGGTTTTCTTAATCGAGCTGGCTACTGTCACCGACAAGCCCGGTTGCGCTTCAAAATGTGCTTGTCGTACGTATGCTCACGAAAGGCGCTTTGGCACGTAGAATACCTATATGCGCACAGTTGTGGACATTTTCGCGCAAATCTTCCGCACCCTCTGGGCGCACAAGCTGCGTTCCTTTCTCACCATGTTCGGAATTGCATGGGGGGTTGGCTCGTTGCTGTTGCTCGTTGGGTTGGGCGAAGGATTCCGCTCGGGCAACAAGCGCGAATTGGCGCAGTACGGCAAAGACATCATGTTCATCTTTCCGGGGCGGGCTCCCGTGGTCCAGGGCAGCATGAACTCCGCTCGGAATTATCTGCTGACCTATCAGGATTTTCTTGATATCCGCCGCGAAGCGCCTCACGTGCGTACTGCCTCGCCGGTACTTACTCGTCCCGACGTACGCGCGGTCAGCGAATTTGCCAGCGCCAATGGAGAGATCGCCGGAGTAGAACCTCAGTTCGGCGACATACGCTACCTTCCGCTCAAACAAGGCCGATGGCTCAACGACCTCGACGAATCCCAAAGACGCAACGTGATCGTTCTCGGAGACGAGCTGAGCAAGAATCTGTTTCCCGGGCGCCCAGTAGTCGGCTCAACGATCATTCTGAATGACATCAGCTTCGAGGTGATCGGGTCAGTACAGCGCGTGGGCCGGGGCGACGACAATTCCACCAACATGCGCGGCTATATTCCGTTTCACGTGATGGCAAGTTTGTTTCCGCTGAAGGGCGAGAACCACGAAAATTCGATCTCGTTCATCAATTACCAGCCACGCGTGACCGAGGAGCATCTGCTGGCCCAGGATGAAGTTCGCAAGATCGTTGCCCGCAATCACGGCTTCGACTATCACGACAAGGATTCCTTCGAAGGCTGGGATACGATACAGAATTCGAAGGCCATGGGCAGCATCTTCGATGCAATGAATATGTTCCTGGGGGCGGTTGGATTGGTGACCCTCGCCCTGGGCGCAATCGGAGTGATCAACATCATGCTGGTGACGGTCAGCGAGCGCACGCGCGAGATTGGATTGCGCATGGCTCTGGGTGCGACCCGCAGAAGCATTCTTGCCCAATTTTTTCTGGAAGGCATCCTGCTGACTTTGTTCAGCGGTCTAATCGGCATGGGCTTCGCCGCCGCTTTGATGGCGGCCTTGGGCACCGCCCAACCAGAAGGAGGTTTTGATCCGCCGAAGCTGGTCGCGTCCACCGCCGTTTTGGCGATTGGCAGCCTCATGCTGGCCGGAGTGATCGCGGGACTCTATCCGGCGCGAAAAGCGGCCAGACTGCAACCGGTGGAAGCGTTGCGTCAGGAATAAGGCATACGTAAGAGATCAGCTTCGTAAACGACCATCTATGTTCGGCGACCTATTACAAGAAGCTTACGGGGCGATGCGCCACAACCGGCGCCGCACGGCTCTTACCATGCTCGGTATGGCGTGGGGCATTGCTACGGTCGTCATGCTCCTGGCGTATGGTAACGGTTTCGGCACAGCGATCCAGGCGATCTTCGCCAACTTTGGCACCAAGCTGATGATTGTCGTTCCCGGCCGCACATCGATGCAGGCTGGAGGGCAAAAAGCTGGCCAGCAAATTCGCTTCACCATGGAGGACGTGGATAGTCTCACCACCAACCTGCCGCAGATCACGCACATCACCCCCGAAGTCGACAAACAGTCCAGCGTTCAATTCGACACTCGAACATTTACCTTCGATGTTACCGGAGATTATCCCAATGTCGAATCGGTGCGCGCTCTCGCTCTCAGCAGCGGACGGTTCTATAACATGCAGGATGAAACGCAGCGCGCCCGCGTGGCGGTGATCGGCTCCGAGTCGAAAGACAAACTCTTTTCCGGACGAAATGCATTGGGCGAACGCATTCGCATCGAGGGGCTCAGTTTCGAAGTCATCGGAGTTCTCAGGGCCAAAATGCAGGAAGGCGATGACGATATCAACCGTGCCGTCTACGTCCCTTTCACTACGATGAGCGACATTAAAGACACTCACTATCTCGACTCGATCTGGTTCAACTACGAAACTCCCGAGTACGCCAGACTTGAGCAAGGTGCCCGCGCCATTCTGGCCTCTGAGCACAAATTTCTTGTATCGGATCGGCGCGCTGTCCGCATTTTCAACCTCATGGAACAGGTCCACCAGTTCGAAGTAATCACCATCGGCCTGAAAATCCTCCTTGGTTTCATTGGCACGCTGACCCTCGGTATTGGCGGTGTCGGCCTGATGAATATCATGCTTGTCTCCGTAACCCAGCGCACTCGGGAGATCGGCGTGGAAAAAGCCCTGGGCGCGCGCCGCGCAGACATTCTCCTTCAATTTCTCGCCGAAGCCCTCACCATCACGTTCATGGGGGGAATCTTGGGCATTGTTCTGGCATTCGTCGTCTCGCTTTCGGTTGGAAGACTTACCCTGTACAGCGCAATCGCCAAGAATGCCGAAGCGGCAGACATTCGGCTGATCATCGCGCCCAGCACTCTCATCGTGGCGACCCTCATTCTCAGTGTCGTCGGGCTGATCAGTGGAATGGTTCCCGCCATCCGCGCGTCCCGTCTTGATCCCATCGAAGCGCTGCGCTATGAATGATTCAGCACCGTTCGATTTCACACATGTTTTGAAGTTCGTTTCACTCCCGCCACACGATCCATCTTAATAAATCACTACAACGAAAGCCGGACGGCAACCTACCCCCATCCGCCCTCATCCAACGCTAACCAAATCACGGATTTAGACGAGGAGTTCATGGCGGGAAAAAATACGGCAGTTTTCGGGATTTATCAAACGCAATCCGATGTTGAGTACGCCGTTGACGCTCTGCGGGCCGAAGGGTTCCGCAACACCGATGTTTCCGTTCTCTTTCCTGAGAATAAGGGCACCAAAGATTTCGCAGTGGAGAAAAATACTAAAGCTCCGGAGGGCACGGCGGCCGGTACGACAACCGGTGTGGTAATCGGCGGCGTACTGGGCTGGTTAGCCGGCATTGGCGCTTTGGCGATTCCGGGCGTGGGCCCCCTTATTGCCGCGGGGCCGATCGTTGCCGCATTAGCGGGAGTCGGAGTGGGAGGAGCGGTCGGTGGAATTGCTGGAGCCTTGGTCGGGATGGGTATTCCGGAATATGAGGCGAAACGCTACGAGGGACGAATTAAAGATGGCGGCATTTTGCTCTCAGTGCATTGCGACGATAGCAACTGGACGACAAAAGCCAAGCACATCCTCGATCGAACTGGCGCACAAGACGTAGCCTCTGCCGGGGAAGCTTCGGCGGACTGGCAGAAGACCGATAAGCCGTTGCCTCGTGCCAGTTGAATTGAGTCGCGCCGAGTATTGCGTTGATCCGCCGAGATTGCTGGGCCATCGCAAACTGTTTTTGATTTGATTCGTAGGTCGCGAACTTCGGAGGGGAGGATTTATGAAGAGCTTTTCTTGGATTGCGCTTCTCGCAGTAGCTCTGTCAGGTACGGTGTTCGCGCAAGATAATTCCGGCACGACAATGTATCCCACCTCCCCGCAACCGCAACAGGCGCCACCCACAGGTCAGGACGCTGCGCCGCAGCAGATGAACCAAAACACCGGACAGAACGATCAGATGCCGGTCTTCCGCGTAAACGTTTATGCCCGCACTGCCCGCGCGGTGAATTACCGCAACCGCGGCGGCTCGACGACGGTTGAGATCAAAGGCACGGATCTTATGCCTGCGGTCGCCGGACATGCCAAAGTAGAAAGCAAGGGTGGGCGTCTCGCCATTAGCGCGGAACTGAATCACATGCCGCAGGCTGTCTCTCTGGGAGGGCAGTATCTCACTTATGTGTTGTGGGCGATCACTCCCGAGGGCCGCGCCGTGAACCTCGGCGAAATCACCCCCGGAGACAACGGTAAGGATAAGATCGACGTCACCACGGACCTGCAAGCCTTCGGCATGATCGTGACTGCCGAGCCCTACTATTCCGTCATCTATCCGAGCAACAAAGTTGTTGCCGAGAACGTAATTCCACAGGGAGTGAAAGGTTTCGAAGAGCCGATCGACGCAAAGTTCGATGTGCTTGAGGGCAATCAATACACCATTGATGTTCCCGCGGACCAGCTTCCCTCGAGCCATGAAAATCAGAAAATTCCCCTCGACTTGCTCGAAGCCCGGAATGCTGTTGCCATCGCGAAAGCAGCCGGAGCGAAGCAGTATGCGCCGGATAGTCTCACCAAGGCCGAAGACATGCTGCAGCGTGCCGAGGATTATTACCAGCGCAAGCAGGGCCGGACACCCATCGGCACCGCGGCTCGCGGGGCGACTCAGATGGCGGAAGATGCCCGCGTGCTGACGTTGCGGCGGAAGGAACAGGAAAAGCTCGACGCCGAAAAGCGCGCTTCTCAGGAAGCCCAGGCACAAGCCGAGGCCAATGCCCAAGCGGCCCAAGCGGCAGCCGCCCAGGCGCAGGCGCAATCGGATGAAGATGCACGGCGGCGCGCCGACGCAGAGGCAGCCAGAGCCCAGGCCGAGCAACAGCAGGCAGCCGCTCTAGCTCAGCAGCAGCAGGCGCAAGCACAGGCAGAAGCCGCCCGCCAGGCGGCGGAGCAGGCGGACCGCCAGCGGCAAGAAGCGATCCAGCAAAAAGAACAGATGCGCGCCCGCCTGCTGGCACAGCTAAATCAAGTCTTGCAGACGCGAGACACGGCGCGGGGATTGATCGTGAGCATGCCAGATGTCCTGTTCGATTTCAACAAATACACGTTGAAGCCCGAGGCGCGCGAGCGGCTGGCCAGAATTTCCGGAATCGTACTCGCCTATCCTGATCTGAAACTACAGGTGGAAGGCTATACGGACTCAATCGGCAGTGACGAATACAACCAGCAGCTCTCCGAAAAGCGCGCCGAAGCCGTGCGCGATTACCTGGTGGGTTCGGGCGTCTCCATGAATAGCGTAGCCGCGGTCGGCATGGGAAAAGCTGATCCGGTCGCGGACAACACCACGGCAGCAGGGCGCAAATTGAATCGCCGGGTGGAGATGGTTGTTTCAGGCGACGTAATCGGTAGCCAGCTCACTCCGGGAGCGCCGGCTGATAACGGACAAACGCCGCCTCCCGTTAATCCGCAATAAAGCGAATTTCGGTCTAGCAGTGCATTCATGCGGGAGTGAGGATCTGGCAGAGCAGAACGAAGCTGGTGGCGGCGCGTGGACTCGAACCACGGACCTACGGATTATGAGACCGTCGCTCTAGCCACCTGAGCTACGCCGCCGATAATCGAGAATCAAGGACAAAAACAGTCGCGGGTCAATCCAGGAATCCACAAAGATCCGACGGTCTTACGCATTCCTTCGCGACGCTTATTCCCCCAGTTTTCATTCTATGAGCCGTTGCAAAAAAGTGTCAAACCGCGAGACTCGGGACACTCTCGAGTAGCACAAAAAGAACCAGAAACGTCTACGACACTCCCCTCCACAGAAATTCCGCTTCGACAATCGAAAATCTGTATACTTTCGTCTTTCGGGGAAACAACATAACCGCTCGCGGGAAGGGGAGCCCGCAATCAATGGATCCACTTTGGCTGATGTTAAGCAGTTTGACTTGCACGCTGACTGCGCTCATTTTTGTCGAGGTGCGGCGTATTCGCAGAAGATTGGAAAAGGGAGTACCGGAACCCAGTTCCGTAAAAACCGCCGCTTGAACGTCTTGCTGGTGACGGTGCCATTCCAGAGTTGCGAGTTGCACCCTAAAACTAGAGAGTAGCCCTTGCATGCGGACGATTGCCGTCATTCCCGCCCGGCTTGCTTCGACACGCTTGTCGCGCAAAATGCTGCGGGAAATTGCGGGCAAGCCATTGATCGGTTGGGTATATGAAGCCGTGCGGCGCTCGCCGATGCTCGCGGATGTGATTATCGCCACCGACTCCGCTGAGATTCTCGAAACCTGCCGAAGCAATAACTGGAAAGCGCAAATGACCTCGCCCGCTCACCGGAGCGGCACCGAGCGTGTTCATGAAATCGCAGGCTCGGTTTCCGCCGACGTTTATGTCAACGTGCAGGGCGATGAGCCTATGGTACGCGCCGAGCAGATCGAGACGCTGCTTCAGGTCATGAGCGAACCGAACATCCAGGTAGGGACCGTCAAAACGCCATGCGCTCCTGCCGAGGTTGAAAATCCGAATGCGGTCAAGGTTGTTACCGCAACCGATGGCAAAGCGCTCTATTTCTCGCGAGCCACAATTCCGTGCGATCGCGACGGAACGAATCCGCTTTATTACAAGCACCTTGGCCTATATGCCTATCGCAAGCCGGCGCTTGATCTATTCGTAAGGTGGCCGGAGTCATTGCTGGAAAAGACTGAGCGGCTGGAGCAACTGCGGTTCCTCGAAAACGGAATCCCAATCGGCGTAGCCGAAACTCCTTTCGACTCTATCGGGGTTGATACAGAGGAAGATCTGTTGCGCGTATCTGAAATCCTGCGGAAGCGCTGAACTGCTCTTTGTGGATTGCCGCCAAACTCCAAGTGTTCTCTGCACTATATCTGCAAATCTGCATTTTGCGTGCGCCAAGCCTCGGCAGCAGCTACCCTTCTTGAAATTGCGGGATGCGAATGGAAGAGAGCTTCGATCCATTTCGAAGGAGTTCGTTCCGCCAGGTTCTGGCTTGCGAGCTTGTTCATGGAAGAAATAAAAGGTTCCACGGTTGCAATGGACTCGAAAGCATAGCGATCTGCCTGACGCTCGTTATAGCGCGAGTAGGCGTTTAGCGCGGGCATGAGGGCCAGCGAAATCACGCTTGCAGTCAGAGCCAGCAACGGCAGGTTGGCGAAGTCGGAAAGCTCCTCGAACATGTGACGATCGACCGCAAGGTGCAGTACCCAATTCGCCGCCCAGAAGCCGAGCAAGGTAATGCCGGCCTGCACCAGAATGCTTTTGAAAATGTGCTTGTGGACATGGTGGCCGAGTTCATGGGCCAGCACGGCTTCGATCTCGTCAGGAGCGTAATTATCGAGCAGCGTATCCGCCAGAATGATTCGCCGAGTATTGCCGAGGCCGGTAAGGGCCGCATTCGCTTTCTTTGTTTTTTCTGAAAGTTTCCAGCGATAAACTCCGCGAATCCGTGTGCCCGCGTGCTCGCTCAACAGAACCAGACGGCGGCGCAGGTCCTCATCTTCAAGTGGTTCGAACTTATAGAAGATGGGAAAGAGCACCACCGGCGCAAGCTGCGCCATAACGATGAAGAGGCCCATGAAGAGCGCCCACGCGAGAATCCACCAGTGTTGCGGCCATTGGCGGATCATAAAATAAAGTAACTCCACGACGATGCCCGCAAGCACCAACCCGACAAGAAATCCTTTGGCTTCATCCCAGAGCCAGGAACGAAATTTCTGCGTGGCAAGCTGGAATCGTTGTTCCAACCGGAAATTGTAATAATCGAGGCCGAAACTCAAAGTCTTGCCGATCAGAAGCAACAGAAATAGATAAATGAAAACGGCGACGGGGTAATTCTGGAAGGCCCTCCGCAACGCGAGATCGCGCAGCCAGCCGGTCCAGCCGGTGAGCAACAGTACGATCAGGAATGCGAAACCGATTCCGAAGTCGGCGACGCTAAGCCAGCGGTGAATCCGATTGTAGCGGCGCGCCTCTGGTGAATCGTCGATAGAGGACGCCGGTGCCGTTGTGGCAGCAAAATTCATGCTTGTTAGCAGTATCGCATTGTCTGAAGACGATTTGTACTGGCTCGAGGATTGCGGCACGGTTACCCGGCATTCATGACAAAGTTCTGAGCGTCGGCCAGAATCTCGCTGACCAACTCCGGCGATGCGGCTTCGGCGTAAGCCCGCAGCAGGGGCTCGGTTCCCGATGCGCGGAAAAGGATCCACGCTTCCGCCCCATTCCGGTTGGCCGGTGCATCGAGAAAGAACTTGACGCCATCCAGATTCTCTTTCTTCATGACACGATATTTGCCAAGGCTCTGTGTGCTTTCCGACCGGGCACGTTGAATTGCGTTCTGTTTGACGTTCTCCGGGATGTGTAAATCGCGTCTCCCATAGTAATGCGGCCCAAATTCGCGTTGAATATCTGCCACTAACTGCCCGAGGGGTTTGCCTTCTTCTGCCATGACATTGGCGAGCAGCAAGCAATTCAAAATTCCGTCGCGCTCGGGAAGAAAACGGGAGTAGCCGATTCCCCCGGATTCCTCGCCGCCGATCAGGATCTCGTACTCCATCATCAGATCCGCGGTGTACTTGAAACCAATCTGGGTTTCGTGAAGTCTGCGGCCATGTCTGGCGGCAATGCGATCGAGCATGCGAGTTGTATTGAACGCGCGGACCACGTCTCCCGGCCACTTCTTTCGCTCGAGCAGCCATCGCAGCAGAACACTGAATATTTTGTGAGAATCGACGAAACTGCCGTCTTCCGCAACTGCGCCGATTCGATCGGCATCACCGTCCGTTGCAAGCCCAGCGTCGCACTTCTCGCGAACAACTGTTTGCTGCAGCAGCAAAACGTGCGGCTCGATCGGCTCGGGATTGATATCGGGAAATAACGGATTCACGTCTTGCCGAATCGCGACATGCTCAACGCCGAAATCGCGAAAGATTCCAGCCAAGATCCCCCGCCCCGAACCGTACATTGAGTCGATAGCCACCTTGAATTTCGCCTTCCCGATCAAATCCATATCGGCAAAGTGGCATACCGCTTCGATGTAGCGGCTTTTCAGATCGCGTTCCTCGATGAGCGCTTTGGTGCCGTGCGGCATCGCACCTGCACGCAGTTCATTCTCTACCTCTTTCATGATGGCAGGCGTCGCCGACCCACCAAACTTTGCCTTGAACTTCACTCCATTCCAATTCCACGGGTTGTGGCTGGAGGTGATCATCACCCCGCCAGCCGCACCATCGCTTTTCACCGCGAAAGAAACCGCCGGCGTCGGGGTGTAGTCGTTAGCTAGCTTCACTGGAATTCCTGCGTTGGCAATAACTTCCGCGGCAACTTGCGCCGCACGTTGCGAGGCAAACCGGGTATCGTAGCCAACGATAAGCCCTCGGCGCGCGTCCTCATGTTTCAAAACATAGGAGGCGATGGCTCCAGCAACTCGGCGCACATTGTCGAAAGTAAAATCGTCGGCGATAATGCCGCGCCATCCGTCGGTTCCGAATTTGATTTCCTGAGCCATGTCGTGTATCGAATAATTTCTGCCGCAATGCATTGAACGGGCGTATCAGCGCTTGAACTGCATGTGAATATTCACCCAATATTCGCCGTGAGGAGGAGGATTGAAACTTGCCGTCAGAAGCAAATCCCGGCTGCACATGGCAAACTGGGTTTCGGGATATACCAACACCTCCTCGACCTTGCCGCCGCCGCTGAGCTTCAAAAGGATATCGAAGGGATCGACTTTCGATGCCGACCCTTTGCACTGCTTTATGCCCGCTTGATACTTGTTGAATAGTTCCCCGCCAAATTGCTCATCGTACTTCTTCCCAGCGGGAGTTTTTAGGTTGGCGTCAACCGCGGCGAGCGCATCAGCGAGCCGTTCCTTGTCAACTGCGGCGCCCGCGCCAAGAAGCACAAGAGCCGCCAGAACAGCCAGAATGCCTTTGCTGAATTTCATCGTGCGATCCCTATTTTTTGTTGCGTTCGCGCCGGCAGTGGCTCACACAAGCTTATGCATTTTCTTCTCATCCAGGTACTTCACCACTTTACCAACCTCCTGAGCATGCTGCCGGGTTGTGATCAGCAGAGCATCATGCGTTTCCACCACCACCAAGTCAGTCACTCCGATGCTGGCGACAAACTTACCGGGCGCATACACGTAATTTCCCTTTGAATTCAAAGTGAACATCGCGTCGCTGTGAATGAGATTATCTTCTAGCGGACGGCTCTTTGCCGCATGATGCTCATGCAGCGCTGTCCACGAACCCAGGTCGTTCCAGCCGAAGTCAGCGGGCAAGCAAAAGATGTTTCCCGCCTGCTCGCCCTTGGCCGAACGCGGTTCCAAGACGGCGTAGTCGATGCTGACGTTCTCACACTTGGGATACAGGTTGCGAAAAGTTGCGGCGAACTTCTTGGTGCCGAACGCGGAAGCAATCTTTTCAAGAATAGCCGCTGTCTTGGGAAGATATTCTTGCAGCGCATTCTTCAAGGTCCGGGCGCTCCACAGGAACATGCCACTGTTCCAGAAATAATTTCCCGCAGTCAAAAAGGCCGCTGCAGTTTCTGCGTCCGGCTTCTCGGTGAATCGTCGTACGCGCAGACCCTTGCCTCGCGAGGCAGAGCCAGCTTCAATGTAGCCGTAGCCGATTTCCGGACGAGTTGGTCGAATTCCAAGCACAACGATATTCTCGCCTGCGCCTGCGATCTTAATGCTGCGTTCGATGGTTGCGCGATAGGCATCCCGGTTGGCAATCACGTGATCGGAGGGAAACATTCCGATTACCGCATCCGGATTCTCGCGCAGAAGTAAAAATGCCGCGAGTCCGATGGCTGGGGCGGTGTTGCGTCCGAGAGGCTCGGCGAGAACTTGCTCTTTCGAGAGCTTCGGAAGCTGTTTCAGAATCGCGGGACGAAGATCTTCATTGGCGATGATCCAAAATCGCTTCGCCGGAGCCAGCGGCAGCAACCGCGCAACAGTTTGCTGAAGCATGGTTCGGTTGCCATCAAGCGCTAACAATTGCTTGGCACGTTTCCTGCGGCTCAGAGGCCAGAAGCGCGTACCTCGGCCTCCGGCTAGAATTACAGGATAGAAGTTTGCATTCTTGAGCAAGCTTTCTTTCGCGTCTCCATTCTTTAAATTCGCGTTTCCGGCTCGGGGAGCCTGGTTCCGGGCACTCGCGCGCGAAGAAATTCCAGTCTCCACTGCGGCGTGACCGTGACATTCGCAATCGAGGCCGGGATAACCACAGCATCCCCTTTGGCGAAAGTAACCGGTTCACCGGCGGTGCTCTGCACTATTCCGCATCCTTCGATGGCTACGAGAATCTGCGCAGAGTTCCGGCCCGAATCGTCGCACTTACCCAGCTCCAAACTGTCTTTCAGTTCGAAGATGTCGACAACGAAATAAGGAGCCGCGACCAACGAAGCCTGCCGGTTACCGCTCCCCTTGATTTGTACGGGAGCCGGACGCATAACTTTTCCCGACGCAACTTTTTCCTTTACCGCGGCCAAGCCATGCTGCAGATGCAGTTCACGCGGCCGGCCGTAGTCATAAAGACGATAAGTTGTATCTGATTGCTGCTGGGTCTCTACAATCACTGAACCGGGCCCGAGCGTATGCACGGTTCCGCCAGAAACATAGATCATGTCACCGCTATAAACATTAAACCAGTTCAGCAATTCTTCGGCACGATTCTCGTGGATCGACTGTTCGAATTGTGCGACGCTCGCTCCCGGCTTCAGTCCCAAAGCGATTTGCGCTCCGGGCTTTGCATGTGCCACATACCAGCACTCGGTTTTCCCCCATGGTTCGCCCACTTTCAACGCCTGCGCGTCGTCGGGATGAACCTGCACCGAAAGCTTCTCGTGCGGGAAAAGAAATTTCAGAAGAAGTGGAAAACGACTGGCATCGCGCGCCGCTTCTCCGACAAGGGCGCGCTGATACTTCTTACTGACCTGCGCCAATGTCTCTCCGGCGAGCGGGCCGTTCGCCACCTTGCAATCGTCACCGGTAAGCCAGGCCTCGCCAATTTTCTCCGAGAACTTTTGATTCGGGTAAATCGGCGACAAGTCGTACGTACCCCATGGGCGTGGGTCGAAGCCGGGAACCATCAGCAATGGATATAGCTCGCCCATAGAAGCGCCCAGATAAAAAAGGCCGCTCGCGAAGGGACGGCCTTAGCCGAACTAAATTGTTTCCGCGCTTAGAGCGCGGAGAAAAACTTTCGCATTCGCTCCAGTCCGCGATCCAGTTCCGCCTTCGAAGTAGCGTACGAAACCCTGACGTGGTTGCCAGTGCCAAATCCTTCTCCTGGCACCGTTGCCACATGGACCTCGCGAAGCAATCTTCCCGCGACATCGGATGCCGACTTCATACCACCGCGACCCAGAAATGCCGAGATGTTCGGGTAAGCATAAAAAGCACCTTCGGGCAGCGTGCAGGTAATACCGGGAATCGAGCGCAGGCCTTTTACAACATGATCGCGCAATTCGATGTATTCGCGCCGCATTTCCGCTACGCAATCCTGTGGTCCGCGTAGCGCCGCGACAGCCGCCTTCTGCACAATCGAGGTTGGATTCGAAGTCGATTGGCTTTGCAACTTAGACATCGCACTGATCACAGCAGTAGGGCCAAGCGCGTAGCCGAGCCTCCAGCCGGTCATGGCATAAGTCTTCGAAAGCGATCCGAGAACAACGATACGCTCCCGGAATTCGCGCAGTGAACCCACCGAGAAATTCTTGGCGGTGTAATTCAGATACACGTAGCATTCGTCCGACAATACCCAGATTCCGCGCTCGTGGGCGAACCGCACGATCTCCGTCAGATCCTTTGGGCTCATCACCGCGCCGGAGGGATTCGAGGGCGAATTCAGAATAATCGCTTTGGTTTGGGGTGTGATTAATCTCGCCACCATTTCGGCGGTGACCCGAAAACCTCGAGCTTCGTCGGTTTCCAACAGAGCGCATTCGCCGCCCGCATAACGCACAATATCTTTGAAAGACACCCAGTAGGGAACGGGCAGAATTACCTCGTCGCCGTGATCAACCAGCACCTGAATGGCGTTGAATAACGCATTCTTGCCTCCCGTGGAAGCGATGGCTTCTTCACGCCGGTAATCGGAGTCAAAATCCACAGCATGACGATGTACGATAGCGTCGCGCAATTCCGGTGTGCCCGGTACCGCGGTGTACTTGGTGAAATTTCCCTGAATGGCTGCGATCGCAGCGTCTTTGATGTGTTGCGGAGTAGCAAAGTGCGGCTCCCCCGCTCCGAAATCGACCACGTCGATGCCTTGAGCCCGTAGCTTGTCGGCCTCAGCCACCACCGCCATCGTGGCAGAAGGTTGAATCCGATTGATTCGATCGCTGAGATGAAGCGCTTCACTCGTGGCCGTGGTCATGCCTTTCGTTTTCTCCTTCTCTCTCTTCGATCCAGTTCGCTTCCGCTAGTCGATTCCAGAACTTCTCTCATGCGGGCATCCCGCAGCTTGTAAGCAGGATCGAGTTTTTCGCGAAGCTTCTCTTCCACGATTTCCGGCACCAATCCTTTAACCGGCCCGCCCGCCTGCGCCACCTCCCGCACCAGCCGCGAGCTGACGTACGAGTATTTATCGGCGGGCATCATAAAAACGGTCTCCAGCGTGGGCTCAAGCTTACGGTTCATGAGCGCCATCTGCAATTCGTATTCATAATCGCTGATCGCCCGGATGCCGCGTAAAATGCAGGTCGCGTTCTGCGACTTGGCGTACTCGACCATCAGGCCGTCAAACGTGTCGATGCGAACATTGTCAGACTGCGCCGTTAATTCGCGGAGCATTTCCAGGCGCTCCGCCAGGCTGAACATCGGGCTCTTTTCCGGATTGCGCAGGATCGCCACCACAAGCTCTTCAAAAATCTTGGCCCCACGGCCGATGAGGTCGAGATGGCCGTTCGTTGGTGGATCAAACGAACCGGGATATATTGCCAGGCCCTTGTGCAATCGTCCTCACAGGCACGAATCCGATAATCGACATTCTATGCGGGGAGCGCGGGGATGGCAATTTTGAAGTTGGATAGGGGGCGCAGCGAGAATGCAGCCCCCGGAAGAACTCTTTAACGGCGCGCCGCCACAATCGGCGCCTTAACGGAGTCTGTTGCCGCCGGCATCGTCGTAACGCGTGCACCCTGAACCGGAGGCGTCTGGGTTGAGGCTGCCGGTTGTGCTGGCCCCGTACCCAGCCCAAGCGCTTTACGCACCTCCGCGTCTAGTTTGGCCATAGTGTCTTTGTTGTCTTTGAGGAACTGGCGGGCATTCTCGCGCCCTTGGCCGATGCGCTCGCCTTTGTAACTGAACCACGATCCCGACTTCTCAATCACGTTGTTGTTGACGGCAAGATCGAGCAGGTCGCCCTCGCGAGAGATGCCTTCGCCATAAAGAATGTCGAACTCGGCTTCGCGGAACGGCGCGGCCACTTTATTCTTAACAACTTTCACTTTGGTTCGCGAGCCGATCACCACATCGCCTTCTTTCACGGCTGCGATGCGGCGAATATCCACGCGCACCGAGGAATAAAATTTCAGCGCACGCCCGCCGGTTGTGGTCTCCGGATTGCCGAACATTACGCCAATCTTTTCGCGGATCTGGTTGATGAAGATCAGGCAAGTGCGTGACTTGGAGACTGTTCCCGTCAATTTGCGCAGCGCCTGCGACATCAGCCGCGCCTGCAGGCCCATGTGGCTGTCTCCCATTTCGCCGTCGAGCTCGGCCTTCGGCACCAATGCAGCCACCGAATCGACCACTAACACGTCAATCGCGTTTGAGCGCACCAGCGCTTCGGTAATTTCGAGCGCCTGTTCGCCGTAGTCCGGCTGCGAGACCAGCAGATTGTCGACATCCACCCCTAGTTTCTTCGCATAGGCCGGGTCGAGTGCGTGCTCGGCATCGACAAATGCGGCCATGCCGCCGGTCTTCTGCGCTTCGGCAATCACCTGCAGCGTAATTGTGGTCTTGCCAGAAGATTCAGGACCGAACACCTCCACTACGCGGCCGCGCGGAAACCCTCCGACACCTAACGCCGCGTCGAAGGAAATCGATCCCGTCGAAATGATCGAAATCGGCACGATCGCCTCTTTCGATCCCAGGCGCATGATCGAGCCTTTGCCAAACTGCTTTTCAATTTGTGAAACCGCCAGATCGATCGCCTTGCCGCGTTCATCCGCCATGGGAGAGAGCCTCCTTCGAGTGCTGAAATTGCTTGCTGAATTGAATCTGGCCGGATTATATACCGATAGATAAGCGAAACAAAAGCGAATACTTGGATTCCTCGCGAAAAACTTTCCCAAATTGGCGATGCCCAGTGCCAACCGAGCTAACGGTGTTTCCGGGTCTTCAAACTAATCGCGATCTTGAGCACCGCACCATCGGTGGGATCGATCTCGAAGACGGCTTTGCTGGTGTATTGGGCGCTGTCGAGCCGGTACTTGTAAACGCTATACCACTGCACAATGTCGGTGTCGTAGGGCGTGCCGTATTTGGCCTCCACCTGTGCGGCGGTGTAAGAGTGATCGGGGAGCTGCAAAAGAAAATATGCATCCTCCCGTTTGTCGCTTCTTATCGCCGCAATTTCGGAGAAAGGGAAGGATTTATCCATCGTATAGTCCACGTACGAGGTTTTGTTTCGATGGAGCATCTCTTCGTGCACGATTCCATCGATCCTCTTGATCACTTCCCCGTTCACGGTGAAGCCGTCGCGGCTCGAATCGCAGCGGGGGTTTCCAGGCTTGCACTCCGTCTGAACTTCTTTTGTGACATATGATCGAAGGATCTTAGAGTTCTCCAGCAGCGTCTTGAGCCCTTCTTGCCCAGGCAGCGTGGCGGCCGCGAAAAGAGAAGGAACCATTTCGCGCCAATCGAAATCGTCGACAGAGAATGGAGCCTGTGTGGCGGGACGGTCGTAGGCATTCGCTGCGTTCAGGGAGGAGATGAAAACCAGGGAAAATAACGCCATCGCAAAAAGCACGTTTGTCCATCTCATTCGCATAAGCAAGGCTTTGAACAATTACAAATGCAATCAAGCCGCCGATGGACGTTCTACCGCTGCAGCAAATCCACTGGCGCCGTCACGTCATGCACGCGGAAATACTTGGCCAGCGCCGGATACTTGCGCGACACGGCCTCATACATCGCATAGGCCACATTGCGGTAGGAGACATGTCCGGCCGGCGCGGTGCGCAGCTCAGCGATGTAGACGGCCTCGGCGAAATCCATCTTGAACAGCGCACGCTTCCTGAATGCCAGCGGTATTGCGTACTGCGAATTTTCCTGCGTTTCAGGAGCGCCCCGCGCAGCGAGCTTTTCCACGGCCGTCTGGGCGCGCCGCATGGCGGCGTCGAAACGTCCCCGCATGCCGGCATCTTCCACATCGAGCAGCATCTCGTAACCGTGCTGCGTGGTCGATTGCTGCATCAGCTGAATGCAGCGGCGATGACGGTGCATGTCGCGGAAGCCTCCCGTGTCCATGAGAATATCGAAGCGGAACTGCTGCCCGGCGCGGAAGCCGCGCAGCATTTCGTCATGCCTGCCGCGATGACGCAAGCCGAGATCGATGACCTCGCGTCGATGCCTCTCGCCTGCAACCTGCACCGCTTGCCGGATCTGCCGGTAGGAAAAATGGCAATGCTCGTAAAGCAGCGTAGTCGCAATCTCCACTTCCAGCGGCTCTTCGTCCAGCAGATCGACGATCGCCTTGGACGGTGCGAGTTGCTCGTGCGCCATCAATTCCTTTGCCGCCTGCCGCAGTTCGCGCCTCGTCTCCATCTCATATGGATTCGGATCGGCATACTTCACCAACGTCGGCGCGACTCGAACCTCTCGCAGCAACTCGTTCTCGGCACGCGCCCCCAACTCCGCACTAACGACCTTAATCTGCTCGACCAAATCCCGGAGAGAATCTGCCTGCACGTTGTAAGCCGCCGAAATCGCCGCTTTTTTCAGCGACTCACCGAGCGCTCGCACCTCCTTGTGCGTGTGCGAGAGCAGATGCGCAACCTGCGTTTCGAGCGTACGCGCGTTGACGATTTCGCCGAGTGAAGTGTTCGTCGCCAGCGGCAACAGGTAGCGTGTGATATCGAAAGCCCGCGCTTTCAGCGTCCGCTCGTACTGTTCCTGCTTCATCTCAGCAGGCTTCGGAGTAATGCCGATCAGGTGTTCCGTCATGTGCGCCGAGAGCGCTTCGTACTCGGCGAAAAGAAAATCGAGCGTCTCACGGTAAAGTTTGCGGCCTTCATCGTCGCCTCCGAAATCCGGCGTGTAATAGCCGCTTTTCTTGAAATCCTGATAACGAGTTGAGCGCTCCTGGCCATCCCAGCGCTGCTCGTCGGCAAGTTCAATCGCTGCCAAAATCGATAGCCTCTCAATCGCCAGCGCGATGTGCGCCAGGTCGGCAATCGAGCGGTGACCGTACTGAAAATAAAACGTGTTGAGAAATTTCTCGGCTTTCTGTGCGCTGATCTCACGCAACGATTCCTTCATCGACAGCGATGAACGCGAATACTTCGCCATGGCGTACGCTTGAATCTCCGGCTCCACGCCATAGACTGCGAAGACCTCGGTTGAGGGCTCAGAGTCCGTCTGCGGGCGTTCGCCGGGTATTTTTTGCGCAGCAGGGAGGTCTGCGGCTCGTTGCGGTGAGCGGTGGCCGGGGCTGGAAATAGGAATCACGTCGGCGACTTTTCTGTCGGAAGGTTCAGGCATGGTGCCGGCTTCATTGATCACAGGTTGGTTCATCACAGGATGGTTCATAGAGTGTTCGAATGTTAATCGGCAAATGAGCATTGCGCAATCGTTAAACAAATGATACCGGCGGTTGTCGGGGGCTGAGCGATCATTCGTCGTTCCGGATCGGGCACCACGCGTATAATTCGACGTTTCTGGTGAGATTTTCTCGCGTAACTCGATGGATTGGAGATAGTCATGTCGCTTTCCGGACGAGTAGCATTCGTAACCGGCGCATCACAGGGGATTGGCCGGGCTTGCGCGGCAAGGCTAGCTAAGGAGGGTGCCTCAGTCGCCCTAGCCGCGAGGAGTCAAGAAAAATTGAACGAGTTGGCCGGCGAAATTACTGCCGGCGGCGGCCAGGCGGCGACGTTCGCTCTCGATGTCACCGATGAAGAGCAGGTCAGATCGGCAATCAAGGCCGCCATTGCACAATTCGGAAAGATCGATATTCTGGTGAACAATGCCGGCATCACCCGCGATCAGTTGATTATGCGCATGAAGCGCGCCGATTGGGAGGCGGTGCTGCAAACCAATCTGACATCGGCCTACCTCTGCACCCAACAGGTCACAAGTTCGATGCTCAAGCAGCGCTGGGGGCGCATCATCAACGTTGCCAGTGTCTTCGGCCAGATGGGGCAGGCCGGACAGGCAAACTATGCCGCGTCAAAGGCCGGATTAATCGGACTGACAATGGCCGTCGCCCGCGAACTCGGCTCGCGCAATATTACCTGCAACGCAGTCGCTCCCGGCTTCATCGAAACCGCAATGACGGAAGTGCTGGGAGACGAATTCAAGCAGAGTGCCGCTAGGCAGATTCCGCTGGGCCGGGTGGGAACGGTCGACGACGTAGCCAGTGCAGTAGCGTTTCTCGCCTCCGACGAGGCCTCCTACATCACCGGGCACGTGCTGAACGTGAATGGCGGCATGCTGATGGGATAGTTCCACAAAAGTAAGAAGTGGTTCATCGAAGAATGAAAGCCGAAGACGCGATCAATTCGAATTATGCTGTCGTGAAGCCTTTGGTGTTTTTTCAGGCCGAATCTGCTACTGAGATCGCAGAAGCGCGCGCACTTTTTCTGGAGTACGCGCAGTCACTCGGCTTCAGTCTCTGCTTCCAGAATTTCGAGAACGAACTCGCCAGCCTTCCAGGTAGTTACGCCCCGCCCGAAGGCCGCTTATTGCTCGCGGAGTATGAAGGCCGCCTGGCAGGCTGCGTCGCGCTTCACAAACTGGAACCGCTGGTATGCGAAATGAAGCGTCTTTACCTGCGTCCACAGTTCCGCGCAAAAGGCCTCGGTCGCGCACTGGCCGATCGAATAATCTGCGAAGCTCGCCAGATCGGTTATCGACGCATGCGCCTTGACACGGTCGAGCCGGTGATGAAAGATGCGGTTGCGATGTACCGCAGGTTGGGATTCAAAGAGATTGCTCCGTATTGCGCGAATCCAATCGATGGAGCGCTCCACATGGAACTCGAGTTGTAGCCAAAAATTAGCCTAATCAGCTACGGGGATGAATATGAAAAAACTATTGCCGGTCCTCACGATCATTTTCGTTTTAACATTTATTTCAACCTCGTTCGCTGCCGACGGCAAATCGGTTTCCTACAAAAGCGGCGACGAAACGGTGCAGGGCATTCTGTATACTCCCGCAGGCAAAGGACCGTTCCCCGCCATCATCGTGATTCACGAGTGGTGGGGATTGAACGACTGGGTCAAGGAACAAGCCTTGAAACTCGCCGATCAGGGCTATGAAACGCTGGCGATCGACCTATATCGCGGGAAAGTTGCGGCCACGCCGGACATGGCGCACGAATTGATGCGAGGAGTTCCTGACGATCGGGCCAACCGCGACCTGAAAGGCGCTTTCGACTATCTTGCATCGCAGCCAACCATCAGGAAGAACCGCATCGGTGCCATTGGATGGTGCATGGGCGGCGGCTATTCGCTTGATGTTGCTCTCGACGAGCCAGCTCTGGCGGCCGACGTCATTAACTACGGGCATCTTGTAACCGATGCCGATGCGATCAAGAAGATTAATGCTCCCGTACTCGGCCTGTTCGGTGGACAAGATCAAGGCATTACGCCGGACGATGTGCATAAATTTGAAGCGGCCATGAAGGCGCAAGGCAAGAAGATCGAAACCAAAATCTACGATGATGCCGGGCATGCTTTTGAAAATCCGAACAACAAAACCGGGTATCGTCCGGCTGATGCCGCCGATGCCTGGCAGCGCACAGTTAGTTTTCTTTCGGATAACTTGAAGAAGTAATTTCACTCGCGACTCGCCCTCCTTCCTTCTCGCCAATCGTTACTTAAACTGCGTTTAATCATGGGGGGTCGGCTCGGTCAGGTGTGATCCGAAAGTGGGATTCATATGGCACGAATTTCCACTTGCCAGAAAATCGCGATCTGGTTACTATGTCGCATCTGCAATGCTCCCTCAGATCAACATCGGCGAGACCATTAGAAACTACCGGCTGCAAAAAGGGATGTCCCAGGGCGACATTGAAAAGCGCACTGGGCTGCTGCGCTGCTACCTGTCACGCGTGGAGAACGGTCATACGATCCCCTCGCTCGACACGCTCTCCAAGATCGCGGGAGCGATGGAGATCGCGCTGTCGCAGTTCTTTTCCGAATCAGGTCACAGCAACGGCTCCAAGGGATTGCCACAACTTTCCGACGACGAGGTCCGTTTCCTCAGCCAGGTGCGCCGTTACTCCGCCAGTCTAAATGACAGTGATCGCAAGCTGGTGCTCGCGATGGTCAAGAAGATGGCGGCGAATTCGAAGTAAACCTTCAGCCGTCAACCCTCAGCCGATCTCGATTAGGTAAACTTCTCGGCTTCGTCATTCCGAGGAGGGCTAGCAACGAGGAACCTGCTTTTCCGAGGCAAGATCCCGTCTGCCCTAGAACCGTAATACTCAAGCTCACCAGCACTTACTTTCGTACCACAACTCCGGTGACCGCCGGGTACCTCGCCGAACTCCTGCCTGCCCACTACACTGTTGACTCGGAGATCCATGCGTGACTACTGACGAAGAACTTGGCGTACTCGAGGGCCAGCTCCGGCGGCTGAAAATCGAGTACGAAGTCTACTTCAGCAATCCAACCAAGCGCCCGCCCACCGACATCGAGTGGAAGGTGCTCTCGTTGCTGCGCAAGTTTTCCGACGGCGGACGCATGAGCTTCTCCCAGCGCTACCGCTACAACGAAATGGCCCAGCGCTACGCCGTGTACAGCGATCTGTGGCGTAAGAAATCACGCGTCCGCGAAGAAGGTTACCGCCGTCCGCAGGATGCGTTGCTCGGCGTTCAGGGAGTGCGCGTCGAAGAAGAGCACAAACCCGCGCATCCGGTTTATGGCGTGAGTAAAGCCGCAGCCACGGCTGCTACAGCCTCAGAGACTTCACAGCCCTTCACCATGCACGAGAGCGAGGCCGGGCGCGAACAGCTCGAACGCCTCTACAACACGCTCGTTGCCGCTAAGAGAAAAGCCGGAGAGAATGTCTCCGGCAGCCTCGATTCGTTCTCTTCCTTTGTGCAGAAAAAAACCGATCAAATCCGCAAGCAATATGCCTGCCAGGATGTCGAGTTCTCGGTCGAAGTAGCGGAGGGACAGGTCAAGCTGAAGGCTAAGGCGAAGACGTAGTTTATGTTTCACGTTCCGAACACCGGCAACCGCGAGTTCGACCGGTCAATCATCCTCTTTGGCTTCTTCCGGTTCATAATGAAAGCGATCTCGTCCTTCCGCAGTAAAAACAACCAATAAATCCGACCGAGTGCAAAATTGCTGCTAGAATCTTCGGTCGCTCCGCGTTCATCGTTCATATCTAGGGCCGATCATGTCTTTCAGCCATTCCAAAATCCGCCGTGCCATCCTCAGTGTCACCGATAAAACCGGCCTCGCGGAGTTCGCCCGCAAGCTCTCGAACCTCGGCATTGAACTCATCTCCACCGGGGGCACAGCCAAACTCCTGCGCGACTCCGGCATCGACGTCAAAGATGTCTCCGAACTCACCGGCTTTCCTGAAATGCTCGATGGCCGCGTTAAGACGCTGCATCCCAAGGTTCACGGCGGCATCCTGCATCGCCGCGATGATCCCAAACACGCCGCTGCCGTCGCCGAGCAAGGCATTCAGCCCATCGACATGGTCGTCGTCAATCTCTACGCCTTCGAAAAAACGGCAGCCAAGCCCGGCGTGGCTTTCGAAGAGCTAATTGAAAATATCGATATCGGCGGGCCGTCGATGATCCGTTCCGCCGCCAAGAATTTTCACGATGTTGCCGTGGTCACGTCGCCGACCGACTACGATGCGATCGCCGAAGAACTTGCCGGCTCAGGCGGCATGCTCTCGCTTGAAACGAAGTGGCGTCTCGCACGAAAGGCCTTCGCGCTCACGTCAGCTTATGACTCAGCCATTGCTTCGACGCTCGAGGGAATTTCCGACATAGATAATTTCCGGCAGCTCGCGGCCGGCGCGGAGCTTCGCTCCGCTGGACAGCCGCGGGCGGCCGTGCCTGCGTCAACTGAGTCGTTCCCCCAAACTCTGCGCCTTTCATTTCAAAAAGCCCTCGACCTGCGCTATGGCGAAAACCCCCATCAGAAAGCGGCGATGTATTCCGACGGCTCTGGATCAGGCGTGGCCAACGCGCGTCAGCTTCAGGGCAAGGAGCTTTCCTACAACAACATCGTCGACCTGCAGGCGGCCTGGGATCTAGCGCAGGAATTTGACGAGCCCGGTTTCGATCAGCCGTTCTGTGCCATCATCAAGCACACCAATCCCGCGGGAGCCGCGACCGGAAAGACTCTTGCCGAGGCTTACAAGCGTGCGCTCGAATGCGATCCGGTCTCGGCGTTCGGCGGCGTGATCGGTGTAAACCGCCCAATCGATGCCGAAGCCGCCGAAGAAATGCACAAGCTCTTTCTCGAAGTGATCGCGGCACCCCGATTCGATGAAGCAGCGAAGGCCCGATTCGCTACCAAGAAAAACTTGCGACTCGTCGAAGCCACAGCCGCCCCCCAGAAGTGGGTCCTCAAAAACATCTCCGGCGGAATTCTCTTGCAAGATACAGATTCGCGCCCGTTGCAGGGTGCCGATCTCAAGGTCGTCACCCAGCGCGCGCCTACTCCCGAGGAAACTCGGGCAATGCTGTTTGCCTGGAAAGTCTGCAAGCATGTGAAATCGAACGCTGTCGTCTACGCTCGCGACGGGCAGACCGTAGGCGTCGGGGCCGGACAGATGAGCCGCGTCGATTCAGCGAAGATCGGAGCGTTGAAAGCGCAACTTCCGCTCCAAGGAACAGTCGCCGCCTCTGACGCATTCTTCCCATTTCCCGACGGCGTCGAAGAAATCGCTAAGGCTGGAGCGACCGCGATCATTCAGCCCGGCGGCTCGCAGCGTGATGCCGAGGTCATTGCCACCGCCGATCGCTTAGGGCTTGCAATGCTTTTCACAGGAGTACGCCACTTCCGGCACTAAACCTTTCACCTGACCTTTCCCCGTTTACCAAAATTGACATTTCGCGACAATCAACTGCCCTCGGTCCCTGTACTCTTGACTTTTGAGCCGCTCGCGCAAGCGGCACTGTTTTTCCCGTTCTCCGGCATGGCAGGTTAGAATTAGGTAATAGCAGACCGGGCCGCTTTTGCATCCAATAGTTGTTTGCCCCGGTTTTGCATCGAAGGACCAGGTTCCCCGGAGTGCAGACGACGAGCAGACCGATACAATGATTTCCACCAAAGTCAGGTCGAGCATGAATCGAATTTATTGCGCAGTTTTACCATTCTTTTTCTTCTTTGCGGCCGTTGCGGCCGCTCAAACCGTCCCCACTACGCCGGCAGATTCCGATTCCTCCCCGCATAAGTCCGACGCAGCCAAATCGCCGCAAAACGCGCCCACAAAAGCGGACCGAGCCGCCGCCTATTACCACTACACGGTCGCCCATATGTACGAAGAGCAGGTCACGATGTACGGCCGCAGCGACCTGGCGAATAAAGCTATGGACGAATACCGGCTCGCCATCGAAGCCGATCCTTCTTCCGAATTCCTTACGTCGGCTCTCGCCGAACTCTACGTGAAGACCGGCCGTATCCGCGACGCGGTGCTCCAGGCACAAGACATTCTGAAACGCGATCCGAACAATCTCGAAGCTCATAAACTGCTGGGACGCATTTATCTGCGATCGCTCGGCGATATGCCCGGAAATGGCAACGGCTCTGACAACATTCTGAAGCTGGCCATCGAGCAGTACGAGCAGATTGTGAAGATCGAGCCCAACAGTGTCGACGACCACTTGCTTCTCGGCAGGCTTTACCGGCTGAACAACGATTTGCAGAAGGCCGAAGCCGAACTCAAGACCGCGGTGACGCTCGATCCCGATTCCGAGGAGGCTGTCACCACGCTGGCCTTGCTTTATACCGATGAAGGCGACACCGCTCGCGCGCTGCAAGTCTTGAGCGCAGTTCCCGATACCGGACGCTCGGCCAAGCTCTATGCCGCGCTGGGAGCGACGTATGAACAGCGCAAAGATTACAAGAGCGCGATTGACGCATACAAACACGCCATTATGCTCGACCGCGACAATCTCGACGCTATTCGCGGCCTTGCCGAAAACTACTTGAACGATGGCCAGATCGACCGGGCGCTGGAACAATATAAAGTCATCGCTGACGCGAATCCCGAGGACGCCCAGACCTATCTGCGGATTTCAGAAATCTACCGCCGCCAGGGCAGATACGATGAAGCTCTCGACAGCCTCAAGAAAGCGCAAGCGATGGTGCCCGATGCGCTGGAAGTTCCTTACAATATCGCCGTTGTGTATGAAGCTCAGGGCCGCTACGACGAGGGCGCAAAGATTTTGCAGGATCTGCTTAAGAAAACGGAAAAGCCCGACAACAGCTACTCCCAGGCCGACCGCAATAATCGCGGGATTTTTGTCGAGCGGCTTGGAATGATTTATCGCGACCAGGAAAACTATCCCGAGGCGGTCGACGCTTTCCGGAAAATGATTTCCCTCGGCGACGAAAACGCCAAGACCGGATATCAGGACATCATCGATACCTACCGCGAAGCCAAGCACTGGGATGAGGCTACCGCGGTCGCCAAAGAGGCCGCGCAGAAGATGCCCAATGACCGCGATCTGCGCATGGTCCTCGACGCACAACTGGCCGACACGAGTGATCCCGAAAAGCCTCTCGCGGACGTTCGTTCACTGCTCAAAGGCACGCCGGAAGACCGCGATGTCTACCTGCGTCTCGCGATCATGGAAACGCGGCTGAGGCGCTGGCCCGAAGCCGAAGACGCTCTGAACAAAGCCGAATCGCTTTCGATCAAGTCCGAAGACAAAGAGTACGTTTACTTTCTGCGTGGCTCGACCTACGAGCGCGAGAAGAAGTACGACCAGGCCGAAGCTGAATTCAAAAAGGTTCTCACACTGAATCCCCAGAGCGGTGCGACTTTGAATTATCTCGGCTATATGAACGCCGACCGCGGAGTCGACATCGAGCAGTCGCTCAACTACATCAAGCAGGCTGTGAGCGTTGACCCCACCAACGGCGCCTATTTAGATTCTCTCGGCTGGGCGTATTTCAAGCTCGGCAAGTACGATCTTGCCGAAGAGAACTTGAACAAGGCCTCCTTGCATATGGGCTCCGATCCGACCGTGCAGGATCACCTGGGCGATCTCTACCAGAAAACCGGACGCCTGAAGCTTGCCGCAGCCCACTGGCAACGAGCCGTCGAAGAGTGGAACAGAACCATCCCGCCAGAGATCGACGGGGACTTATTTGCAGCCACGCAGAAGAAACTCGACGCCGCCAAAGTGGCCATCGCCAAGGAAGAATCGCAAAAGCAATAGTTGCGTTCCACGTGAGTGTTGTGTTTTGTAAGAGCCTGGCGGCTGGGTGCTAAACTTTTTCCATGCTGGCCAGCTACGCGGTGCGGGTAGAGGAGTCTCTCGGACGCCGCTTTCCTGAGCCGCAACATCCTTACCGCAATGACTTTCAGCGGGACCGCGACCGCATTATCCACGCGCGGGCATTTCGCCGGCTGGAAGCCAAGACTCAGGTATTCACGCGCCGTTACTCCGACCATTTCCGCAACCGTCTCACCCATACGATCGAAGTCGCACAAATCACGCGGACCGTTGCCGGTGCGCTGGATCTCAACGTTGATTTAGCGGAGGCGCTCGCGCTTGCGCACGACCTCGGCCACCCCCCGTTCGGCCATGCCGGAGAAAAAGCCCTCGACCGCATCATGCGAACAAGCGGCCTGTTCTTCGATCACAACCTGCACGCATTGCGCATTGTCGAGGATTTCGAACAGCGCTACGCGGCTTTTCCGGGATTGAACCTCACTTTCGAAGTGCGCGAAGGCATTATCAAACACTCTCGCGATTATTCTGCTGACGATCACCCGGAGCTTGCCGAATATCTTCTCGATCAGCGCCCGCCGCTGGAAGCCCAGCTCATCGACCTGACCGATGAGGTCGGCTACAACACCGCCGACCTCGACGACGGTTACGAAGCTCACCTGCTTACGCTCGACCAGATCCGCAGCGCCGTGCCTGTTTTCGAGCATTTTTTTCGCGCTGCCGAACGAAATTATCCCGATGTCGCTGAGAAACTGAAATTTAATGAAACTGTCAAGGGTGTGTTCAATCGCCTGGCCAGCGATCTCATCACAAATACGCAAATGCGATTAAAACAGGTGGGGATTAAAACGCTGAAAGATGTTCGTGAGTACAAAGATCGCATCGTCGGATTTAGTTCCGAAGTCGAAGCCGACCGCAAGCAGATCAAGGATTTCCTTTATGAAAACCTCTACTACAGTCCATCTTTGGCTGGAGAAAAGGACGAGGCCGAACAGATCGTCTCTGAGTTGTTTGCGTTCTGGACGAGCACCCCTTCAGCTCTGCCGCATTACTACCAGGAAAAAGCCGCGCAGGAGTCTCTCCCGAGGGTGGTCTGCGATTACATCGCCGGCATGACCGATCATTTCATCATCGAGCAGTACGAGAAGTATTGCGGAAGGCTTTAACACAGAGCTTAACGAGCGCGGATCTCACTTCGCTCCCGCCACGCTCGCCACCACATCGAACAACACTCTCGGTCCGCGTCGCACTTCTTCCACCCGAATCCGCTCATCGTTGCCATGCTCAGTGCTGCCTTCTTCTTCCGTAGCTGTGTAAGGATTAAAGCCATAAGCATTGATGCCGAGCGGACGATACCTCTGATTTTCCGTGTAACCGCTCGTGATGTGTGGAACGACAGGGGTGCCCGGAAAATACTTCTCCGCGACTTTGTGAATTGCGTCATATAACGCCGTGTCGGTGGGCGAGTAGTTGGCCTCGCGGAATTCCGCGTTGACGGGCTCGATTGTCACCTGGGGATCGTTCACAACCTGCCGCAATTGTTCTAGCAAATGCTTCGGGTCGCCGCCGGGCAGGATTCGCACGTCAAGATTGGCCCACGCCTCAGGCGGAATCACGTTTGTCTGCTCCGAGCCTCCCATCATGGTCAGTGAAATAGTGTCGCGCAAAAGAAAATTGAGCGACTCGTCGTTAGCTACCTGTGCCTGAAATTTTGGATCTTCGATCGCCTTTCGGATGTTCCGATACGCGTGCGCCTCGTCTGGTGGCTCGTACGGAGCCATGTCGCGCAAGAACTCATCGACGACCGGAAGAACCCGTAGTGGCGTCTGAAAGGCGAGGATATTCTGCAAAGCTCGAACCAAGCGATTCGGCGCGGAATCTGGAATCGGCCGCGATGCATGCCCGGGGCGTCCATGGGCCGTTACTCGCAGCCAGAATGTAGTCTTCTCGCCGACATCCACACCGATGTATTTCACTTTTCCGTTCTGCAGCAGGTTCTCGCCGCCTTCGTTAATTAGGAATTCAGCATTCTCCAGAAGGTCGCGATTGTGCGCTATAAACCAATCGGTGCCAGTGCCGTCCGCTTCTTCGTCGGCGACGGCGAGAAAAATTACGTCGCGATCAAGCTCGACCTTTTCCCGCTTGAGCATAACCATTGCCACCAACTGCGCCAGGCCTTCGTCTTTCATATCCTGTGCGCCGCGCCCCCAAAGCCAGCCATCTTTGATCTCTCCGCTGAATGGGGGCACCTTCCAATGCGCAGCATCGCTGGTAACCACATCCATGTGATTAAGCAGCACAATTGGCCGCTCGCCCTGCGCGGTGTTATGCGGTAGCCGCGCCCATAAGTCGCCGCGGCCCGGGGTGTATTCGAATGCACGATTCTCGATTCCTTCCTGATCGAGAATTCTCTTGTAGAACTCGACCGCCCGCATCTCATGACCTGGCGGGTTCGTGGTATCGATGCGCAAATACTGTTGCATCCAGGTCAACGCGAGATCGGAGTATTGCTGCATGTGATCGGAAGGAACTCGTGAAGAGGCCATCGGGACGCCAGCGACCTCAGTTCGGTCCGGTGCAGATTTCGGCGATATGCTTCCGGCCGAGGCTAATCCCGCTGAAATCAGCAATATGCCGCAAAGCATCGGTAAAACACCGGCGGGTCTCATGCCCACGCAAGCGCTTTTCACGCCGCAAGAAATTGCGCCGGATTTTTGCGATCGCAAAATCAGTCCCCCATTTCTCATCGGTACAAGCAGTTTTTATATCAGGTTTGCCAAAATTACCGTGCTCTAATAAACCCAAAGTAACCATACGTGCGAATTGAGAGTAGAATGTGTATGGTTATCAATGAGTTAGCGCTCCAACCTCGCGGCCCGGTTTGGCATCCGAACTGTATTAGGAAGAGTGCCTGCGGAGTTCTGCGGGACAGTCTTTGTAGCTTTCAGACTTGCGTTGCGTCAGCGCAGGCCGGCAAGCAGGTAGTGCTTGCTTTCGTCGTATGTTTAGGGGACGCAATTAAATCACGCAACACGCGCGTTTCGGCGTGCTGGAGTGGAGCCCCAAAAACGCTCCCCCAAAACTTGGAGGAAGTTCCATTATGAAGAACCCTATCTTAGTAACTTTGCCTCTGGCGGCGGCTCTGGCATTTCCGGCCTTCGCCCAGACTTCGTCTTCCCAGGATCAATCTCAACCGGCAGCGACGCAGACTCAGTCCACACAGTCGACTGACACCGCGACCGGAAAACAACCCCTACAGCCACCGAGCCGGGAAGGTTTCTGGGGCCGCGTGAATCCGTTTGCGCGCAAAAGCTATGTGAAGCGGCAGACCGAACCTATTCGCGACCGCATCAACGAGCTGGATGACCTGACCGCAGCGAACGGTAAGGCGATCAAAGACACCGATGCCCGCGCTCAAGCAGGGATCAAGATGGCTTCTGACAAAGCCAACGAAGCCGACCAGCATGCAGTCGACGCCGGCAATCGGGCGAACCAGGCACAGCAGACCGCGCAAACCGCCACCACGCGCATCCAGACGGTCGAGACCGTGGTCAGCAACATCGACCAGTACAAGGCCTCAAACCAAACGGAGATCCGCTTCAAGCCCGGCCAGACGATCCTGAGCAAGAACGCCAAAGACGCCCTCGACGACATGGCGAATGGCGTTAAGGGACAGAAGGGCTACATCATCGAAGTACAGGGATTCTCCTCGGGCCGCGGACAGACAGCCATCACAACTTCGCAGAAGATGGCTGAGTCCGTCGTCCGCTATATGGTGCTCAACCATGACATTCCGCTCTATCGTATTTATCTGGTCGGCATGGGCAACGCGCCGGTCGGTGATGAGCAGGATGCCAAGTCGAAGCACATGAGCGGTGGCCGCGTCGAAATCAGCTTGCTCAAGAACGATCTCGAGCAGCTTTCGAGCAATACGGGCGCTCCCGCCACGATCGCAGATCAGCAACAGCAACCCAAATAGACCGGTTCTGGACCAAGGGCGCCTCGCCCAAGTCCCTCCCCCGAAAAAAGCCCCTCGTTACAGGACGAGGGGCTTTTCACTCTGATTTGTCACCGAAGCGGAACGTCGTCCGCGACCGCGCTACCCGGGACGATGATGGAAGTAAAGCAGCAACATATGCGTTACGAACCCCAGAACAAACCAGGCAGCCGCTTCCAGCACTCGCTTGAATGTCGGTGTCATCTGAACAGCATACCGTATGTCGCAGGGCGCAAGCGCTTGCAGGCTCACAGATCAAGCCCGATAATTAGCTGGCCTAATTCCGAGGTGGTCGAGCTTCGATTGCAGAGTCGTACGCTTAAGCCCGAGGCGCGCCGCCGCGCCATCTGGCCCTCCCAGCTTGCCGTGGCACTCGCGCAGCGCTCGGAGGATGCGCTCCCTGTCTTTGTCGCGAAGCGTCAAATTGCTGTCGTTGTTTTCGACGTCAGTCTCCAGTTCTGCCAACGGAGCCTGTAAAACCGATCCCGGCGTCAGGATTACCGATCGCTCGATGAAATTTTCCAGCTCTCGAATGTTCCCCGGCCACTCCCACCGTACCAGCAGTTCCATGGTTTTCGAGGAGATGCTGGTAATCGGCTTCTTCATCTGCGCCGCAAACTTGCGCACAAAATGCTCGACCAGCGGCCGGATGTCCTCGCGCCGCTCCCGCAACGGCGGGATATGAATAGGAAAAACATTTAGCCGGTAATACAAATCGCTGCGAAATTCACGCGCGTTCACGCTCTGCAGCAAGTCGCGATTTGTCGCCGCCAGCAAACGAAAATTCACCTTGAGGGTTTGGTTCGCGCCCAGCCGTTCAAACTCCATATCCTGCAGCACGCGCAGCAGTTTGGGCTGCAGGCTCAGCGGGATCTCCCCGATCTCGTCGAGGAAAAGAGTTCCCCCGTCGGCCAATTCGAGTCGTCCGAGCTTCCTGGCTACCGCTCCGGTGAAAGCTCCCTTCTCATGACCGAAGAGTTCACTCTCTAATAATCCGGAAGGGATCGCCGCGCAGTTCAGCTTGATGAAGCTTTTTCCATGGCGTTTGCTGCGATTGTGCAGCGCCCTCGCCACCAACTCCTTGCCGGTTCCTGTTTCTCCGAGGAGTAACACTGTTGCGTCGCTGTGGGCAACTTTCGCGACTTTTTCCATGACTCGTTTCATACCGCTGCTGCGCCCAACGATTTCCCCAAATCCGAGTTCCGTATCGATTGCCTCTTCCAGATAAAGCTTCTCTTCCGCCAGCTTTTCTTTCGCCAGCCGCAACTCCTCCGTGACCTCCTGAAGGCGCTCGACCATCCCGCACAAGTTGTCCTCCGCCTTCCTCCGCGCTTCCTCGAGCTTTACTTTTTCGGTGATGTCGCGCTGAATGCCCCAAGTGCGTTCCAGGCGTCCATTTTCGACTGTGCCGATCATGCTGTTGAGGAACACCTTGGGATTCCCGTGTACATCGACCTCATGAGATTCGTGTTCCATGACCCGAAACCCGGATCGAACAAACTCTCGAGCCAGCTCAATATTCTGTGGGTCGTCCGGGGGCACCATCTCGGTCAGCCGTTTCCCAACGCATTCCCGGCTTGACGTCAATCCGTACATCCTGGCGAGAGCATCGTTACATTCCGCCAGGTAAGAGTCGTACAGAATATGATGAACCAGTTCGTCCTCCGGCAGATCGATCGGTATAGGAGCATCCAATTCCTCCCGAAAGATTCCTTCCGAACTCTGCGCCACGAACTTCCGGTAGTTCTCTTCGCTACGCCGCAATGCTTCCTGCGCCCGCTTGCGGTCGCTGATATCTCGAATGGCGCTGGAGATCAGAATTCCCTGTTCTGTTTCCAACGGGCTTAGGCTGATTTCGACAGGAAACTCGGTTCCATCCTTGCGCAGGCCGAACAACTCTAATCCCGCACCCATCTCGCGCATTCGAGGTTGGGTTGAGAACTCTGCACGGTGGTCGTGGTGTTTTTCTCGGAAACGTTCCGGCACCAGCATTTCCATAGGCTGGTTTAGAAGCCCGTCGCGGTGGTATCCAAACAGCTTTTCAGTTTGAGCATTGATCAGAACAATCTTGCCTTCTTGGTTCACTACCACCATGGCATCCGGCGCCGCCTCCAGCAATCCGCGGAATCGCGCGTCCGCCCGCTTGCGTTCAGTAATGTCATGCAATACGGCGGCTATTCGATCCACCTCCCCATTCGGCCCTTCGATGGGGAAGTAAGACAGGGACAAGTCTCTTTCACCCAGGTCGGAATATGTGTACTTCATCTCAAACCGGACGATCTTACCTGTAAAGCATTCATCGAGTTTTCGCTTCACCATCTCGATGGACCCTTTATCGACTATCTCTGCAATAGTGTGACCGATGACCTGTTCCTTATCCATGCCCCGGCGGCTCAAGAAAGCGCGGTTGGCAATTACGTAGCGATAATCCCGATCCACGACTGCGATCATCTCCTCCAGGCCCTCGACCACCCTCTCGTATTCTCGCAGTCTCTCCTCTGCACGCTTGCGCTCTGTAATATCCTGCACAATGGCCATGTGCCGATCAGGTTTCTTGCCCTCTGGCCCCATCGCCACGATTTCAGCTTCCACCCAGCGCACCGAACCTTCCGGACGGATGTACCTCTTTTGTAGTTCATAGCCGCGCACCTCGCCGCCCAGCAGCTGCCGCAGTTTCTCAAGGCTCGGTGGCAAATCGTCAGGGTGAGTAATGCTTTGAAAATCGAGCCCCAGTAGATCCTGTTCGGTTCGTCCCGCGATCTCACAAAACTTCGGGTTTACCCCCAAAAAGCGCCCAGTTTCGCTCTCTACCCAGCAGACGCCGACTGGAGAAACCTCGTGCAGAGCCCGATAGCGATGTTCGCTGACGCGCAGCCGATCCTCGGACTCTTTGCGTTCGGTAAGGTCGCGCGCGATGGCGACGATATATTCCCGATCCATCGACACTCGCCGCATATTGATTTCCACGGGGAAAGTCGAGCCGTCCTTGCGGCGATGAACGCTTTCTATGAGTAAGAATCCAACTTTTTTCAGTTCCTCACGAACCCTTGAAACCAGATCATCGGTCACGGTTGGATCGATGTCGAAAACGCTCAAAGAAAGGAGTTCCTCGCGGCTGTAGCCGAGCGAAGAGCAAGCCCTGTCATTGATGTCGAGAAAGCGAAGCGTCTCCGGATCGACCACCTCGATTGCGTCGTTGCTGTGGTCGAGCAGAGTCCGGAACAGCTTCAATTCTCTAATTGTGCGCTCGCTTTCACGCACTTTCGCCAGCAGATCTTCGCTCGCCTCACGGGCGAGTTGCTCCGCTCGTTTCTGCTCGGTAACATCGCGCGCCATGCCTCTCACGATTGGTCTGGGAACGCCCTCCCGGCGCAACGAGTTGCTGTATTCCCAAGTCCGCCGTTCGCCCGAGCGAGTAATTACTACCAGCAATCCCCGAGCCTTACCTTCTCGGCCGATCTGTTCGAGGTAGTCGTCAAACTCCTTGTGGTATTCCGGAGCGATCAGCTGCCGCATGGGGATCTGCAGCAGTTCCTCCACACTGTATCCAAGCAGACGGGCCGGTGCGGGATTGACCGACAAGAGCTGTCCGTCGAGATCGTGGACACACAGCAAATCCTGGCTGTGCTCAATCAAGTCCCTGTACCAGTCGTCGTTTTCGTGAAGAGCGAGCCGAATCGGCTCTAGTTCAGCGGCCGCCGCTTTGGCGCGGCGATCTTTTTGCCCAGGGTGCAGATCCATGGCTACTCCCTAAGCGGGGCTGGCGAATGAGTTGGCGCGCTGCCGTTCCCGCACGTTGCAGAACAGGACCGCACGTAGCCGGTTAGCCAACATGTCCCTGCCCAATTCCGGCGAAGTGTAGCAGAAGAGGGGAGTGTTCGCCAGCGAACAATCCGATTTTCTTGGCCGTTTTCTCAGAATTCAGCTCCAGTTTGGTAACGCGTTGGGGCTACGCCGTGGGCCTGCCTGCCCACCGAATCGAAGAAATTTCCTCAATTTGACCCTCGCTCCGAGGCCGACTAAACTCGCTTCTCAGCGGGGTTCCCATGAAACGAATCGGCTTGATATTGCTCCTTATCTGCACTTTTGTCTTTTCGGCTCTTACGGGAGTGGCACTTGCCGACGATCAGCACGGCCACGATCACCACGAAGCGCTCACGGCTTCTCAACTCGGTACAGTCCATTTCCCGGTCTCATGCGCGCCTTTCGTACAAAAACCCTTCGAGCGCGGAGTAGCCCTGTTGCACTCCTTCTGGTACGAAGAAGCGACCAAGCAGTTTGAGCAGATCGCCAACGACGATCCCGAGTGCGCGATGGCGTATTGGGGGATCGCCATGAGCCTTTGGCATCAACTTTGGAATGAGCCTGACGCCAGCGTGATCGACCACGGGATGGAGGAAATCCACATGGCGAAGGGCAATGGCGGGACTACGACGGCCCGTGAGCGGGCCTACATCGACGCCATCGCGGCCTTTTATAGCAATTCGAGAAAGCTGGACCACCGGGAGCGCGCCCGCGCCTATTCCGATGCGATGAAGAAGGTGTACGAATCCTATCCCGGCGATCACGAAGCAGCAGCCTTCTTCGCCCTCTCTCTGCTCGCCTCCGAGCCCCACGATGACACTACTTTTGCAAACCGAAAGCGAGCTGCTGCAATTCTTGAAAAGTTGTTTGCGACCGAGCCTGATCATCCTGGCGTCGCTCACTACCTGATTCACTCTTACGACAAGCCACAGCTGGCGCAGCTCGGCCTGCCCGCGGCCCGGCGGTATGCGCAGGTCGCGCCGTCGGCCCCGCACGCGCTGCACATGCCATCTCACATCTTTGCCCGCGTGGGCCTCTGGCAGGACGATATCAACTCCAACCTGGCCTCGATCGCCGCCTCGCGCAAAAGCTCTGCCATGGGCATGGGCGGCGGCGGCCATCAGTTTCACGCCATGGATTTTCTCTTCTACGCCTACATGCAAAGCGGCCGCGATGCCGATGCGAGGGCACTGATGGAAGAAGTAAAGGCGATGCCCAAAATGCACGACATGTACGGCCTGGGATTTGATCCGCACATTGCCGCGATGGCGAACTTTGCTTCGCTTTATCCGCTGGAGATGCGCGATTGGGCGTCAGCCGCGGCGATCACGGTCATTTCCGTCCCGGGCGCGCCCGACCAGGAAGCCGTGCAGTATTGGGCGCGAGCGATTGGCGCCGCCCATCTGCACGATGCGGCTCAGGTGAAAAAAGACGTTGCCGAGATCCATCGCATTCATGAGGAATTGATTTCTCGGAAGAAAAGCGGAGCGGCCGAGGCAGTGGCTGACGACCAGCGGCAGGCCGAAGCCTGGCAGTCGTTTGCCGAAGGCAAGCCCGACGATGCGGTGGAGGCGCTGCGTCCCATGGCTGACAAAGAAGATGCCTTGGGAACGGAGCCTGCCGGTATTCCTCTGCGCGAGATGATGGCCGACATGCTGCTTGAGGCCAAGCACCCCCAGCAGGCGCTCGTCGAATATCAGGCCGATCTGAAACTGAATCCCAATCGCTTCAACGGGCTTTATGGCGCCGCCCGCGCGGCCGAAGCCGCGGGGAAACAGGGCGACGCTTCCGAGTACTATGCGCTTCTGCTGAAGGTCTGCGACGGATCGAACTCCACACGCCCCGAGCTGGCCCGCGCGAGACAGTTGGTCGCACAGAAGTAAGCTGCCCTCGCGAAGGAACGCACTCATAAGCCGCTCGAAATCATAGTAACCGGCTTCATCGGCGAGCCGCCCCCTGCGCTCCGTGGCTGTGGCACACTAACTTCATGCCTAAACTGACTCTCGGCGATTTCGAACTCAGCGTTTTTTCTGACGGAACTTACCCTCTCGATGGCGGTGCATTTTTTGGGGTGATCCCAAAGATCATGTGGTCGCGCAAAGTCGAGGCCGACGAACGGAACTATGTGCAGTCGGGGCTGAACTCGCTACTGATCCGCACCGGGAAACAGAACGTGCTGGTCGAAACCGGCATGGGGAACAAGCTTTCAGAGCGCATGGTCAAGTTCTATGGCCAGCCTGCGCAGTTGCTGAAGAATCTCGCGGCTGGCGGGATTGCGCCGGAGGATATCGACATCGTCATCAATTCTCACCTGCACTTCGACCACTGTGGATGGAACACGGTTCGCGATCGGAACGGCAAAGTCACGCCGACGTTTCCGCGCGCGAAGTATTACGCGCCGGAAGGCGAGTGGCAATATGCACGCAAGCCGAGCGAGCGGGATGCAATCAGTTACATCCCCGATAATTACGATCCGCTGGTCGCTAGCGGCCAGATGACCCTGTTGAAAGGCGGAGAAGAAGTCGTGCCGGGAATTTCGGTGAAACTTTTTCCCGGGCACACGGCGAGCATGCAGGCAGTGATTGTGCAGAGCCAGAACAAGACCGCGTGTTACATCTCCGATCTGATACCGACGACAGCGCATATCGACTTAACCTGGGGTATGGGATTCGATCTCTATCCGCTGCAAACCATCGAGAGCAAGAAGCAGTATTACGCGAAGGCCCTGCCAGAGCGGTGGTTGACGGTGTTTACGCATGACCCAAAAACGCCATGGGCGTATGTCGAGAAGGATGGAACGGGGAAGATGGTGGCGAGAGGGGTCTAGAGATGCGATGTCGGTGACAATTCTTTACGACCTGCACAAATTCTTTTTCATAAAATTACATTCGTCAACATTCACATAGTCATCTGAATTTTGTCATGCGGTAACTGCGGACGCGCCATCGCGTCCGTGATTTTCAAAATAAAAGAGCAAGGAGCTACTTATGAATCGATTTCTAGTCGTTGTCGGCCTCGGTGGGGCCTTTCTAGTGGGAGGAACGCTGACTGCATTCGCCCAGGAAGAGCACCACGACGAAGCCCGGCAGGAGGAACGGCACGACGAACATGTGGAACATCGGCAGGAAGTTCGCCGCATCGACGACGCTCATTTCAGAGCGCACTTCGGCCACGACCACCATTTTGCTATCAGGCACGTAACCATTGTCGGAGGACGACCGCACTTCGGCTATGGCGGCTACAATTTTGAGATTGTGGATGCGTGGCCGCATGGATGGTCATACAACGACAACTGCTACATCGATTTCGTGGACGGCGGATATTTTCTATTTAATTTGCGGCATCCGGGAGTGCGGATCGCGGTTGGTATAGTGTGAAGGACTGCTGGAACACGATCAGGCGCGGGCCGCGCTTTGTTGGCCTTTGGCTCCTCGCGGGCAAGAGCGCTATCTGCGCCCTCGTCACCCAAAGCTACTTCAGCCCATCCACCACATACAAATCCGATAGCCACCTTCCCAGCGAATACGCATACGACTTGCCATCGGCGCTGAACCTGATTGTGGGGATGCTTTGCGCCCCGGCAGGATCGGCTGGAACGATTTCCTTGAATGGTTCGCGCTTCCCGGTGGCGATATCGACGCGAGTAATCTTCAGCGGCAGGGCGCGGGGGCGCAGCAGCAGGCTCTTATCGTTATCCACGAAGCCGACGAGAAGTTCATCGGGCTGCAGGGCGATATTGATCTTTTGCGGTTCGCCGCCCGCGATCGGACAGAGCCAGAGCCTCCGGCCGGTGTCGGTGGAAAGAACGAACTTGCCATCCGGCGTTGCGAAGCTGGCGACAATGCCCTCGGGTGCGATGGGCCGAGCGACGGCGCCGGGGGAATCGATATCGAGCACGTAACTGCGCGGAGCCTGGCCTGGCAAATTCGAGCTGAAGAAAATCGACTTGCCGTCTGGAAGCCAGCCGGCATTGAAGTGATCGGCAGCGTCGTTGGTAAGCTGGCGCGGCTGGCCCGCGCCCGTGGGCAGAAGCATCAGCTTGGCTGGCTTGCTGGCCTGCACCACAGCCCATTTGCCATCCGGAGAGAGTTTGCCAAACCCTCCCTCGCCGAGGCGCACGGCGGGCGAGCCGTCGGTGCCGCGCACGAACACCGCATCGCCGTTGCCCATGGCCTCGCCGCTCTCGGAGAACAGCACGGTCTTCCCATCAGTCGAGAGATCGGCAACCAACGACCAGTCGAACCAGGAAAGGCTGCGCTCGTGAGTTTCGCCGGGCGCCAGGGCAAATAATCCCAGACGCGTTTTATCGGCAGTAAGCAAAACCTGGCCGGTTCGGCTGATGTCATGAATGGTGAAGCCGCCGGGCGCGCGGAAGATGAGGCGCTCTTTGCCGGAAAAATCGAGGGCATAGAGCGAACGGGCTGCCCCGCCGGGCACGGCGGAGAACCAGACTTCTTTCCCATTCGGACTCCATGCCAGACCCTCGACGCTCGCGTAAAACGAAGAACTCGCCTTGCGGTTGCCGTGTCGATCAATGATGACAATGCGACCGTCATCTCCGCCTTGAACGTGATCGGCAATCGCGAGAGATTCTCCATTGGGAGAAAATCTGACGTGGCTTACCCAACCCTCCGGTGAATAAATCGTGCTCCCGATGGGATATTCAAGGCGATTGCCGGGACCAGTCGTGGGGCGAATCACGGCGAATGATTCGCTATCGGGAGCCCAGTCTGCCCACATCACCTGATCGAGAATTTCTCGCGGAGCACCACCGGCGAGCGGAACACGAGCCAGCGTGCCGGCTTGCGTGAAGTGAGAGTACGTGGCGGCGTGCAGGCTGATCGCCATCTCGCCCTTGGATGAGATGGAAAGAATCTGCGCCGACGGCATGCCAATGGACCGCGAATCGGTGCTGTCGAAGCGCGTAGAAAAAAGTTCAACCGGCGCTCCCTCCCAGGTTGCGCCATAGATGATCGATTGGCCGTCGGGCGCAAAACGGGCGTCCCAGATGGTGCCGTTGCGGAACGTGATCTCGTGGAACGTGGGATTGGTCGTGGCGCCGCGATGGGCGAACCGGTAGATAGCTCCCCAAGATGCGATTACCAACACCGCAGCGATGGCCGGCATCAGCCAGCGACGAGCAAACTTCTCACGCGGCAAAGCTTGCACGCTGCCACTGCGGCCGGAAGTGGAAATCTCGCTGAGCGCGTCGAGGTTGAACGCCAAATCCCGTGCCGATTGAAAACGCTCGGCGGGATTCTTCTCCAGGCAATGCCGGACGATCCGTTCCAGCGCAGACGGAATATTGCGATTGGTTTCCGCGAGATCGGGCGGATCTTCCTTCAGAATCGCGCTCATCGTTTCCACGGGAGATTCGCCGTGGAACGCGCGCTTGCCCGACAGCATCTCGTAAAGAATGGCGCCGAACGCAAAGATATCGGAGCGCGGGTCGGCAGGTTTGCCACGCACTTGCTCCGGTGCCATGTAACCAACCGTGCCCATCACGGTTCCAGCGTCGGTGGCGATTTGCTGCGTGGGAGCGTCGCCCGAAGCATCCTCCTCAGGATGAGTGAGCTTGGCCAGGCCGAAGTCGAGAATCTTTACGCGGCCATCATTGGTGATGAAAAGATTTTCGGGCTTGAGATCGCGGTGGGTGATCCCTTTCTCGTGCGCCGCCGCCAAACCGTTTGCAATCTGCCGCGCATAGTCGATGGCCTTCCGTGCAGGTATGGGGCCTTCGCGCAGCCGGTCGCGCACGGTCTCGCCTTCCAAAAGCTCCGATACGACATAGGGCGCAGCGCGGTCTTCGCCGATGTCGAAGATCGAAAGGATGTTGGGATGGTTCAGAGCCGCCGTGGCGCGGCATTCCTGGGCGAATCGCCGGAGGCGATCGGCATCGGCGGAAAAGCATGGAGGAAGAATTTTGATCGCGACATCGCGGCCAAGGCGGGAGTCGCGGGCGCGATAAACCTCGCCCATCCCGCCGGCTCCGATGGACGAGTGAATTTCGTACGGGCCTAGTTTAGTGCCGGAAGTGAGCGCCATGAGTGGCGATGATTATATGGCGGATAGATAGAAACCGCCAACACAGCGGTTCGGACGTGCCTTAACGTTCCGTGGTTGCGCCGGCAGTTTCGCGGGCAAGAGTGCCCGCGCCACACAGCCTCGCTTCGAAGAATTCTTCTACACGCACTAAAATCTCGGCTGCGTTCTTCGATTCGTAAATCTCCTTGCGCAGCGCCGCTCCGCCGGGAACGCCGTGCGTGAACCACGAGGCGAACTGCTTCATCTTGCCGACGGCATCCGGCAATTCCTCTTCAATCAGCATCCGAAAATAAGTGCGGATCATCCGGTAACGGTCGGCCTCTGCGGGCTGGTCGTACGTCGTATCCGCACAATACTGTTCAATCTGCCGGAATATCCAGGGATTCGACGGCGCTGTGCGGCCAATCATCACCGCCTCGCATCCTGTCTGCCCGACCCTGGCACAGGCATCTTCCGGCGTCCGAATATCGCCGTTGCCGATCACCGGAATTTTGACTGCATCTTTCACGGCAGCGATCCACTCCCATCGTGCCTGGCCGCTGTAGCCTTGCTCGCGGGTACGCGCATGCAGCGCGACCGCTGCCAGGCCGCATGATTCAGCCATGCGTGCCAGTTCCACGCAGACGATTTCATCGTCGCTCCATCCGGCGCGAAACTTCACGGTGAATGGAATCTTTACAGCTGCGCGCACGGCCTCGAAGATCCGGCCAATGGCAGGGAGGTCGCGCAGCAGCCCAGAGCCGCCGTTGCACTTCACCACTTTTTTCGCCGGGCAGCCCAGGTTCAAATCCACTAAGTCGAAGCCAAGGCCTTCGACCATGCGCGCCGCTTCCGCCATCACTTGCGGATTGCTGCCGAAAAGCTGCGCCGAGATCGGGTGCTCATCTTCATAGAAATGCAGATAGCGTTTGGCCTTCTGGTCTTTCTTTCGGAGGACGCCATCCGCCGACGTGAACTCGGTCATGATAAGCCCACAGCCACCGAGGTTGCGGATGAAGCGGCGGAAGACGGTGTCGGTAACTCCGGCCATAGGCGCGAGAACTGTGGCTGGAGCAATGCGGATGCTACCGATCGTAAGCAGGGCGGGGACGCGCCTCTGTGGCGCGGCCTGACGGGCAAGATTGCCCGCCTCGCACGAGCCGTTGCCGCCCGAATTGTCCCAAATCTTCTTCACAGCTCTATTTTACTGGTTCGCTGCAAATATCCGGAATTGGCTGGCCGGGAGTTGACTCCGCCGCCTTCTGCCATTAGATTTCTCGCACCACAGATTTTCGTTCTTTGACATGTCCCTTCGGTTTGCGCGTCTTTGCCTTGCCGCAAAGACAGGGAAGCGGGTGCAATTCCCGCGCTGCCGCGCAACTGTAAGCGAGGAAACCGCAGCCGGCCACTGGGAGCGATCCCTGGGAAGGCCGCTGCAAAAACCGGATGCGTGACTTGGCACCTGGCTGAATTGGATCGCTAATCGCCAACGGCTGGTTGTTGTTCAGCGCATTCTTACTCGCAAAGCCAGGAGACCGGCGTAAATCGTCAACCGCAACCCCTTTCGCGTGAAAAGGAGGATGGTCATGCGCACGCTTTGCGTTTCGTTTTTCCTGCTCGCTTCCTTGGTGGCGGCTTCCGCTGCCGATCTCAAAATCAAAGTTGTCGATCCCCAATCCGCCGCTGTCCCAGGGGCACAAGTCTCCGTCGTCGTCCTCGAATTCTCAATAAGGCCCGGCGCCGATGCTGGAACGTACGACGGTATGCAGTACGCATCGCCGGTCAAGACCGCCGCCACTTCATCGGAAGGAGTCGCCACCTTTACCGGTGTGTCTCCTGCCGCTGAACTGAAAATCAAAGTCCTGGCCCCAGGTTTCGCTCTTGCGACAGACTCGGTTTCGTTCAAAGATCAAATCACGATTCAACTGCAACTCGCCCCCGCATCGGAAACGGTTGTAGTAACCGCGACACGAACTCCGGCGCTGGCCGAGCAAATTGGCGCCAGCATTTCAACTCTCGAGAACGGCCAGCTCGAAGTCATGCAGCCCGTGGCCGCGGACGACGCAGTTCGCTTTCTCACCGGCGCGGTAGTCAACAGCTACGGGCAAGACGGGGCGCTGTCTTCCCTTTTCGTGCGCGGCGGCGAATCCACCTACAACAAAGTAATTGTCGACGGCGTATACATCAGCGAACCCGGCCTTACGTTTGATTTCGGCACTCTGCCGCTGGGTCAGGCCGACCGGCTGGAATTTCTGCGGGGAGCGCAGAGCACGCTCTACGGCAGCGATGCGATGACAAGCGTGGTTCAAGTTTGGACTCGCACCGGAAGCACTCCCGCGCCGGAACTCCGCTTTGGCGCGGATGGCGGAAATTTCTCAACAGCCAACGGCTACGCTTCGCTTTCCGGCGCGCGCGGCCGGTACGATTACAATTTTTTCGGCGATCAGATCAATACATGCGGTTCCGGCATCAACAACGCTTACTCCGACTCACTCGCAGGCGCAAATGTTGGAGCCGCACTCAATTCGAAAACGTCTTTGCGCGTGCGTGTGCGCCATTCCAACAGCCACACCGGACTCCCCGGAGCCTGGGATTATAACGGCGACGAACTTGTCCCGCCGTTGGCGACCGGCGACGCACAGACCAATACCCTGCTTGGCAGCGCTGAACTCACCATCGCCGAGCCTTCAGGATGGCAACATCGTTTTACGGCATCCGACTACATTTATCGCTATTTCGACAACAGCCCGGATGGAAATACTTACAACTTCGCCTCCGTCTACAACTACGACATTAATCACTTCGCCGGCGAATATCAGGGAGACTACTCGGAGCGCAGCTGGACGCATTCGACCTTCGGCTACCGCATCGAAAACGAGAGCGCGTTTTTTGGTTACCCCGCTTTCCCGCCGCCGACGCACGGCCAGCGCCTCAACCAGGATGCATACCTGCAACAACAATTCACGCTGGGCAGATTGTCGGTGGTGGCTGGCGGACGATTCGTTCATAGTAGCGAGTTCGGAAACATTGGTGTGCCCCGAGTTGCCCTCACTCTGCTCGCCCGGCGGGGAGGTGAAATTCTCTCCCGGACGCGCTTGCGTTTTTCTTATGCAACGGCATATATGGACCCGGACTTCACTGAAACCTTCGCCGGGCTTCCCTACTACGAGCCCCATCCGGGGCTTTTGCCGGAGCGAACCCGCGCATTCGAAGGCGGCTTCCAACAGAATTTCTGGGCGGGCCGTTGGGTACTAAATGCGACGTACTTCAATAATCTTTTCCACGACCAGATCGAATACGGAACGAACACCGTGACCTATCAGGGCAATCCACCGGGGACGCTGGGGCAATTTTTCAACGTGCAAAAATCCTTTGCTCAAGGCGCGGAGGTTGAACTCGCGGGAAAAATCCGCCCAAGATTGCTGCTGACCACAGCCTACGCTTACACCTCAACCGAATATCTGCAATCTCCATACTGCGCCGACGATGCCTGCGGCACCCCTTTGTACGAAACCGGCAATCCGATGCTGAGGCGTCCCAGGCACTCGGCGACGTCGTTGCTGAGTTATTTGGGCACGCGGTGGGCGGCGAACCTCGGTGGCAGTTTCGTGGGCAGGCGTCCCGACTCCGATTTTGTTGACGATCTCGTTAACCATGCCGCGGGATACGTGCGCGCCGATGTTGGCGGCTGGTATGCCATCAATTCACGCATCACCGCCTACGCCAACGTCTACAACGCGCTCGATCGCCGCTACAACGAAGTGGTTGGCTACCCCGCTTTGCCCGTGAACTTCCGCGCGGGATTTCGATTTCGGATCGGAGGGGAGTGAGAGTGAATTTTGGTAGTGGGTCAGTTCGACCCACTACCTGAATTTTAGCTGGCTTTTTCCGGAGGGCGCGGCATTAGGATGGGCATCGACGCCGCCATTTTTCCGCCGAAATATTTAGTCCGGGCCGCCAAAAGCTTTTCGATGTCCAATCCGGTCAACGGTTGCTGCCTGCCGAGAAGGTGTGTAACCAGTGCAATCTGGGCGAAATGTTCCACTGTCTCCATCTTCATGTAGGCGTGTTCAAGCGTGTCGCCGTAAGTAACTACACCATGGTTCGACATGAGAATCGCATCATAGTGTGGTACATAAGGCTCCAGCGTCTTCGCCAGTTCCGATGTTCCCGGAGTCCCGTAGCGAGCCAAGGGTATGCAGCCGAGGCCCATCACTACTTCACAGACGAGCGGCTCAGTCAGCGCCATCCCAGCCGCGGCAAATCCTGTCGCCGTCGGCGGATGGGCATGCACAATCGCCTGAACATCCGGACGCATGCGGTAAATCAGCAAATGCATTCCGATTTCGCTGGTCACGTGCCGCCGCCCCGCCATCCGTGCGCCGTTCCGATCCACCACAACCAGGTCCGTGGAGCGCATCGCGCCTTTGCTTAGGCAAGTGGGAGTCACTAAAATCCGGTCGTCATCCAACCGCACTGACAAGTTTCCGTCCATTGCCGCTACGAAGCAGCGTTCGTGCAGCATGCGGCCATATCGAACAATTTCTTCCCTGTGTTTGCGTTCAGCGGACATGGGACATTCTCTCAGGGGAGTGGCGAGAAAGCGGATGCAACAATTCGCATGTTACCGCACCCGGCTTCGAACAACCAAGCTAAATTAGCGGGAACGGACAAGAAATTACGTCGTAGAAACCGGAGATATGACGATCCGTGCTCAATCCTGGGCGGCTCTTGTACTCTGAAAGCGTGCTGGTTTCAGACTTCAACTTCCACCTTCCGTCCGAACTCATAGCTCAGGACCCACCCGTCGCCCGGGATGGTTCCCGGATGCTCCATCTTGACCGGGAAACTGGCCGGTTTTACGACCGCCAGTTCCGCGACCTCCCGGACTTTCTGCAACCCGGCGATGTCGTCGTATTTAACGACACGCGAGTCTTTCCGGCGCGCCTTTACGGGCGGCGGGCGCAAGTCCATTCTCAGCCGCTCAGTGTTCGCGGCCTCGCGGCGCGCGAGTTCCTTCATGGGCGTATCGAAGTATTGCTAACCCGGCAGCTTTCAACCGAACCCAACGACTGGGAGTGCCTGGTCCGGCCCGGACGCAAGGTCGGCGTGGGTGAGCGATTGTATTTCGGCGAGAACAACGAACTGCAGGCTGAAGTTCTAGCCCGCGGAAAATTCGGCGAGCGCCAGATTCGCTTTCAGCCGGTCGAAAAGTTTTTGGACCTGATCGAGCGCATCGGTCATGTTCCCCTGCCGCCCTACATCGACCGGGAGGATTCGATCTCCGATCGCGAGCGTTATCAAACGGTCTATGCTCAACAGCTCGGATCGGTAGCTGCCCCGACGGCTGGCCTTCATTTCACACCGCAGATTTTCGACCGCATCCGGAAACGTGACATTCAGTTGGTGAATGTCACGCTGCATGTTGGCCTGGGAACATTTCAGCCGGTCCGCGTCGAGCGCGTCGAGGATCACAAGATTCATTCCGAGGCGTATTCCATCTCCCCGGAAGCTGCTTCTGCGATTAACCTGGCTCTGCAGAGTTCAAAACGCGTCGTCGCGATCGGCACCACCACCGTTCGCACTCTTGAAGATGCAGCTGCCCGGGGCGGTGGAACCATGGCTCCCGGTTCCGCAAGCGCCGGCATTTTCATTTATCCAGGATTCCAGTTCAAAGTAGTCAAAGCGATGTTGACCAATTTCCATCTGCCGCAATCCACATTGCTGATGCTGGTCAGCGCCTTTGCCGGCCGGGAAAACGTGCTGCGTACCTATGAACACGCGGTTTCCAGCCGTTACCGCTTTTACTCTTACGGCGACTGCATGTTGATTGAATGACAAACATCGGGTAGCGGAAGGCCGGTCGCGCTGGGTTATAATTTTTGGGGAAAATTATGTCTACAGCAGTAAAGCTGGTATCGATCGAAAATCTCGTTGCCGGACTGCGGAAACTTCCAGAATCTGCATTCAGCGGGACCGAGCAGATCCGAACCATCCTGAAGGAAAATCCGGTTGATCCCGAAACGGTGACTCCCTATCTAACGTGGGATCGCCAGCATTACACCCGCAACCTGATCGACAAAACTTCCCTTTATGAGCTGATGGCGATCTGTTGGGAAGTCGGCCAGGTCAGTTCCGTGCACAATCATCGGGATCAGAACTGCTGGATGGCGGTTCCTATCGGCCGGTTACTCGTCGAAAATTTCCATGTCGTTCATCAGGACATCCAAAACGGCAAATGCACCATCAAGTCCACCGAAATTGTAGAGATGAACCTATCCCACCCCTGCGCGGTCGATCCGCTTGAGCCCGTGCACCGCGTTCTGAACCCTCGCGAGTTCAATCAGCGCGCGGTCAGCCTGCACGTTTATTCGCGGCCTTTCGACACCTGTGTCGTGTACTCGGCTGAGCAGGGCACCTGCGGCGAAATTCGGCTCCACTACGCAACCGAATACGGGAAGCCGGTGCGCGCATGATTGCCGGCGCACGGATCCGGCAGGAATGGATCCGCCGGCGGCCTGCCATTCTTCTCATCTGCGCTCTGGCCTTTGCCTTCGCCGCTTGTGAGAAAAAGAAGTCGCCCGAAGAAGTGGCTCCGCTCGATCGAGTGGGATCTTCCGCTTCCGGCACGAGTCTGGCGATTTTGCACAAGACCTTTACAGTCCGAACGACCGTCGCTTTCCCTTTCGAAATTCCTGAGCATGCTCCCGTGCCCCACTTGCGCGGCAATTTCAAATCGTTTGTTACGAAAGTCGGCATCCATTCTGACGAGCACAGCGCCGACGTCGACTTCCTGGTTTTAAATGAAGACCAATATGCGAATTTTGCTGCTGGTACACCGGGCGATTCCGTATTCTCGCTTGACGCGTCTCACGACCAGGCAGTAGATGTGAACCTTCCACCTTCTTTTAACCAGGGCGCGAAATATTATCTTGTGTTCCGAAACACTCCGGGCGGGGACACCAGGAAAACCGTCCAGGCCGACCTGACCGCCGATTTTTAGCCCCCTTCGGCCTGTTAAACTAAGCACTTGTCCCCTCGCGCAAAATCTTCGCAGGCGGCCATGCCCCTGCCGCCCTCCCTAGATGGAGGTCCCGTTGTAGTGGGGTCGCCACGGAAGCCCAAAGGCCAAGAACGCCCCAGAGATCGAATCTTCCTGATCGACACAATGTCGTTCATCTTCCGCGCTTATCACGCCATGGCACGACAGCGTTCGATGTCGACCAAGTCCGGGCTGCCGACAGCTGCTGTCTATGTGTTCGTGAACATGCTGCGGAAGCTGCGCGATGACTTTTCGCCCGCCTACCTTGCCGCGGTCTTTGACGTGGCCGCTCCCACATTTCGCGACACGCAAGCTGAAGCGATCACGACGGTTCGGAAATTCGACATCAGGACTCAAACCTTCACTGAAATCGAATACAAGGGCTACAAAGCGAACCGTGCCGCCATGCCCGAGGACCTGGCGCAGCAGATTCCTTACATCCGCCGCGCTCTCGAGGCTTATCGCATCCCAATTCTCGAACTCGCCGGCTTCGAGGCCGATGACGTCATCGGCACCCTCGCCCGCAAAGCCGCTGCAGCGTCGTATTCCGTATATGTCGTTTCGAGTGACAAGGACATGATGCAACTCGTCAATGACGACGTTCACATCTTGAATCCCCCGAAAGATAACCTGATCTGCGACGCGGCCAAGGTAGAGGAGATTCTCGGCGTGCCTCCTGAGCGGGTCGTCGACATCATGGCTCTGCGCGGCGACAGCATCGATAACATTCCTGGAGCCCCAGGCATTGGCGAGAAGGGTTCGGTTGAGATCATCAAACGTTTTGGCAGCGTGGAGCAGGCCCTGGAACGCGCCTCTGAGGTCGAAAAAAAAACTTATCGCGAATCGCTGCTTAACAACCGCGACATTGTTCTGTTCAGCAAAAGCATGGCGACGATCGACACGAACGTCCCCGTCGAACTCGACGTCGAGGCGATGCGTGCGGGTGAGCCCGATATCGACCGATTGCGGCAGCTTTTCACGGAGCTTGAATTCACTTCGCTGTTGAAAGAATTGCTGCCAGTCATCGAGATCACCGAGGCTCACTACAGCGAGGCGCAATCCCCCGAGGAGGTAGAAAATCTTATCAAGTCGCTGCCTCCCCACGCCGCTCTGGCAGTAGCAGTGGAAGCGGACTCGGGCGAATCGGTCGTCGAACCGGAAGAGGTAACGACGGAAGAAGAGCAGCCGGAAGCGATGCTGCCGTTGACAGGATCTGTTTCGCAGACCCCGGCCGCGCATTCCTGCTGGGTCGCTATTTCGGCCGCATCCGGGTCGGCCCTCAAAGTCGATCTCGGCGGCAGCGCCGCGGAAGAGGTGCGTTCTATCCTCGCCTCCAGCGCTTTGCCGAAGACAATTCATGATTACAAGTCTGCGGTGCATGCGCTCGAGCCGCTCGGCATTGACCTTCAGGGAATAGAGCATGATCCCATGCTCTATTCTTACCTGCTCGATCCGACATATTCATCGCACCGTTTACCCGAGGTCGCTCTCCGTCGATTTAACCTCAAGCTCAGCGGCGACCTTGCCGAGGCCGCCGATATTACCGGGCGCCTTGCCGCAGCTTTTCGCGACGAAGTAAGGGAAGCGGGCCTGACCAGCCTCTATGAAGAGATCGATCTTCCCCTCGTGCCTGTGCTCGCGCGCATGGAGCAAGCTGGAGTCAAAATCGACATAGCAGCGCTTGCCAAAATGTCGGCAGAACTCGAACGTGAGATCGGCACTAAAGAGAAAGAGATTCATCGGATCGCCGGCGTTGCATTCAACGTCGGATCACCACGCCAGCTCGGCGACGTTCTCTTCAATACCCTGAACCTTCCCAAGCCGGTGAAATATGGCAAAGGCCGCACCATCTCCACCGCGGTTGATGTACTTGAAGACCTGGCTGCGGACCATCCGATCGCGCGCATGGTGCTCGATTACCGGCAACTCACCAAGCTAAAGTCTACTTACGTCGACACCCTGCCGGCGCTTATCGATCGAACCTCAGGACGGGTACATACAACATTCGCGCAGACCGGGACTGCCACTGGACGCCTTGCCTCCGCAAATCCCAATCTGCAGAACATTCCGATTCGTACCGAGCTGGGCCGCGGCATTCGCGCGGCCTTTATCGCCGAACCCGGCCACGTTCTATTAACTGCCGACTATTCGCAAATCGAACTCCGCCTGCTTGCGCACTTCTCGCGAGACCCGCTTCTGGTTGAGGCCTACAGCCGTGGCGATGACATCCACACGCTCACCGCGTCGCAGGTTTTTGGAGTTCCTCCGCTCATGGTGACGGCCGATCATCGGCGTCAGGCAAAAGTGGTGAATTTCGGCATCGTTTATGGCCTTTCGCCGTTTGGGCTCTCACAGAATCTCGGTATTGAGACCTCGGAAGCAAAGCAATTCATTGCCAGCTACTTTGAAAAATATGCGGGCGTACGCGCCTTTATCGACAAGACTCTCGACGGGGCGCGCCGCGATCTGAAAGTAAGAACCCTTTATGGACGCGTGCGGCCAATTCCCGATATCAACAGTAAAAATTCGAACCAACGCGGCTTCGCCGAGCGAACGGCCGTGAATACGCCTTTGCAAGGCACTGCCGCGGACCTGATCAAGATCGCGATGATTCGCATCGACCGTGAGTTGCGGGAACGTGGATTGAAATCGCGCATGACCCTCCAGGTCCACGACGAACTGGTCTTCGAGGTGCCCGAGCGGGAAGTCGAGGTAATGCAGCCGCTTGTCCGTGAACATATGGAGAAGGTTCACGCTCTCGCCGTGCCGCTGTTGGTCGAGATGGGCGTGGGGCCAAACTGGCGAGACTTGGAATAAGCCTTCTGCGCGTGGCGTGACAGCAGCAAAACGGTGTCGGCCTTTCGCGTCCGGCGTACAATATTTTTCGTGGCCAGCGTTCAACTGCAGAACGATTTCGCTCATAAACGTCGACGGCACGCGGCTTATGCTACAGAATCCACCGGGCTTTTGTTGATTGCGCTGTTACTGCTTGTCTTCACGGTAATCCGCTACTGGCACGCCATCCACTGGAGCTTGCGCTGACCGTGGCTTCGGCGAAGCCCGATTCTCTCTTGGTTGTCGTTCTTGGTCCAACCGCGAGCGGCAAAACCGCTCTCTCCATCGCTTTGGCCGAGCAGCTCAATGGCGAAATCGTAAACTGCGATTCCGTCGCGATGTACCGCGAGTTTGATATTGGGACGGCGAAGCCCACGCCTGAAGAACGCGCACGCATCCGACATCATTTGCTGGACTGCATCGAGCCCCTTGGACATATCACGGCAGGAGAATATGCGCGACAGGGGCGGCAGGTTTTGCAGGAAATCAGCGCGCGAGGCCGCTTGCCGGTCGTTGTTGGCGGTACGGGGCTCTACCTCCGCGCCCTGCTGGACGGGCTTTTCGCAGGCCCTCAGCGTTCGGAAGAATTGCGCGAGCGATTGCGGGAAAAAGCGGAAAATCGCGGTTCGGCTCACCTCGCTCGAATTCTGAAGCGCCTGGACTCATCGGCCGCTGCGAAAATTCATCCCCACGACACGCCAAAGCTCATTCGCGCGATAGAAGTATGCCTGGCCTCGCGGCAGAAGCTAACCGACCTCTGGGAGCAGCACGGGCGCGATCCGCTACGCGGCTTCCGCATCCTGCGTCTCGGCCTCGATGCCGAACGTCAAGCGCTGTACGACCGCATCAACCGCCGAGCCGAAAAAATGTTCGAGACAGGTCTCGTCGAGGAAACCGGCCTTCTGCTCACCAAATATGGCGATTCCGCATGGCCGTTATCTTCCCTCGGCTACAAGCAAGCTGTACAGCTCATTCGAGGACAGCTCACCCGCGAAGACGCTCTGCAGGCCGCCCAACAAGCACACCGCAATTACGCCAAACGGCAGATGACATGGTTTCGTCGAGAACCCGATGTTCATTGGGTTCATGGTTTCGGCGATGAGCCACAGATTCAGAGCCAGGCCGCAGCTTTATGTGCCCACGAACTCACAGAATGACCAGATTGCTACGTTCCTTCTGGTATGGTCTTTTCATGAGTCGCGCACTTGCAGCCTTCCTATCCGCATTGGTCCTGATTTCAGCGGCATTTGCCAAAGAGAAATATCAGCATCCCGGTCCGATTCATCTCAGCCGCGACGGCGAAAAATGGGCCGACAAAACCCTCCACAAACTCACTGCCGAAGAAAAAGTCGGCCAGATATTCATGGTCTGGTGCCGTGCCAGCTTTCTAAATGAAGAGAGTCCGGAATACCTGCAACTGCTAGAGAATATGCGGAAGTACCACGTGGGCTCCTTCGCCATGACCGTCCACGTTGACGGCCCTTTTCTTTTACGCAGCGAACCTTATGAAGCTGCTGAATTGCTCAACCGGCTGCAAGGTGAATCGAAGCTGCCCTTAATTTTCGCCGCCGACTTTGAACGCGGCGTCTCCATGCGCCTGATGGGCACCACGGTTTTTCCCCACGCGATGGCTTTCGCCGCCGACGGCAAACTTGAAGACGCCGAAGCTTTCGGCCGAATCTCTGCCCAGGAAGCGCGCGCCATCGGCATTCATTGGAACTTCTTTCCCGACTCTGACGTGAACTCGAATCCCGCGAACCCGATCATCAACACGCGTTCCTTTGGAGAAGATCCCAAACAAGTCGGCGATCTCGTGGCCGCATACGTCAAAGGCGCGCACGAAGGCGGAATGATGACTACCGCAAAACATTTCCCCGGTCACGGAGACACCGCCACCGATTCCCATCTCGGAGTAGCCGCCGTCAACGTCGATCGCTCCCATCTTGATTCTATCGAGCTTCCTCCATTCCGGCAGGCGATCGCTGCTGGAGTCGATTCGGTGATGGTGGCGCACGTCACCGTGCCCGCCCTGGATCCCAATCCCGACCATGTAGCGACGATCTCGCCAGTCATTGTTTCGGATCTGCTCGAAAAACAGCTGGGCTTCAACGGCATCATCGTTACGGATGCCCTCGACATGGCCGCACTGACTCATCTTTTCGCCAACAATATCGGGCGTGCCGCGGTCGAAGCATTCAAGGCCGGTAACGATCTTTTGCTGATCCCCGCGGACTTTCCGGCTTCCTACAACGCCATGCTACAGGCAGTGCAATCGGGCGAGATTTCGCAAGAGCGCCTCGATCGCTCAGTTCTCAAGATTCTCAAGGCGAAGGCCGCACTTAATCTGCAGAAAGCGCGAAAGGTGGACATCGACACGCTGCCAAAACTCATGAGTACTCCGGAAAATGTTGCTTTCGGCCAGCAAGTCGCGGATTCCGCGGTTACGCTTGTGCGCGCCAATGGCAAGGTTTTGCCGCTTAAATCGAAGGGAACCGCGAAGGGCGGCCTTCCGTATACACAACAAGAGGAGGTTCACACTCAAACCGTTGTTGTGATCTTCTCGGACGATGTTCGGGTCGAATCCGGGCGCGTATTTGCGCGCGAATTCCTGTCTCGAATTCCGGATGCGCGCGTGATCTACGTCGATCCACGCATTTCTGCAGCTATGAGCGAACCGGTTCTGAAAGCGGTTGACCAGGCGAAAACTGTGGTTGCTGGAGTCTATGTGGTGCCGACTGCAGGAAAGATGGGAAACACCGTCGCAATGCCGGACGCAACCGCTGCGCTAATGCAGCAAATGCTGGATCATGCCGCGTCAAGAACCGCAGTAATTGCCTTGGGCAATCCGTACCTTGGGGCGGCTTTTCCTAAGATCGAGAATTATCTGTGTACGTTTTCTAACGCTTCGGTATCGGAAACAAGTGCGGTGAAGGCTCTGTTCGGCGAGATTGCGATTCGTGGGCATCTTCCTGTAAGCATTCCCAATGTCGCCCAGCGCGGGGCCGGGATAGAGCGGGAGGCGCAGGCAAATGGAGGTTCAGATCATGCGCAACAGTAAATTCGGGACGTTGCTGCTTGTCGGGTTGTTGGCGAATTTAGCGGCCGCTCTCTTGCTGCTCGGATGCGATATCAACGTGAAAAAAGAAGCCAACGGCAACGATAAGCAAGTCGATATCACCACGCCGGTCGGCGGCATTCACGTAAGTGAGCAGCCCGACGCCGCGGCCGTCGGTATTGCCGTCTATCCCGGCGCGCGCTTAAAAGAAAAGGATTCCGACGGCAGCAACAAGAGCGCGAACGTGAATATCTCCGGCTTTGGCTTTGGGATCAAGGTAGTCGCGCTGGAATACGAGTCCGATGACGCGCCCGCGAAAGTTTTAACCTTCTATAGGGACCAGCTGAAGAAATATGGCAGCGTTCTCGAGTGCCACAGCGCCGAGCACTTCAACGTTAATATGAATACGGAGTCACACGACTCCAAAAATAATTCTAACGAGTTGACCTGCGAAGGCGAGCATGGGAGCAATATCGAATTGAAAGTCGGAAGAAAAGACGATCAGCACATTGTGGCCGTGGAGCCCGACGGCAAAGGCTCGAATTTCTCCTTAGTCTATGTACGCACGCACGCCAAGGACGCTGAAATCTAACCTGGTGGATTTCCTTAGCGGGCGCATTACGGCACTGTCTTCCGCGGTCGCCAGAGCAAGAGTGCATTCCTCGCGCATGCCGCAGTCGTGCGATACTTTCAAGCAACGCCCTTCTCCGATCTCTGATGGAGCATTCCTGTCATAAATGCGGACGCAATATTGAAGAGGGTAAGCCTTTCTGCTCCGATTGCGGGGCGCCACAGATTCGCGTCGCCATTCCCGATGCCCCCCCAGACCCCGCTCTTGCGCCCGATGGAGCCTTTGCAGCGCAACACGCCGACGGCGCAACGCTCCTTCCCATCGATTCCGAAAATGTATTGCACGGGCCCTGGTCTGCCAATCTGAAATCTTGCGCTCTGGCCGCGGCTGCCGCGGTGGTGCTTTCATTTCTCGGCCTGAATCCATTCGTTGCCGCGTTCGGTGCGGGATGGCTCGCAGTAGCTGTGTCCCGCCGCCGGATCCCCGGCCGTCTAAAAACCTCCCTTGGAGCCCGAATTGGCGCCCTTGGCGGCTTGCTGCTTTTTGGGATGTCGACGATTTTCGAGGCTCTTGCGGTGATTCTGCTTCACAAGGAGGTTCAGCTCCGCACCGAAATGCTCGACAAAATCCAGCAGACAGCTTCGCGCTACCCAGGGCCAGAGCTGCAGCCCTTCCTCGATTTTGTGAAAACGCCGGAAGGCTTCGCGTTCATGATGGCGGGTTCCGTGCTTTTCGCTTTGGCTGCATTCGTGCTGCTTGGGAGTTTGGGCGGGGCAGCCAGTGCCGCAATTCTGGGACGCCGCGATCGACCTTGAGACCGAGAGCTTTGCGGGATCGGTATTTTTCCTCCTTATGAAGATTTTGTGAGTGGTACAGCGCGCGGCTTTTTGGCGCGAGCCTTGCGGTTGCCCTCGTTCGCCGCGTATGATGCACCGTTTGCCTTTTTACAAGATGAATACACCGGCGCGCGGCTCAATGCTTGGCATCCAGCATCTTCAGGATCAGGAAATCCTGGGCCTGCTGAAGCTCGCTCGCCGCATGAATCCGTTGAAGGCGCGCCCGCTATTGCGCAACAAGCGTATCGTGCTGCTCTTTTACGAGGCCTCCACACGAACGCGATCTTCGTTCGAAATCGCAGCCAAATCGCTGGGTGCCATAACGACGCTCGTGCAATCTTCTGGATCGAGTATCGAGAAAGGCGAGTCGCTGCTCGATACGGGTTACACCTTGCGCGCGGTGGGCGCCGACGCCATCGTCATTCGCCATCCCGCGGCGGGCGCGCCGCTGCTGATGGCCAAGCATCTCGACATCCCCGTCATCAATGCGGGCGACGGTATGCACGAGCATCCCTCGCAAGCTTTGCTCGATGCCTTCACAATTTTGAAGCACAAGAGATCATTCAAGGGATTGCAGATCGCCATCATCGGCGACATTTATCACAGCCGCGTGACGCGCTCCAATTGTCATTTGCTCAGCCGGTTCGGGGCGAAGATTACGCTCTGCGGGCCCCCTGAGTTCGTACCTGATGTAGCGGCCACACTTGTTCCCGGCCTGCGCATCACGCGCCACATCGAAGAAGCTCTGCGCGGAGCCGACGTGATCATGCTTCTGCGGCTACAAAAGGAACGCCTTGCCGGCCAGAAGATTCAATTACACGAATACATTGCCCGCTACCAGATGACGGCAGCGCGGCTTAAACTCGCCAAGCGCGATGCGATTGTCATGCATCCCGGACCAATCATTCGCGGCCTCGAACTCACCGCCGAAGTGGCCGATGGCCCACAGTCCGTGATCATCGACGAAGTGCACAACGGCGTTCCCACGCGTATGGCAATTCTGGCGCGGGCATTGGGAAAGGCGAAGTGACCAAATTTTGCGGCGGTTGACGTTGATATTGCTTGTATGGTTTCTGGAAGCTTCTTAGGCTGTGCTGAATGCCGACTGCTAAGAATTCAAAGCGCGACAGCGCGAGCCTGCTGATCAAAGGCGGCCACGTGATCGATCCGGCGGCGAAGATCAACGCGCCGATGGACGTGTTGCTGCGCGACGGCCGGGTTGCAGAAATCGCGCTGCCAAACAAAATTCGAGGCGGAGCCGATCAGAAGTTCGATGCCCGTGGCCTGATCGTTGCTCCCGGCTTCATCGATCTCCACGTGCACCTGCGCGAACCTGGACAAAGCTACAAAGAGACTATCGCTACTGGCACTGCCGCTGCCGCTGCTGGAGGCTTCACTTCAGTCTGTACCATGCCCAACACAGCACCCGTCGTCGATACTGACGAGTGGGTCTTATGGCTGCGAAGTCCAGATCGAGGGGCCGTGGTTAACGTTTTTCCTATCGCGGCCGCGACTCGCAGCTCGCGGGGATCGTCGCTGACCGATTTCGCGGCGTTACAGCGCGCCGGTGCGGTCGCGGTTACGGACGACGGCAAGCCCATCCTTGACGATGAAGTGATGCGGGCGGCATTGCGCCTCGGGGCCGATTTGAACTTGCCGGTTGTGCAACATGCCGAAGATACGCGGCTCACCGAAAATGCTTCGATGCACGAGGGGCCGACCAGTTTTCGACTTGGGCTGCGCGGCATGTCGTCGGCTGCCGAAGCCGGCGTTGTCGATCGCGATGTCACGTTGGCGCAGCAGATTCGCGAATCGCGCCTGCACGTGGCGCACCTTTCGACTTCGGATGCGCTGAAAGCCGTGCGCCGCGGGAAGCGCGCTAAGGCGCGCGTAACCTGCGAAGTCACGCCGCACCATTTCACGCTGCTCGACGAAAATGTCGGCGAATACGACACGAACTTCAAGATGAATCCGCCGCTGCGCTCGGCCACCGATCGGGAGGCGATTCTCGTCGCGCTGGCCGACGGCACGGTCGATGCCATCGCCACCGATCATGCTCCTCATGCCGCGCACGAAAAGCAGGTCGAGTTCGAGCGCGCCGCTTTCGGAATCACGGGACTCGAAACCGCGCTGGCGCTCGCGATTACGAAGCTGCACCGCGAGCAAAAACTTCCCTTGACGCGCATCGTCGAACTCTTCACGTCTGGCCCGGCGCGCGTCTTCGATCTGCGCGGCCGCGGATCCCTGGCGAAAGGCAGCTTCGCCGACGTAACGATCTTCGACCCAAAGAAGAAGTGGACGTTCGAAGCCGCCAAGTCGCGGTCACTTTCGCACAATACTCCGTTTGATGGCTGGCGGTTTACGGGGAAGGTTGTAGCGACGATCGTGGGCGGGAAGATTGTGCACCACGGAGATTAAGTCAATCCGGGGCGCTGTTCCAGATATCCGCGAACTGGAACAAGGCGGGTCGTCCCAAAGTTTCAAGTAGTCGCGCAGTGACGGCATTCATTAGCCCGGCACGTAAGTGCCGGGTGAGCATGAATCGTGGGAACGAGTCCCGCAGGGACGACACTTATGCTGCAAACAATTTCTCCGCGTCGTAAGGCACTCTAGATTTCTCCAACAACACGCGAAACTCTTCCTCGAAGCTGCGCTTCCGATGGTGCTCTTCCTGATTACGGATGTATGCCTGCACCACGTTCAACAACGAAGGACTCACGCTGAACGCTCCGTAACCTTCCTGCCATCGAAAGGCGATGCCCTGTTCGCCCAGCCAGCGGGAAGAATTAGCTTTCAATTTTCGGACAGCTTCGGCGACTGGGATCGTCGGCGGCAGGGCGAGCAGCATGTGAATGTGGTTTGCGGTTCCTCCGACGGCGAGAGTTTTGACGCGTAAATTGTTGGCGATGCCGAGGAGGTAGGCCCACAGCTTCTCCTTCAGTTCGGGTGGAATTGTATTTTCACGATCCTTCGTGCTGAAGACGTAGTGCGTGAAGTTCGCGATGTAAGTATGAGCCATGAATACCGTCCGCTGCGCGGACTCGGTTGTTCCGTTGACATCGTTCCCGGCACTCACGTGCCGGGCTAATGAATGGCATCCCTGCGGGATTCGTCAACGTCCGCTCTGCTTACATTTCATTAGCAGCCAACGCATGGTCAAGAGAAATTCGTGCGGAGTTGGGGAGATTTCCCACTTCGGTCAGTGTAAGAATGGGCGGCTGGTTTACGGGCAAAGTTGTGGCGACAATTGTGGGCGGGAAGATCGTGCACCAAGCCGCTCAACTCAGAATCCCCATCCCCTTCCCAACCCTCCCCAGCACTCCCAACGCCTGCTCCAACTCATCGTTCGTGTGCGTTGCGGTCATGATAGTGCGGATGCGCGCTTTGCCTTCGGGCACCGTGGGGAAGGCGATGCCGGTGCCGAGCACGCCTTCTTTGAACAACTCGCGCGAAAAGTCCATGGTGAGCTTGCCGTCGCCGATGATGATCGGTGTGATCGGAGTTTCGCTGGCCGGCGTGGCGCGTCCGCCTATATCAAACCCAAGCAGCCCCAGCTCTTTTTTCCAAAATCGCGTGTTCTCCCAAAGTCTTTCCATGCGCTCAGGTTCATTTTCGAGAACGTCGAAGGCGGCGATGCACGTTGCCGCCACCGACGGCGGATGCGACGTCGAGAACAAGAATGGCCGCGCCCGGTGATAGAGAAAGTCGATGAGATCGCGGGTGCCGCACACGTATCCGCCGAGCGCGCCAATGGCTTTCGACAAAGTGCCGACCTGGATGTCGACGCGGCCGTGGACGTTGAAGTGATCGACGGTGCCGCGGCCGTTGCGGCCAAGGACGCCTGAAGCGTGCGCGTCGTCGACCATCATGATTGCGCCGTACTTCTCCGCCAGATCGCAGAGGCCGGGCAGCGGCCCGATGTCTCCATCCATCGAGAACACGCCATCGGTAATCAGCAGCTTCTTGCCGGGCTCATCTTTGACGCTGGCGAGTTGCTCTGCCGCGTGCGCAACGTCCTTGTGGCGAAAGACCAGAATCTTCGCCTTCGACAATCGGGCACCGTCGATGATCGAGGCGTGATTGAGAGCGTCAGAGATGATGAAGTCGTCCTTGCCCAGCACCGCCGAAACCGTGCCCGCATTCGCCGCAAATCCGGATTGAAAAACAACGCAAGCCTCGACGTTCTTGAAGCGTGCGATCTTCTCTTCCAGCTCCATGTGGATCTTCATGGTGCCGGCGATCGTGCGCACCGCGCCCGATCCCACGCCCAGCTTGCGCGTCGCCTCAAGCGCCGCTTCCCGCAGTTTGGGATGCGTAGTCAGGCCGAGATAATTGTTCGACGCCAGATTAATGACCCTTTTGCCGTCGAACGTGCACACCGGCGCCTGTTCATCTTCAAGCACTCGTAGCTTGAAGTGCGTGCCCCTGGCTTTGAGTTCGTTGAGCTGGTCGGTCAGGTAAGAAAGCGGATCGGTACGGGTTGCAGTAGTCATGAAAAAACCTCGTGTCAGCAGATAAAAATGGACGGGCGCTAAAACATAATCGAATTTCCGGTTTTAATGCTGGCCTCGCAAAGCTGTTTCATGTTGTCGAAAAATTCTTTCTCCGAATCGGCAAGGATGTCTCTTGAATGCAGCACGGTTTCCACTTCTTTCAACAGCGCCGGAGTTTTTTTCACTGGAATCCAGTCGCCAGTATGAGTGCCGTCATAGAGAACTTTTTCGAGGAGAATGGGAAATCTTGGAGATGGCTTGCCCTGCAACCCGCGCAGAAACCCGCGGAGGTTTTTCACACGGGTGATATTGCCAAGAAACAGCGCCAGCAGATATCCCTGATGCTCACATGACTCATTAACCCAGCGGTCATGAGCTTCCCACTCTTCTTCCGAAGGGTCGCCCGTCAAAATTGGTTCGCCGGATTCGTCAAAGGAAAGGCGGTTGGGAAACGGATGCGGCTTGGCCTTGCCCTCGCGAATGCAGGAGCAGCGAACAAATCCATCCAGGGCCATCAGATACTCTCCGCCGATTTCTATGTGCGAAAAGCGCGGGCGAGGCCGCGCCACGCAGAATCACCGCACGCCGTTGGGATAAACCAGTATCTTACTCGCCTCGCCGGTTTTCAAACGCTCCATACCCTTCGAGAAATCTTTCATGGGGATGCGGTCCGTGATTACGGGATGGAGGTCGAGTTTGCCGGCTTTGAGCAGCGCCGTCATCTGGTACCAGGTCTGGTACATGCGGCGTCCGTTAATCCCTTGAACGGTGATGCCCTTGAAAATAATGTCTTCTGAGAAATTCACCGCGATGGGCTTTGAAGTCAGGCCGAGAAGAGAAATTCTTCCTCCGCGCCGCACGACATCGAACGCGGTTCGAATCGCATCCGGATGGCCCGCCATTTCCAGCACCACATCCACGCCCAAGCCGTCGGTTTTTTCCATCACAGCGGCGCTGGCATTCTCTTTTGACGGATCGATGACGTAATCCGCCTTCATCTCCCGTGCGAGCTTGCGCCGGTGTTCATTCACCTCAATGGCAAAAACCGTCGTCGCACCCACGGCTTTCGCCACAGCAATCGCAAACAGCCCGATCGGGCCGCATCCCGTGATCGCGACAGTTTTCGCGGCAATCTCACCCGCCAGGACGGTGTGAACCGCATTGCCCAGTGGATCGAGAATCGAGGCATACTCGCGCGGAATCGCCGGATCGAGCTTCCATATATTCGATTCCGGAATCACCACATACTCAGCGAAGGCGCCATCGGCGTCGACTCCGATGATCTTCACGTTCTGGCAAATGTGAGCGTCGCCCGTGCGGCATTGCAGGCATTTTCCGCACGCCACGTGCATCTCGGCGGAGACGAAATCACCTTCCTTTACGCTTGTGACCTCATCGCCAAAAGCCGCAACTTCGCCGCAAAATTCGTGCCCCGGAATCAGCGGAGGGTGAATGCGGTTCTGTGCCCAGCGGTCCCAGTTATAAATGTGCAGATCGGTGCCGCAGATGGATGCGACGTTGACCTTCACCAGCACATCACGGCGGCCGAAGGCGGGAATTTTGACTTCCCGAATCTCCGCGCCCGGCGCGGCTTCCGGTTTTACAACAGCGAGCATTGAAGACGGCATGGGGGACACCTAACTATGAATTCAGGCCTGTGAGCAAACGTTTGATTCTAGCACCGCGCGTCCCCGGAGGTATGTTTCGCGACCCTGTCGGAGTCGTCGTTCCCGGCCAGACGCCTCCAGTTCCTTCGGCAATCCTCGCTGAAACGGTGCGGGCTATTTCTCAATGTTCGGCTTGGCTATCTTGAATTCTTCCGATTTCCCGCGCGGAATACTAAGCGTCTTCCACTCGCTGGCACGCAGATGTTTGGCCAGGAACACAATCTGCCCGGTGTGTTGCGCGTAGTGAGCAATTTGCCGGTTCACGGCCTGCAGCACCGTGTGAGGCTCACCACGGACGGTAACCGTGCGCGTCACGTCTTCCGGCTTCAGGGCCTCGACAGCTACAAGAACACGGCTCCAGCCTTCTTCCCACCATCCCATCACTTCGGTCCGGGTCGTTCCCTGGGCAATTTCAAATTCTCGGTCGCGAAAGCGATCTGGTTTCTCTCCATCGCTTGTGAGGAAGTCGGTAAAACGCGAACGCATGTTTCCCGCGAGGTGCTTTACAAGGATCGCTATTGAGTTCGCTTCGGGATCGATAGTGACAAAGAAATCCTCGTCACGAAGCTGCGCCATCGCCGATTCCGCCAAGCGCTTGTGTCCACGGAGCTGGCGTCGCGCTTCCTGGATATATTGTGAAGCAAGGTCTGTCATAGATTACGCCACCAATTGGATGCTGAATTTGCCGGAAGGATGACCTGCTGAGTGCTCCGTCGACAAGCCTTCAGCCAGAGTCTAAGCTCTATTCACGTCCCCAACCTCCGCCCCCGGGGGATTCAATTCTAATTCGATCTCCCGCTTCCAGGCGCGTGCTGAACTTGCCTGGCATCTCTTCGACAACACCGTTGCCGCGAATCAGGCTCGCCTTTCCGTTCGCGCCGGACTTACCGCCGGCCAAACCCCACGGCGCATAAACTCGACGTTCGGAGAGCAAAGTCACATCACAGTCGGTCAGCACTTCAATCTCCCGGCAAATACCGTCGCCGCCCCAATACTTGCCGTTCCCGCCACTCTCCGGCCGCAGCGAATAACGGCGAACCCGCAGTGGGTAAGCGTACTCTAGTGCCTCCGCCGGAGTATTCAGCGAGTTCGTCATGTGCGTGTGCACGCCGGAAACTCCCGGCTTGCCGGGCCGCGCACCCATGCCGCCGGCAATCGTTTCATAATAAGCAAAAGGCTTACCCGTGCTCGGGTTCCTCCCTCCAATGGTTAAATTGTTCATGGTGCCCGAAGCGGCAGCCGGGATTCGCTTCGGAAGGGCCTGAGCCATAGCACGCAACAGCACATCTACGATGCGTTGCGAAGTTTCGACGTTGCCGCCGGCCACCGCAGCGGGTGGACGTGCGTTCACAACGGTTCCCGGCGGAGCAAGAACTTGGACCGGCCGCATGAGCCCCGCAGTCGCCGGAACGTTATCCGCCAGCAAACAGCGAAACACGTAGAAGCATGCGGAAAAAGTGATCGCCTCGACCGCATTTACACTGCCTGCCACCTGCGGATCGCTTCCAGCAAAATCGACTGTCACCAGGTTGCGAGGATGCAGGTTTCTGGAGGGCTCCGTGCCTCGTGACCCTTTCCGCCTTGAGCGGATGTTCAAGTTCACCGCGATCCGCACCGGTTTCGTGGTGACGCCATCGTTGTCCAGGAAGTCTTCAGCCTTGTAGCGTCCAGCAGGTACTCTCTCCAGAAACGCCCTCATCAATTCCTCGGAGTACTCGAGCAATTCGTCGGCGGCCCGCGCGGTGCGGGCGAGTCCGTATCGCGCGCAGACTTCGGTCAGGCGCTCCGCTCCGGTATGGCAAGCGGCGAGTTGCGCCTCCAGATCGCCTTCACGCTCTTCGGGAGTTCGCACATTGTTCAGCAGGAGCGCAAGAACATCACGGTCAATCACGCCGGCACGCTTCAGGCGAACCGGAGGAATGCGAAATCCTTCCTGGTAAATCTCCCGGCACAGCCCCATCGAGCCCGCATAAGCGCCGCCGACGTCGGCGTGGTGGGCTCGTGAAGCAACGAAAAAATTCGGCCTGCCATACCGCTTGCCTTGACGGCTCTCTACGTAAACCGGTGCAACCAGCGTGATATCGGGCAAATGCGTTCCCCCACGGAAAGGATCGTTCAACATGACCACATCGCCCGGGCTCATCTGGCAACCTGCGATTGCGGCCCGTACAGACATAGGCATCGAGCCCAGATGCACCGGCATGTGGTCGCCCATGGCGATGACTTCGCCCGCACTGTCGAACACCGCACAGGAGTAATCGCGCCGTTCTTTAATGTTGGGAGAAAACGCGGTTCGCCGCAATGCGGCGCCCATTTCTTCGGCGATGGAATGGAAAAGGTTCTTGAAGATTTCGAGTTCGATGGGATCGCGCCGCATGGGCGCAGTCTATCGGAAACCAGTCAGCCATCGAAATTTCTTCGCAACCTGCAAGAATTATGTTGACACTATGTTAATAGTGCCTCAATATTTTGTGCTAAGGATACTGCCCATCCAATATGTTGGGTCGGCAAAAGCTTTTTGGGCCCCGTTCAACCTTTGCAAGGGAAAATCGTTCACGGAGGAAAAAGCTTCATGGCAACAAAGAAGAAAGCAAAAAAGAAGAAACACTAACCGTTCGCGAAACGATAATTCGCACGGGCCAAGAATTTCAACCCGCCTCTCGGGAGAAGCACCTCTTGAGAGGCCTTTCTGTTTCCGCAGCGCTTTGATACCGTTTTCGTAATATTGCCCTTGAACCGGGAAGCGCGAAGTGAGAACTTAGATGGATGACACCGCGGAACAAAAGCGCAGACAAGCACAAGACCGATGAGATTTTCATTCCCGACAAGCTTTACTTTCGAATCGGTGAAGTCGCCACCCTCTGCCGATTGCCCGCCTACGTGCTGCGCTTCTGGGAGAGCGAGTTTCCGCAACTGAAGCCGGTGAAGAGCAGCACCGGTCAACGCATGTATCGCAGGCGCGATGTAGAGAGCGTTCTGCGCATCAAAGAACTGCTCTACGATCAGGGTTTCACGATCGTGGGCGCACGCCAGCAGTTGCGTTCTGAAAATAAAAACGAGAAGGGCCAGGCCGCCATTCCATTCCCGGCACAATCGCCTGCGGAAATGCAGCGCATCCGCCAGAGCCTGCGCGAAATTTTGGACCTGCTTTCTACGCGAAAAACGGGTTAAGAGGCCGAGGTTCGTTTAGAAAGGTCTGGCTTTCGCGGGGATGCGGCGCCCAGCTTCGACGCATCAAGCGACTCGTTCGGGATTGGTCTTCTTCACTTTGCCGGCGTTCGCGGCGTCAATGCGGATGCGGCTCACTCGCGCCGTTTCCTGCACCAGCGCATCTGACATGCAGGTTCTGTCGCCCGCCATTACCGACCCCGCAGCCAAAGCAAAACGCAGGGCGTCGGCCTGATCCTCGAAATATAGAATGACTTGCCCGGACATAAGAATTCTCCCGAGAGTGAGCTGGGTGCAACGTGGTCTGGAAAGATCAGCGACGATGGCGCGTCGACGAGCGTCGTTCAGGTCGAACTTTGATGTGATTGTCGAGGAATGAGCCTTCCTCTTAAAGTGCTTTTCTTGGTTCCGCGCGAATGAGAAGGCCGATGCAGGAAATGGATGTGATGGATATCCGGCTTTCCCTTGCCTGCCTTTGAACCTGATCCGCTGGAAACTCCCATCGGGTGCGCTTTTTGGAGGGTCGTTTGCAGTTCCAATGTTTTGCTTCCGTGGTACAATTCCGTCCGCTTTCGCAGTGAAGCTGATGTTCCGGCCTTAGGCCGAGGGGGAATCAGGGATGCGGAGCAGACGAGTTGTCACGGGATTAATCGCGGTTGTGGTTGGAATTTGCCTTGGCTTCAGCTCAATCAATAAGGCGGAGGCGCAGGCTACCGTTCTCCACAGTTTCAATGGCAACTCCGAGAATGACGGCAACGAACCTGTGGGGCCGGTAGTGTTCGATTCTTTGGGGAATCTTTATGGAACAACTTTCAATGGCGGCACTACGGGATGGGGTACGGTTTTCAAGCTGACCCCGGCTGCTGGCGGCTGGTCGGAATCGATTTTTTTCAACTTTAACGGGCAGGAAGCGGCTTGGCCGACATCTCCGTTGACCTTCGACTCGTCGGGCAATATCTACGGGAGTACTTTTTTTGGCGGCTTCTTGAACGATGGTGCCGCGTTCAAGATAAGTTTGACGGGAAGCGAATTCACGGGACTGCATGATTTCGGACCCCGCGCACACGACGGAACTAATCCGCGGTCAGGAGTGATTTTTGACAAGCTTGGGAACGCTTACGGCACCACAACCGGTGGCGGCAAGTATGGCAACGGTACGGTGTTTCAGTTGAGCCCGATTACGGGCGGCGGGTGGAAGGAAGAGATACTGCACAGCTTCGATGATGCGGATGGATGGCAGCCTTCTCCCGGACTGGTGATGGACGATGCCGGGAACCTGTACGGCACAACTGGGTTCGGAGGATCTTCTTCGGCGTGCGACAGCGGCTGCGGAGTGGTTTATGAAATCAGTCCGAAATCGGAAGGCGGGTGGAGCGAAAAAGTTGTCTTCAACTTTAATAACACCAACGGAGCAAATCCCTTTACAGCTCTCACCATCGACGCTGACGGCAATCTATACGGCATGACCAGTGCTGGCGGCCTTTACAACTGGGGCGGGGTCTTCGAATTGAGTCATAAGACCGTTGCGTGGAAGATGAAAATCCTGCACAACTTTAACTCGAATGGAGTTGATGGAAACAGTCCGTTTGGCGTGCTGGCGCGGGATTCCGCTGGGAATCTTTTTGGCGCGACCGGTTACGGCGGAGCTTACGGCGTCGGAACAGTGTTCGAGTTGTCGCCGCAGAAGGGCGGGCTCTGGCAGGAGACGATTTTGTATAACTTTAATTCCGATGGCGGCGGAGGATACTCTCCCGGATCGGGTCCCGTGCTGGATAGTGCCGGAAATCTTTACGGGACAACGGAGAATGGCGGTTCATACGGTGGCGGAACTGTCTACGAGATCGTCCGATAAGTTGCCGGCTCTCCGAAATAAGTCCGCGCTCACATTCAGCGTTAGCGATAGTTCGAACTCGTCACCTTGTTCAAATCACGCATTGACGCGTTTGCGGAGATCTGCCCGCAGTGTGACAATACTTGAATGCATAAATTTCCAACCACAGCCATAACCCTACTTGCGTGTGGAATGATCGTGCCGGGAAGTATTCTGGCGCAGACATCCACCACCACCCAAACCACTGCGCCGTCTTCCACGACAGGCAAGTCACAAGCCTCCACGATGAAAAAATCGACTACGGGAACGAAGAGCGCGAGCGCTCCGCTGACGCTCAAAACTCCGAAAGAGAAGTTTAGCTATGCGCTCGGTATGCGGATGGGCAGCAATCTGAAGAAACAGGAAGTCCCAGTCGATCCGGCGATTCTAGAGCGTGGGCTGAAGGACGCGCTGGCGGGCGGCAAGACGCTGCTCACCGATCAGGAAGCCCAGGCGGCGATGATGGAAGTGCAGGCCGATCTGCATAAGAAGCAGGAAGCCAAGATGCAAGCCGAAGGCGCGGCCAACAAGAAGCAGGGCGAAGACTTTCTGGCGGCCAATAAAAGCAAGGAGGGCGTGACGACGCTGCCCAGCGGGCTCCAGTACAAGATTTTGAAAGAAGGCACGGGGCCGAAGCCCGCGGCGAGCGATACGGTCGAATGCAACTATCGCGGCACACTGATCGATGGTAAAGAGTTCGACAGTTCGGCGAAGCACGGCGGCCCGGCGAGTTTCCCCGTAAGCGGAGTAATCAAAGGATGGACCGAGGCGCTACAGCTTATGCCGGTGGGTTCGAAGTGGCAGTTGTTCATTCCCGCCGACCTTGCTTACGGTGATCGCGGCGCAGGGGCGGACATTGGTCCGGATTCGACGCTGATTTTCGATGTCGAGTTGGTCAGCATCAAGCAGCCGGACAAGCCTGGAGCGAATGCCGACAAAAAGCCCGATGACTCGGAGAAGAAGCCAGACACTCCGAATAAGCAATAGTTCAGTCTCGCGACAACCGCTGTGGTGGAGGCTTAGGGCTGCCCCGATTAACCACTTTGGGGCAGCCCGCGCGCTTTCGTTGACACGCTGGCGCGGCGGCAGTAGCGTTTTGTCAGCTGAAAGCCCGATTCGCAGACTGAGGGGTTCCGCTATGTTGTGGAGAGTTTTCTGCGCCGCCGCGATTCTGTGTCTTGCGGCGAGCGTCGCCACGGCGCAAGATCCCACCAAGGTAGAACCCAAGCATTACAGATTGCAGTTTGAGAACGAACACGTGCAGGTGGTGAGCATCCACTACGGCCCTCACGAAAAATCGGAGATGCATGATCATCCGGGCGGCGTGGTGGTCGTGATCACCGGCGGGCATCTGCGGTTCACCGATCAGAACGGCAAAGTCACCGAGGTCTATTCGAAAGCGGGCGAGGCGCGCTGGTTTCCGCCATTCAAACACAAGGTGGAGAATGTAGGCGACGAACCTTACAATGCCGTGTATGTGGGGCTTAATGGCAGGATGAATGCCGTCGCTGCCCGCCTCGATCCGGATTCTGCGGCCTTGCCTCCGGAGATCGCGCGGCTGCTCTTGGAGTACGCGAAGCCGTAGTTCGTCTGGCTTTTCTTGGGGATTGAAGGTTTGGGCGCGATCCCTGTTCGGAAGACTTTTAACCGCAAAGACTGCCAAGAAATTCCGCGAAGATCGCTAAGATGCTCGGCGTGCCGGAATCCATTCTTCTGTAGTAACCTTTAAGCTAATTCATTATTGAGAAGGAACTATGCCGCACAATGTTTTTTGCGTGAAACTGCAACGAGAGCTGCCCGGATTGGATGAGCCTCCTTTCGATAACGACCTTGGCCGTAAGGTCTATGACAACGTGTCGCAAGAAGCCTGGCGCATGTGGACTGAGCACTGCAAAATGTTGCTGAACGAATATCGGCTGAATCCGGCGCGCCGCGAGGATCAGGAAGTGATCGTGCGCCAACTGGAACAATATTTCTTTGGCGAGGGCTCCGCGGTACCGAAGGAATACGTTCCACCCAGCCACTAGAATTTCGATGGCGTGGCGCAATTGAGCAATTACAGCTTTCGAAAAACTGCGAGAAGCTGAGGTTGGGCTTTTAGCGGTGTCGGTTCCGAAGGTTCGCGGATTCTAATGTCCAACCAGCCATCTGTCTCAATTCCCAATTTTTTTTACGGCACTGCATGGAAAGAGGAGCGCACTACCGCTCTTGTGGAACTTGCGCTGCGCGCAGGTTTTCGCGGCATCGATACTGCCAACCAGCGGCGGCACTATTTTGAGGAGGGCGTTGGGCAGGGATTGGCTGCCGCTTACCGCGACGGAGTCGTCACACGCGCCGATCTTTTTCTGCAGACGAAGTTCACATATCGGCCCGGGCAGGACCACCGGCTGCCTTATGATCCTGCGGCGAAGCTCTCGGATCAGGTTGCGCAATCGATGGCTAGTTCGCTCGAACATCTGGGCTCGGATTATGTCGACAGCTATGTTCTGCACGGGCCCGCTTCGAATTATGCGTGGAGCGATGTCGACACCGAAGTTTGGGAGACGATGAAGAAAGAACGCGATGCCGGCCGCACGCGGCTGCTCGGAGTGAGTAATGTTTCGTTGCGGCATCTTGAACAGATGAAGCTGGCGAATTCAGAGTTACCTGCGTTCGTGCAGAATCGATGTTTCGCCCGGCTCGGTTGGGACCGCGATGTCCGCATGTTTTGCCGCGAAAACACCATCGTCTATCAGGGATTTTCTTTGCTTACCGCGAATCCGGAGATTCTTCATCATGATTTTGTCGCGGCTCTGGCGACGCGGGAACATGCCACTCCGGCGCAGATTGTTTTTGCGTTCGCTCGCGCGATTGAAATTCTGCCGCTCACTGGGACGTCGAATGAAAAGCACATGAACGAGGATCTCGCGAGTACTGCCTTGAACCTTCCAATAGACACGGTGCAGATGATTGAGCGGCTGGCAGGATGACTTCGGTTCCCGTTTCAGGCAATTGACTGCTGGCGGCCAGACCTAGGGGAGACATGCGCGCCCAAAACTTCTCTGCACGCTTATACCTTGTCAATTATCGGAGAATTTGACAGCGCCAGAGTAAACCTTTGCTACCATTCATGCCTCCAAGCACGAAGCCTCGATGAGATATGGCGGATGCCCACTCGGATCTTAATTGCAGACGACAACGCTCAAGTACGAGCGGCAATGCGCGAGGTGCTGGAGGCCAGCGGCGAGTGGGAAATTATTGAGGCGGAAAACGGAGAGCAGGCGGTCGTCAAAGCCCAGGAGTGCCTTCCTCGTTTGGTCATTCTCGACTTAGTGATGCCGGGCAAGGACGGTTTTGTCGCATCGCGCGAGATCGCAAAATTATTGCCGGGCACTCGAGTCCTGATGCACACGCTCTACTCTTCGCCGCAAATCAAAATCGAGGCTGCCAAGAGCGGTATTCGAAAAGTGGTGCAGAAGTCAGAGTCGTCGGCTCTGGTTTCTGCGGTTCGCGAGGCACTTGAGCCCGATGCTCGCCGGGCGCCGGATTCGGCACGAGTCCTCGATATCGCGCAGAGTGAGGTTGATCCGCGGTGGGCGGAAGATCGGATCCGCGAGTTGTGCGTGCAAGTAATTGCCGCCGACGATAGTGCCTCACTGGAAACGAAGCTGGCCGAACTAAGAGATGCACTGCACCGGCACGTTGAGCAATTTCGCGCGCGCCTGATCGAATATCCTGCTATTTCAGAGCGGCGATCGAGAAATGGCGTCTCGCAAGCAGAAGCGGAGCTGATACCTGAGATGCGGGAGAATTCTGGCCCCGGAGCTGAAGTTGTGCCGATCAGTGACGCTGAAGCAGACCGGCCTTCAAACCCGCCGCCAAAAGCGCGGAACGGGACGCAATAACACAGCACTATTGAAGGCCCGTCACTACGTACGCTTCTGAGAGTGTGCTTCCGTAGACGTAGGCATAGGCGCTGCCATCGGTCGAGAACAAAGGAGCGCTGGCGCCGCTCATGCCGGCTACGTTTTCGCCGAAAGCTTTCCAAAACTCCATTTTCCCCGTAGCGATGTTGACCGCGTACACCTTGGCAACCCGTTCCTGGATTCTGCTTGACGCCACGTAGAGCGATTGTCCGTCCGGCGACCATCGCCGGACATAGTAGCTGGAATCGAGGCCTGGAATCGGGCGCATTCCGCTGCCATCAAGCGGCCAGATTCCTGGCTTGCCATCGGTTCCGTGAACGATGAAGCTCTTGCCGTCGGGAGAAAGGAGACTTCCCGCGACGCCCTCGGGAGTGATCGGTTTCGACTCGCCGGTTGCGAGGTCGAGCAGGTAGCTGCGCGGACCGTGGCCGGGCTCGATGCCGGTAGTCAGCAGGTGCTTGCCGTCGGGCATCCAGCGGACCTGATCGTAACTGATCGAATCGTGCGTGAGTTGCCTGGCTTCGCCGGCGCCTGTCGGAACCAGGCTGAGCGGTCCGCCCTTTGCCGGTTTGGTGACCACCCATTTGGCGTCGGGCGACATCCCCTCGCAATTTCCTTCACCAATTCGTGCCGGGGGCGAACCATCGGTGTTCCGTAGAAACACCGTGTAGTTGGGACCCCCGCCATCGCCCTGTTCTTCAAAAGCAATCTTCTGCCCGTCGGGAGTCATATCGCGCATAAGCGACCAGCCGAACCATCCCAGTTCGTGCTCCTGCTTTCCTCCCGGCGCTACACCACGAATACCTACGCGCAGGCGATGCGTGATCAAGAGGAGGGTGTCGTCCTTGCGATCTTCCACCCACACGCCTCCGGGGATGTTGGTGACGGTGCGCAGCTTGCCATCGAGATTCACCGCGCGAGGATTCGTTGCGCTACCGCTGTTGGTCGAGGTAAACCAGATTTCATCTCCTTTCGGAGACCATAGAATTCCCTGAACCGACGTCCAGCCTGATGAAAGCACCTTTTCTTTTCCCTTGCCATCGGCGGCGATTACGGCCACGGAGCCCTCATCGTCGCCACCGGGAACTTCGTGATCGGCGAACGCAACCCACTTCCCGTCCGGCGAAATTTTCGGATGGCTGATCCAGTTGACACTCTCAAACAACACTTTGTTGACGGGATACTCCAGGCGCCAGTGGCGGCTTTCGGGGACGTAACGGACGACCGTCATGTTCTCGCCGTCCCCGGCCCAGTCGGCATCCTGAATGTTCTCGAGCACTTCGCGCGGTGTTCCTCCGCTTAGCGAAACGCGGGCCAGGGTGCCGCTGCGCGCGTAGCCGCCGTAATTCATCGTATTGAGCCGGATGGCGAGTTCGCCATTTTTGGAAATGGATAACAGTTCGGCATTCTTGAGTCCGAGATCGCGCGCTCCCGGATCGTCGGTTCGAGCGAGGTATAGCTCGTCGTCCCCGCCATCCCACGAGGCGCTGTACACTACGCTGCCATCGGGAGTAAAGCGCGCATTACCGATATACCCGGTGCGGAAGGTAACTTGTTTGTACTCGGGGATTGCAGTCACCGTGCCCGCCTTGCCCATCCGCCAGCCCACCGCAAGCATGGCTAGCGCGACGATCAGGCCTGCGGCAATCCCCACAAACAGCTTGTTGTTGGGAGCGGCCGCCGGAATCGCCGCCATCTTTCCGCTGGCGCTCGTGCTCGTGCCTCCGGAGAGATGTTCGAGATCGAAGGCGATGTCGCTTGCCGAATGAAAGCGCTGCTCGGGATTTTTCTCGAGACAATGATGAACGATGCGCTCCAGCGCGGGAGAGACGTTGCGATTGGTCTCGCTCAGATCCGCAGGCTCTTCTTTGAGGATTGCGCTCATGGTGTCGGCGGGAGTGTCGCGGTGAAACGCCCGCTTGCCTGAGACCATCTCATAAAGCATCGCGCCGAAGCTGAAAATGTCGGAACGCGGGCCGACGGAAGCGCCGCGCACCTGCTCGGGCGACATGTAGCCCGCTGTGCCCATGACCACGCCGGCTTCGGTCGCGTGGGTCATGGTGGCCGACGACTGGTCGCCTGCGCCCTCGGGCTGGGTGAGTTTGGCGAGGCCGAAGTCGAGAATCTTCACCCGGCCATCTTTGGTGATGAAAATGTTTTCCGGCTTAAGGTCGCGATGAACGATTCCTTTTTCGTGGGCCGCGGCGAGGCCGTGGGCGACTTGCATCGCGTAATCCAGCGTCTTGCGAATCGGGATCACTCCGCTGCGGAGACGCTCGCGCAACGTTTCGCCTTCCAGCAATTCGGAGACGACGTACGGCGCACCGTCGCTGGTACCGATATCGAACACAGCCAGAATGTTCGGATGGTTCAGTGCGGCGGTAGCCAGCGCTTCCTGCTCGAAACGCCGCAAGCGCTCGGCGTCGGCCGACAGCGCCTTGGGCAACACTTTGATCGCGACATCTCGTTTGAGGCGCGAGTCGCGGGCGCGATACACTTCACCCATGCCGCCCGCGCCCACCAGGCTGACAATCTCATACGGACCAAGCTTGGTGCCAGAAGTCAGGTTCATGGTCGCTGGATTATAACCCAGGCGTTGGCGGCTGGATATCGTTTACAGCGCGGTGTTGGCCATGGCTAGCGCCGCGTCCGTAGTGATGAATTTTGCTCCCAGATTCTTCAGTTCTGCGATCGCTCGAGCACCATCTTCCACCTTTAGCGTTTCGATCGCATCCTGAACCACGAAGACGCGGCGGGCGCGCTCGAGCAATCCCTTGGCCGCGAGACGAACGCAGTATTCGGTTACAACGCCGAAGACGATGAACACGGCATCCTTTGGCAGGCGATCGAGCAGAGCCTCGGCGTGGCGGCTTTCGAAGATATCCAACGTCTGTTTTTCGAGCAGAATCTGCTGGTATTGGGAAAGGTCGCTTGGGAGCTTTGTTGCGGTTTCATTCGGAACTACCGCGACTTTTTCTGTCAGCGCCTCTGGAACGTAGAGTGAGCCGGGAGTTCCTTTCACACAGTGCGGTGGAAAGATCTTGAATTCGGGATCGTTGGGCGTGTGATAGCAACCGTGCGATACAAGGAAAACGAGGCCTTGCCGCGCGGCATCCGTGAGCTTGCGGAGGTTGGGCAACAGCTTCTCAGCACCGGACACGTAGAGTTTGCCACCGGGCAGCATGAAGTCGGCTTGGGTGTCGACTTCCCAGAAGACCAGTTTGGGATTAGGCATTCACCATCGCCAATTAAGAGGCTCTCTTAACATCTTAAATGGCAAACGCTTCTTCATCGGACTGCGAAGGTAAAAGAACGGCGAGTTTAAGGCGCAGCGGCTTGGCTGGTGGATGCGGGATCCTGCAAGCCCTGCACGAACGCGAGCAGCGTCTTTTCCAATTCGCACTTACGGGCTTCGGAGAGTTCGACGAAGCGGAAGGGTTGCAGCCATCCCTGTGTGGCCCACATGGGAAACATGATTTCCGCTTTTTCGCGGATGGTGATGTCGCCGACGCGAAAGATCAGTTCAACTTTAAGTTTTTCGTCGAGCGGCTTTTCCACATTCATCAGGCCGCCGCTGGTGGAAAGCATATGCAGCTTGCCGCGAAGATCATGCTGGTTTGGCAGGCGAATAAGCGTGAGTACCGCTCCGCGCAGTTTCACGCGAAATGCGCGATCCTGGAAGCGCCCGGATTTCCGCGGCACAGCGCTCGCGGATACAGTTTCTGAATTCTGCGACATCGTCCGAATAGTATGGCACCACCCCCCAGCCGTGCGGAGATTACGAAAGAACGAAATGCATACGGCGAACGCTTATTACGATGATTTTCCGCTCACGATTACTTGCGGCCCGGGTGTGTCTCGGTATGGCCTGAAAAGACGTTGTAGGGCCACGCAGCTTCAGGCTTGGCGGCAGAAGGTGAGGCGGCGCTAGCCGGTGCCTCGGAAAGTATGTTCCAATCCGCCGGGGGCTCGACAACGCCCCAGACGTTTGCCGGATTGTAAAGCGACACACCGATGAGAAAGCGTTTTGCATCCGCACCCAGCGGCAGACAACTCGCCACCCGTGCAGACGCGCTGCCGCCGCCGGGCAAACCGCTCAACAACACTGGAGTTTCGATAGGTAGCGCCTGTGGGGCCTGCAAACCGGCCCCCTGTGGGCTGACCACAATCGCGACGCACTCCGCAACGAAGGTATGTCGACGATCGAGGCTGGTGACCGTCAGCGGAATCTCGACCCTCAACCGCGTGCAGCGCCGTGACGCTTTGGAGGTGAGTATTTCCATGAGCGGAACAGTAAGTGTGTGCGAAACTGCGTGTGCACACCGTGCTAGTTTGACAGAACTGGCATGCCGAAGACCCATTAGAAATCGCCAGCGAAGATGACTAAAGTAACTGTTGCGGCACCTGGAGGCCATCTGTCCGAGGCAGGGGACAATCTCCTTCTCGATCCCGAGTGGGAGATTCTGCTTGCAGGCTGCACGGGCAATCCAGCAAGCCGCGGCCACATAAGCTCTTTGCTGGAGACGGCCGAGTCGCGGCGACCCGTTAATTGGCAAGCTGTACTGGGGTTCGCTGACGCTAATGGGACATCTTCGCTGTTTTATCAGAGCCTGCTTACAGTTGCGAACCTGGTACCCCCAGCCGTTGTTGAATCGCTGCGCCGCACTCATGAAAGCAACGCGCACAAATCGCTTTTCCTGGCGCGAGAGCTGATTCGTGTACTCGACTTTGCCAACACCATTGCGGTCGAGGCGCTCCCGTACAAAGGGATCGTGCTGGCCGAAACTTTTTACGATGACATAGCACTCCGTGGGGCAGGAGATATCGACTTATTCGTACGCAAACGGGATTTCACGCGCATGAAGAACGCGCTCCCCGATCTTGGATATATTGCGAGGAATCCGGTCCCTGAGATTTATGAACGGGACTATCTTGCGTCGGGATATGAGTGCAGCTTCGATGGTGCGGCTGGCAAGAATCTTCTCGAACTGCAGTGGGCACTGCAGCCGCGCTTCTATGCAGTTGACTTCGACATGGATTCGCTCTTCGCGCGCGCGGTTCCAGCTACGGTTGGCGGGCGGGAAGTGAGAACTCCCTCGCCCGAAGACCTTTTACTCTTGCTGTCGATACATGCGGCGAAACACATTTGGTCGAGACTGATATGGATCTGCGATATTGCCAGGATTCTGCGCCGCCAGGATCTGGACTGGGATTGGATACAGTCCCGCTCTCGTGAAATCGGCATTTTGCGCATCCTGTATATCAATCTGCTGTTGGCGAAGCGATTGCTTGAGGCTCCGATTCCGGCGACTCTCAAATCGGCGATTCTCGCTGATGGGACGGCCTCTTCAATCGCCGGCGAGGTCGAAGAATCTATGCTCGCTGGCGTCACTTACAACACGCAGCATGTTTCTTATTTTCGGATGATGCTGCGCCTTCGCGAGCGGCCGATCGATCGAGTACGATTTCTCTGGCGGCTCGCGTTTACGCCAGGGCTTGGCGAATGGCAGGCTGTGAGACTGCCGCAGCCTCTCTTCCCCTTATATAGAGTCATACGGATAGGGAGGCTGGCCGCTAGATTTGCGCGAGGTAACGGGGATGTTCGAAAAGGGTAACGGAATCAGCGGCTAGCCAGGCCTCCGGCGGTTTCGCCGCCATCCATCGTGTAAACATGCCCCGTGGCGTACGCCGCGTCATCCGAAGCAAGATACGCGAATAGCGCCGCTATCTCCTCGGGCTTGGCGTGCCGGCGCAGTGGAATCTTTTGATTCACTTCTTCCAGCATGGCGTCGGTGTATTCGGCTCGCTGCATGGGCGTCAATACATATCCTGGGGCGACAGCACAAACGCGAATCTTCGGAGCGAGTTCCAGCGCCATCGATCGGGTCAATTCAATTACCCCGGCTTTGGTTGCGTTGTAATCGGCGTAATAGGGATAGCCCATGATCCCGTTGGTCGATGCGGTCTGCAGAATTACTCCGCTCTCCTGCTGCCACATGAGCCTTGCGGCGGTTTGCGCCACGTAGAAAACGCCGGTCAGATTCACCGCGACTACTCTGTCCCATTCTTCCGGAGTAATTTCGAGAAACTTGTGCCGGATGCTGATGCCGGCATTGTTGATGAGCACGTCGACGCCATCCATCACCCGCACTGCATCCGCGAGCGCGGCCTCCACCTGCATCAGGTCTGTCACATCACCGATAATAGCCTCAGAAATTCCCGGAACGTCGTGACGGATTTGTTCGCATGCCGCTTCGTCTCGATCGAGAATGCAAACCTTCGATCCTTCGGCGAGAAAACGTGCGGCAGTGGCCGCGCCTATTCCGCTGGCGCCTCCGGTAATCAATACTCGCTTGTCTTTCAGTCCGCGCACTTGGCACAGTCCCTTTCCGGTCGAGTTGTCAGTTGCCGCCTCTGAGGTTCATCTCATCTTGCGTGTCATCTGGCACAATCAATTGTGAATTCTCTTCAACCGCAGGAGCATCTTAAGCTGGTGGCAAAGACCAATGTAGAGCAAAGCTCCGGGCAAAATCTACGGGGCCCAGCCAAAACTGAAGTGATTGAGGATATCAAGCCGGCGCACGTCTGGTTGATGGCTTTCTGCGTGGGGGCGGTGGTGGCGAATATTTACTATATCCAGCCGCTGCTTTCCATCATCGCGACCAACTTTCGCATCTCGGCTTCGCAGGTCGGGGCCATTGCCATGCTCACGCAGTTTGGCGGGGCGCTCGGCATGTTGATTTTCGTCCCGCTGGGTGACACCAAAGAGCGTCGTGGCCTTGTCGTTTCCCTGCTGATTGCGCAATGCGTTTTCATGGCGCTCATGGCCAGCGCTCAGAATCTGCCGTGGCTTGCGCTGGCCAGCCTCGGCATCGGTATTACCACTTCTACCGTTCACGTCATCGTCCCTTTTGCCACGCATCTCGCTTCGCCTGCCCGCCGCGGAGCGACTGTTGGTGCGGTTCTTGCCGGGCTTCTTTTCGGCATCCTGCTGGCGCGCACTTTCAGTGGCCTGCTCGGCGCGTGGCAGGGATGGCGTGCTATTTATTGGGTCGGCTCCGCGCTCATGCTCTTGCTCGCGATCTTGATTCGTTTCGGGTTGCCGGTCAGCCAGCCTGATTTGCAACTTTCCTGGTTCAACCTGATTCGGACTACCTTTTCGCTGATTCGCCATCAGCCCGTGTTGCGCGAATCGGCTGCGCTGGGAGCAATCTTCTTTTCTTCTTTCAATGCGTTCTGGACTACTTTGGTTTTCTTTCTGCAGTCTCCGCCTTATCACTATGGCAGCGCGGTCGCGGGACTTTTCGGCCTGGTTGGCGCGGTTGGCGCAGTATGCGCGCCCTTCATCGGACGCATGGCCGACCGCTATGGCGCACGCCGCAACGTCCTGGTCTCACTTCTGGTAACGCTGGTTTCGTTTGTCATCATGTATTTCTTTGGCGGGAGTATTTTCGGCCTGATCCTTGGGGTCATTCTGCTCGACATCGGAGTGCAATCCGGCCACGTTTCCAACCAGACACGCATCTATTCTTTGATTCCCGAGGCCCGCAGCCGCCTCAACATGGTTTATATGGTTTGCTATTTCTCGGCTGGAGCACTCGGTTCTTACGGGGGATCTGTTTTATGGCAGCACTTTGGCTGGACGGGGGTTTGCGCTCTCGGATGCTTGCTTTTAATCGCTGGCTGCGTCATTCACTTTGCCGCAGGCAGAAATGTAGAGCCGCACAGAGCTAGTGCATTTGGCTTCGACAATGTTCAGAACTGATAATCTCAACCGATGAGCGCCGCGCTGCGGCTTGCACCTGAACGCCCAAGTCTCCGATAATCTGCGCGATGGTTACCTCCGGCCAAGCAATCGAAAACAAGATCGAGTCACTCCGCGAGAAGATTCGACACCACGAATATCTTTATTACGTTGTCGATCAGCCGAAGATCTCCGACCGCGACTTCGACAAGCTGATGCGGGAACTGAAAGACCTCGAGGCCGTAAATCCGGATCTGGTCAAGCCAGACTCTCCCACACAGCGAGTGGGCGGCAAACCGCGGGAAGGATTCGTCAAAGTTGCGCACTCTTCGCCGATGCTGTCGCTGGACAACACCTATAACGAAGACGAGTTGCGTGCGTGGGAGCGTCGAGTCCACGAGCTGAGCGGAAGAAACGACGTCGACTACGTTTGCGAGTTGAAGCTGGATGGTATGTCGCTGGCTCTTATTTACGAGGAAGGCAAACTTGTGCGCGGGGTGACTCGCGGCGATGGCGTGGTGGGCGAGGACGTCACGCTGAATGTGCGTACTGTTCGCTCGGTGCCGCTTTCGATTCCAAAGGAGAAGCTGAAGAAAGCGGGCATCCCCGAGGATTTCGAGGTTCGCGGAGAACTGCTCATGCCGCTTTCGGCCTTCAAGAGGATGAATGAGGACCGCGAAAGCCGGGGTTTGTCGCTGTTTGCGAATCCGCGGAATGCTACGGCAGGCACCGTGCGGCAGTTGGAGTCGAGAGTCACGGCTGAACGGCGGCTCGATTATTTTCCCTACATGCTGCTGGAAAATGGCAAAACCTGTTTCGACCGGCATTCGAAAACTATGAATGCGCTCGACGCTGCCGGGTTCAAAGTCAATCAGAACCGGAAACTCGTGCATGGAATCGATGAAGCATGGGAGTTCATTCGACAGTGGGAGGCGAAGCGCGATTCTCTGCCCTACGAGATCGATGGGATCGTGATCAAAGTCGACCGCACTGCCTTGCAGGAGGAACTGGGCTTTACCGGCAAGGCGCCACGCTGGGCAATTGCCTACAAATACGCGGCGCGAGCGGGAATTACAAAGCTCGAAGACATTCGCGTGCAGGTGGGCCGCACGGGCAAACTCACGCCGGTCGCGATGCTGGCCCCGGTCTTGATCGGCGGAACGACGGTGAGAAATGCCACGCTGCATAACATGGACGAGATCGAACGGCTGGGCGTTCGGATCGGAGACTGGGTTCAAGTCGAGCGCGGCGGTGATGTGATTCCAAAAGTCGCAAAGGTCATTGAAGACAAAGATCATCCGCGAGGGCATAAGAAGTTTCAAATGCCGGAAACTTGCCCGGTGTGCGGAACGAAAGTGGTCAAGACTGAAGGCGAGGTCGATTACCGTTGCGTGAATGCGAACTGTCCGGCAAAGCTGCGCGAGACGATTCTGCACTTCGCCTCCCGCGGAGTGATGAATATCGACGGCATGGGCGAGGCGCTGGTCAATCAGCTTATGGAGCGCGGCCTGGTGAAGGACGTCGCCGACATCTACAAGCTGAACAAGAGCGACCTCCTCAGCCTGGAGCGGTTCGCCGACAAATCAGCGCAGAATATTCTGGACGAGATCGAGCGCTCAAAGAAGCTGCCGCTCGAGCGCGTTATTTATGGACTGGGAATTCGTTTCGTGGGCGAACGCACGGCGCAATTTCTCTCCGAACATTTTGGATCGATGGAGGCCCTTGAAAATGCCAATCCCGAGGATTTACAGGAGGTTGACGAAGTCGGGCCGCGCATCGCCGAGAGCATTGCCGAGTTCTTTGGCATTGCGGCGAATCGCAAGCTCGTAAAGCGGCTGCGTGAAGCTGGATTAACCCTGACGGGTCAGAAGAAGCAACGCGGCTCAAAGCTTGCCGGTAAGACCTTTGTCCTGACAGGGACGCTCACGCATTTCACTCGCGATGAGGCCAAGAGGATGATTGAAGACGCCGGCGGGAAAGTCACCGGTTCGGTCAGTAAAAAAACCGATTACGTAGTCGCCGGAGCCGACGCTGGTTCGAAGCTCGACAAGGCGAAAGACCTGGGGGTGAGTGTGATCGGCGAGAGTGAAATGGAGAAACTTCTGCGATGAACCAATCGGCGATGGCGCTCGATTTCAATCGCTTCGATGTGCTCACCTTCGATTGCTATGGCACGCTCATCAATTGGGAAGAGGGCATTCTCAATGCGCTGCGGCCGATTCTTGCCAATCATGGGAAAGCTGCCGATGAAGCTACCCTGCTGCAGCTCTTCGGCGATTTCGAAGCCGCCGCGGAACAGCGTGATTATCGGCGCTATCGCGAAGTGCTGCAGATGGTTGTGCGGAGCTTTGGTGAACACTTTGAATTCGCGCCTTCCGATGAAGAAATTCGTTCGCTGCCGGAGTCGCTGCGAAATTGGAAACCGTGGCCGGACACGATCGAAGCCCTGCGGCAATTACACAAGCGCTTTCGATTGTGGATTATCTCGAATGTCGATGACGATCTCTTTGCCGCCACGCAGCCTCAGTTGGGCGTTAACTTCGATGGGATCGTTACGGCTCAACAGGCCGCCGCGTACAAGCCGTCAATGAAGATTTTCAAGCTCGCGCTGAGCCGCATTGGAGTTCCGCCCGCGCGCATTCTTCATGTCGGACAGAGCGTTTACCACGATGTGATTCCCGCGCAGGCGCTGGGTCTTTCGGCCATCTGGGTGAATCGGCCATCGGCGAGAAGCGGCGTAGGCGCGGTCAAGCCAGCTGAAGGCCGTCCTGATCTCGAAGTTTCCAGTCTCGCCGAACTCGCCGCGAACATTGCTGGCCGGCAGTCGACTAGAAGTTGACCGGCATTTTCAGAACTCTCTTTTGAATCGCCCACATCACCAGTTCGGCTTTATTGTGGATACCCAGCTTCCGCATGAGATTGAACTTGTGAGAATCGACGGTTTTGCTGCTTAAACCTAAAACCGTAGCCGTCGTCCGGACTGTCTTGCCTTCGGCCAGCAACTTCAGCACCTCGCGTTCGCGCACGGTTAGAGTGCGGCCTGCTGGAACGGGAAGGGCATCCGCCCGGGGAGGCTTAGCCGAGCCGGATATTTCCGAAATCTTCATTTTGCTGCCGCCGCAAGAGTTGCGCACCATGTCAGCCAACTCTTCGGCCGAAGTTTTCCGCACGTTGCAACCCTCCGCTGCACCCGAGGTGGCGAACGAATCGTTGGACTCGGTGCTCAGGAAAACAATCTTTGTGTTGGGAGATTCGCGGGAAAAAGAACGCTCCGCCTCGACTGCGGGTAAACCCAAGGTGCGCGCGTCGACCACCACAACATCCGGCCGGAACTCGTAGACTTTGCGCAGGCACTCCGCGGCGTTGCCGGCTTCGCCGACTACATCGATATCCGGCTGGTCTTCCAAAAGCCGGCGCAGACCTTGCCGTAATAAAACGTGATCGTGCGCGAGCACGCACCGAATTTTTCCGCTGGGAAAAGTAAACTCCATTGCATCCGCGCGGGATGACACTAAGCTGCTCCTTCTGGCCAGATTGAGGATGCAAAGTGACGGGAGTTCAAGCTACACAAGGCGTTTACCCATTTTAGCAATGATTGAGGGCTCTGCGCAAAATCGATGGAACAACGGATCTCCCGAATTCTGGTTTACCAAAACCGCAACTTCTTGCATACAAGCGCGGGGAAAAGCCGCATCAGGTAAAATCGAGCAACTTATGCTCCGCTACTTCACCGCCGGAGAATCGCACGGCGAAGCCTTGGTCGCCTTTCTTTCGGGCCTTCCCGCGGGATTGAAGGTAGAGCAGGAATTTATCGACTGCGAACTCTGGCGGCGCCAGCAAGGCTACGGACGCGGCGGAAGAATGAAAATTGAGCGTGACACGGCTCACATTCTCTCCGGCGTTCATCACGGAATCACCATCGGCTCGCCAATATCGATTCAGCTTGAAAATAAAGATTGGAAAAATTGGCAGGAGGCATTGCCCGTGGAAGCGGGCGATCCAGCGCGGCACAAGCGTGTTGCCTCGCCCAGGCCGGGGCACGCCGACCTGGCAGGCGCGCTGAAATACAACTTTCCAGAGGCTCGCTATGTTTTGGAGCGTGCGTCTGCGCGAGAGACCGCGGCGCGCGTTGCCGTGGGCGCAATCGCGAAGCTTTTCTTGCGCGCACTTGGCATTGAGGTTCTTAGCCATGTCGTGGCGGTTGGCGGCATAACCCTGCAGGGCGAGGTTCCGTGGAAGGAAATTCGGGAGCTTCATCGCCGCGAAGAAATTCTGCTGAACTGCTCCGATGGCGACACCGAGCAGAAGATGAAAGGTGAGGTCGATAAGGTTCTCAAAACCGGCGACTCGGTAGGAGGGATTTTTGAAGTCGTGGCTCGCGGCGTTCCCCCGGGGCTGGGAACTTACGCCCAGTGGGATGAAAGGCTGGACGCACAGCTCGCGGCCGCGGTGATGTCGCTGCAGGCGGTAAAGGCGGTAGAGATTGGCTCGGGCATCGCCGCTGCCACTTCTCCCGGATCGGCCGTGCATGATGCAATCGGCTATGGCGAAACATCTAAGTTTACGGCTTTCACCCGGCCCCACAATCACGCCGGCGGCATCGAAGGCGGCGTCTCCAACGGAGAAGAGATTCGAGTGCGCGGCTATCTGAAACCGATTTCCACGCTCCGGCGCCCACTGCAATCGGTCGACTTCGCCACCCGTGAGCCGGTGAGCGCCGCATATGAGCGTTCTGACGTTTGTGTTGTGCCTGCGGCCGGAGTTGGGGGCGAAGCCATGGTCGCTCTCACGCTGGCGCGCTGCGCTCTCGAAAAATTTGGCGGCGACTCGATCGGCGAGACCTTGCGAAACTTCGAAGGATACCGGGAGCAGTTGCACAGTTATTGATCATCTTTGATTGCCATGCGCTATTAATTGTCCTTGTTCATGATTTACCAAATCGTAAAATTCGGAAATCCCGTCCTGGAAAAACCCGCTGAAAGCGTTTCGGTTTTCGACGAAGAGCTCAAAAAGCTGGCCGATGACATGTTTGAGTCCATGTACGCGGCGCGGGGCGTGGGGCTGGCCGCGCCACAGATCGGCATTTCGCGGCGCATCGCGGTAATCGACGTCACTTTCAAAGAGGATCCGAACGCGAAGATTGTGTTGGTCAATCCGGAAATCATTCAAAAGCAGGGCCGCCATTCGCAGAGTGAGGGATGCTTGAGCATCCCGGATTTCCGCGAGAATGTTTCGCGAGCGCAGGTAGTTACCATCCGAGCACAGGATTTGAATGGGAACTTTTTTGAGAAAACCGGCGACGAATTGCTGGCGCGCGCTTTTCTGCATGAGACCGATCACCTCAACGGCAAGCTCTACATCAGCCACATCAGCGCCCTCAAGCGCGACTTGATCAAGCGAAAGATTCGCAAACTGGTCAAGGCCGGAGAGTGGTAGAGCGATTGAGTCATGTGCGGTTGGGGTGATTGAGCGATTTGATTAATCGGCTCAATAATTGAATCATGGAGCGTGATGGCGCAATCCCTCGATCTGGTTTTTTGCGGCACTCCGCGATTCGCCGTTCCCACGCTCGATAAACTGGCCGAGGCGGGATTCACAGTTCGGCTTGTGGTCACGCAGCCAGATCGGCCGAAAGGACGCGGGCTCGAGCTGGTGCAATCCCCGGTGAAGCAGCGCGCTCTTGAATTGAAGTTGCCAATTTCCCAGCCCGAACGGATCAAGAGCAACGAAGAGTTTCGAGTTCAGCTAACGTCGCTCAAGCCGCACGCGACCGTAGTGGTTGGATATGGCCGAATCCTGCCGCAGTGGATGCTCGATCTGCCTCCCCTTGGAAACATAAATCTGCATGCCTCGTTGTTGCCGAAATACCGTGGCGCTGCTCCAATTCAATGGGCGATTGCGCGCGGAGAGACCGTCACCGGCGTGACCACGATGAAGATCGATGCCGGTCTGGATACCGGTGACATTCTCTTACAGCAGAGGGTCTCGCTTTCTGACGACGACACGGCCGAAACGCTGGCGCCGAAGTTAGCGGGACTAGGAGCCGATCTGATAGTCGAAACCTTGCGCGGACTCCAGGCAGGCGCGATTCGCCCGCGACCGCAGGATGACTCCGAGGCAACTCTTGCGCCGATTTTGAAGAAAGAAGATGGGCTGGTTCGTTTTTCGCAGCCGGCGCAGGAGATTGTAAATCGCCTGCGGGCCTTTCAACCGTGGCCGGGGGCCTACTGCAAATTCCGCGATAGGACTCTGCAGATCTGGAAGGCCGCGAAGACCGAGCAAGTGCTCGCACCAGCCGAGATAGGGACACAAGGCAATCGCCTTTTCGCAGGCTGCGGCCAGCAAAGCAGCATCGAAATTCTTGAGCTGCAACTCGAAGGCAAGAAGAGAACTTCGGCCGCCGAATTTATTCGAGGATATCGTCCTCAACCCGGCGAACGCCTGCGTGTGTAAGCTGTGGCTGCACGATCTGGCTCTACTCGGGCGCTTCCGCCATACTGGCAAGAGTGAAACCGAAGTCTCACAATTCGCGCGGATCAGTTTCGCCGGCGCGAGCCGCAGCGTTCGACATTCTTATGCGCGTGGAGCGGGAATCTTCTTTTGCCTCGGAGCTTCTCCATTCGACGACGCACGGCCGCCTCTCCCTGGCCGATCACGCTTTGACCACCGAGCTGGTCATGGGCGCACTGCGGTGGCAGTCGCTGCTGGATTCCGAAATTAGCGAAAGTTCTTCGCTGCCGATCGCGAAGCTTGATCTGGAGGTTCTCACAGCTTTACGGCTTGCGGTTTATCAGTTGCGCTGGCTTGACCGCATCCCCTCACGCGCGGCTATCCATGAGAGCGTAGAACTGGTTAAGTGCGCACGGAAGCACTCTGCTGCGCCATTTGCCAATGCTGTCCTGCGCAAGATTTCAGACAATTTATTTCGTCACAATGTTTCGAAATCTAAAATCGCCGGGACTACTGCTGAAGTAATCTCGGCGACCGCCTCCCATCCACTCTGGCTGGTTAAGCGCTGGGTCGATTCGTTTGGCGGCGAGACTGCAGCGAAAATCTGCGAATATGACCAAAGCGCCCCTGTTGCGGCGATTCGGTTTCGTCATCCTGATGCGGAAAAGGAACTTCGAGCTGAGGGGATCGAACTTGGCCGCGGCGCCCTGCTCGCATCGGCAGCACGGGTTGGGCGCGGCAACGTCAGCCGCACTGACGCTTTTGCAGAAGGCATCGCTGTCATTCAGGACGAGGCTTCCCAATTGGTCGCAGCCCTGGTCGGCCGTGGCCAGACAATCCTGGATTGTTGCGCCGCTCCGGGGGGCAAGACAGCGGCAATCATGGATCATAATTTGAATGCAGATATTACCGCCGTGGAATTGCATCCGCACCGCGCACGTCTGTTGCAGAAGTTGCTCGACACGCAACCTGCGAATGCGGCGCAGCGCAAAATTCGCGTCGTCGCTGCCGATGCGCGAGACTTGCCGTTCGCTGAAAAGTTCGAGCGGGTTCTCGCCGACGTACCTTGCTCTGGAACCGGAACTCTCGCTCGCAACCCGGAGATCAAATGGCGGCTTCGCCCTGAGGATATTTCCGATTTGCAGGAACGGCAGCATGCGATTTTGCAGTCAGCGCTGAATCGTGTGGCGCAAGGTGGGCGGCTGGTTTATTCGACATGCTCGCTTGAGAGAGAGGAAAACGAAGACGTTGTCGAACGCGCCCTGCTGGGGCATTCATCCTTCCGGGTAGTCGATTGCAACCTGGAACTGGAGCACCTTGCAAGCGCAGGCGAGTTGGTCTGGCCTGACCCGGTGTCGCTTACGCGCGGACCGTTCCTGCGAACAATTCCTGGTGTCCATCCTTGTGACGGCTTCTTTGCCGCGATCATCGAGAGGACGGGATGAATTAATTTGGTGCAGACAACGGCAGCTACCTTACTTCAAAGTTCACCACTGCGCCGGCCAAGACCTTCTGACCTGCTGGCGGAGTCTGGGCGACGACGATGCTGGCGGGCGACAGCGCTGAAGACACTGGAGCGGGAGGAGAGGCAGAAGTTGCCGCCGCAGTAGATGGCGCGGATGCCGGTGCGTTCGGCGACGGCGCGACCGGCAGCGGTGGCGCCACGGTCACGTTACCTACTTTAAATCCAGCGTCTTGCAGTGTGCGGCTCGCGGTGCCGAATGGTTGACCGACAAAACTCGGCATCACGAATGACGGAGGGTCAGCGGCAGCGCTTAGTAAAAGGCTTGTCTTCGGCGCCGCTACCTGGCTCGCATTGGCTGGAGGACTTTGCGCCACTACCTGATCGACCGGCTTGCCTGACAGTTGCAGTTGGGCGGTTGACGATAATTCCAGCCCCCGGCGCCGAATGTTTAGCTCCGCAGCGCGCTCACTCTCTCCGGTCACGTCAGGAATCGATACGCGCTGCGGGCCCATGCTTTGCGCCACACGCACTTGCCAGCCGCGGCGTACTTTGGTTCCCGGCATTGGGAGCTGCGTCATGATTCTTCCTTCAGGAATCTGCGGACTGTAATATTGGCGCTCTACGTCGAGTTGCAGGCCGAGCACGCCCGCTGCGCGCTCCGCTTCTTGAGGCGTCATGCCCACGAGCGTGGGCACTTTGACTTCCTGGCCGTGAATGGCGAAACGCATCGCCGTTAGCGCTGACACCATGGCCACGAAGACCATGACGAGCCCGACCATCACGATGCGGAAGAAAGGTTTCATCGCCTACTGTGTTTCGTCTGCGCCCGCCGCGGTGTCCGTCGTATCCACTTTCTGTGCGTAGCTCACTGGTGTATTCGGCGTCGGCTGGAATTGGCCAGGATCCTTGCCGGCCATTGCCGCAGTCATAAAATTCATCCAGATCGGCAAGGCCGCGTGCGCTCCGGTTTCCTTTGGTCCCAGAGATTTCTTTTCGTCGTATCCGACCCATACTCCACAGGTCATTGTCGGCGAGAATCCCATGAACCATGCATCGGTGAAGTCGTTTGTCGTGCCGGTTTTACCGGCGACGGGAAACGGCAGCTTTGCGGCGGCCACTCCGGTGCCGTGCAGAACGACTTCGCGCAGCATCGCAGTCATAACCTGGGCGGTGCGCGCCCCGATCACATCTTTCACTTCCGGATAATCTTCCTCCAGGACGCGGCCTTCATAATCCGTCACACGGGTAATGTATCGCGGAATCACACGTACGCCATCGTTGGGAAAGACGCTGTAGGCGGAAGTCTGTTCCATTAAGGTAATCTCCGCCGATCCGAGCGCTACCGGCAGATACGGGGGCAAATGCGCGGTGATTCCGAAGCGCTGCGCGTAATCGATGACCGTATTAATGCCAATTTTGCTTGCGAGCTTTAGCGCGGGAATGTTGCGAGATTGCGCCAGTGCGCGCCGCAGCGTGATAATTCCTTCAAATTTTTCGTCGTAGTTATGGGGCGAATATGGCCCGGAGCCGCTATCGAAGGTGACCGGCTCATCGAGAATCGTATCGTCGGGACTGCCGCCGCGGTCGATCACTGCCGTATAAACATAAGGCTTGAACGACGATCCCACCTGCCGCAGCGATTGGGTGGCGCGGTCAAACTTCGATTCGTTGAAATCGCGCCCGCCAACCATGGCCTTGATGCCCCCCGTGGCGTTATCGATCGCAAGCAGCGCCCCCTGCGCTCCAGAGTCTTGTTCCAGGCTGACGCGAGCCGCCCCGTTAGAGTTTAGCGCCAGAATTTTGACATAGCAGACGTCTCCCGTGTGCAGCAGATCCGGAATTTTGCTTTGCGCCCACGCAACATCTGCCTGGCCAATCGCCGCGAGGTACCGCCCGAACTTCAGCGTGGCAATGCCGACACCGGATGACGTCACCACCGCGTGAATGTATCCATTGACTTCCGGTTCATCTTCCCAGTCGGGATTCTGATATTTGTCGAGGGCGATGCCTTCCCCAATCACATTCTCTAAGTGTCCCTTCCATCCGTGGCGGCGCTCGTATGCGGCGAGGCCGTCGAGCACTGCCTGGTTCGCAGCTCGTTGCATGTCAACGTCGAGAGAGGTGTAAACCTTCAGGCCGCCCTCGTGAACCTGATCGGCTCCGTATTTGTTCTCTAGATAGCGGCGTATCTCTTCCACAAAATACGGGGCAAGCGAGTTTGGATCGTGCTGCAGCCGCAAAGCCACTGGAGAGGATCGAGCTTGCTCGGCCTGCGCAGAAGTAATTTTTCCATCCTCCAACATCGCGTTGATGACCAGGTTGCGTCGCTTCAGTGCGCGATCCGGATGGTTGATGGGCGAATAAACCCCCGGGCCCTTGGGAAGACCGGCCAGCAGCGCGGCTTCAGGGAGGGTCAGGTTGCGGGCCTGCTTGCCGAAATAGAATTCCGCAGCGGCCTCGAAGCCGTAGACGCCGTGGCCCAGGAAAATCTGGTTGGCATAAAGCGTAAAGATTTGCGGCTTGGTGAAGCGGCGCTCGATCTGAATAGCGAGCATCGTCTCCTGCACTTTGCGATGGAAAGACCGGTCGGGAGAAAGAAAAAGATTGCGGGCCAACTGCATGGTCAGCGTCGATGCGCCCTGCACTCTTCCGCCCGATCGAATGTCGCGATAGGCGGCACCAGCGATCCGCCAGAAGTTGATGCCGGAGTGGCGGTAGAAATCCTTGTCTTCAATCGAAATCAGAGCGTCACGCAGGACTGGGGCAAAGTCGTCGTAACCCGCTACGACGCGCCGCTGCAGTGCGAAGGAGCCGATGACCCGACCGTGATCGTCATATAACTCGGTGATGGAACTGGGGCGGTAAGCTTCGAGAGCGTCGACTTGCGGCAAGTCGGTGGTATAGACGAAAAGCAGCCCGGCGCCCGCTCCGGCCAGTGCCGAGGCGACGAGCAAAAGGCCGATCAGGACGCGAGTGATCAGCTTGCCGCCGGCTATATCGACCGGAGCAAGATCTGCATCGAGCAACATCATGGCGAGATGGCTTCAGGATAGCAGGGCGCAGGGAGGCTCGGTAGTCACGAACGCGGCTCAGACGCGGATGAACGTCCGTGAGTACTTTAAGCGCAAAAGAAATCGCGCACCTTACGGTGCGCGATTGAGCTTGAGAACCGGAGAAGATTTAGCTTGACCGGCTCTTCAGAACCTCGACCGCTTTGTGCAGTTGATCGTCGGGCGCAGTTTTCGGTTTGGCTTCTTGTTCGTCCGCGGCTGCGGGTGGTTCCTCACCGTCATCGTCGGAAATTATGCTGTCGCTATCGTCCGCAACCAGCACATTCGGCGTGACCGCAGTTTCCTGAATCGCTTTGCCGCTCGGCGTGTAGTATTTCGCGACCGAAAGAATCAACGCTCCGCCATCGGGCAGATCGATGGTCTTCTGCACCGAGCCGTCGCCGAAAGTTTTATCGCCCACCACATCGCCGCGGGCATTTTCGAGAAGGGCCGCGGCCACAATCTCCGCCGCTCCCGCCGTTCCCTTATTTACCAGCACCGCTACTGGAAGCGAAGTAACCGCCTTCGCCGGATCGGCATTGAACGCCTCGCGAGGAAACTTCTGCCCTTGAAGATAGGTGATGGTGCCGTGGTTCAGAAAAAGATTCGCGGTGGCGATGCCTTCAGTTTCTTCTCCATCGGAGGTATTGCGAAGATCGAGAACCAGTTTCTTCGCTCCCTGTTTGTCGAGGGACTTGATCTTCGTCGCGATCTCCAGCGATTTGCCCTTGGTCAGAGCGTCAACCTTGATGTAGCCGATGCCGTCTTCCAGCATTTTGTCGGAGATCGGAGGAATTGTGATCACGTCGCGCGTGATCGACATCTTTTGGGGTTCGGCGCGTCGTGCCCGCACCACCGAAAGATTTACCGATGAGCCGGGGGTTCCGGCCAGGGCGGCGCGAATCTCGGGCAGCGACATGTCCCGCGTACTCTGGCCTTCGATTGATTCGAATATGTCGGTTGCTTCGATGCCGGCTTTATCCGCGGGCGAACCCGGCAGAACCGAAACCACGTCGGCATACCCGAAGCGCTTCGAGATGGTTGCGCCGATTTCGCCCTTGGCCTCGGCCTTGTGAGCCTTGAAAGATTTATACGCCTCAGGAGTCAGATAGCTGGAGTTTGCGTCCAGCGACTCGACCAGCCCGTGCAGCGCGCCGTCGGTCACCTTCGGAATATCGGGATCGACCACGTACTCGTTTTGCACGCGCGACAGTACTTCGCTGTAAACCTGCATCTGCCGGTATGAGCCATCGTTCGAAGAGGCGTGCACCCCTCCGAGCGAGCCAACCACCACGAACATCAATACCGCAAAAGACGAAACCAGTACCGCTGCTTTAGTTTTCATCGACATCGAATTCTTCTTTTGAAGGGACTCACTTCCTGAGAACGCTTGCGACCATTATATCTTGTAGATGCCAGTTTCCATCTGCCGGCTGCTCTGTTTCAGGCTGCAGAGGTAACCCCGTCTCCCAGCAATGGTTAGGACGGCTCAGCGACTGTTTCGTAACCTGACTTTCCGATTCTACGCTGGCGGCTTGAAATTCAGCGTAATCACACCCTGCACCGCCACTGCATGCCCGTTCAGCGAATAAGGCTTGAAATGCCATTGCTTTACCGCGTCGATGGCAGCGCGCGCGAACATGAACGACCCCTGCAGGAATTTCGCATCCTGTACTGTGCCATCCCGTCCAATGAGCACCTGCAAAACTACGCTGCCGCTCTGGCCGCTGGCTTTGGCAGCGGCTGGATACTCGGGATCGGCACTCTGTCCCGGTGCCAGCTGTTCGCGCACTGCACTCTCAGGCAGCTTTACTGGCTCGATCGATGACATTGCGGCGTCAGATGGCTTTGTCCCGCTTGCGTCGGGGGTAGTTGAAGCGGTGACGGATCTGAGGCTCGTCGGTATGCCGACGTTGGCCGGAGCCGAAACTGCCGGTGGCGGCGCGGTAGTGCGCAGAGGTGGAGCGGCAAACGTCGGTGGCGGAGCCGGAGTGGACCCAGGCTGCGCCGGGGACGATTGAGTTTGCTGGACTTGAACCGGTGGCGCCGCAGGTGCCGCTATGGGGGCAACTGTTGGAAGCGCGCCAGCCGGGGCTGTGTTGGAACCTGGCGATCCCTCATCTTTTGGTTGGGCATTTGCCACTTGGCCCGGAATCGTCTGAACTGGCGCCGCGGGAATCTGATCGCCGGACCCATTGGCGGTTGTCGCACCCTGAGTTTGGTCGCCTCCGGGAGCTGTCGCGGGCGCGAAGTCCGCATGTTTATCCGGTTTCGCAGTCGGGTCGACCACGGGAACGACCTGAATTTGCGACGCGTCGGTTGTCGAATCCGGAATATTGGTCGCAGTCGGCAACTTGTACTCATCGCCGGACTGACCGAAGCTGTCGTGCTGCGTCACAGTTGGCGGCAAAGTCGCTGGCGGAGGGTTCAGCCAGCGCTTACCCGCGTGGACGCCGTTGCTGTATTGGATGTACGCATTTTTTCTAGCCCGCGGCACGCCCGCAACGACAATAATCGTTAGTGCCAAGGCGCCCAGGAAGACAAACTTCGCGGCTTTCGAGGGCGGACCGGCTGGCGCCGGAGATTGAGCCTGCTCATCTTCAGCGTTCGAGCCTCGCTTCTTGGACTCTCCCTCCATGTAGTCGAAAAGGGCTGCTTCTGGCTCGGCTGAGGTTTGAGCATTTCTGCCTGTATTCGGGCCGGCTTGAGGAGTCGCTTCAGAAACCTGTCTCGGTGTCTGCAGGGAGTTCGCAACATCATCAAAGGAAGCGATCTCGTTTTTCGGGGCCGGATCTTTAGCGGGCAACGGCGCCGATTTGGTCAGGCGTGCTTGTAATGCGGCCCATCCGGAAAGTGGCACTTCCGGTTCGGGCTTTTGCTCCGGAGCATCCTGAACGGCTGATGCCATGGGCTCGAGATCGGTCAACGGATCGACCTCGGTCGCGGTCACCTCCAGATTTTCCCGAACATCTTTTTCCGTGTCGAACTGCGCCCCAGGCGCGGTCGTCGCGGATTGCAGAAAATCCCCAGCACGCAGCTTTTCCGGCGCCGAAACGACAGAAACTGGAGCCGGAGCGGCCGCCGCTGCACTTCCTGAACTGCCGCGCGACGCCGCTACACCGGTCGATGCTGGCGATCCAGACGCACCGGGCGCAACCGCCGCGCCAGCTTGCAGTTTCGACTGCAACAGCTGACAGGCAGTGCTCATCGTGTCCCGCACCTGCTCAGGGCGAACGGGCCGCAGCAAAATGGAATTCGCGCCGGCCTGCAATGCCAGGGGCCGCGCTTCTTCAGAAACGATCGCGAGGGTCAGCGGACGCACGGCCGCTTTTAGATCCCTTGCTGTCTTCAAAAGAAAAGATGCCTCCGGCTGATCCTGCCAGTCGGTAATCACGATCTGGAACAGGTGTGTGGTGACCTTTTCTACCGCATCGACCGCATCTTTGCAGTGCTCCGCCTGGACCCCCAGGGCCGCGAGCACTTCCAGAATGGGGGCGACTGCCGCCTCATCCGAAGAAAACAAGAGACATCGCAAAGGCATACGTCTTCCAGACTAGGGAAGCCGAGTAACCCCAGCAAGTTACCGAGGTGGAGGGCTGGAGCATGTCGCCGATCCTTGAACGACCTGGACGGACATGTACCTCCACGAGGAATCGCGGTTCCATCGCGCGAGCACTGCAAGGTGGCTTGGCGGCGCAAAACGCGGACCCTGATAAACTTTCGCCAATGAAAGCCTTAGTGATTACGAAACAGGGTGGTCCGGACGTGCTCGCGATCCAGGAGATGCCGGAACCGATTGCAAAGCCTGGACAGATTCCGGTGCGCGCAGTTGCAGGAGGCTTGAATTTCGCCGATTTGATGACCATGCAGGGGGGCTATCCGGGTACGCCATCACCTCCTCTGATTGCCGGCCGCGAATTTAGCGGCGTGGAAGAGAGCAGTGGCCAGCGCGTGATGGGCTATCTGCAATGGGGAGCCTGCGCCGAAAAAGTTGCCGCCTATTCGAACATGATTTGGCCGGTACCTGATCACTGGAGCTTCGAACAAGCCGCCGCTTTCCCCGTCAATTATTTCACCGCGTATCTCGGATACTGGCAGGCGGGCATGACGCAGCCTGCCGCATCCGGCCGCACCCATCGAGTTTTGATTCACGCAGTAGCCGGTGGCGTAGGAACGGCCGCCGTGCAGGTTGGAAAGATCCTCGGCGTCGAAATGTACGGGACGTCTTCATCGGACGAAAAGCTCGATCGCGTAAAAGAACTCGGCCTGCAGCACGGCATCAATTACAAACAAGACGACTATGAAGAGGCGGTGAAAAATCTTACCCGCGGAGATGGTGTCGACGCCGTCTTCGAGATGCTCGGCGGCGAGCACACGGCCAAAAGCTTGCGCTGCCTGCGCGACTTCGGACGCGTCATTCAATATGGCACGGCTACGGGGAAACCTCCGCAGCTCGACATCCGTGCCATGTATGCAAAATCGGCCAGCGTTCAGGGTCTGTGGCTGACTTATCTTTCGCAGAAGCTCGAGATCATGGAACCGGCGTGGGCCCAGCTTTTGCAATGGATCGGCCAGCGAAAGCTGACTCCGGTGATCGGCAAAGTCCTCCCGCTGGCGCAGGCCGCGGAAGGCTACAGGATGCTGCGCGAGGGCAAGAACTACGGCAAGGTTGTGCTGAAAATAGCATAGCGGTATGATCGCCTGGATGTTGGGTGGGCGCACCAGTGAGCAGTGGGTATCGCAGTATGCGACCAGCCATCGGCATCCCATCAACCGGGCCTGCCACACGTTAGGCATTCCAACGATCCTGCTTTCGATTCCGCTTCTTATCGCCAGCATTTGGTTTCATCGCCTCTGGCCTTACGCGCTGATCTTGTTCATCATCGGATGGGTCTTCCAGTTCATCGGCCACGCCTTTGAAGGCAAGCCGCCCGAATTTTTTCATGACTGGCGCTTTCTATTCGTAGGCGTTCGCTGGTGGTGGGCGAAGATTCACGGCAAAGCTTGAGCCGAAGCGACTGCCAATGCCAATGAGTTGACGCAAGGCGTGGCTTACCAAATCACCCGCACACACGACGCGCGTTATGCGCTGGTGCGCTAATAATCATCTGCTTGCGCTGGCGCGGCTTTGAATCTATTCTTGCATTTAGTTTTGAGTGACTGAGTTCTCCCGGTAACTGTCCGGTTTTCACGCAAACATGCATCGCCTGACCGCCAGATTATTGTTGCTGTTTGCGCTCGCAGGAAATCTTTTTCCGCTGGCGATGGCAACCGTGCCTGCGGCCACGCACGCCTGCTGCATCCGCAAGGCTCACCAATGCCACGATTCACTTTCTTCCGGCGCCGCACAACCTGCGGTTCGCGACGCTAACTGCTGCGATCACCATTGTTGCCACGCCGCAACCACGGCACATTGGGGTCATCCGGCGAGCGAGACAAAGCATTTCCGCGCCGCCGCGATAGAACGATTCGTCAAAGACGCCCACTCCATCTTGCCCAGCGCGAGAGTAGCCAACTCTCACTCCTCGCGCGCACCTCCTGGATCCAGCATCGCCTGAAATAAGAACTCTCAACAGGTTTGTTTGGGATTGAGTCTCGCGAACGAGCGTGAGGCTGTTTCCAGTTCAGAGTGTCTTCCGAGGCGCTGCACAGCGATTCTCCCGAGGCGACTCGACTCCTGCGTCATCAGGCTTCACCAGCCGACATTCTTGAAGGAATCTTATGCGCGTCATTCCTGCCACGCTGCTCGAAGCGGCATCGATAAGGCATTTCGCTTACCCGCCGCTGGCCGTTCTGTTCCTGGCTTCATTCGCATTTGCCTCAATCTTCGGCTCGGTTCGCGGCATCGTCCACGATCCGCAGCACCGTCCAGTTCAAGGCGCCATGGTAATGCTGAAGGCGCAGAACTCCGATTGGAGCCGTTCAATGGACTCCAACGCCAATGGAGAATTCGAATTTACTTCGGTGCCCATGGGAAATTACTCCGTCGTCGTCTCGGCGCCCGGCTTTCAACAAATGCAACAGAGCCTGGTGGTTCAATCCGACACCACGCCGGTCCTGCATTTCCAGTTGGATGTAGGCAGTCTCAAGCAAACCTTGTCAGTCGTGGGAAGTCCCGTGGAGGCAACCACGCAGACGGTCACGCCGACCACACTGCTAAGCCGTGAAGATATTCGGCAAACTCCGGGCGCGGACCGAACCAACGGGATGGAGATGATTACAGACTTTGTGCCCTCGGCCTATGTCACGCATGACATGCTTCACATGCGCGGCGGCCACCAGGTCGAATGGTTGATCGACGGCGTCCCCATCCCGAATACGAACATCGCCACAAATCTGGGACCGCAGATTGACCCGAAGGATATCGACTACATGGAAGTGCAGCGGGGCAGTTACGACGCCGACTACGGCGACCGCACCTATGGGATCTTCAACATCGCGCCCCGAACCGGCTTTGAACGCGACCGCGAATGCGATCTGGTGATGAGCGCCGGGAATTTCTACCAAACGAACGACCAGATCAGCTGCGGAGGACATACCGCCCGCTTCGCCTACTACGCCAGCCTGAACGGAAACCGGAGCAACTACGGACTTCAGACTCCGATTGCGCAAGTGGTTCACGACGCCGACAACGGCTACGGCGGGTTCGCCTCGTTCATCTTCAATCCCAACTCCAAGAACCAATATCGTGTGGTCGGATCATTGCGGCAAGACTATTACCAGATTCCCATCGATCCGGATCCCAACTCGATCGGAAATTCTGTCTACCCGAGCTTCGGCCTGCGCGATGCCGAGCGCGAGCCCGACGGCTACGTGACTTTTTCGTGGGTGCACACCTTCAATGCAAATATGGTGCTCACGGTATCTCCGTTCTATCACTACAATGCAGCCGACTATAAAGGTGGGCCAAACGATTTTCCCGTCATCTCGACGGTGAATCAGAATGCAAATTATGGCGGCGCGCAGGTGGCCTTCAACGCGACTTTCTGGAAGAACGACCTGCAGGCGGGAGTCTACGGCTTCGGCCAGCACCAGTCGAACTACTTCGAAAACATATTTACCGACGGCACCCAAAACTTTCCCGCGTCTTCCATCGGCGTCAATGGGGGCGTCACCGCGTTATTTATCAACGATAAGTTCAAAGTAACTCCCTGGCTGACATTGATTGCCGGCGTTCGCCAAACCGAGTTTGATTCTTCCTCCATTTCGGAAAGTGCAACCGATCCCCGTTTTGGCGTGGCGGTGCGGGTTCCGCGCCTCAATTGGGTCTTTCGCGGTTTCTACGGCTACTTCTACCAGGCTCCGCCGCTCGTCACAGCAACGGGCGCGCTTCTCGATTTGGCAGACAGCCAGAATTTCAGTTTTGCTCCGCTGCGCGGTGAGCGCGATATCGAATGGCAGTTCGGTGTCACTATTCCGTTCCACGGCTGGGACCTTAGCGCCGACAACTACCAGACCAAAGCAACGAATTGGCTGGACCATAACAACATCGGCGAATCGAACCTCTTCTGGCCGATCACTTGGGATGCCGCTCTGATTCAAGGTTGGGAACTCACGCTGCGCTCGCCCACCGTTTGGCGCCGTGGCCAATTTCACCTCGCATATGCGAATCAAATCGCACGGGCCACTTCGCCTATCACCGGCGGACTGATCTGTCCGGCTCCCGTCACATCGGCTTGCGGACTGGATATTCCGCCCGGCTATGCCCCCGTCGACCACGACCAGAGAAATACTTTCAACGTCGGCTTCACCGCGACCCTCCCGAAACAGGCCTATGTCTCAACTAATGTTTACTATGGCTCAGGTTTCACCAACGGATTACCTGGGGTTCAATATCCCGGAGATTATTTGCCGGGCCATACAACGTTCGACCTGGCGGCGGGAAAAACTTTCGCCGAGAAATACACGATTTCAGTCGACGCCCTGAACGTTGCCAACCGCCGCGTGCAGCTTGACAACAGTCTCACCTTCGGCGGATTTCACTGGAACGATCCCCGGCAGATTTACGCGGAGTTCCGCTACCGGTTTCACTACTGAAGCAGTGGCCCAATAAAATTTGGAAGCATGACCGGAGATTGATGCCGATCGGAGATAATGAAGATTGACTATGTCTCGAGGACACAACTCATTCTTGGGGAGCATTGCGCTGACCTTGCTGGGCGCCGCAGCGGTCATCGCCTTGGCCTGCAACCGCGGACCGTCGGAAGGACCGAGCCCGAAGCGCTATTCGCTTAAAGGAACGATCATTTCCATCGACAAAAACGCCGGAACGGCAAACATTGACAACGAGCCAATCAAAGGTTTCATGGATGCAATGGTCATGCCTTATGCAATCAAACCGGCGTCGATGCTCGACCAGTTGCAAGCGGGCGATTCCATCGCCGCCGATGTGGTTGTCGAGCCGGACAAGTACTGGCTGGAGAATGTGAAGGTCGTCGCACATTCGCAGTCTCCGGCCGCAAAGCCCGCGTCGAGCCTCCACATTCCGCAGCCGGGAGACGACGTGCCCGACTTCAAACTCGTCAACCAGAATGGAAAGCAGGTATCGCTGCGGCAGTATCGCGGCGAGACTTTGCTGCTTACTCTGATTTACACGCGCTGTCCCTTCCCTGATTTTTGTCCGCGGGTGAGCCACGAATTCGCCGAGGTCGATCGCGCCGTTCGCGGCGACCAGGCGCGTTACGGCAAAACGCACCTCCTGAGCGTCAGCTTCGATCCGGCTCACGACACGCCGAAGGTGCTGCGCGATTACGCCTTTTCATGTGCCGGCGGCAAAGATGCGGCGCTGTTCAACCACTGGGAGTTTGCCGCGATTCCACAGTCTGAGTTGCCGCAATTTGCCGAGTACTTCGCGCTCACCTACAAAGAAGAAGGCGGCCTGATTACGCATTCGTTGAGCACGGCAATCGTTTCCTCGGACGGAAAAATTTATAAGTGGTATCACGGGGCGGACTGGCAAGCGTCCGACTTGCTGCAGGATGTCGCCGCGGCTTCGCATGCGACCAGTTGACTTGCGCTTGAGGAGAGATCGATGAAGTACCTGCTCGTCATACTAGCCATCTTCGGAATGGTCGTTTCCGCGCTCGCTTTGCGCGAGCATTACCGCACCGAAGGCGATTCGCCGTGCAGCATCAACGAACGCTGGGATTGCGGCATCGTCAATCACAGTCCATACGCTATGCTGGCCGGGGTCCCGGTCGCAGTGATCGGCATCCTGGGATATTTTCTGATGGCGGTGCTCGCCGCGCGCCGCGCCCATGCGGTTGTACTGGCGATGGCCGTCGTCGGTCTGGGCTTTTCTCTTTATCTCGCGCACATCGAGAAAGATATCCTCGGCGTGTGGTGCATCTACTGCGTGATCTCGCTGGGGATCATTTCTCTGATGACCCTGACTTCGCTGGTGGCTGCTCTCGCGTCGTTTCGGCGAGACCCTGCCCGCATCTGAAAGCGCATCTCCAGGCCGGCAGTCGCTCCGCCTGCAAAATGCAGCTTAGACTTTGAAATTGACGATTCCGCGTGTTGCCCCTAAGATTACTTGGCTCGCGGTTCCCCGCCGCGGCGGCTTTGCATCGGTCGATCTTCGGGCCAGCAATATTCGGGAAAGCTAATGATCGGTCAGACCGTCTCCCATTACCGCGTTCTCGAACTGCTCGGCGGCGGCGGCATGGGTGTGGTTTACAAAGCCGAGGACACGCTTCTCGGCCGCTTCGTCGCGCTCAAATTCCTGCCCGCTGATTCCTCCCACGATGCCCAGGCTCTCGAACGCTTCCGTCGCGAAGCCCGCGCCGCCTCGGCGCTCAATCATCCCAACATTTGCACGATCCACGAAATCGGACAGCACGAGGGCCAGCTTTTTATTGTGATGGAGTGCCTCTCCGGTCAGACTCTGAAGCACGTGATCCAGGGCCGGCCCATGGAGATGGAGGCCCTGCTTACCATCGCGATCGAAGTTGCCGACGCGCTCGACGCCGCCCACAGCAAGGGAATCGTCCACCGCGACATCAAGCCGGCGAATATCTTTGTCAGCGACCGCGGCCATGCCAAGGTTCTCGACTTCGGCCTCGCCAAAATCAACCGCGCAGCCAAATCGGCCGGCGGCGACTCGCAGACCATGGCCGAGGTTGCTTCTCTCGACCTGACCAGTCCAGGAAGCGCCGTGGGAACCG